>CAJMMT010000014.1 GCA_905214715.1 uncultured bacterium | reverse complement strand
TGAAAGTTGAGGCTTTTGCTTAATTTTTTTTGTAGGGAGTTCTGCAACACCGCCCTATTTATGGAGATGGCAATGTGATATA
Organism: uncultured bacterium; assembly: GCA_905214715.1. Classification (GTDB taxonomy): domain Bacteria; phylum Bacteroidota; class Bacteroidia; order Bacteroidales; family Muribaculaceae; genus Lepagella. The sequence goes on along the minus strand of CAJMMT010000014.1, from coordinate 58,789 downwards.
TTACCCTCAGCATCTCTCAGATGCATTCCATTGCCTTCGCAGTAGCGCCAGAAGGAGCAATCGGCACATATTCCGGTTTTCATCCATTCCCGGTTGCGATATTTCTCGTAGCGGTTCTGCCATACATCGAAAAAATCATCTTTGTATATATTGCCCTGCCGGTAGTCCGCACGTATACTGGGACAGGCTCCGATACCTCCGTCGAGCAATACCGAGGCTACGGTTACCCCTGCCTGGCAATCGAAGAAATAGTCTCTTACCTCTCCTTCGTAACCGGCCATGAAGCCCTCGCAGCAGAACGACGGATGTATATGTCCCTCTTTTCGCGTGTCTGATATAAACCGCATCAAGGAATCGACCTGCGCTCCCGTAAGTTCGAATTCCGGATATCGGGCCGCGCGTCCAGATGGGAAAATGGTAAAGAGTCTCCAGCGTTTTACCCCTGCATCTATCAGCAAATCCCTTAGAGCATCCAGCTCGCCGAGCGACTTGCGATTCACACAAGTAACGACATCGAAATTTATATCCTTGGCGCAAGCCACCATTTTTATCGCTTCATATGCTTTCCGGAACGACGCCGGATGGTTTCTCATCCAGTTATGATTCTCTTCAAGCCCGTCGAGACTTATGGTGATATTATGAAGCCCGGCCGCCCTCAGACTTGCGAAACGTTCTTGGGTAAGAAGCAATCCGTTGGTTACAATTCCCCAAGGGAATTGCCGGTCATAAAGCTGACGGCCTACATATTCGAGGTCGTTACGTACAAGAGGCTCCCCCCCGGTGATAACTATATTGACATGATGAGGATTGACATGAGGGATCAGCGAATCTATCACTTTCAGGAAATCCGTCGCCGGCATGTCGGGCAATGTAGCTGAACTTTTACAGTCGCTGCCGCAATGACGGCACGACAGATTGCACCGCCAGGTACACTCCCAGAAAAGTTGCCGCAGAGGATGTTCTCTGCTGCGTTCCCGTTTAATCTTACGGTTCAGTTCAAGGGCTATCCGTTGCTTTAAGGATAACGGTTTCATTTATTATCCTTCTTTCTGAGTGTGAAATCTACAGTAGATTTCGCATGACCCACATTCCAGGAGTTATCGTTGTCGCTGTTTCTCGAATACTTCAAATCTATGATTACAGAATCGGCTACCAGCGACTTATCATCAGGCAGACAGACTACCTTTACCTTTTCATACGGGAAGGTTTTCTCTTTTGTTACATAACCGCCTTTGTTACCGGTCGCGGTTGTGGAAATAGAGAATTCTTCCGATTTTCTTTCGGGTTCGGCAACACGTATCGTAGCGTTGGATACTTCCTCACCATTTTCGGTTGAAACCGTACCTTTGATTTCAAAGGTACCAAGAGGGGTACCATACATGCAGGGAGGCTCATCTTCATCTTCAGATGAAGAACAGCTGAATCCGAGAATAGCCAGGCATACCGCGCAAAGCCTCGACACATATCGGGAAAGCGCACTGTTTATCTTTTTCATAATGCAAGGTGTAAGAAAGATTTATAAACGCACAGATACTGTACGCGTTTAATATAAAATATTCATCAAATACAAAAGTATAAATCTTTTCGTTAAATCAAAATAACTCAATGAGTATTTTTTGATGAAGTAAAACAAGAATCGGCAGATACCAAAGCATCCGCCGATTCTTGTCCAATATTATCATATAGTTATTCATCTTCCATCGTCACTCCCTTGAATTGTCCGAGGAGATTGAACCGAAGTTTTATACTGTCTGACAGAACTATATCGTATCCTGCATTTCGTTTACGTATGCTGACTATCGAGACTCCGCTGTAGTTTTTGGTCACATAGTTCCTGATGCTTTTCGGCACCAGAGACTCCGGCACCGCCTTTTTGCCGCAGTCAACAGATGTCCACTTGCCCTGGTTGGTGAATTCTATAGTGGTTCCATTGGTAAGTCTCACGTCATAGTCGGTCTTTTTCAGCAGATGCCTGTCAACTTTTATAAGGCTGACTTTCGCTTTAGGAAAATACTCCTTAAGCATGTTTTGAGCCTCTTCGGGAAGTTTGTCGCGGCTTATCGTATAGCTGTCTATAAATGCCGAGGCAGTACCTGCCGACACGACCAACGCAATCAGAATAAACAATAATCTTTTCATAAGTCTGAATTCAAATTTAATCGATAAGTAACTACGAATAATAAATGTCAGTATGTTATTTCTTCGCAACTACATATTGAAATCTTTTACGTAAAAGTGTGTTTATTTCTCGTTCAAAGCCTCGAAATAGCAGTCGGCCACGGCCAGCCACTCTTCCAGTGAACCGTCGACGGTATATTCATCCTTTCCGACAGGATTGCCGAGTTCCTGGCGAGCAATGCTTTCGGACAGTGTAACCACGCTCGGCTTCACTTCCGTATCACGGTCATAGAACTTGTCGATGTTGATACTGTGTTTCTCTTCCTTTATCAGATACAGGACACCATCGTAAAGATAAAGTCCGGATACCCGGGCCACACAGGCGTTGCCATCTTTGCAACGGCATACGACCTCGGGTATAAAGTGGAAACCTGCTGTGGAATTATCCCATATGATAGCTCCTATTCCTCTTTCCCGCATATCCGAGGCGAGATCGTCTTTTGCATTGGCAAGCAACCCTGCCGCCGCTTCCTTGTATTCACGTGCGTTTTTCATAATCATGTAATTTTACTTTCAATATATTACGCCGTGAGGAGCGGAAAAGTTTATGGGAGCTACTTGTTAAATATGGATTTTATCGAACCCAACGATGACAAGACCGCACTTGCCTCATATGGCATATATACAGTCTTGTTGTCCTGACCGCTGGTCATTTCCTTAAGTGTTTCTATATACTTCATGGCCAGCATATATGATGCTGGATCGGTATTACCGGAAGCCACAGCCTCCGCTATACGTCTTATTGCCTCTGCCTCGGCTTCAGCACTCAGCAGGATAGCCCGGGCCTCGCCTTCGGCGCGCAGAATCTCCGACTCTTTGTGGGCCTGAGCCTCGTTGATGCGAGACGCTTTTTCTCCCTCAGAACGCAATATGAGCGACTGTTTCTCGCCTTCGGCGTTCAGAATCTCGGCACGGCGGTTACGTTCCGCCTGCATCTGTTTCTCCATGGCCACCCGAACGCTCTCAGGGGGAGTGATGTCCTGCAGTTCCACACGGTTGACCTTCACCCCCCATTTGTTGGTGGCGTCGTCGAGGATAGCCTGGAGTTTGGTATTGATGGTATCGCGGGAAGTCAATGTCTCGTCGAGTTCAAGTTCGCCGATAACGTTTCGAAGCGAAGTCTGGGTTAGCTTTTCTATGGCGTTGGGCAGATTGTCTATCTCGTAAACGGCCTTCTTGGGGTCTGTTATCTGGAAATATAGAAGGGCGTTGATTTCGGTTGTCACGTTATCCCGTGTGATGACCTGCTGTGACGGGAAGTCGTAGACCTGCTCACGAAGGTCAATGACGGTCGTGGCTACAGTACGCACATAGTGGCGACCGCCGGAAGTCTCAACCTTGCGGGTATAGATAGTCTTGGCGCGATCAACAAAGGGTATTATAAAGTTCAGACCGGGAGAAAGAACCGCGTGGAACCGTCCCAGACGCTCTATGACGCGGGTTTCCGACTGAGGTACTACCTGCACTCCGGCCGAGATTATGACTATAGCGAGTATCACTACAAGTCCGAGAATGATATATGCAACCATGATTATTTGATTTTAAGATTGTCAGTCTACGGGATTAACATCGAGTATGATGCTGTCGTATGAGGTTACGACGACCTCGGCTCCGGCCGGGATTATCTTATCGGAACCGGGAGCTTTGACCTGCCAGTTATCGCCGTCTATGCGGGCGCGGCCCAGGCGACCGGGCCTTATCTCATGGGTAACCACGGCCTTGCGGCCCAGAAGCGCATCCATACCCGTTCTGGCCTCGCGTGAGTTATGGCGCGCATGCCAACGGTTGAACAGAGGTAGAAGCACAAGATAGCCAACCAAAGACGCTATTGTCAAGGCAACAATCTGCCATGTCAGATCAACACCGAAAAAAGCACATGCGGCAGCTGCCATCGCTCCGATAGCGAGACATAGCGCCCACATCATCTGCGACATCACCTCTACGACGATGAGTACCGCAGCCACAATAGTCCAGATTATCCACGCTTCCATAAGCAAGTAAAAGTTGTCTTTCTTGCAAATATAACAATTTTTATTAAACAGGTTCTTAAAATATAATGCAAGGTGCGGCGTTTATATTAGGAAATAATCTACTGCAATCCAACAATCACCAAATGAAGAAATATCTTAATCTCGCCCTGGGCGCGCTGCTATGCGTTATGGCCGTTTCTACCGATGCCTCGGCTCAACGCTACGTCGGCGGCGACATATCGCTCCTGCCTGAATATGAAAAAGCCGGAGCCACCTACAAGGATATGACCGGCAAACCGATAACAGACCTGATACCTTGGTGTACCGAACAGGGCATGAATGCCATGCGCGTGCGTCTGTTCGTAAATCCTGAGAAATATAAGGAACTCCACGCCAACGACACCAATTCCGACACACGCTACGACCCCAACGCCTGCCAGAGTCTGGAAGAAATAATACCTCTTTGCAAACGTATAGTAGAGAGCGGCATGGCTCTGATGCTCGATTTCCATTATTCCGATACCTGGGCCGACCCTGCCAAACAATGGACACCGATCGACTGGGAAGGGCTGACAGACCCTCAGCTCTACGAGAAGATATATGAATACACCCGCGATTGTCTTCTTACTTTGAAAGAGAACGGCATAGTACCCTCCTTCATTCAGACCGGTAATGAAATCAGCTACGGAATGCTCTGGGGACCACTCGGCACAAACTCGCCCAAGAAAACGCTTTCGGGCAGCCAGGCCAACTGGGCACGCCTCGGGATGTTGCTGAAACAGGCCGGCAAAGCCTGCCGCGAAGTTTGCCCGGATGCCAGGATCGTGCTTCACACCGAACGTGTGGCACAGGTCTCCGTACTCAAGAACTTCTACGACAAGATGAAAACAATGGGAGTGGAATATGAGATTATAGGGTTGAGCTACTATCCTTATTTCCACGGTGACATGAATATTCTCGACACCGCGCTCTCTACCTTGCAGACGGAATATCCCGACAAGGAGATAATGATCGTGGAGACCGGCTACAGCTATAAATGGGAAGTGCCCGGCACCACGCACGACCTCAGCAACAAATGGCCATACTCAGCCGCAGGACAGAAGAAATTCGCCCAAGACCTTGTAGACACCCTGTTGAAATATGACCATACCGACGGTCTGTTCTGGTGGTGGATGGAATACAACGCCTTCAACACCTCGCTCTCGGGATGGTATAACGCGCCGCTCTTCGACAGCACCACCGGACGCGCCACACTGGCTTTCCAGACGATCTGTTCGTTCGGTACCACAAGCGGTGTGGAGGCCGTGGAAGCTGCCGATGAAAATCCTGGCGACTGGTACACTGTAGACGGACAGCTGTTGGGTAAGCGTCCCACGCAGCCCGGCATCTATATTCACAACGGCAAAAAAGTCGCAGTGAAATAATCCTGAAATAAATTACATAATATGCGCCGGGAGAATGATTCTCCCGGCGCATATTATGTAATTATGGTTATGGCATAATCAATATTGATGGCTTTCGGGCGAGACATCCGATTTCTTCAGACCACCGGCGTTCATTTTCCGCCATACTATCCATATATAAGCGAGGACGAAAGGTATCAACAGGCTTACCCAACTCATCACTTTAAGTGTGAAGAGCGATGACGACGAGTTGGCGAGTGTAAGCGAACTCTGTATATTCTCAGTCGAAGGCAGATAGGAGGTACCGTTATACCCGGCTATGGCGAAGAGCGACACAATCACAAGCGCAACGCCGATACCGCTCCACCAGATGCCGCCACGCGACTTGGTGAACGAGCCGATGCCGATGCCGGCAAGAGCCATCACAACGCCAATCAGGAAGATTACGCCCCACCACCACATGTCTATAAGGTTGTGAAAGTATAGATAAGGTACACTTTCCATTGTTCCGGCATTCTGACGTACACCGGGACTCGTAAGCAACACGATAGCGAATATCACGAAGAGCACCGAGAACACAAGACCGTTGACAAGCACAGAACTGCGCATGCGCGACTCAAACCCTTTGTCGCCTTTTATATTGTTTATGAAATATAGAGCGCCAAGAGTCCTTGCGAGAAACAGCACCGTCACACCAAGCAACAGGCAACGCCAGTCTGTCATAACCTCCAGGCCGTGGGTAGGAGCCCACACGCTGATTACAGGATTGTATCCCATTGCCAGGTTAGCACGCTCTACAACAAACGGGCCACCGAAATAGAACATGCCCACGGCAGCCCCGAGAAATACCGAACCCACCACGCCGTTGAGCAGCAGAAGCAGATCGTATGTGGAACGTCCGTACAGGTTCCCCTGTTTGCGACGGAATTCATAGCTAACGGCCTGGACTACGAAACTGAGCAATATTGTCATCCAAAGCCAGTATGCGCCACCGAAGCTGGTGGAATAATAGAGCGGAAACGAGGCGAAGAAAGCACCACCGAAAACCACGAGCGTGGTGAAAGTCAACTCCCATTTACGGCCGAGGGAGTTTACCATAAGCTGACGATCGGTGTCGCTGTTGCGCTCAAGCAGCATGGTCTGGCCACCAAGCACAAAGAGCATGAATACCAGGGCCGCGCCGAGCACGGATATAAGGAGCCACCAATAATTCTGATACAAAACGAGTTCATTCATAGCCGTCATACATGTTTAGAGGTTAGTATATCGGCTTTTGACTGCCGGTTTATATATCTTACCATGATGCTGATTTCAGCTGCCAGCATCAGGGTGAAAAGTATCGCGAAAATCCAGAATGTGGTCTGCACTCCCTGAACCGGAACGTCAGATACGGCCACACCGGTAGGCATAAGGTCCTGAATGACCCAGGGCTGACGTCCTACCTCAGCCACAATCCATCCGGCCTGGCTGCATATCCACACGACAGGGATCGATAAAATGCCGAGCCAGTGTACCCAGCGGCGTTCCAGCCACGCATCTTTCCACTTAAGCATGAATATGGCGAGGATAAACAAGAGGAGCAGGTAACCGCCGGCTATGACCATCACACGGAAAGAGTAGAATGTGAGCGCTACCGGAGGAACAGCCTTTTCGGGAGATTCAAGATAGCCGTAACCGAAATACTTATAGTCCTCTTTCAGACGTGCCTGGGCAGTCTCCATACCGGCCTTGTCGCCCTTTTCCATCGCTTCTCCGTACTCGGCCAGAGCCTTGCGGGCCATAAGTCCGCGTTCTATACGTTCGGCATAGCTTACGGTGTTGATGGTATCTCCTTCGGGGGTCAGGGCCACACCCTCAATAAGGTCGTTGATACCCGGCACGAAGGTATTAGGGTCATGGTTGGCAAGTACCGAGAGGCCGTATGGAATCGAGACCTCGGCAAAGATAGCCTTCCGGTCATCGCCCGGCTTCTTGTCGGTATTCAGTATTCCGAACCCTACCAGTTCCTGACCCACCTTACCGTTGTAAAGACCTTCCATGGCGGCCAATTTCATAGGCTGCACCCGGGCTACGGCCACTGCGGAGCCGTCGCCGGTCCACATGGTCAGGATAATTCCGGCGAGTCCAACCCAAGAAGCCACTTTTATGGAATCCCTTGCCACAAGCAGATTACGCTTGCGCCACAATAACCACGAGCTTACTCCGATAACAAACACGGCGGCAAGCACCCATCCGGAGGTAACGGCATGGAAGAACTTGTTCATGGACACACTGTTGAAAGCCACTTCCCAGAAATTGTCCATCACGTTCCTCATCTGAGCCGGATCGAAACGCATGCCCACAGGATTCTGCATCCATGCGTTGGCCACAAGAATCCATAATGCCGATAGCGACACTCCTATGGCCACAAGCCATGTCGATGCGAGATGGAATCTCTTTGATACCTTCTCCCATCCGAAAAACATAACCGCCACAAAAGTGGCCTCAAGGAAGAAAGCCACTATACCTTCTATTGCAAGCGGGGCACCGAAAATATCGCCTACAAACCAGCTGTAATTACTCCAGTTCGTGCCGAACTCGAATTCAAGGATTATACCAGTAGCGACACCGCACGCGAAATTGATGCCGAAAAGGGTCATCCAGAATTTTGTGATTTTCTTCCATTTCTCGTCACCGGTCTTTACATACGCGCTTTCCATAATCGCCACGATAAGCGAAAGCCCTATGGTCAGCGGCACGAACAGCCAGTGATACATAGCCGTCAACGCGAACTGGTATCGCGACCAGTCGACGGTCTGAAACAAGTCTGTCATGGTTATAGTTTTTAAGCCCGTTAGAGCGTGTTAGTTATCTTGGATAAGGTGCGAGCGCACCGCCTCTGCCCTTTCAGAATCGGAATCGTAGTCGCGTTGCAGCAAATCAGGAAAGAAAAACACTTTCAGGATACCGAAAAGTATAGCGAGCTTGATCAATATGAGCACCCATAACTTTCGACCTACCCTCATCGAGCGGAAGCCGTCGGCATACAGGTCTATGACACGGCTCAGCCATCCCGCCTGCGAGTGGGCTGCGGAACAGCTTTTGGAAGAAGACTTGGCATCCATGGCAATGTCGGCTTGGTTCCGGCTCTCCTCAAACGAGAAGCGCGGAGCAGAGTTTGTCGAAATTCGACCCTCTCAGAAGCCAGATCTCAATGTCATCACCCCAGAACCAGGGAGATTCCATACGCATGTCAAATACCGTAGGGGTATTTATATTGAGAGCGATGAAATGCTGGCGTACGGCAACGACAATGGCCTCGGCCACGGCATTATAGGTTTCCACATCAGGAAGAACACCTTTCTGGGAATAATATCCTCTCAGAGCACGCTGAACCGAATAGCGAATCACCGCCTCCGTCTTGTTGGGAAGGGATGAAAAGCGCGTGGACGAGAATAAATTAAAGGTTATTTTGCGTCCCGTAAGATATATGTCGAAATCTATAGCCAGATCTTTCATGGCGTCAAGTCCGAGCTGCTCTACTGTTTCGGGCTTTATACGCAAGTCCTGCACCTTTACCGAGAAAGACTCGTAAGGTATGCCTGAATTTTCAAGGAACCGGAAGAACTCAAGCATTTTGATGCGCTGCTCATCGTTGTGGCAACGACTTATGAGCAAAAAATCTTTGTCAGACTGTTTCATTATCAACAATGAATATTAAGTAAGTATTCAAATTCAACAGATAGTAAGTGTTTTGATATCCTTTTATGCTTTCTGCCGTTTCCATTTTGGCCGCTCTTACAGATTGTCGCTCAGCCGGATACATCTATATCCTACTTTCACCCGCACCGTTATCGACTCAAAAATAAACTCGCATAAAACATAAATTAAATTTGAACACTTACTTATATTATGAATGACTGAATTTACAAATTTAATGAATAATCTGCAAAATATGCAATAGGTTACGGCTTTTAAGTCGTATTTTCCCGAAAAATATGAGTCGGAAGAGAGCTGATCACCGTTTTTTTATTATATTTGCGATACATTTCAAGCCTGAGATATCCAGAGCCTGAAATAGAGTGGACAAATTTGGCTGCTTGCAACCACTCTGCATGCGACGATTCTATTCGAAACGACATGCCAAACAAATGCTAAAACTGCTCCGCACCCCGGGATGGCGAGTCCAGAAGGGGCCGCCACTCCCCCTTTCAGGGCCGAGTGTCCAGACGACAGCAAGATTTAGCATTTGGAACCACATGGTTGCCAGATGCTTTTTTTATCCCCCTCACCCTACGCCCGGAAAGAGACAACAACCAAACAATTGATAACGAAACAAAAAAAATAATTTAACATGACCTATCTTTTCACATCGGAGTCAGTCTCCGAAGGCCATCCCGACAAAGTGGCCGACCAGATAAGCGACACTCTACTTGACGAATTCCTGGCCCGCGACCCCCGCAGTCATGTGGCCATAGAGACTCTCTGCACCACAGGTCAGGTGGTAGTAGCCGGCGAAGTAACCTCGGAGGCTTATATCGACATACATGGAAGCGTACGAGATCTGATAAACCGCATCGGTTACAACCGGGGTGCGTACCGCTTTGACGGCGACAGCTGCGGAATACTGTCAACAATCCACGAACAGAGCGCCGATATCAACCGTGGCGTAGATCGCACAGGTCAGGAAGGCGAGACAAAAGAGGAGCTCCAAGGCGCCGGCGACCAGGGAATGATGTTCGGATATGCCGTTAACGAAACGGAAAACCTGATGCCCCTTACCCTCGATCTCTCAAATCTGTTGCTGACCGAACTCGCCGCCATACGGCGCGAAGGTAAGGAAATGTCATATTACCGTAAAGGGAAACTTACGTCATATCTGCGTCCCGATGCCAAAAGTCAGGTTACGGTAGAATATAATGAAGATGGGAAACCGCTGAGAATACACACCATAGTCATCTCTACCCAGCACGATGAGTTCGTAACCCCTATCGAAGATACTCCGGCAGGTCAGGAGAGTGCCGACCGCATGATGCTGGAGCGCATACGCAAGGATGTGGAAGAAATCCTCCTGCCACGTGTAAAGGACAAGCTTCCTGAGGAAATCCGCAATCTGTTTGACGACAAGCTGATACTGCACGTGAATCCCACCGGTAAATTCGTATTCGGGGGTCCCCATGCCGACACGGGGCTGACCGGACGCAAAATAATAGTAGACACCTACGGTGGTCGCGGAGCGCACGGAGGGGGAGCTTTCTCAGGCAAAGACCCCTCGAAAGTAGACCGCTCGGCAGCTTACGCCTGCCGCTACATAGCCAAAAATCTGGTTGCAGCCGGAGTTGCCGACGAGGTTCTTGTGCAGGTGGCTTATGCCATAGGCATAGCCGAGCCGGTGAGCATATTCGTCAACACCTACGGTCGCAGCCATGTTAAAGAGAGCGACGCGGAGATAGCCGCCAAGATCAAGGAGCTGTTTGACCTTCGTCCGGCCTCGATAGAGCGTACACTCAAACTGCGCGAACCGATCTATGCCGAGACGGCCGCATACGGCCATATGGGACGTAAAAACGAGATTGTGCGCAAAACATTCGCTTCGCGTTACGACAACGCCCCCCTTGTAAAAGAGGTAGAACTCTTCACCTGGGAAAAGACCGACCGTGTAGACGACATACGCCGCGCATTCGGACTAAAATAAAGGGTTATTTAAAACTTTTCAAAAAAAGTTAGGCTAAGGTGCTGAAAAATGTTATCTTTGCAAGCTAAGGGGCGGGACTATGGTCCGGCCCCTGAATTTCGGGCTGTCCGCCATCGGCGGATAGTTCGAAGTAACTTGTAGAAACAAAAACAATTACAGCTATATTCAGAATCAATGGCAACATTAGAAAAGATTAGGAGCAAGTCGGTGCTGCTGCTCGTCATAATTGGCGTGGCGCTGCTTGCGTTCATCGTCGGCGATGCCCTGACCAACAGCCGCAATCTGTTTGGCGACCACACCACGGTAGCCAAGATAGGCGGCACGAAGATTGACTATACCGAGTACCAGCGCAAGCGCGAAGAACTGAACCGCCGCCTTGAACAGGCCCGTCAGCAGAATCCGCAACAATTTGCCGACTTCGACACCCAGGTGTTGGCAGAGATGGCAGTCGAGGAACTGGTAGGGACAACACTGCTCGACAACGCCGCCAAGCGTGCCGGACTGCGTGTGACTCCCGCACAGCTTCGTTTCTACGTTCTGGAAAACCCGGTGAATCAGCAGGGACTTCAGGAAATAATCCAGTCGCTCAACCAGGCAGGAGTAACAGTATCCAACCCCAATCAGGCTTACGAAGTAATATTCAATCCCACCCGCAACGGTCTTACCCAGGCACAGGCCGAACCTTTCCAGCGCGCATGGCTCGCCATGGAAGAAGAGACCAAGAAGATGGTGGCACGCAACGGATACCAGCGTCTGCTATACGGCACAGTGAAGGCCAACGATCTTGACAAGAAAGCCCTGTATGACGACTATGTGGCCACAAAACAGATACGTCTTGCATACCGTCCTTACGGTCAGCTCGATGAAAAGGAATATCCGGTAAGCGCCGCCGAAATACAGCAGGCTTATCAGGAGAATAAGAATGAATTCAAGGTAGAGGAGCCCACCAAGTCGGTAAGTTTCATCGCCGTAAGCATAGCGCCCTCCGCAGCAGACCGCGCGGCAGCCAAGGAGCTCGCGAAGAAAACTATTGCCGCTCTCTCTGACAGCACCGGGGGCGCCATTCCCGCGAACCTCCGTAAAGAAGGGGTAAGTTCACAGCGCCGCGAGGTACGCGCCTCCGACCTTCAGTCCGGCTCGGTGAAGAACTTCGTTGAAAACGCATCCGACGGTCAGGTACAGCTTGTATCGGAAAATATGCGCGGCTTTACCGCAGTGAAGATGGGTAAGAAAGATTTCGAGACAGATTCCATACAGCTTAATCTGGTACAGGTAGCCGGCTCCAACCTACCCTCCAAAGTACTTGCCAAGCTCAACGCCGGTCTGGCGATCGACAGTCTCGCCACAGCTTTCTCGCCCGACAGCGTAATGGGTCAGGCCGAGCAGTGGATACCCCTGTTTACCGCCAACGGCCGCACCAACGCCATAGAGAAGTCTCAGCTCGACTCGCTCAATGCCGCCGCGGGACAATATATATCGCTTATGAGCACTCCGCAGGGCGCCGTATTGGCCAAAGTTACAAAACGCTCCGCTCCGAAAGCCATCTACAGTTTCGAGGAAGTTACCTACGACCTCAACCCGAGCACCAAGACCGTGAACGACGAGCGCACCAAACTTGAGGAATTCCTGCAGAAGAACACTACCGCCAAATCCTTTGCGGAAAATGCCGCCAAGGCCGGATACAATATTCAGGAATTTGAATTCACACAGAGCACTCCCGCTGTTCCCCGCATGAAGGGCTACAACCGCTACTATCCCGAATCGCGTCAGGTAGTGCGCTGGGCGATGATAGACGGCAAACCGGGCGAGGTAGGCCACATATACGAATGCAAGGACGCTACCGCCCCGATGCTCTATGCCGTAGCCGTAGACTCCGAATATGAAGACTTCCAGCCGGTATCCAACAAAGAAGTGACCGAATATCTTACCCAGAAAGTAAGACGCTCCAAAGCCGGCGACGCTCTGCTGAAGAAATATCAGGGCAAGACCATTGCCGAGGTAGCCACGAAAATGGGCGTGGAGCCCCGCGAACTGGCAAACGTACGTCAGGGACGCGGAGCCGGCGTTCAGGATGCGAAGGTACTGGGTCGTATCAACGGCTCGAAGGCCGACCGCAAACTGAAAGTAGTCAAAGGCGAAGACGGTATCTACGCCTACGTTATCGAAGGCCAGAAGACCGAACAGTTCCCCTTCACCGACGCCACCTACGAACAGCAGTACTATCAGCTTGTGAACCCCGACATGGCAGGAATGCTCAAGGGCGCCGACAAACTGGTTAACAACGCTTACAAGTTCGAAGCAGGCGACTGATTACAGACGCACTGCCCACACTGATATAAAATTCCCCGGGCATAATTATTGTCCGGGGAATTTTTATAATATGGAAGGGCATAGTAGGATATAGTAGGGATATGCGGAAGGGGTTATCGCAAGAAAGCAGATATTTATGGATAAAAGAGCGCTTATAGGGATGAATCTTGAAGAGCTGCAGGGAGTGGCTCTTCAGGGTGGAATGCCCAGATTCGTGGGAAAACAGCTGGCCGAATGGATATACGGAAAACGTGCCACCTCATTCGACGATATGATAAACATATCCAAGAAAAACCGACAGTGGTTGTCGGAACATTATGAGATAGGCCGCGAAGCCCCTGTGAAAAGTCGCCGTTCGGCAGACGGAACTGTAAAATACCTGTTTGAGGCCGGCCCGGGAATGGCTGTGGAATCGGTTTACATTCCAGATCGGGACCGCGCCACACTCTGCGTATCGTCGCAGGTGGGCTGCAAGATGAACTGCTACTTCTGCGCCACCGGGAAAATGGGCTTCAAGGCGAATCTTTCCGCCACTCGTATCATAAACCAGATATTATCCATTCCACCGGCTCCGGCTGCCGGCCAACCTGAACCAACGCCTCTCAGCAACGTTGTGTTTATGGGTATGGGAGAGCCGCTCGATAATTTCAAGGCTGTGGAACGGGCTATCGAAATACTTACCTCTTCATGGGGTCTGGCCTGGAGCCCGAAACGCATCACTGTTTCTACCGTAGGGAAACTTCCGGAATTGAAAGATCTGTTGGAACGTACCCAGGTGCATGTGGCATTGAGCGTGCACACTCCCGACGCGGCACAGCGCGAAAGCATGATGCCGGCCCAGAAAGCTTTCCCTCTGACTCAGGTTATGAAAATACTCGGAGCCTACGACTTTTCGGGACAGCGCCGGCTGTCGCTCGAGTACATAATGTGGCGTGGGATAAACGACGATATGGACCATGCACGCCAACTCGTGAAGCTGATCGGGAACATACCTGCCAGAGTCAACCTGATACGTTACCACGCGCTGCCCGGGTCCGAACTGCACACATGCAGCGAGGAGCGAATGATAATGTTCCGCAATTTCCTTAATCAACAGGGAATAACGGCCACCATCAGAGCCTCTCGCGGCGAAGACATAGAGGCCGCCTGCGGAATGCTCGCCTCAGGCAAGAAAAAATAGAATATGGATCAGCATACCGACAACATACCGCCTGCCGGACCGCCCCGGTCCTCCGAATCCGGACTGCCACGCGAAGTGCTGGTGATAGTGAATCCAATCTCGGGCACCCGCGGCAAATTCAGTATCGGAGAGGCCGTAGAGAGCCGCTTCCGGCAGGCCGGCATACCGTATACCACTCTGTATACGGAAGGGCCTGACGATGCCCGGCGGCTTGCAACCGGAGCCGCCGAAAGGGGCTGCCCTCTCGTGGTCGTGGCTGGAGGCGACGGTACTGTAAACGAAGTAGCCACGGCTCTTTGCGGTACAGAAACGGCACTCGGCATAATACCTTGCGGCTCCGGCAACGGACTTGCCCGCACACTTGAGATACCGCAACATCCCGACAAGGCCATAGATATCATACTCGGCGGCCACTGCGAGATGTGCGACTGCGGTATGGTGAACGGCCGCAATTTCTTCTGCACATTCGGGTTGGGATTCGACGCCGCCGTGGCCCATAAGTTTGCCAACACACGTAGACGCGGCAAACTCTCCTACCTGCGTAACGCCTTGGTCGAATACCTGAATTTCCAGCCGGCCGCCTATGCCCTCTCTATCGGAGGGGAGGTGGTTGTAAAGGAAGCGTTTCTAATCGCGGTCTGCAATGTTTCGCAATATGGCAACAATGTCTACATAGCTCCGGGAGCCTCAGTGACCGACGGACTGCTCGACATAACCGTCATACGCAGTGGAAATCCTGTAGACACCATGCTTGCCGGTGTAGGAATGCTTGCCGGGAGTTTCGGCCCCAACAAGACCATAGAGTCGTTTCGAGTCAAAGAAGCGCAGATCACACGTCTTGCTCCGGGACCGGTGCAGATAGACGGGGAGCCGTATGAGATGGGCACAATGATGGATATTACCTGCCGCGAACGCATATTGAAAGTTCTTACCCCTTCACGCAGGCATCAATTCAGACCCATACTGACTCCGGTACATTCTTTTTTCGCCGACATCGGCGAGGATATCCGTTATATGTTCACCGGAAGGAAGTTGTAAGTTGTTAGTTGTAAGTTGTTAGTTGTTTGAAACGAAGTAATAAGTCATGTCTGTGAAGAAATTCAGCACTAAACTTGGAGTGATTGCCGCTACTGCCGGATCGGCCGTGGGTCTGGGCACCATATGGAGGTTTCCTGCGGAAGTGGAAGAGAATGGCGGGGCTGCGTTCCTGCTTGTCTATGTACTGTGTATGTTCGCGCTCGGCATACCTGTCATGCTCGCCGAGTTCTCGCTCGGACGCGGGGGGCGCAGCGATGCCGTAGGTGTTTTCCACAAACTCGTGCCACGTTCCGGATGGAAATATGCCGGAGTACTCGCCGTACTCTCCTCCTATCTGATATTGGCCTTCTACATGGTTGTGGAAGGGTGGACGCTCGAATACCTCTGGGAATCTATGAGCGGCGGTCTATACGACGGTGTGGACGCACTTGACCGGAATCTGTCGGGACGTTTCCATGCCAAGATGCAGGAATATATTTGCTCTGACCTCAGACCGTTGCTCTTCACTTACGGAGCGATCGTCATAAACTTCGGGGTGCTCGCCGCCGGAGTACAGAAAGGGATAGAGCGGCTGAGCAACATAATGATGCCCGTGCTGTTCGGACTGCTTATGATATTCGTCATAACAGCCTTCGGTTTCGAAGACTCGCTTAAAGGGCTTGAGTATTTCTTTACCCCCGATTTCAGCAAGATAACACCCGAAGTTATTCTCAGCGCCCTCGGACAGACTTTCTTTTCGCTCAGCCTCGGTATGGGCATACTTGTAACATACGGCGCTTATTACCCGCGCGATGTCAACATGCCGCGCACATCCCTTACGGTCTGTGGCATGGTGGTGCTCGTAGCGGTGATGATGGGCATGATAATCTTTCCGGCCGTGGCCAGCTTCGGTCTCAATCTTGAGGAAGTACGCGGTACGGCTCTCGTGTTCGTAACTATGCCTGAGGTGTTCATGCAGATGCCCTGGCCACGGTTCTGGTCGATGCTGTTCTTCGTGCTACTGCTGGTGGCCGCCCTTACAAGCACGGTGTCGGCCGCCGAAGTCTCGATAGCGTTTCTTGAAGACCGCTTCCGCATGAGCCGCATAAAGGCGGTAACGGTCATCCTCGCGCCGCTGGTCGTATTCAGCGGGGTCTGCGCCTTATCGTTCGGATCGCTCGGAGAAATCAGGATAATGGGTATGAATCTGTTTGACTTCCTCGACAATCTGGCCACCAACGTCATGCTGCCCATAGTGTCGATAGCCACTTGCATTTTTATGGGATGGTTCGCACCCAAAGGATTCTTCCGCAACGAAGTAACAAACCGGGGCACCATCTGCAACCACCTTTATCCTACCGTGCGGTTCATAGTGCGCTACATAGCACCATTGTTAGTGCTTCTGATATTTATCTCAGGGTTCATCGATTTCGTATGAACGGCAGCCATGGAATGCGGGAGGTCAGTTGCCCGAGATTATTCTTTGAACTTTATAAAATTTTATTATCTTTGTGAAAAGTGCATAAAAAAGTGATTTAAATACCAATAACGCTTATGAAAAAACTAACCTACATCTTTGCGGCCACCGCCATAGGTGCATTCGCGCTTACTGGCATGGCGATATCGGGCAACTCCGGTACACCCGCACAGAGGCAACAGAAAAGCGTCACGCGCAGTACAGACGAGCCGCTGGTTCCCAAAGAGGTAGCCGACCTCTCTATAACGTGGAACATGAACCGCGGCGGCTTCGACATCTCTTTCACGGCCCCGACCGAGGGCGCCTATTACGATTGGGATGAATGGGAAGAAGTATCCGGACCGCTTGAGTCGATCTCAAAAATCGAGGTGTCGATAGATAACGGTCATAACACAAATACCTACCTGCTCCACACGTTCACGAATCCGGCACCGGGCGAAAAACTGAGCTACTTTGAAGACGGACTGCAACGCGGCCAGTCATTCAATTTCGTAGTTACAGTATATGCCAACGGCGAGCATTCCGAGGGAGCCAAGGTGACAGGAATCCTCGCCGGCGGAGTACCGGCAACCCCCAGCGATATCAAGCTGACCACCAATCAGGGCTCTCTGCCTGTGCTACTGACCTTCACAGCCCCTTCGGTATATTCCGACGGCATTACACCGCTTGAAAAGATTACCAAAGCCGAATTGTGGACAAAAGGCGGATGGTTCGATGACCCTGTACTCATATCCACAATCAACGATATCAACCCAGGCCGGAAGGTAGAATATACCATCGACGACTCCACTCTCGACGGCGAGATAAAATGGACTCTCGTGGTCTACAGCGAGGATGGTCCATCAGCCAACGCTCCGGTGAACTTCTACATCGGCATCGATACCCCGGGTGCCGTAACCGACCTTATCATCAATGAAGAGACAGAGGGAACCGTGAAACTGACATGGGGCGAACCGTCTACAGGTACTCGTGGAGGATATTTCGACAACTCTGAACTCAAATATGATATTAAGGTTTACACACCCTCTTCCTCATGGGGCGATGACTGCGAGACTGTGGCAACCGACCTCGCTGAAACATCCTATACCTATGTATTGGCGGGCAACGAGCCGAAGAAAGTAAGATTCTCCGTAACCCCCCATACATCGGCCGGACAAGGCAAGGAGACTTACGGCGCATATATGGTGATAGGGCCGTCGCTCACACTCCCATTCACCGAAACCTTCGATACCAAAAAGTCTGAATACACATATACCTACGACCATCTTTGGGGTACATCGACAACCAGCGGGGAATCGAATCCTCCGGAATGGAACATATCGGAGTATTGCTATGACGGCAATACCCGGGTATTGCCGCCGAGCGGTTCAGGAGGTCTGGCGCACCTGAACACCTACAGTTCCACCCCCGAATCAGACTTCATGCTTACCAGTTCCAAGATTGATATCAACGGACAAGGGACGCTCAATCTGTCGTACAGCTACTATGTGCCGTTCGAGTTCCCGGGAGCCACTTCGATGTCAGCAGCAATCAGCTTCGACAACGGGGCTACCTTCCAGACTGTACATAGCGTCCTCTTCGCCGAGTGCGAGGCAAAGGGATGGCAGACCGGACAGAAAGAGGGCATCGTGGTGCCATCGGGCGCGAATACGGCTGTAATCCGCATCACGGCCCATAACTCCAAAGAAGCCGTCGCCATGACAGTAGATGATATCAAGCTACGCGGAGGCGAAGCTATCCCCGATGTCTACCCCGCCTCGGTAAGCGACTTCAAGGCTGCGCTTAACGATGAAGGGACGGCCATAGATATCTCCATGATCGCCCCGACGCTGACCCACCCCTCTCTCGGCGACAAGAACAACGAGCCGCTTACCATGATATCACGTATCTCGCTGCAACGCCAGATCGGATATGCAACCGACTATGAGGAGATACATGAATTCCTGTCTCCCGCACCCGGCGAAAAACTCGTATACAGCGACACAGACCTTGCCGAAGGCGGGGAATACAGCTACCGCGCGGTAGTGTATGTGGGAAACCACTGCGACTATGGCAATTATCTTGACAAACCTGTAACCGTAGGCCAGATACCCGGCGACGTTACCCAACTTGAGGTAAGCAGCACCCGCGGCGCCGCCCCTGTAATAATACGTTTCCTTCTCCCCTCGGTAGACAGCGATGGCAAACAGCTGCTCTCGATCAAGGCTGTGTCTATAACACGCTATAACAACGAAACGTTCGTATGGGAAGAGATAAGCAGGCTGGAGGAGAATCTGGTTCCGGGAGAATTCGTGAACTGCAGCGATGCCAACGTGAAGGTCGGCGAGATATATGAATACCGCGTAATCTGCGAAGGTTCCGCCGGCAACTCCTACGGCGTTAGCCAAAGCGTATACGTGGGACCAGACATACCTGAAACGCCATCCAATCTTGTGGCTACGCTTGGTGAAAACGGTTTGGTTCACCTCACATGGGAGGCGCCTGTGAAGGGTATGAACAACGGCTATATCGATACCGAACACCTCTCATTCATCGTGCAGCGTGGCAATGGTTACAGCGACTATGACGCAGAATTCCTCAAGAGCGGAGTAACCACGACATCTTTCACCGACCCGACAACATTCGGCGATGAGGAAGTGGTGAAATATTTCGTAAAGGCGGTATCCGGGCAGATGGAAGGCTATTCCGCAGTATCCAACGAGCTTCTTGTCGGAGATCCGGTTGAACTGCCTTATTACGAACCCTTCAACAGAATGGTCGGCGAGAGCATACAGCCGGTACACGGTTCATGGACCATGGGCAGCACGGAGACTGCAGTCAACTGGGCTTTTGCCGAAATGGCTTACTTCCTGATGGAAGGTCAGATTATGCCTGTCGACAATGACGGCGGTCTCGCCTACTCGTTCTACGGCCCCTACTCTTCACTGAACCGCGAAGACTATCTGGTTTCGGGCAACATGAACGTAACCGGCATAGAGCGTCCGGGTCTTACATATTACCTGTATGGCGTACCGGGTTATGACACCGGTCTCGGAGTCGAGGTTTCTTTCGACGGTGGTGAGTTCACATCGGTAAACAACCATGATTTCAATGAAGACTTCAGCGAACCGGGATGGGTGAAAGTCGAAATACCTGTAGACGTACCTGCCGGAGCGCGTAACATGCGCGTCAGGTTCGTGGCCAAGAAAGGAGATTACTCATGCAGCGTTGCCATCGATAATGTTCGCGTAGACCGCGAATTCAACGGCAGCGGTGTCAAGAGCACCCCTCTTGGAGGAGTGATGGTATTCACCGCAGGTGGCCGCGTGGTAGTGGCCGGACTTGAAAACGAAGAGCCGGTGGTAATCACAGACCTCGGAGGCCGTGCAAGATACAGCGGCGAGGGAGACTGCAGTGTCTCGCTCGAACCCGGCATCTACATGGTTACGCTCCGCAACAGAACCATGAAGATCAGGAACTGAACAATACGATAAATAACAAAATCGGCCTGAGGTATATACCTCAGGCCGATTTTGTTATTTCGGGTCAAACCACGCTCTTAGTCACGCGAGAAGATATCGCGGGTATAGACCTTGCCGGCCACATCCGCCAAGTCGGCGCTGGTGCGGTTGGCGAGTATCGCTTTCGACTGTGCCTTGAACTGCTCCAGGTCGTTGACAACTTTAGAGCCGAAGAAAGTGGTGCCGTCCTCAAGCGTGGGTTCGTATATTATGACAGTCGCGCCTTTCGCCTTTATTCTCTTCATGACACCCTGTATGGAAGACTGACGGAAGTTATCGGAATTCGACTTCATGGTGAGACGATAAACCCCAACCACACATTCGCCCTCTTTCGAGCTGTCATAGCGAGAGTTCTCACCATAGTATCCGGCCATCTTCAATACCTGGTCGGCTATGAAATCTTTTCTGGTACGGTTGCTCTCCACTATGGCGCTCATCATGTTCTGAGGCACATCCTCATAATTTGCCAGCAACTGCTTGGTATCTTTCGGCAAGCAATATCCGCCGTATCCGAACGAAGGATTGTTGTAATGGGTACCGATACGCGGATCAAGACCGATACCCTCTATTATGGCCTGGGAATCGAGACCTTTCACCTCGGCGTATGTGTCAAGCTCGTTGAAATAGCTCACACGCAGAGCGAGATATGTGTTGGCGAACAGTTTAACGGCCTCGGCCTCTTTCATACCCATGAAGAGCGTTGGTATGTTTTCCTTTATGGCACCCTGCTGCAGAAGCGCCGCGAATGTGTGGGCGGCTTTCTCCAGATGCGGGATGTCGGCTATGCGGCTTATGGCTTCGTTCTCAGCCGAGAAATCCTCGCTTTTTATTATTTTCGGTATACCGACTATTATACGCGACGGATATAGGTTGTCGTACAGGGCTTTGGACTCGCGCAGGAATTCGGGCGAGAAGAGAAGGTTGAACTTATTCACACCCTTGGCCGCATATTTCAGATAAAGCGAGCGACAGTAACCTACTGGAATCGTAGACTTGATTACCATCACCGCGTCAGGGTTCACGGATAGCACCAGATCTATTACCTCCTCAACATGCGAGGTATCGAAATAATTCTTTACCGGGTCGTAGTTGGTAGGAGCGGCGATCACTACGAAATCAGCGTTGCTGTAAGCGGCCGCGCCATCGAGAGTAGCCCTAAGATCAAGGTCTTTCTCCGCGAGATATTTCTCGATATAATCATCCTGAATAGGAGACTTGCGATTGTTTATAAGTTCAACCTTTTCGGGAATGACATCTACAGCCGTAACATGATTATGCTGGCTAAGCAAAGTGGCGATTGAAAGGCCGACATAGCCGGTACCGGCAACCGCGATATTATATTGTTTCATATTTATCTGGTTTTAGGTTATTTAGTTAATAGTATTTAGTCTTTTAGTTGTTGTTTTTGGGGTTATTTAGTTGATAGCGTTTAGCATTAAAGTTTTTGGTTGGTAGTTGTGGAGTTCAAGTTTTTAGTTGGTAGTCTTTTAGTTGTTGGTTATTAGTTCTGATACTCGCGATTGAAGTTCTCCCGATATCCCTCAACTTCCAACTTAAAACTAAAAACTAATTAACCCACAACCCCTAACTGAAAACTTACAACTGACAACTCATACACCCCACAACCCCACAACTAACAACTATAGTCCAAAATATTCCCTGAACCAGGCTACCGTGGTGTCTATGCCGGACTGCAGCGGAGTGCAGGGTTTGAAGCCCGTGGCCTCGGCCAAAGCCGACGAATCGGCATAAGTCTGATACACATCACCCGGCTGCATCGGCAGGAAATCCTTCTTCGCCTCTCTGCCGATAGCGTTTTCTATGCACTGTATATAGTCCATAAGCTTTGTAGGCTGAGAGTTGCCGATATTGTAAATACGGTATGGCGCAGGCGAAGTAGCCGGATCGGGATTCGTCTCATCCCACTCGGGATTGCCTTGCGGAATCACATCTATTATGCGTACCACGCCCTCCACGATATCGTCGATATATGTGAAATCGCGTAACATGTCGCCGTTGTTGAACACCTTTATCGGGCGGTCATGCAGAATCGCATCCATGAATAGGAAAGGCGACATATCGGGACGGCCCCAAGGGCCGTATACGGTAAAGAAGCGCAACCCCGTGGTAGGAATGCCATACAGTTTGGAATATGCATGGGCCATCAGCTCGTTGCTCTTCTTGGTAGCGGCATAAAGACTAACAGGGTGGGCTATCCCGTCATGTTCAGAAAACGGCACCTTGCCGTTAAGACCGTATACGCTTGAAGAGGAAGCATATACCAGGTGCTTCACCTTATAGTTGCGGCAACCCTCCAGGATGTTGATGAAGCCGTCTACATTGCTCTCAACATAAGCACGCGGATTTTGAATGGAGTATCTCACACCCGCCTGAGCACCGAGGTTCACCACAGCGTCGAACTCCTCGTTGGCGAAGAGCATCTCCACAGCCTTGGTATCTTCCAGATTCATACGGATAAAACGGTACAATCCGCCGTTGGTATCCGATTTGATGAATTTATACCACGGAAATTCAGCTGCTGACTCCGGCACCGGAATGCCGCAGCGTCTCAGTCTCCCGAGCTTGAGAGCCTGGTCATAATAATCGTTTATATTGTCGAGTCCGACTACTGAGTGCCCCTTTGCCACGAGTCGGTCAACGACGGCGCTGCCGATAAATCCGGCCGCACCGGTAACAAGAACTTTCATAAATAACAACTTTACAGATATCCTATACAATAAACGGTCCATTCGCCTGTAGAGTATATCCGTAGGCCAGAAGTCCCCATTACAGGTTATAAAGTAACGGACCTCCGGTCATTCTTGCGCATCTCAGTTTTTATGTGTTACCGCCTTAATCCTTTAGACAGCCTATCGGGATTATTTTCACTCCATCCTCTCGGGTGTATGCCATTTCTCCGCCTGTAAGAACAATCAGCAAATCCGGTTCGCGAAGCTTCATCTGTTTTTCTACTTTGTTTTTCTCTGAAACAAGGCGTTTGATTTCAAGGAGGTGATTTGCACCTTCCTCAATCTCTCGACTCCCGAGTTTACATTCGATAAGTGCGTATCGTCCATCATCAAGGTGTAAAACAGCGTCAGCCTCTAAGCCAAAGCGATCATGATAATAAGACAACCGTCCCCCCAATGCTTGCGAATAGACCCGCAGGTCTCGGAAGCAGAGACACTCAAAAATAAATCCGAATGTATTAAGGTCAAGTTCAAGACTCTCAGGAGACGCCCCCAAAGAAGCAACAGCGATAGATGGGTCCACAAAACAACGCTTCTTTCCTGTACGTATTACCGTCTTCGAACGAATGGCCGGGGACCAAGCCTCTATGTCATCTATAACAAAAAGTTTTTCCAGCGCACCTACATAGTCATCAAAGGTTGGCATCGACGTTCCCTCCATCTCCTCCGCTACATCTGCAACCATTGAAGTTTTCTTCGCCAAAGTACAGATGTTTCGGGCATAGGAACGAAGAATCAATCGAGCCAATGTTGGATTTCTACGCATCTTGTCCACTCTTGAAATATCCTTATCGCAAATTTCATCAACATAATCCCTTGCGATGAGCAGTTTTGCCTTTGCGCTCATTTCATCAAGCGAGGCTGGCCATCCGCCTCGGCATGCGGCAAATATAAGTTGTTCGATGGAGAGTTGCGACATTTCACCGTCAATATCATAATCAGGTTCATCAAATAGACGACGCAATGAAATAGAGCCGTTCGATTCTAGAGATTCAAAAAGACTCATCGGATACATTGCCATTTTGGTAATGCGACCGGTTCCGGTATGCATTATCTCATCATCGTCAATTACAGTAGATCCGGTCAGAATAAACTGCCCTTTCTCTCTACGTTCATCTACGGCATGACGCACAGCATCCCATATAACCGGAGCGACTTGCCATTCATCAATAAGGCGTGGAGTGTTGCCTTTAAGTAATAAAGATGGCTTTGTACGTGCAGTAGCAAGATAACCCTCCCTTCGGTCCGGATCTTGCATCTTTATGACGCTTGCCGCCCGACGTTCAGCCGTAGTCGTCTTACCACACCACTTAGGGCCGGTAATCTGTACCGCGCCGAATGCTTCAAGCCTCAAGTCAAGAGTTTTGTCGGCAATTCTATTCAGATATTTTATCTCTTTCATAACTGATTACGAAGTTAGTGATTTTGTATGAGTTATCCAAACGTTTTATGTTTTTGATGCTTTTTATTTTATGTTTTTGATGTGAATGACTTTGTGTTTTTGATGCTTTTTACTTTGTTAAATTGAGTTAATTCGTGTATCTGCTTAAATGAAATATATCATTCCACCGCATCGCACCCGTAGGGCACTCGCGGTTGAATGATATAAAAAATGATTACCGCGTGGTGCGCGCCGTCGTTCGCTTCGCGAACGCCAGCACTTACCACGCGGCTATTCTCTGCGTTCCCTCTCGGGGAACGTGGCTACGCGAGATTGCTTCGCGCGCGGATCGAGCCGATTGAACGCGGAGGTCTATACTGCATCAACATTAAATGAAAGAGCCGTGGCTTCAAGATGCCTATTTAATTGAATCGGTGGCTTTTTATCAGATATATTTCGTAATTTTGTGATTCAGTAATGGCATTATGGAAATCTCTTTGGAATACATAAAACAGCTCGTATCAGGCAACGAAGGCGCCGATGTTGAGTTTAAGGAAACCACTGGACAGCTTAACCGAGGTATGGAGACATTATGCGGTATGATCAACGGCCAGGGTGGTACCGTCGTATTCGGAGTATCTAACAAGGGAAAGATCATCGGTCAGGAGATTGGCGATAAAACCACCCGTGCAATCGGTGAAGCCATCAATAAGTTTGATCCGGCGATTGACATTCAGCCTGAATATGTACCGATTGACAATTCAGACAAGTTTGTCATAATTTTCCGGGCAGATGGACAGGAAACTGATAAGCCTTATATGTGGGACGGCAAACCATATCGTAGGCACGACAGCGTGACAAGTGTAATGCCACGCGAGAAATTTATCCGGCTTCATGAGCTTCAGCATGGATTGAAGTACAAATGGGAAAATGATATAAACAGGAATCTGACCATTGATGATCTTGATGAACAGCTCATCCATAATGTAATCCAAAGTGCCGTAAGACGCGGCCGGCTGTCAAGCGATGCCCTTAATGACAATGTTACTACTGCTCTGAAACGGCTTAATCTTATTAAGGACGGAAATATTTGCAATTCTGCGGCGGTACTGTTCGGGAAATATTTCACCGATTATCCACAGTGTAAATTGCGTCTCGCCCGTTTCAGAGGTACGACAAAACGGGATTTCATCGACAATCAGCAACAGGAGGGCAACATCTTTCAGTTGGTTGATGCGGCAATGGCTTTCTTCTTCAAACATCTCAACCTGTCAGGCACGACACATCATCGCATTGTCCGTGAGGATGAACTTGAAATTCCATACGACGCGTTGCGCGAGAGTGTCGTGAACTCACTTTGTCACATGAACTGGGGGTATGAAGTTGTTTCTGTAGGGATTGCCATCTATGATGACAGGATTGAGATTGAGAATGCAGGTCGGTTTCCGGTACGCATATCGCCTGCCGCTTTGATGCAGGAAGAAGAACAACAACAGGAAAATACTTCGCTTCCACCGAATCCTGTAATCGCCAATATCATGTATCTTGGTGGCCTGATCGAACACTGGGGACGTGGATTGTCAATGATGGCAAGAGAATGTAAACGAGTCGGATTGCCGGCTCCCGCATTCTATCATGATGGCACTATTGTCAAAATCATTTTTGCACGACCCAAGAATAAAGTTGATGTAAGCAAGGACACAGTAGGACACAGTGCAGACACAGTAAGACACAGTTTAAGATTATTGAGCAATATGCCGATAAGCAAGTCAATCAGCACTCTCATTCAATCTATCGGAGAAGATTGGTTCACAGCTAACACATTATGTGATATAATCGGATTATCCTCAAAAAGTTCCTTTATTAGAAATTATATCAGACCTGCAATAGATTGCGGCCTGGTGGTTCTTGAGAATCCGGATAAACCGAATGCTCCTAACCAAAGATACGGATTGACTCTGAAAGGTAAAGCTTTGTATTATGATAGTCACGATAAAGATAATGACGTTCGGAATGACCCGCAAAGAATTCAAGTTGACCCTCAAAATGACCCTCAAACCGATTTAGAGGGTCAGACTGGCCCTCTAAAAAAAGAACTTGACCCTCAAAAGAAAGCCATCATCAGTGCTATAAAAGAAAACAATGGAATCGGTCGTATGGAGTTGGCTCGTATTGCCGGATGTTCGGAGAGTACCATCAAACGGCGGCTGAAAGAATGGAATATTGCATGGCTTGGTCATCCCAAGACCGGGCATTGGGTATTTGTCAAAGATATTCAATAAAAAGTTAATTCGAGTATCTACTTAAATGAAATATATCATTCGACCGCATCGTATCCGTAGGGCGCTCGCGGTTGAATGATATAAAAATGATTACCGCGTGATGCTCGCCGTCGTTCGCTTCGCGAACGCCAGCGCTTACCACGCGGCTATTCTCTGCGTTCCCACTGCAGGGAACGTGGCTACGCGAGATTGCTATCTTGCATACTATTTGTTACCACGCGGCTTCTGCCTGCGTTCCCTCTCGGGGAACGTGGCTACGCGAACATCTGTATTTGAGGGTGTCCGACTCTATTGAACGACATGGGGGAAGGATATGGATATAGGAGTTACGGAGGCGGCTTTAAAAAGTTAGCCTCTTTTTTATAGACTCTTGAATTAAAGTATTGTTAACGACACACGCCTTCCGAGTCCTTCGAAAATGCGGAATAATGTGTTAAGTTGCACATCGGCCTTCCCATTCTCCAGCCGGGAAATGTAAGTCTTCTTAGTTCCTATGCGTTCGGCCAATTCCTGTTGGGTCAAACCGGCTCGAAGTCTTTCCTCTTTAAGTGTTTCCGCAAGACAAAAAGCCTGTGTTTCTTTATCAAAAGCCTCACGTTCCGGAGTTCCGGGTTTACCGAATTCAACATCAAGCAAATCATCAAGAGTCTGACACTGCATTATAGATTTTTCTTTATCCTTCATGATCTTTCTCTTTAAAATATTCATTCATCAGTTTTGTTGCTTTCTCAATTTCATTTAAAGGAGTCTTCTGAGTCTTTTTCTGGAATCCATTGAAAAGGATTATCAATTCCCCTTCGTCAAAGCAACAAAAAACTCTGAAAATATTACCCGCATATCCTATCCTTATTTCGTAGAGTCCTTTTACATCTTTAATCGTTTTGAATATAGACGCAGGAAGACGATCTATAGTCGATATACAAACAAGTGTCTGCGAAATCTTCTTCTTAACTTGAGGCGTTTGATTCTTATAAAACTCAAGAAAGAAATGTTTGTAGAATTTAACGGTTCTATTTGCCATGATTTCTATTTATAAACGCAAAGTTAACTAAAAGGTTTACTCCGGCAAAATTTTCTACCGGTAAAATAAGTAGCTGTTATGGTTCTGAAATGGAATTTTGTTTTCATTTTGTTTTAACTCTCTTGCTACCCTTATGCAACGATACAAAATCGGTCAATATAAATAAAACTTTCGGTCGACTTCCCGTAGGATGCCGACCGAGAGTCCATATACTGCGCAGATTGACTAATTATTTCTGCACTCTGGAAAAGCAACAATCTCAAATCTCACAAATTTAATTGTCGTTACTTTTTTACATAAATTGTTTTATCGCGAAGATAAATCAAGTATCTTGACTTTATTCCAATCTATACTCTTTTCGGCCTGAGCCACATCCATAAATTCAAAGTCGGTCAGGAACTTGCGAAGTTTCGCTTCCGCTCCTTTCAGGCCGACATAACTCTTGAACTTACGAGCCAACGGCAGTCCAGGCACCATCGGCTGACCGGCATCGAGGTCACGCGGATGTATGTATGAAAGCATATAGTCGCTGTCCTCCTTGGCCCACTTCTTTATCAACCAGTAGGGAAGCAGACGGAAATATCCACCACCTGAATATATAAGATGATGATTATGCAGTTCCTTCGTGCTGATGGGCAGTTCCTTGATTGTCGCATCACCATATTTTAATAATGCCGGCTGACCTTTGCCGTAACTCGACATACCGCCGTGGGCATGATGGGCCGGGAAAACAGAACAGTCAATCTCGATGCCGAGATCCGCAACAGTCTCGAAAGCCCACCCCTCACTCTCACGGATTGAAAAACCCGGAGCCCGGAAAATACGTATAGGCTGGCCGGTAAGGTCCTGAAGCATCTTGATAGAGGAATCAACATCCTGACGGAACTCTGCGGGCGACTGCTGCCACACAAGCTGATGATTCATGGTGTGCGATCCGATCTCATATTTCTCGGCAATACGCTTGATCAACGCGGGATATGTCTTGGCAATCCAGCCGATTATGAAAAATGTAGCACGAGTATCGGTATCTTCGAGGATGCGGAAAATACGGTCTACATTCTCATGGATGCGCACTTCATAGGTTTTCCACTGTTCCTCAGAGCGCGTGGAGTCATTGTCAAGAAGGTGAAACCACTCCTCGACATCAAATGTCAGTATGTTCATTTTGAATATTATTCGACGTTGCGTGCAGTAATGTTTTTTACCGGTTTGGCTGGAGACCCTACCGCTATAGTCCAAGCCGGAACATCTTTGGCAACCAGAGAGGCCGCCCCAACTATGGCACCTTCTCCAATAGTCACACCAGGCATAACCATAGATTCCATACCGATACAACTGCCTTTACATAATTTGACAAAACCTAAGCGATAGGGTAATTTTGCATAGTCATCTCCAATATGATAATCTGACAGGTTTCTCAAATGACACAACAAACGAGTGCCACTCGCAATATGGGCATTGTCCTCTATGATAATATGATCGGCATGGTTCTGATCAAATCGACAATGATCTCCGATAAAAACACCCTTTCCAACTTTAGCTCCCAATCTTCGCAATAACCAAGGCCTCATCATACGAGGAGCAATTGGGTCAAATATCACCCAATCCATCATACTTAAAAGCAAAGCATGATAGGGATTGGAAAATATTTTACCAACAACCGTAAACGGTCCGACTTGTCCGTATTCTTCTTCCGAATAATTAAGACCTATAGCCTTAAGAAATCTATAGGTTAAACTTAGTTTCGTTTTTCCCATTTCCTTATTTTGTTGAAAGTATGTTTGTTTTAAGTATCAAGTGAATCAATGTTGTAAGTACATAAAGACAACAAGGATTAGACATACTTCAAGCCAATTATCGGACGTAAAATTGGAATTTTCGCAATGGCTGAGGAAAGACCCCAGGATAATGCGGTAGCAATTATAAAAGCGGTCATCATCAATATCAAAGGATCCATAATCCCATTAAACATATAAAGGACTACATAAATAATCTGCTGATGGAAAAGATAAATTGGATAACTTGCTTTTGATAGAGAATTAAAAAATTTTGTATGCCAATTGATTGTACGAGCAATCGCAAGCAATAGGAAAAAAGCCATTAGGGATCCGCTAATATTGACCCCGAGGGTCAATACTGTTGTAATGATTTTATTAGTGGCACTGATTTGAGGTATAATTTGAATGAAGACGAAACACGAAATGTTGACAATCAAATTCAATCCTCCTATCAGCCAACAATTCTTGGTATTACAATTTACAAATTTCCCCCAGTTTCTTCTTAATTCAAAACCAAGATAGAAAAATGGTATAAATTGTAGCGATATATAGATTTGAAATATATCAGGCATAATTCTTGCAAGACATCTTCCAAGGGCCCAAATAAAAGCGACAATTAAAACTGACACTTTAGGATGCTTGCGAAATATATTAGACAACGGATAGGTTATTGCGAATACACCGAAAAGCATAAGCAAGAACCAAAGTTGAGAGGGAGAAATACCTAAAAGATAATTCCTTATAATAATGGTTGCATCCATGTCGAAAAACAATGAAGACATGGGGATTACCCATAAGGCAGCAACTGAAATATACGGAATTATCAGACGATTTAGTTTATTTTTAATAAATTTCTTACTATCATTATAACCACCTCGTTCATAGCGGACATAATAATATACATAACCTGAAATAAGAGTAAAAGCATAAATGTGGAATGTCGCCATCCATCTGACAATCATCCCTATGATTGGAGCAGATTCTGCCGGAATAATTGCATTGAACCATTTGCCTGTCCAAAACATGCCGGAATGATATAGAACTATTATCAACATCAATACCGCTTTGCAGAAATTACAATTCTGCATATCATCTATCGGTCTCTCCATTATAGATTTAGGTAAGAGCTTAATCGTAACGTATCGTCAAGATTGTAAATTTGTTTCATATTTGATTGAGCCATCCATTTATAGCCTCGGTAAGACTCTCCTCAATATCGTTTTTAAAATCGTTGCTTCTGGGTATGAAATCCGGAATTTTTTTATACGCATCCTCTAATGATTCCGTACCATCAAGAATATAACCACCTTCAACGAGTTTATCCAGAAGTTCAAGCTGATGATCATCTATCATTTCGTTATATTTTTTCAGACGTGCAACAGCTATTACCTTTTTACCGGTTTTTATTGCACTGAAAAGTGCTCCGCTTCCTGCATGAGTGATGATCAATGAAGCATTATTAACATACTCTTTAAATTCATTTTCACTTACAAACGGGTAACACTTGATATTGTCGCTTTGGAATTTAGAATTGCCTATCTGTGCTACTACCTCTTCTGTAATATTATATTTCCGTATAAGCTCCTCAACAGCATTAAGAAGCCTGAGGAATCCCTTTGCCTGGGTTCCGACACTAATAAAAATCATATTTTTTATTATTATTTACACCAATATTCCGTGGTATTCGGCTTTCTTCCCGTAAACATCCAACATTTCAGGCCATTGGACATAAATTTTATTACTGAACTTCTCAACAAACTTGCCAGTCATATTTTTTGATCTAACCTTGGCCCGACTTTCTATATATATAGTTTTGGAACCTAAAATCCGACCGAAAAAAAATAATGGGACAGCTATATTACTTCCAGTCGAAATAATTACTTTGGGACGATATTCTATCCAAATCGAAAAGCATTGTAACGTTAATTTGAGATAAGCGGAAATAAAACTCCATCTGCTCTTAGCTTTGTCAGTTCCTTTTAACTCCTTACGTTTGTCAGCCATTCCCATAGCGAATTCAAGATGGTCAAGATTTGCGAGTTCCGGGAGAGTATTATTAGCTCGTTCATTATCAGTAACCAAAACACTTGTGTATTTACCAAATAAACTGCATAGAACCATCATTTGGGAAAAGTGTCCACCTTGGTTACAAGCGAACATGACTGTATCATTAAGCCACTTCATATAAATTATAATAATATACGATCATCCTTATCCTGCTAAACCAGACAGGATAATGTCTACCGCTTTTTGACATATTTGCGAAGTTCTACCCTTGATATCGAGAAGCGGATTATATTCCACCAAGTCAACAGAGAAGACCTTACGGGATGAGAGCACTTCACGAATGATTGAATAAAACGCATTGGTAGAAATGCCATTGTTTTCCGGCACTCCAGTTGCAGGAGCTTCTTTTGGGTCTACCGCATCTATGTCGATTGAAAAATGAATTCTCCTAATATCATTGGCGAAAATAAAATCATTGACTATAGATTTAATCCTATCCGATAAATTATCAGCCCAACCGTTTATCGTATTCGAATCAACAACTTTTATATTCCGCTGCAAAATCAATTCTTCCTCACCCCAATCAAGACTTCTTGTTGCAAGTAATAAAAGTTTCCGACTTGACAGTGGAGCAGACGCAAGGGAAGTCATGCGCGAATCCCCAATATTCATGGCTGCAGCCAATGTCATTCCATGAATATTTTTTGTAAAGGAGTTTTCCAATGTATTCATATCCCCATGGGCATCAAGATATATAACTCCAAAAGATTCACCAAGAGAACCGGCTACTTCCGCCGCAGCGGATATCGATCCAAGCGCTATCGAATGATCGCCTCCGGCAATAAAAGTTTTGTTCCCCATTAACAAGCTCTCGGAAACCTCCTTTTTTGTTTCCTTACAAATCTCAATTACAGCATCAAGGCAATCGATACCTTTTAATTTATCAGAGAAGCTACTTCTAATTTCAGGATGTATGTTTACTTCGCTATGACGTTTGGCGAAAGAACATATATCACAAGCTCCCAATTCAGCTCCATTTTTATTTCCGGCAGCGCCAAACACCACCGGGACAATATCAATCTTTTTCATTTTATTGGAGATGGAAGTTTGAACCATTCTCCAAATTTTAGATTCCATTCTTCGGGACTAAATTTTGCAAACCCGCTTGAATCGCAGAAAGTAAATTCTCCAAAATAAACTTTACCTTTGAAGTCATATAAATCTATACGGACATGCGGATGACCTTGTGATAGCTTCTTTGCGAGTTCTACCATCAAATCAAAATTTCGAGGTTTTTCTATGATTCTATCCGAGTTAGGACCACCCTGACAAAATGGAAGGTGATTTAAATTCATATCATAGTAGTCAAAGCAGGTTTTTCCCTGAAATCTACCGCTTGCAACAGCCATCACTTTAGGCTCTCCATCAAAACAATAAAACTTGTAATCCACCGGAGCAGACCCATCTTCCGTATCAAGCAGTTCTTCGGCAAGTATTCTTTTAGGTATATCTTTATATACCCACTCGCGGAAAGTCTTATAGATATTCTCATCAAATCCGGTCGCAATACTCTGACGTGCCGCGTTTATATCAAGTTCCGACTTATTCCTGCATATTACGACTCCAGTTCCTCCGGCCCCATTTGAATTTTTAAGTACAAATTTCTCAGGTAATTTTGAGAAATCAATTTCATCAAAACTACCCCATACACCAAGAGTGGGAATGATATATTCTTCGCCTATAATCCCTGCCGCTATTTTCTTGGCTTCAATCTTGTCTACCATAGAAGGATAGTCCGGCCTATGATAGTTAATCTTCATCCATTGCAGTTTCTCGTTATATCCTTTGGGATTTTTCAAATCCAAAGGCCTTTTCATTTTCAGATAATAAAGGCCTTTCAGATAAATACTATCCGGTATCCATCCACAATGACGCGCGAAACTGCGTGCGATTTTCATAAAGTCTGCCATATATAATGATAGATTTGTTGAAGTTGGTGTCAGATCAGACCAAGGGTCTTAAGATATTTTTCATCAATCTGATTGACGACATCATATTTCTTAGCCTCTTTCTGAGCATTAATTCCCATTTGCTGAATATCTATTTTCCCATTCATTATTGATTCCATAGTAGATGCCAAAGCATCCACATCATGCGGAGGTATAATAATCCCAGTTTTACCATCAGCAATAAGTGAAGAATTGAGATTCCAATCTGTGGCAACTATGGGAATTCCGGCTATAAAGGCATCTACAACAATTCCGGGGAAACCCTCCCCCGGCCAATACGTAGGGAAAAGCATGACATCATAAGATGCCAACGTATCATACCCTGCGGATTCCTGCATATTGAGAAAGCCTTTATAAGATATACTTTCCTGTTTAGAGATTTTATTCAGAAATTCCTTTTCGTAATCCGGGTCTATCCTCCCGTAAAAATCGACAATAAACTTGCCGGCATATTTTTTTTGAAGTTTAGTCGCACTATGAATGATATACCCCACCCCTTTTTCAGGCAAGATCCGGGAAAGGAATACAAATCTTATAACATCACCAGGCTTACGTGTAGTGATATCCGGGATATAAGGAATTCTTTTGAAGTTTGGAATATGATCAACATTCGAATATCCCATTTGTTCCAGCCCCTTCTTCATCGATTCTCCCTCGACAATCATCTTCTTCAAATCAAGATATAATCGCGAATCAACTTCCCGATTTCTTATACGTTCTTCAAGATTACCACCAATAACCCAATATATGATGTCTTGTGGGTCATACCCGAATCTCAAAAAAACTTTAAGTAATTTAAATGCGACAAGAGAACTCGCGGACAATACAACTTTTCGCTTAGGTGAGAATACGAGAATACACAGCAATTTCAAAAGATAATAGTATCTTTTTGGTCTGTTCCTGAGATCTATTCTTATAACCTTACCGGCATATTTTTCAATCTCCTCAGATAGGATTATATTCTTCATAGTCTCGCCATCATCCGGCTTATTGCCCAGATTCATTGAACCGAGAAAAATAATCTTATTCTTACGTTTCATAGGAAAATAAGCATCCAAAAGACGTGTATGTTATGGGAAGCCGCCGAAGAGACGGTTTCTCATAATATTTTTAATAAATCTCTGATTGTTTTTGACCACTGCTAACCTATCTGTAAGCAAGCGGTGGCGAGGTTCATATTATTCCTCCTGACCGTACTGGCCGATACGGTCAAGGGCTATGTTGAATGAATCGAAGATTTCTCCTATCTCGTGGCCGAGATCTTTGGTGTGATATGTCGGCATACCCTCTTTATCATCGCGTTCCGCGAGATAAAACAGAGTGCGGTCCAGAACCTTTTCCTTCCTTGATATCGACTGTATGGCAGCTACCATATCGGGATTATGGCTCGATACCATAACCTTTACTCCCAAGTGTTTGTGCAGCCTTACCAACAAACGGGCATACTCAACTATCCACTGCGGATGCAGATGCCCCTCCGGCTCGTCGATAATCAGCATGGTGGAATCATCAAGCCAACCGTTTTGCAACAGACGCAAGAGGATAGAAAAGGATATGACACCGGTAGCGGCATTCTGCAAAGGGATATCGAGACCTTCGGGAGTTACGAAGCGGAAAACTTCCGTACCCTTTCTAACCGGCTGAGATTTATAATTCACATCACCTCCGATAGTGAACTGCAGAGCGCGTATCAGCATTCTGGTTTCTTTCGAAAGCGGAGCCGGAGATTGCTTTCTCAGAAGGTTGTCGATATAGCCTGCGAAACGTGGCTTCAGATAATCACACAGTTTCCGGGTATCAAGATATATGGCGCGACTGATGGCAAGCGGCATTTTGAAATCGTCCAACATCAGATTCTGACCATCTTCGCTGAATCCGATTTCCACGCTCCGGGAAGACGCTTCCTCCGCGGAAAGAAGACGGGTCATATATACCGAGAAATTATTGGCCGTACGCTCTGTCTTTTTCTTCTCGGTCTCGGTTACGATTTCGTTGACATCAGACTCAAGTCTACGCCGTAAACGTCCTACCGTTTCGGCATATTCCTCATCTTTCTTGGCTCTTACACCGAAAAATGCATTTATACGTCTTGTGTCGTAATGAAATTCATTATCCAAAGAAGATGCGTCACTTGATCTGAACAGCATCGCATCGCAGAATTCCTGAACCGATGACATATAAAACTCAACAAGTTCGGGAAAAGGCATTTTATTAACCGATGAATCGCTATAATAAATATCTTCCAACTTAGACCTCAGTCCGGAGAACTCTTCCGCACCAAAAGGCAATGCTCTTGTGAGATTACGCAATTTATCAGCGACAGCCCGTTTACCATCTTCTTCCACAAGCTGCTCGTACCTGTTCATCACGAACAGGGAGGCGTTGAGCCAACGGGCAACCGTAGACTTACCCGAACCGTTCTCGCCGGCGAGAACAGTTATGCCGTGAAGCCGAATGTTGGCACGGCTTATCGGACCGCAGCCTGATATGGAAAAAGCGTGTGAGTTCATCGTGTCTTACAAAGGTAACTATTTTTCACGAAAATCCGTGTCTATCCTCTCCCATCCGTGCCATGGAGCGCAGCGACATAACCGCGTGCCCCGGTAGCGTAATTGTAAAACAAAAAAATCCGCGCAAATCCGTCCCACCCGCGTTGCGAGCGCCAGAGGCGCGGCGAAAAGATCCGCGTGTCGGCTTCTTTCCCATCCCTACCCCACGAACCTACTTCTCAACAAGGAGCATATAATCCAGCCGGGACATCTTCAAGAACGAGTTCGATATATTCCCGTTCCGTTTCATCATCAAAATCCTTTATCCTGTCCTCCGTAATCCTTATAAGATTCTCAAGAATGAAACGCGCCTCTTCCATGATTAGACGATTGGCGTAATCCTGAGCAATATCCATCCACCGCTTGATTACTTTGCAAAGGGCATCGGAATCGGGAGCCGCATTTATATCATTCTTGATAGCCTTTACGTCTGTCTTTGGAACATACGGAAAATCAGACTCAACCGATATTAGATTATTGAACCTTGGAGGGTCAAGAAACACCCACGATGAGAGAGCCGCGCTTCCGCTACCCCTTTTCCAGCGGTTGAGCTTACTTTGCGCCTCAGACAAATATTTAGAAGGAACGATAAAAAGGTCTTGGGTATCAACCAAATGATTAATGAGTAATACCGATCGTGAATGTTTAACTTTCTCTTCAAGTTTACCTCTTCTCGGATTGAAACCGGCACCTGTAAGCCCAAGCTTTAATTCCACCAACAGCAACCGATGGTTAAGACGCTTGCGAGTGTCGGTATTAAGCGAGACGATTCCGACAGCCGCATCCATAGTGCGATCATTGTTTCCGCTACGCGACACTTCCCACGCATCAAGGTCAATGCAAGGCATCGACAACACCTTAGGTTCAAAACCGAAAGTATTGGCATTGTAATCCTTTGCAAGCACCTGCGAGAAGAGGCACTTCGTTTCTACAGGAGCAGCCGAAACCACGACAGCTTTACCATCGGGTATGTGATTTGGGGATGACAAAATAAAGCCCAAAGCTACAACAGCCCAATATAACTGTTTATCAACAAATTAAAGCAATACACTCTTTATATAGCCACTACGTATATAATTTTTCATATGCTGAAGCGCATTTAGCCATTGAGAAATTATCTTCAAAGTGTTTTTTTAGAATTTCAGGCTTAATCGGTTTATCATACGCCATACGAAGTGTTTTGGCAAATGAATTTACAGAATCATCTTTGGAAAGATATCCTATAATTCCATCTTGAATCACGTCCGGAATACCTCCAACGGGGGTGCATACAGGAGTAACGCCTGCAGAAAGAGCTTCAAGTAAACTAAGCGGAAGACCCTCATAAATTGAAGAGAGTGTGAATACATCTGCATTCAACAGATAGTCGGGAACGTTTGGTTTAAGACCTAAAAAATGGATATTTCCGCAAGCCTGTTTCTTTAATGATTGACCCATCTCCGAATCAAAATCAGCACCAATAATCAATAAAATCGCATCCGCTCCCTCTTCGACAATTTTATTGAAACTACTGACAAGCAATTGTTGGTTCTTTTGCTCGGAACAACGGGCCATATGTAGGAAAACCTTTGTCCGGTCTGTCGTCTTATATGATGATATTTCTTCTGATGTTATTTCAAATCCCGGAGTCTTGACAACCATACTTGCTCCATTGTCAATTTTCACAGGTTCGGGCAATTTATAAAAATCTGAAAATGACTCTTGACATTGGTCTGAGATAGTAACAGGAATTATTTTCCCCGTTTTGTAAAACCATCTGTTTATCGCGGATTGCAATTTCCCACCTGTGGCATATTGAGCAAGATTGTGAATAGTATGCACAAACTTTATTTTCCCTCCGAGTGCAGCCGGGAATATATATGGTATTACATTGAGATTGCAATGGACAATGTCAGGGTTAATTTTTTTAATTTTTCTACAGACTTGTGACACCTTACCAATTGTAAAACCGCGTTCAAAGCCCATTGACTCATATTTGACTCTGTCAGAAACAAACTGCTTATTGAATATATTGGTTTCTTTATCCTTAATCAGTGTCAGAATTGTAACATCATGTCCATTTCCAGCTAATTCATTAGCAAGATTGACAACAAACCTTTCTGCGCCACCTTGCCGCAGCTCATATATCATTTGAACAATCTTCATCAATCAAAATATTCAATTAATCTTCCACCCTACCATTTTACATACACCCATTATAAATATCCATATATCTATTCGCCATATCGCTAAGGACGAATCGACTTTTAACCTTTTGTTTGGCTTTCAATGAAAAGACATTATACAAATCTTTATCATCAAGGAGTTTTATAATTTTAGCAATTGCCGTATTCGAATCATTAGGTTCTATAATATACCCATCTTCCTCATTTGATATAATTTCGGGAGTTCCTCCGCCATCAGTCGCTATCACAGGAACTCCGGCAGCCATAGACTCCATAATAGAGTTAGACACACCCTCGGCGTGGACCTCATTATTTGAGAAAAGGACCGATATATCTGTTATTCGCAAAATATTCTCCACATCAGATCTCTTCCCTAAAAACTTTATATTTTTTATGCCTTGCGATTCTGTCTGCATTTTATATTTTCCCAGCAGAGACCCTCCTCCTATTGCCAAAAACTGGACTTCAGACTTGAGCGCAGATAATTTTTGAGCAACATCAAAAAACATATTCCAGTTCTTTGCCGGTGAAAACCTTGCAACCATCGATATTACAGGGCGATTCGAGTCAATTTCAAGTTCCTTATATAAGTTTGATTTATCAAACGGTTTAAATCTATTGAAATCAAAGCCATTATAAATTACATGGCTTTTATCTGATGGTGCATTTTTAGCAATCAATCCAGCCTTTGAATTACTGATAATCGCCTCTGAACACGAGAAAATATACCGGAACGCTGTAACTATTTTTTTTTCCGGGATATTTCCATCTGCAATAAAGCCGGTTACAATCTTATACCCAAATACTTTTTTTAAGAATCCCAATAAAAACAGATACATCGGGATGTCAATCCATATATGGACAATATCAGGTCTAAAACTCCTTATAGTTTTTAATATGATTTGCGCTGAACTGATTCTGGAACCAGCTAATCTGACTACTTCCACGTCTTCAGGAATATCCTTCACATAAATATTTTCATATCTTATAGGTATCAGTTTCTGTTCTATTACACCTTTAGCCGACAATCCACGAGTCAATTGAACCATTCGGCGTTCCCTGCCTCCATTTCCCAGCGATCCTATATGCAGTACTCTCATTATTTCAATAAGTGTTTTTTAACAAAAATATCATATCCCAGGAAACATCCCGTCACCATAAAATAGAAAGGGAACTGATACGTCCATGCCGTCAACCCTATAAAAAGATAAGTAATTAACCATGCTAATGAGATAGTATACACTCCCTTATATCCACTATACCATTTAAGAGAAGAATAGCTTTTAAATACTTTATATATGAATATAAAAAATATTACCAATCCGATTATTCCACATTCACAATATTGAACTACATATTCGGAGTGAATAGGCAAATCCCAATTTGC
The DNA here is from genome assembly GCA_905214715.1 of uncultured bacterium. Taxonomy (GTDB): domain Bacteria; phylum Bacteroidota; class Bacteroidia; order Bacteroidales; family Muribaculaceae; genus Lepagella. The sequence goes on along the minus strand of CAJMMT010000014.1, from coordinate 18,751 downwards.
TTTATCCATAAAACGCATCAGTCCTATTCCTGTCCATATATTATTCTCAATGAAAACCTTTGTACCTACTAAATAAAACTGAGTCCTGTCTCCTACGAGTTTAAAAAAGAGATTATTATTGTCAGTCGTAACATATAGTGAAGAATTATTTTCATCATGAAGGAATCGATCTCCTACAAGAGTATAATTCATTACAAAAAAATAAATTGCATATCCTAATATGAGCGCAAATAAGAATCGTGGTAGTTTTTTAGGTGATAAGAGGTCATATTTATAAATTGAGTATGCAATCATAATAATGGCGATTCCAACAAGAGCTTTTCTTGTAGCTACATAAAAGGTCGCCATAAGCGCAAGAACTAATATTATATATAATATTGAATTTTTAATTTGACCTATAATATTGGCAAACGCTGCAATTGCAACCACCGACATTGCCGTCAACGGCATCATGTTGCCAAGCTCCGTCCATCCTCTCCCGGTTCTATTAACTTCCGCACTTCCAAGAAATAAACCAATAAGAACATATAAAGTCAATGAAACAAGTAAAAGCGTAATGAATTTTGAAGGGTCTTTTGAGGTCTCAAATTGGCAAACCAATAGACAATACCCGGGTAAAAATATATAATGAAATATAAAGAAGAATATATCAGGTGCCTCATTCAATGGATTGCCGAAATGAAGAGTGGTAATAGTATTGTATATTATCCATATAAACCACGCGGCGACAGCGCCGGATGTCATTTGTCTGCGGAAATCGATGTTCCCGATATTGAAAATAACAGACATCGCAACAAGAAGCATTATAATTCTTCCGTAACCGTCAGGAAACGACATGACATGATGCAAGGCGGGTTGTATCGCGCAATACCCAATCAGTGTATAATTCACTAATTTAGGCAGCGGCATTGTAAATATCAACGGTTCTTTCATTGTTGATGTATACCTTAGGAACGTCTTTTGAAAATCAGAGCCGGAATCCGCTTAAGAACCTTACGTTCTTCCGGGAATAAACTTGTAAGAGCAACATAAATGATAATGGATAAAATCGCATATACAATAGATGTGAGAACATTTGTCTGATCCACTACAAAAATCATAATCGTGGAAACCACAGTCGCACACAAAAGAGATGGCAATACATTCTTTATCATCTTCCATGGTGACATTTTAATGACTGTCCACATAACCAACAGATTGGCCACGACCAGTTCAAGTCTGACAAGTGCTCTCCATTCACAAAGAGCTTTGTATCCAAGCGGAAGAGCCCATATTATCACACCTATAATACAGGCGATTTGTGTCAATTGCACCCAGAATGAAATTTTGGGTTTTCCAAGCGATCTATATATTTCACTGCTATAATGAGAGAGCACAATTGTTATCGAGCTTGTAAGGCCCCACAATCCCATGAAAAATGCAGCTTCCGACCATTTGGAGCCAAGAAGAATATCCGTAATAAGACCTCTGAAAACAAATATGCCGAATCCGAGAGGAATAACGAGATAACCGACAAGTTTTTGGAACTTAAGAAACAACCCTTCAAATTCTGTTTTATCATCCTGAAGTTTAGAAAGAGCAGAAAATAAAACCGGAGTTGTCGAGGCGGTTATAAGGCCTACAATCTGACCTACGGTGTTCATTGATGTTCTGTACAAACCAAGATAGTATCCATCAAGCATACGGCCTATAAAAAATATATCAACATACGTAGTCAACCAGATACTTATTGCCTCCATCATACTCCAAATAGAGAATGACAGCATAGCGTGAAGCAGAGACCAGTCAAAAAATAATGTAGGTCTCCAACGCGATTTTATGGTAAGGAATATTGCATTGGCGCAATTAAGTGCAATCATTCCCCATACAAGCGCCCAATATGACCTTAAAATATATGCAAGAGGAATTGTTACAGCAAGGGGAACAAGAACACCTATCATACGAGCGTAGAAAAGTGTCTTAAAATCAAAAAGGCGCCGATACATCGCCATCTGAATCGATGAGAACGCCGCAAGAGGTATGCAGATACTTGCAACCGCTATTACTGATCCATAGCCTGCATTGCCCACAAGTTCAGCAAGAGGATCTCTAAATAGTATAATAGCAATCCATATGACAAGCGACATTGTAAGATTAGCCCAGAAAGCCACTGTCGTTGATTTGAACAACGCATCTTCGGAATCAAACTTATGCTGAACTATATATTTTTGGAAACCAGCATCTGTCAGAACTTCTGCAAAAGTTATTACCATAGTGACGGTAACCAGGACGCCGAAAGCTTCGGGCGCGAGAATTCGCGCGAGAACCATAGTCGATATAGGTGATACAAGCTTGGAAGCAAGCTCTGTAACCGATGACCATTTGGTTGCTTTTACAACTTTTGAATTTATATCATTCATTATTTTGTCGGTCAGTTATTATTTCTGACTTTCACAAACATGTGCTCAAGTTTTTCCTTGTGACTTTCACAAAGAGAAATATTCTCAATCATAGCCATTCTTTCCCTACCAATCAAATATGGGAAGAATCCTCTTGAACGCAAACTTGATATTATCCTATTATTGAATGGTTCGAACCGATTTCTGAAATATTTTGAAGTTTCATTAAAATATTTCTCTTGGTACTCCTTAAGAAGCACTCTATCTGATATTATTCTATTGAGATTTTCAATCTCTTTATCATAAAATCCTTGTTTAAGAATTAATATTTCCGGATTGTCTGAGAATTGATCATATGGAATGATTGTATATGAAATCTCATCTTCAACCGACAATAATATCGCATAACCCCTATTCCAAGGTTCATTTGATTTTCCCAAACGGTCAAAGCACAAATTACCAAGTCCGTAAAAAATCATTTTCCCGTTATATTGTTCAAATCCGGAGAAACAATGCTGATGATGGTTGACTACCATATCTGCTCCGCGGTCAATCAAGTAACGATATAGATTCTGCATCCTCAGAGAAGGGAGATTATAGTGTTCATGTCCTCCATGAGCAATCACAATCACTTTATCCGCCTTTTGTTTTGCATCATTTATATCATAGAAAAGTTTAACCGGATCAATTGGATTGGCCCCCGCACTATTATCGGTAGCCAATGAGAACTCATGCTCACAACAATTTATAATCGCAACTTTTTGATTGGATAAAGATATTAACAGAGGCTGCGATGCACTTTCTATATCTCTACCGATCCCGACGGTCTTGATATTATTACTTTCAAGTAATTTAACCGTATGATTCAAGCCTCCCACCCCATAGTCAAGCACATGATTGTTTGCCAGCGTCGCAATATTAAAACCTGCATAAGCAAAGGCTTCGGCAGATTCCTTAGGCATATTTAGATTTGGCCCACACTTTATTATCGGATTATCTTCATCAGAAGCTATCGGACCCTCAAAATTTGCAATTGCAAAATCTGCAAGTTTTGAAACCTCTTTCAAGTGGTCAAGAAAAGAAAAATCTCTTTTCCTAACTAACATTTCCGCACGATTGGTTATACAGAAATCTCCCGCAATTAAGATCTTCATAGCGTGTTCAATCCTTTAATTCCAATAGTTCTCCCAATTTCAAATCCCATTCTTTAGGAGAAAATGTCCCCATTCCACTCGCAGGGTAGAATGTCATCTCTCCGAAATATATTTTCCCATTTGAATTATAAAGATCAACTCTTAAAAATTTCGTTCCGGCAGATAGTTTTTCTGCAAGATTGAGCATTAAATCAAAATTTTTGGGCTTATTAATTCTGTGGGAGAAATCTGGAGGACATATATCTTCTCCAAATGGCAGAATAGTCCATTCAAGATCATAGTAGTTAGCCTGATGTTTAATGAATCTATTGAAATCCACTTTCAGAAATTTTGGTGTTCCATTAAAGCAGAATATCTTATAATCCATCAAATCACCTGACTTGTCTTCAATATATTCCTCAATTATTATCTTTCTTGGAATATCTTTATATGGCCATTCCCTGTAGTTTTTCCATATTGAACGCTTCAGAGCTTCCGTGAAACGTTTCTTTGCTTTTTCAATATCCCATTTTCGTTTATCCTTTACAACTTCAACATCGTTGCCACCTCCGCCATGAGTGGTTTTGATTACAAACTTGTCAGGTAACGAGCCTATAGGAATATCATCAAAACGGTCCCACACTCCTATGGTCGGAATTACATATTCTTTACCGATTTTCCCGGCGACAATATTTTTAACTGCATACTTGTCAACCATATCAGTATGTATCTTCTTCCGGTCATTAAGCTTCAGCCATTGAAGTTTTTCATTAAATGTCCGAGGCTTCTCAAGATGCAGAAGCTCTCCGGTTTCCGCGTAATATAATATTCTAAGATACACGGCATCCGGTAACCAACTAAAATATCTCTGCACTCTGTTTCTAATTATCAACCTAATATTGCGAAGTTTCGTTATAATTTTTAGCATATCCATTATATAATTATAGAAACGAACAAGTGGAAATAATATGCCAATTGACAATGATTACAGAAATCACTGATTAAAAGAGTTTAATCAAAATCTCGTAGTTTTTTTAAGCTTAATATATCTATACCGATAGTTTAGACAAATAAAGGTTCTGTCTGATATTTCGATTACATTTTTAAATTAGCTTCTTCAAACTTTATTGTTTATATAACCTTCTGTTGCATTCTCTTTATGTTTTATTATGCAAGGATTACCAAATACTATAGAATGTGATGGAACATCACAATTGACATATGAATTTGGAGCAATCAATACATCATTACCGATATTGATTTTGCCTACGATGGTTGCATTAACGCCTATCCAAACACAATCACCAATCGTCGGTACTCCTTTTCTTACTCCTCTGTTTTCTTGACCAATGGTAACACCTTTATGGATATTACAATTACGCCCTAATTTTGCTTTGGGATTAATTGTAATACAATAAGGATGACCAATATATAAGCCTCCTCCAATATCAACACTTAGAGGTAACTCTACTTTATATCTCTCTTTAGAAAGTCGAAAAAGAACCTTATAAAAAAGTCTTACAATCCCTTTTGAAGTTTTAACTTTTCTGAAATATACCTGAAATGAAGGCATATTTCCGTTTCTTTTTTTATCCAACGAATATATATTACAATCCATTTTACCGTTCAGCAATGATGTAATCAGTCAATAGTATCTTCAGATTAAAAACCGCCGTGAAGTCGGAGTTTTCACTTTTTATTGATTTAATTAGAAAAATATAATTTTATCAGCTCAAATCATTAACATTTGTTTTTAATACCATCTCAGATTCAATTATCTTATCCGTCAATCTTGAGACACTTTCCGATTCAGTCTCGCGGAATCCAGAGGTAGATTGCGATACCAGATTTGCAAAGCTTTTTATAAAATCAGCATCAAATTCCCGCGAAGCATCGAATATTGAGAGAATGCTATTATCCTCTGTATTGATGTCTATCATCAAGGATTTCTCGAAATGCTCCGAATCAAGAGCGAGAACCCTAATGATATTAGCGTATGTGAAATATCTTTTCTGCATAGTAGAATTAGTAACAAGAATGACACGGGGAACCATAAGGATCTGCATATTCTATTCGTTGCAATGCGCTACAAATCCCTATGTTCCCTATGTCTCTTTTAATATTATAAGTTGTGATAAATAGTGTTATGTAATTATAGACTGCAACAGGCTACATCAGACTAATCTTATCAAATCAGAAATAACAGATGATGCGGAATTGGTTCTCGAAGAGATGGCTGTTTCGCAACAGTGTGTTGTAGCCGGTATCGACTGCCGGTGATGGGAACAGATTTTCGGCTGTCATCAATCCACCATTACCTATCCATTCACTTGCGCGGTCTATACGGATGCGGATTATGCCTACCACTTGACCGGCCATGTCGAAATATTCGGCACTGTTTTCAGTGTTACCGGCCACTCTTCTGCGTGCCACCAAAGCGTGCTGCGCATGGGGTCTAAGATAGACCGATGGCAACGCCTTACGCAAGTCTACCTCGACAAATTCGTTTCCCTCCCTTACTCCTCTCCCTGCATGAGCCATGTAGGGCAGAGCTACCATAAGTATGTAAAGATAGGGATTGTATCTTACCGCGCCTTCGGAATCCAAGACGACATTCAACGTTTCGGAAGGTTCAAGAGTCCTGCGCTCGCACCGGCAATAGCCTAATTTATCGCCGCGCATCCGGAATCTGTGCAATCCCATCCACAGGGCTATCCAGTGGTTGTCAACAAGATCAAGGAAACGGGTGCTGCCGGAGTAATGCTGCAGCATCGCTTCCACGATATAGCCGTTATATTTCCTTATGCGTTTGTTTTCTTTTTTCTGTCGTTCGGTCTTGGCCTCTATCTGCGGTGTCAGCGCAAGCGATTGAGACATACGCGGGTCTGTGCCGATGCCATTGAGCACTTTCACAAGATCTTCAGCAGCCCCTCCTGTACGTCCACGCATCAACGCGGGCATCACATTCGGATAAAGGTCGCTCACTCCACGATAGTAGACGTTGCCGTATTCATTGTTGCAATATTTGGCGTAACCCACCAATTGATTCATTGCGCTCAATTCCGTTACCTCATATACAGGCACTTGAAAACCGGCACTGAAATCATGCTCCCCGAGGTATCGGCTTCCTTGGGCAGTTATATTTGACTTTATTATTATCAATGAATTGGATGCGCTGTTGAGGTGCCCTCGGAGATGGCGCCCCTCCTCTACCTATAGGCTGACAGGGGTGTTACGCCAGCGGGCGGATGAGGCGCGGGTCGCGTAGGCACCATTCTATGTCGTTGGCGTCGCCGAAAAGACGGATGCGGTATATGGTCGCCGGGGCGTTTCCCGGTTCAGAAGCTTGTTGGCCGTCGGCTGTTACGGTGGTTATCTCGCCGTGGTAGCCGCTGAAGGGGCCTCCGAGCACTTCTATCCTGTCGCCCGGGTGAAGCGGGAGAGTTCCTACGGGCCCTATCTCGTAGTCGGGGGTGAAGCGGCCTATGGCTTGCTGGAATGTGGCCATGGAGCTGCGCGGAATGCGGGCGTAGGTGCCGCCGAGGGTATAACACCAGGCTATGTCGCCTATCTCTCGGAAGAGGGGAAGCAGATCGGTTACACGTGTACGAAAGAAGACTATGCCAGGCAGCATGGGCCGCATGGTGTGGACTATGCGGCTACCTATGCGGCGGGCGATCTCATCGCAGGGGTAGAAAAGCTCGGGACGTACCGGCGAATCACCGATGGCGGCGTCAATACGGGCCAACAGTTGCTCGTAGCGCACCCGTGGGCGCAGTCGCATGGCGTACCAGTTACGGGGATTGGCAATGAACGTGTCGCCTACCTGTTCGGCTATCCGCTCCGGGTCAAGATACGCATCTTCGTTTGCAAACCTGCAATCTTCTTCCCCGTAAAAGTCCCGTGCGGGCGCACCGAGAGTGAGCACAGGGAGTGAGGAAGGAGTATCGCGAAGTATAGCGACGATAGCCGAGGCGGTGATGCCGCTACGCAGAGCGGCATAGGCCCAATAGGCGCGCAGGGTCTCGGCCGGATCGGGAGATTGCGCTATGCCATGGGAGGCGAGAAGCTTGATTATGTGGCCGGATACATGCTTGTCGAGCTGACGCGGAGTGATACGCGACTGACCGAGTGGAAATATGTAGCTGCGTCCCGGCGATATGTGGCGACGGGCTATCTCCCGGCTTTCATCGCCGAAACGTCCGAGGTCTTCCACACGTAGCCGTGCCACTTCGGCCGGGGGCATCGCGTTGTTTAGCAGTGAGAAGAGTATGATATCGCCATACAACAGCGTATCGCCTTCGGCACGCTCAAGGGTGCGGGTAAGGCCGAGCAGTCTGTTGTGGGAGCTGTCGGTAAGCGCATTATGCCATGAAGATGGATCGAGACCGACCACCATCGGTTTGAGTCTGCGAAATTCCGCAGTTATGTCCCGTGGCAACAAGCGGGCTTCGACTGCATCTGAGGCGAGGGCGGAGAGCCGGGTAAAATATGAAAGTATCGTCTTGGGCGATAGCGACCGCCAGCACATGCCTACGAGCCAGTCGCGAAGATAACGGGGAGTGAGGGTGCCTTCGGGCTGCCCGACCGTAGCCTGGAAAGTGGAGAAGCATGCGAGAGCCTTCGAGTATCCGGCAGCCGAGGAGGGGGTCTTCTCTCCTACCCTGGTACGAAAAAAATCAAGCAGGTCCAACAGGCCTGTTTCCTGACTGTCAACTTCTTGCAAGTTTGTAAACTTTTGACCGGAACCGATTTGGCGCGTATACTTTCCGACCCCCGCAACGGGCTATAAAACAGCTGTTCCGGGGGTGTGAGTGTGATTGTATGTTGTTGTCTGCAAGCACGGTTAGGTGGAGCCGACCGGACGGGAAGATATCCCCGTCCCATTATGGAGAGGGTATTTCAATCTGCAAATTTAGTAAAAAATAGCGGAAAAACGACTATGTGAGTATTTTTTCGTGATTCGGCACTACCGATCACCAATAATCAGATTCACCCCAAATCGGTCACCAGAGTGTTGGCCTCGTCTATACGCGGATCGAAAATGGTATCGAGATATATGCGCGTAGTGCGTTCACTGGTGTGCCCCATACCGGCGCTGATAACGGAGACCGGCACATGCATGCGTATGGCGCGCGTGGCCCAGGTGTGGCGTATGGCGTATGATGATATGGTACGGCTGCATAACGCCTTACGGCTTATCTGGCGCAGATGATAGTTATAACAGCGTAAAGCGCTTTCGTAGCCCGAAGTCCCGCGAAGAAACGGAAATAGATAGGGGCTTCCGGTATCAGCATAACGGTGCAATATGGCCCTCATCACCGGGTCTATGGCTATATTAAGCAGCTGTCCGGTCTTGTGGCGGGCGTAAACGAGCCGTCCGTCGGAAATGTTGCCGGAAGTGAGGTGAGCCAGATCCACAAAGGCCATGCCGCGGGCATGGAACGAGAAGCGCAAGGCATCGCGGGCCAGGGCGAGACGAGGACTGGCCGCGAGGTCGAGAGTGAAGACCGCCTTCAGGTCGTTGTCGGATATGGCCCGCTTGGATGTGGTGTCTATACCGGTATATACATCGGCAAACCAGCGGTTGTCGTACACAAGCAGATCGTCTCGCCAGGCTCGCCGCAGCAATGCCCGCAACGGCCTGAGGTATGACGATAGAGTGTTGCGGGTTATGCCGCGCGACAGCAGATAGTCGGCAAAGGCCTGGATGAGCAGGCGCGATGTGCTGCCGAGCGGCCACGGGCGACGGCCGAGATAAGCGCGGAGATTACTCAACAGGGTGGCGTATTTACGGGCTGTGCCGTGGTGTCCCTGGGTGTGGAGCTCCACTATGCGGTTGCGGAGATAGAGGGTAATATCGGAAGTAGTTGTGCAGGGGGATGTCATATAAGCGGATACCCTATCGCGGGTATTGCGGAGGTTTGAAAGTTTTGTTAATTTTGGCGCTCGTCGAGGCGGCGCAAGTGATTGCCCCGACGCCTCTTTCCCCCTTTTGAAAAACGGATAAGCGACTCTTGAAATGATAGACCGACACAGTTCTTACCGCCCCGCCGACACAATGCGGGATCTGCTGCGGGACAACAACATGCTGCTGAACGTCATAAGCCGATTCGGCATAGGTTTCGGATTCGGCGACATGTCTGTACGAGATACGTGCAAGGAGAACAATGTGGATGCCGACACTTTTCTGGCAGTATGCAACCTTCTCAGCGGCAGGGAGCATGAACAATATAAGGTTGCGCTCGGACCGCTGATGGTATATCTGCGGCTAAGCCATAGTTATTACATGGAGGTGTCGCTGCCGAGACTGAGAATGAGGTTGATAGAGGCTATAAACACGGCCGACACCAAGGACGTGTCGATTCTGCTGATACGGTTTTTCGATGATTATGCGGCTGAACTCAAAGCTCACCTCGACCAGGAGAACCAGGAGCTGTTTCCACACATAGAGCGTCTGCTGTCCGACAAGGTATCGGACGGCTTCTCGTCGGAAGATTTCAAGACGGGCCACACGCCGGTGACCGAGAAACTGCAGGAGCTTAAAGACATTATAATATACCACTATACAAACGGGGCCAACATGCTGCTGAGCGCGGTACTATTCGACATAGTTACGCTGGAACATGACCTCTCGGCGCATTTCGAGGTCGAGAACCATCTTCTTATGCCTGCGCTGGAGGCTCTGGAACGCCAACGCAGAAGCGAGCCGAAAGGAAACGACGAGGATGCTGAACATGACACGGCACCCATGGCCTCGATAGCGGCTCTTGGTGAGCGGGAAAAGGAGATCGTAAGGCTCATAGCGAAGGGAAAGTCGAACAAAGAGATTGCCGACGAGCTGTTTCTGTCGGTCCACACGGTCGCCACCCACCGCAAGAACATAATAGCGAAAACCGGAATACACTCTACCGCCGGACTGACCATATTCGCTATTTTGCACGGGCTTATAGAAATATAAAAATCCATCCCGCGTGCTGACGATACACGCGGGATGTTCCTGAGATCACATAATCCTTATGGGTTCGCTTTCACAACATTAATTTTATTCCTGGAGCACGCTTGCCTCCAAAACGGATTAAGAAAATGTTTGGATTTAACACGAATTTACAATTGAGGGATGACTTGGAAATTCTTTCCATACCTCCGAAGGTCTTTTTTAGCTGTTTACGCCAAGATTTCGTCGGTTACGGTGCCCGCACCGCGCCCTCCTCAACTTGCGAAAACATCTCAAAAAATCCTCTTCGCGTGAATGGAAGTTAAATCCAAACATTCTCTAAGATTCCGGTCTATTCACAATCAAACCTTTAACTTTCCGGTTAACTTTTCGGCCAAACCACCGACTTCGCAGCCGGCACTTAACAGTCAATAGAATTATGATTGCAAAATTAGCCGGATCGCACGCCAAACCTATACCACTATTGCGGTAATAATTACCAATTTCACTCTTAGAGCCTGTCCCAATCATTAATTATCCCGAATAATCATGATTTTACCTGGGTTGGCATACACAATCGAGATAACCGGAATCAAAATTTTATCGCTCTTCGCTGAACATGGGGTCCCATGCCGGCAGTTTTTCCGGCTTTTGTTTCAGTATCTCGAGCGTGGCGGGCGTAGCGTATTTCTTGTCGATTACGAGACGGAACATGTACTCGTCAAACCAGCGGTCTGTCATTATCAGATGACCATCGTTGGCACCCTCTCCCCAACTGTTTTCCACTTTCCATTTTTTCGGTCGTCCGTTCTCATCGAGGTCGACCGCCATCAGGGTCATGGCATGAGACGACGCACTGGCGAAAGTACGTATGCGTTCGGCCTTGTCCATGCCGAACGACGTGCCCATAAGCGATTCATAATCGTAGTTTCCGGGATCGAGGAATCCGCGTTCGCGGTCTAAGAATTTGCCTACGTCGCACGAAAAATACATCATCGTGCTGTCTTTTATCGAGGCTATGGCCATCTGCTTTATCTCTTCGACGGGGAGATTGACGTATGTCCAGTTGCTGCCGTCGTAGGAATGACGGTCGTAATCTATCTCATACAGACGATGGTACGGACGCGAAGGGTCGTTCATAAGCATCACATATCCGTTCTTGAGGTCGTTGCCGGCATATTCCCGGTAAAACTGCTGCGGGGTGTAGCGTCGGGTATCGACCACCTTGCCATCCTTGTCCTTACGTGTCCAAGTAAACTCGAGAGGCGGCTCGCCAAGAGTGAGGGCGAGCATACGGTAAACCTCGGCCAGCATCTGCTCCTTGCGCCGGTTTATTTCCTTACCGCTCTTTCCGGAGGCGTGCATCCCGCGCAGTTCCAGGGCATCCTCGCGCAGTTTCAGCGATAGCAGAGCGTTGAGACGCGGCGTGTTTTCGGCCGCGAACGATTCGGTCATGACTTCGGCCGGCACTATGCCATATTTGCTTATATTGTCGGCGATTCCGGTAAACTGACCGCCATCGCTGAGAGGATTGCGCATAAGCCATTCCACCATCTTGTCGTCAGCCGGACGCGAGGCGTAGTCTATGATGCCCTGCAAGAAAAGGTTGGACTTCTCAAGCTGGTCGTAAAAGAAATTATAGTTTTGCGATAGTTTCAGCTCACCGAGGTCGTAGGTCGCTATTATCTGGGAGCGCAACACGTTCAGGCCGGTGAACAGCCAGCAGCGTCCGGAGTTTTTCTGGTTTGTGATACCTTTGCTTTTCACCTCATGAGAGAAGTGGGTATCGAAGTTGTTGCGGTTCTCGGCATTTACGGCAAGCACGTCTATAGCGTTACCTGCCATAGCGTTGCGCAGGGCCTTATGGTTCGGGTTCTGCGCATACCCCTGGCGCAGACGCGAAAGCATCGATTCGGATATTCCTTTTTCGGGGGTATCGGCCCACATTGACTGGGAGGGCAAAAGGAGCAACGCCGCCACGGCGGCACGGAAATATAAACTGTGTTTCATGGTCAGCATAGGTTAGTCCGGCGGCTGATATGCCGCTTTCATGCCCAAAGATAAGCAAAATTTGCAAAACCCGCATGCTCTGACTATATTTGCGTCATGACTGACCAAGAACTGAAATCCGATAGGAAACCGCGTTTATGCATAGTTGTTCCGTGCTACAACGAAGAAGAAGCCCTGCCCGGAAGCAACGTGGAGCTACTTGACACATTGCACCGTATAGTGGCGAAAGGACTGGCTTCGGCCGACAGCTGCGTGCTTTATGTCAACGACGGCAGCCGCGACAACACGTGGCCTATAATACGCGCGCTGGCCGAGAAATATCCCGGAGAAGTGGCCGGACTTAACCTGGCCGCCAACGTAGGGCATCAGAACGCGCTCGTGGCAGGGCTGGAAAAAGCCGCGCAGTTCGCCGACGTTACAGTGTCGATCGACGCGGACCTGCAGGACGACACCCTCGCCATAGACAATATGATGGAGAAGTATGGCGACGGAGCCGACATTGTTTATGGAGTCCGTCAGAGCCGTGCGACAGACACATGGTTTAAACGCAACACGGCCATAGGCTTTTACAAGCTTATGAAAAAGCTCGGGGTGAAATCGGAATTCAATCACGCCGACTTCCGGCTGATGAGCCGACGGGCCGTAGACCAGTTGATGAAATACAGGGAGGAGAACCTGTTTCTACGCGGTATAGTTCCTTTGCTCGGATACAAGCAAGACCGTGTATATTACGACCGCAAGGAGCGCACCGCCGGAGAATCGAAATACCCGCTGAAAAAGATGCTCGCGTTCGCGGCCGACGGAATAACATCCTTCTCTATAAAACCTGTGAGAATGGTGGCGTTCATCGGATTGATCTTTCTGTTGGTGACCTTCGTCATCGGCATATATGTGGCGGTGCGTCATTTCAGCGGACACACCATAGAAGGCTGGAGCTCGATGGTGCTTTCAGTATGGTTCTGCAGCGGTATCATATTGATATGCATGGGTATCGTAGGGGAATATGTAGGCAAGATATATTCAGAAGTGAAGCACCGCCCGCGGTACAATCCGGAGACATTCGTGATGCACGGGAAGGAATCAGTCGAGTCGCGGCAAGCGTGATTTCCGGGAATAGCGCAGAATATCGGATAGCGACGATAACAATTTGATACGTAAGAAGTAATCATCAAAACCAAAACAAAAAGATAAAAAAAGTATAAATATATTTGGACAGAAAGAAAAGAATTTCTAACTTTGCACTCGCAAACGAGAGATAAACGCCAACCAAATCTCCCGGCAAGCCTGGAAAATGGTGCCATAGCTCAGTTGGTAGAGCAAAGGACTGAAAATCCTTGTGTCCCCGGTTCGATTCCTGGTGGCACCACAGAAGACCGCTAATTCTCAATGAGTTAGCGGTTTTTTATTCATCAACACCCCTCCGGGTCACCACAAAAGTCACCACGCCCACGCTAAAGCGTTGTAGTATTGTGCGTTAGGCGTGTTGCGACAGGCGCATATCTATTCTTGCGATTGCTTAATGCTTTGATAATCAGCATACAAATCATATCTATTCAAAATCATTCAGCATCATTCAACCCCACATCTTACCTCTGCAACCCTAAACTTTAACAGACTTTAACCATAATTAGACGATAAAAATGTGGTGACCTCAGCCAAAATTACGCCGGGTCACCACGCATAGCCGTTAAAATCTCATAATAATTTCGTAACTTTGTAGTCGGGTTGGCGCAATCCAATCCACGACATTTTGAAAATAAGAAGCGTTATGCTCATCTTGTAACTTGAAAACCTGAGAGCCTTTCAAATTTGATGCAAGAGATAGCATAGTGGTTCTCACGCATACGGCGTGGGCTGCTATCGTTATATCTGCATCATAGGCTTTCTCAGGGCCGTCAAGTTAGATTGACATAGATAGTCCGCGCTTTTGCATTTATGAATCCGCCCTGTCGGACTGATGGGCAAAAGAATAATAACAATGGAAATGAAATTCTGTCAGAGCTGCGGAATGCCGCTCTCCAACGAAGTCCTCGGCACAAATGCGGATGGCACGCCAAATGAGGATTACTGTATCTACTGCTACAAGGACGGTAAGTTCGTGCAGGATCTGACTATGGAGCAGATGATAGACCACTGCGCACAGTTCACCGACGAGATAAACAAGAATTCCGGCCAAAATCTCACGGTCGAACAGATGAAAGAGCAGATGCACCAGTTCTTCCCTTATCTCAAACGCTGGAAAAATGATAATGATTGAGACGGAAAGACTTATCCTTAGACCTTGGCAAGAAACAGAGGCCGACACTCTGTTCAAGTATGCCAGCGACCCGGACATTGGTCCCATTGCCGGGTTGCCGCCGCATACATCTGTAGAAAACAGTCTGGAAATCATCCGGACTGTATTTTCTGCGCCGGAAACATACGCCGTTGTTCTGAAAGATACAGGCGAGCCTGTAGGCAGTTGCGGGATTATGTTCGCGAATGGTCTTCATTCCGCAGCCATGAAACCGGGTGAAGCAGAGATAGGCTATTGGATTGGCAAGCCTTATTGGGGGCAGGGATTCATACCGGAAGCGGTCAAAGCCCTGTTGTCGAGATGTTTCAATGAGCTGAAACTCGATGCTGTATGGTGCGGATATTATGAAGGAAACAATAAATCGAAACGTGTTTGTGAAAAAAGCGGCTTCAAGTTCCATCATACGAACCATAACATCCTGTCTCCTCTCGGAGACAAACGGACTGAGCATTTCTACATAATGACGAAAGAGGATTATCATGCCATACATATCCATTGAAAGCGGACGATTGACCGCTGAACAGAAACGACAACTCATAGAGCGGCTTACAGCCACAGCTTCCGAAATAACCCATATCCCGGAGCAGTTCTTTACAGTAACAATCAAGGAGTTGCCGGACGAGAACTTCGGAATTGGAGGGAAGTCTATCGACGAGATTAAACGCAACTACAAACCATGAACCTGACATTACGCCCATATCAGCCTTCGGATGCCGCTGTGATTACATCGTGGCTCAAAAGTGAGTATTTAATGCGCCAGTGGTGTGCCGACAGATACGAGCATTATCCCGTCACCCCCGAAGATATGAACACATATCATGCAAAGTATATTGACGGACAACGCTCTCGCGCCTTGACAATGACAGATGGTGATGATATTGTCGGGTACATTACCTTGCGCACTCCGGCAGCTAATCCGGCTGAGCAACGACTTGGTTTTGTTATTGTTGATGATTCAAAACGTGGTCACGGTTTAGGCAAAGCTCTTGTTTCAATGGCAGTCAAATATGCTTTTGAAACGCTTGGAGCTACAAAAGTGTCGCTCGGTGTCTTTGAGAATAATCCGTCCGCCATTCATTGCTATGAAGCCGCTGGATTCCATAGTGTTTTAAGGCAGGATACCGAGAGCTACGAATGTCTCGGCGAAATATGGAATTGCATCGAAATGGAACAGCATAAAGAGCTATGAAAGCAATCGGAATATTATAAAATGAAAACCACAAAACTTGATTATCAGAATGGCAATATAGGGAAGTTATTTCGCTCGCTGTTCTTCCCAACACTGATAGGGATGCTAAGTAACTCTGTATTCCTTATCACCGACGGGATATTTGTTGGACAAGGTATTGGCCCGTTAGGACTTGCCGCAGTCAATATGGTTGCTCCAATGTTCATTCTGATTTGCGGTATCACCCTGATGTTCGGCATCGGCAGTTCTGTCGGGGCATCTATTTGTCTTGCCAGCAAACAACATCTCTCTGCTAAGAAAATAGTATTTCAGTGTTTTTTAAGTGGAGAGTTACTGATATTGTTTCTTGCAACTATATTTATCAGTGATCCTAAAGGAATTGTCAACATACTTGGAGCAGATGATTCTATACGGAAGCTGTCTTCGGCATATCTGTTCTGGTTATTTACGGCTATGATTTGTATGTTACCTCAAATCGGAGGCATGATGGTAATGCGACTTGACGGTTCTCCAAAATATGCCATGTTCTGCCAACTCATATCTGCTATTCTGAATATTGCTTTGGACTATTATCTTATATTTCAGTTAAAACTTGAAACTACCGGTGCGGCGTTGGCAACTTCTATAAGTGGCATTGTCGGAGCTTTAATGGTGTTTCTTTATTTCTGTAAATGGTCTGTTAACTTCAGATTTACGAAAATTGCAGATGCATTTGAAGGAATATTGACTAATACTCGATATGCTGTAAAAATTGGGTTCTCCGCATTCTTTACCGAGGCGACAACTTGCGTAATGATGCTTACCGGCAATTATATGTTTATGCGGCTCATTGGCATCGAAGGAGTATCGGCATATTCAATTGTATGTTATCTTTTCCCGGTTTTCTTCTCTTTTGCAAATTCAATAATTCAGTCAGAACAGCCGATAATCAGCTTTAATTATGGCAATCAAGCATACGGCAGGATTGCCGCAACATTTCAACAAGCTATTGGCACCGCATTTTTATCAGGTATTGGACTATCATTGTGCTGTTTGCTGTTTAACAGACCAATAGCTGAAATATTTTTGGGAAATGGCATGGAATATGGATTGGCTGAGGCCGGCATACCATTATTTGCAATTTGCCCGATTTTCTTCATCTCTAATATGGCTGTGATTGGTTATTATCAGAGTATTGAGAAGGCATGGATAGCTTCACTTATCTCCCTATTACGAGGTCTTGTGGTATTAGTACCTTCTTTTATTATCCTGCCCTCTCTGATTGGTATTGCAGGATTATGGCTGGCAATTCCAATGTCAGAGTTCATAACACTAACTGTCGCGGGAGGAATATTCCTTTTCAGACATAGGGTTGACATATTAGAGAAATCGCTGACACGATGAATTAACAGCTATGGACCAGAATAAAATTTATCCGCGTTCCAATGATAATCAGACAGCGTATCTGAAATCAGTTGTCACACGGCCGACAATCAAGGTCGGAGATTTTATCATCTACAATGACTTCGTGAATGCCCCACGCGACTTCAAGAAAAACAATGTGCGCCACCGAGATTACTGATAATTCTCTCTCGGTGGCGTTTGGTTATAGTCTATGAGACATTCCCATGTGCCGGGAATGGCCATAGTTGAGTTTGAACATCGCCATTGCTTCCTGATTAGTCAACGTGGGATGTGAGCGGCGGAAGCGTTTGAACTCCTCTTTATCGAATCCGGTCAAGCCATTATAAAACGCCTCGTATTCGGGATGCGCTCCCGGAATAAATGGCATTCCGCCGCCTGTCATTATGTCGAGGTTGTAACGTGACACATCGGGCTGCTTCGTGTCGGGGTTAAATCTGATATAAGCGTTGCCGACATGGATGGTGTAGCCTTTGACATATAGCCGCTGTTGCTCCAGAGTAATTTCTATGTTTCCAAACGTAGTCGGCGCGACAGGTGAACCGTCAAGATACACCCACTGATTATTGGGATCAATGGTTGTGGCCATGCACAGACGTTCTGCCTGAGCTGAACGCCGGTCTAACTCCTTGAGCACGTTATTGGGAGTGAAACACTTGCCGATCTTGGAGGCAACAAAAGAATGACGACCTTTCCTATAAATAAGGGTCTTCATCTTTTGCTCCGGGGTCTTGTCGCGCAATACTTCTACTTGAACACCTCTGTCTTTCATTTTTACCATGAAGGTGCCGACATCTTTTACTGATTGGTCGTTCAACACCTCGTTGGCAATCTGGCGAATCTCCACTTTGCTTCGTTCAGAACCGCGCAGTTTTTCAGGGTCAAGCGAAAGGCTGTCGGTCCCCATAGTGAGATTATGGCGTTGGGTGATATCAAGACACACAGCTTTGTTTCGGTAACGGTTGGTCGCCGATTTGATAATCTTGCCGTCATAATCCACACGGCTGAACATTATGTGAAAATGTGGATGTGGTTTGTCGGTATGCCTGACGATGATGTACGGAGTGTTGGTTATACCCATTTTCTCCATATATTCCTCCGCGATTCTAAGCATATAATCATCGGTCAGTCTGTCGCTGTCTTTAGGCGAGAAACCGAGGGATATATGGCCGCATGGCTCCTTGATTTTAGACCTCGACAATACCGGTCGTTCCATATCCCTGGCGGCAGTTTTGCGCCAGTCATCTTCACCGATATTCAGCCGAAGTCCATCGCTTCCGAGTACATTCCAGACTTGTTTTTCTTTCGGCAAATAATCCTGTTTTACACGTGTGATGTAGTCAAGACAACCTCCAAACGAATTGCCGCTACTGATTTTTCCAATCATAATTTAGGGCTTATTTTCAT
>CAJMMT010000013.1 GCA_905214715.1 uncultured bacterium | reverse complement strand
TATGTATTTTTGTATGTATATAAAATTAAATCCGCTGCAAATTATTGACTTACAGTGGATTTGGCTTGATTGATTGCGGAAAGACAGGGACGATTGGAATGAAACCAATTGATTATACATGACTTTAAGTGATTGTATTCCAATTTTTTATCCTCAATTTTCCAGTCAATTATTGTCAATTATTATCATGTGTTAACAGGGGGGCGGGGGACTAACCTGTTTTGATTATCTTTGCACTCGGCTTTCCTAATAATTAGCCGTTTACAAGGAAATGATTCAAATAAATTACACGATTCGCCCCTATATTAAATCTGCGACCCAACAAGTGGCTATACGGGTACGTTGGAACTCAAAGATGAGAGAGGTAAGTTTCATCACTGGCTGCTATGCCGACCCACAAAAATGGGATGATGACACACGCAGAGCTAAGAAGAATATGACCCATAAAGTAAGGGAGCATAGATTCACGTCATCTGAAATCAATGAGAGGATTTCACTCTATCGTCAGGAGATTGATATCTGCTTTCACCAGTGTGCCATTGAAGATAGGATTCCCTCTCAGGAAGAACTGAAGGCTTTTGTCAATGGTAATCTTCGCCCTGAGGAGCAAGAGACAGCTCCGGTTGAAAAAATCAAAACAATGAAGGAGCTATTCAGCGATTTTATTTCTGTCAATGCACGCGAGAAGAATTGGAATAATCTGGTAAAAGAAAAATATCAGCAGGCGTTTGACCATTTGATGAAGGCCGTTCCTAGATTGAAGATAACCAAGGTCAATAAGGAAATGATGCTGAAACTTAGAGACTGGTATGTGAAAGAGGGATATAAGAATACCACAATCAATCACCGTTTCACCGTCATTAAGGCTTTCTTCAAGTGGGTTTCTGAAAATACGATTTATAGAATCCCGAAGGAGGTTTTTGAGTTCAAGACAAATTTGAAAGAGGCTCCCAAGACAATCACATTCCTGACATACGAGGAATTGATGCACTTCTTCAAGTTCCCCTTCAAGAGCAAACGTCTGGCAAAAGCCCGTGATCAGTTTTGTTTTATGGCGTTCACTTCTCTCAGAATTTCAGATTTCCGCCGTCTCATGGTAGGTAATATTGTAGAAGAGCATATCGAGATGATTGCAAAGAAGACTGATGAAAGAATGGTAATCCCACTCATAAAAGATGCGTGGACTATCATCGAAAGGTACAAGGACGAAAGACCTAAAGACGGACACCTATTCGATGTGATCACCGGGCAAAAGCTAAACGAGTACATCAAAGAAGCCGCTAAAGAGGCAGGGCTTAATAGGAAGGTGTTGGAATCTCACTACAAAGGCACAGTCAGAATTGATGAACAGAAAGAATTTCATGAAATAATCTCCTGCCATGATGCCCGACGCACTTTTATCTCCTGTTCATTAGCAATGGGCATACCTGAAAACTTTGTACGCCGCTGTTCAGGCCATAAAGATTTGAGAACAATGGCTCCATATATGGGTGTAGGCATTGAGTCCCAAACACTGGAGATGGATAAATGGAACAAATCACAGCATCGCTCAGAGATAATAACTCAACTAGATAAAATGACAGAGAATGAACTGTATCTAATCTCCCAGCTGCTTCAAAACAAGAACAAGCTACTAACTGTGATTCAAGAGATTTTATAAATCCCTATTTTTTACTTCAATCACATCATGTCCGGGCTATAAAGTCTGGACTTTGTTGCATCCCCCGATGAAGCCGGTCAATGCCTTATATATGAAGAAAACTGAAAAATTAACGAATAATAAACACAACAAAATCAAAATGAACAAAGTATGGAAGGCCATCGCAATCGTTGGCAACTTATCTGAGGTGATCATCGCTACTACTATGGTGGCTGATCTCTTAACCAAAATCCGTGGCAACCGTAAAGCCACATCAACAACAATCGTGGTTGAGGAGCCTACTCCCCAACCTGAACAACCTATGGCGGCGTGAAGCAAAAACTCACCGTCGCAATCCTACTGAGTGAGGCAGTGCTTGGTCTGCTCAAAGTATGGAAGAAGCTAAATGACATGAAAAAACTTATATAATTCTGTCATTTGGCTTTTTCTCTTTCTAAACGAGAATATTAACCATAGTAAATCCATTTCAACATGGCAAACAACTCTTTGATGGTTCCCAACAGTGGTATCATCACACAACCCGTATGGGAAGTTCGGGAAGGTCTGCATGACCCATACACCGAAAGACATCCCAACTTCATCGAAGGCCCCAGTTCTGAAATCTCAATGGAGGAACTTACCTTCAAGAACATCATCCCCACGTTCAGCGACAACTCTTTGACTATATCACATCAGAAATTCATCGAGACAACGAGAAAAGCAGCTGAGGTTATCTTTGGGTCAGGGAATATCACTGGAGCTGAAACAAGATGCAGTCATCCGATAATTGGCCGTATTCCATCAGCTCAACACAAAAAGGCATCAGAACTTTTGGAAGAAGAAAAAACAATCTTCTACCAGCGGCTTGCTTGGATTGCTCAGGTCTGCAACTTCACATCCTCAATCAACGGTCAGTGTGTAAGCCTCACAATAGGTGGCACTCGCTCTTACCATGAGGACAAACTCTATGCTCGCCAGAACCCACAGCATTTCAGAATATTCATCGGATTCCGTGTCCGTGTGTGTTCAAACATGATGCTTACTACAGATGGAATAACAGGCTCTTTTCTATCAATGACCGAGGCCGATATATTCCAAAACGCTTTCAATCTGTTCCAACGCTTCAATGAGGTCAAGGAATCTACCCTCTATAACCTTGAAGCTCTGCACAAAACATGGCTTTCACAAGAACAATTCTGCAAGATAATCGGGAGACTACGCTTGTATCAGGCTCTCCCTAACACTCAGCAGAAAAAATTACCACAAATTCTCTTAGGGGACAGTGTGGTAAATGCGGCAACGAAAGAGTACATCAAGAACCCTCAATTTGGGATGGGGTCTGGAGATGGCTCGATTTCATGTTGGCAGCTTATGAATCTACTCAACGAAGCGGTCAAAAATTCTTACTCCGACCTCTGGATTGAGAGAAATGCCAACTGCACTACATTCGCATCAGGAATAGCTAACGCCATCAACGGCAACGATGACTCCTACAGATGGTTCCTGAACTAATCAATCAACGAAGGGAGGCTCTACACTACAATTCAAAGTGTGGAGTCTCTTTTCTTTTGTCAAATCTCTAAATCTCACAGTAATTATGTCATCAGAAGATTTCGATATGGCTCCAATGGCTTTCACTGGTCATAAGGGCTATGAGGAACAAGTGGCTGAAAAATTCAATCAGCTCACATCCCTCAATCTCAACGAGAAAACAGAGTCCAAGAACGGATTATCATACGTCTCATGGGCTAATGCATGGAAAACCTTTAAAGAGGTTTATCCTACTGCCACCTATCGTATCATCAAGGATCCGAAAACCAATATGCCTTACTTCGTTGACCCTATAATGGGTATCATGGTGTTCACTGAGGTATCGGCAAATGGACTTACTTACGAAATGTGGTTGCCCGTAATGGATTCAGCCAACAAAGCGATGAAACTAGAGGCTTATACCTATCAAGTATGGGACAAAGTTAACCGCCAATATGTCGAAAAGAAAGTCGAAGCAGCTACTATGTTCGACATCAATAAAACATTGATGCGATGCTTGGTAAAATGCTTGGCTATGTTCGGTTTAGCAATCTACATATATGCTGGTGAGGATATGCCAGAACTAGTAGAACCCACCCTTGAGACCCAACAGCAAAGCACCCAACAGTCCAAAGCGAGAAAACAGCGTAAGCAACAATCAGCAGATCGATATGATGGAATACGTCAGGCTATCAATGCAACCAACTCCACCCAGGAACTCATGTCGCTTTATCAGCAGCATCCGGAGGTGGCAAACAATCCTCAAATCTTGGCTCTTTTCACCTCCCGGAAAGAAGAGCTATTAAACGCAGCATAATATGGCTACAAAACGAATAGAACTCAAACAATGTAATGTGGTTTTCAATCCAGAAGATCACACCTACTACCTGCCTGAAAAGGATAAGTACCTATCTGGCATAACAGGGATGCTCGAAAGGCAATTATTCCCTGACACATACGCCGGAATCCCAGAAGCCATAATCAAACAAGCAGCTGAATACGGCACAGAGGTTCACGAGTCTATTGAGGACTTCGATATGAACTGGGAGAACGATGGAACCCAAGAGGTAGCAGATTACATAAAGCTCATTACTGAAAATAATCTGATACATGAAACATCTGAATATCTCATAACCGATGGTGAGAACTACGCCTCCATGATTGATAAGGTATATCGCGTTGATGAAACCACCTTCGATATTGGGGACATCAAGACCTATGGTGCAATGACTCCGGAAAAGAGAGAAAAGGCTCGTTGGCAACTCTCTATCTATGCCTATCTGTTTGAATTGCAGAATAAAACAGCAAAGGTAAAACGTATCTTCATCCTTCACATCCGCAATAAAGCGAAGAAGGATGGCAGCTTCGACCACATTTCAGACTTCATCGAACTGGTTAGAATCCCCTCTGAAATTGTCAAGGAACTTCTCTTGGCTGATGCAAATGGGGAAGAGTTTGTAAATCCGTATTCAATTCCTGAAGATATCAAGGCTCAGGAACCACTCATCCGCAAGCTCATTCAGGCTAAGACTGATGCTGAAACCAGACTCAACAGCATCAAAGCCCGAATACTCTCACTCATGGAGGCTCAGGACATCAAGTCTTGGGCAACTGAAACAATGCGTATTACCCGAAAACTCCCGACTACCAGGAGTACGTTCTCTTTATCAGACTTCAAAGAGGCTCATGCTGATATTGATATTGAGCCTTTTATGAAAACGTCAGCAGTGGCAGGAAGTCTGACAATCTCACTCTGAAACAGGGGCAACCACCTTTCGAAGAGGGAGGCAAGTCATCTTAACCGGTGGCCTGTCTCCCTTTTTATTTGTCGAACATTAAAATCTCACAAAAATGTTATTGTTCAATATTCACGGCTATGACGATTTCAAATATATATTCGGATTGGAATCGCATGGTAACGGTGTGAAGAGCAGAAAAAATAAAATATTGCTCCAACACCTCAAGAATCCCGCTTTAATTCGCTTTTGCCGGGAACACGAAGATTGGTCATTGCTTAGAATAAGAAACATGGCTGATCTAAAGCAGAAAGTCCTCAATGCAATTCAGGAATCAGGCAAGAAGGATGAACAGCTCCCGAACAAAGTCATTCTTATTGGCAACACATACTGGAGTGCTCAATATAAAACCGACCACATGGAAGGATTATGCGAGGACTTCGATAAAAAAAGTTGTAGGTATATTAACGTAAAAACCGATCACCCCTATAAAATGAAAGCCGGCAAGTTTTTCACTGCTATTATAAAGGAAACGGAAATAGGTAAGATTCTATCCGAACAGGTTGTAAACTGGCTTTCGGAAGAGTTTACACAGGACTGGCAAACTTACACTTTCGGTAAGACCCCAAACGTGGAACTTCACGTAGATGATAACTTTAAGCTGATTTACGATGAATGTGCCTGTAGAGATTTCAATGGATGCAGCTGTATGGTGGGCAGAGACAGACATTCTTTCTATGAAGATTCCGTTGATGCAAAAGCTGCCTATCTGCTTGACATAGATGGTTATGTTCTGGCAAGAGCTATCATCTTCACCGATGTAAAAGACGAAGATGGTAAAAAATGGAGACTGCTTGAACGGCAGTATTCCAAAGAATCCAATGAAGTTCTGAAACGCCTTCTCGTTGACCTCTGTATAAAGGGAGGTTATATCGACGGTTATAAGCAAATCGGAGCCGGTTGTTCTGAATCTAGAGCTTTTGTGGCCAATGACGGGACATCTCTTGCAGATAAGAAGTTCTCAATCAGATGCGACCTTGACACATACGACACTCTCAGCTATCAGGATTCCTTCAAATACTACGAATATGACAGGAATACCGCTTACAACTATGCTGACTGCCATTATGATTATTGTCTCGATACCACAGACCTCAATCTGGAAGGTGATTACGACGATGACGATGAAAATCAAGCTTATGATGAGTACCATGACTACAACTGTGATGAGACTCGAATCTGCTATTATCATGGGCAGGAAATATCTGTAGATGTGGATAATTTGGAGGATTTCGTCTGGATTGAAAGCGAAGGGGAATACCATCACAGGGAGGATTGTTCCCAGTGTGATGCCTGTGGAACTTGGGTAGTTAAGGAAGATGCCACCTACAATTCCGATGCGGAAGCCTATTTCTGCGACTCCGAATGTGAGTCCAAATACATCAAAGAAAACTTCTTCTATGCTGAATACGATGATGACTATTTCCACCATGAAGAGGACATCACCACTATTCAGACATGGAATGAGGAAACCCAAACCTACAAAGAAATATCAATAAGCTGTCTATCGAGAGAATACCTTATCAGAGAAGGTAAAGCCTTTGGAGCCGGTGATACATGGTTCACCACGGCAGCATAACACCAAACAGAAACAATGAATACAACGTTAGACTGGCGTTTGCTCAAAAAGCTATACGCCATACACTCGCCTTCAGGGAATGAGGAACGTATGATGAATTTCCTCATTTCCTATCTCAAATCCTTGCCCGGAAATATAAAACTGGGTAAGGATTCTTATGGCAATCTCTATGCTATTAAAGGAGAATCTAAAACTTTTCCAGCAATCGTTTGCCACGCAGACCAAGTACAGCGAAACCACAGTAAGGATTTTAAAGCAATAGAAACCAGAGATATAATCTTTGGCTACTCACCCTCCAACCACCAAATCGAAGGACTGGGAGCAGATGATAAGAACGGCGTTCTCATAGCATTGGAAGCCCTCAAAAAATACGATTCTCTAAAAGCAGTCTTTTTTAAGGAAGAAGAGACTGGTTGTGGTGGTTCATCTCATTGCGAATTATCCTTTTTCAACGATTGCAGATTCGTAATTCAATGTGATCGCAGAGGCAATTCTGACCTAATCACAAGCATTGGCTGTATAGATTTATGCAGTGAAAAATTCATTCAAGATATAGATCCTGAAACGTATAACTACAAATGCGAAGTAGGTCTAATGACTGACGTTGAGACTCTTAAAGAAAGAGGTCTATCCGTGTCAGCCGTCAATATTAGCTGTGGTTACTATAATCCGCATACCGATGAAGAAATCACAGTTAAAAGAGATCTCGAAAAGTGCTGGAAGTTCGTTCAGCACATCATCGAGGACTGTACCGAAACTTATCCTCATGAAGTTGGCGAAAACGGGTGTTACGGCTACTATGATGAATGGGAAATTGAAGATGAGATCCATTCGATTATCCAGCAAGACCCTACAATGACCGCCTCAGACCTCTATGATACATATCAGCCTAACTTCCCCATGCTTAAACTGAAAGATTTTGAGCGTATAGTGGAGGAATATCATCAATGGTATGGTGAGAGCGATGAAGAAGAAACATTAACCCAAACATTCAGACCCGATGAAAAAGAAACAGACAAAGAAGACTACATCTTCTAAGCTAACCATCGAGCATCGAGGACCCTCTATCTTTGAGGTTGCCAATCAGGTTCATCATACAGTGGCCGGATATTGCGAATATTGTGGTCGAGGTATGACACCATCAGATGTAAACGATTTTGGCAGTCTCTGCGAGAGCTGCTATATGAAGGAGTATTACTAAATCTGTGAAAACAATGAATATCAACAAAATCATCTTTTCAAGGACGGCTCCGACTAAGAAAGTGGGAATTGTAAAAAATCTCACTATCCCGGAACTGCTGTCAATCAACTATGCCACAATCCTGAGAGTGGTAAAGGAGACTGGTATTAAGCAATCCAACAGTCGAAACAAGACTTTCAGGATGACAAGACCAGTAAGTAATGACTGGAACGCTGAGTTTGAAGGAGTGAATCTATATCGTGGTAAACTCTTTGCAGACATATACCTCCAATATGACTCAACCGACACCAACGTCAGTGTCCCTTTTGAGGATTTCCTGAAAAAAGGAGATTTCAGAGGCTCAACTATCCGAACTGACAGATACGACAATCCCCGGACACATTACTTCACTTTTCGAGAAATTGATAAAGCGATAGTGCTGGGTAGGCTGCTCATGGATTATCTCAACAGGAAATATAAAGACAAGTTGGGTTAATCTGTCCTGACCAATGGGAAGGGAGAATCGAATAACACCGGTTCTCTCTTCTTTTTGTGTTCAAACGGCGGATGTGTTCAAAAAAATCTATAACGGCATTTGAATACGCATCGGCCATGTCCCCATTAAATACAAAGATTAAAATGGAAACGAAACGAGCGATAATCTATGCCCGCGTCTCCAGCGTGGGTGATAGACAAAGCACAGAACGCCAGATTTCAGACCTTTCCCGATATGCAGAATACTCAAATCTCACAATAGCAAAGGTATTTGAGGAACACATATCGGGAGCAAAGCGGAATACCGAGCGACCTGTATTGTTGGAGGCTATCGAATATGCCAAATCCAACAATATCACACAAATCCTGATTTCTGAATTATCCCGTCTTGGCAGAAACGCCTTTGAGGTATTATCGACTGTCAAGGAAATGATAGATGCTGGAATCAATATCTACTTTCAAAAGGAGCAATTCACCTTACTGGATGAAGAAGGCAAGCCAAGCCTGTTCGCTCCTGTTATGATTGCCACTTTATCCACCTGCGCCCAACTTGAAAGAGAGAATATCAAATTTCGTCTCAACTCCGGGAGGGCAAACTACATAGCCAAAGGTGGCAAACTAGGAAGGAAGAAAGGCTCGACTAAATCAGAGGAAGCCTTACGAGAGCAATACAAGGATGTCATAACGCTATTGAAGAAAGGCTACTCCGTCAGGAATATCGCCAAACTTCAGAACGTAGGCATCTCGACAGTACAACGAATCAAAAATCAATTCATAAACAACAAATAATCATGGAAACAAACTATGTCATTATACTTGACTTCTGTGGTGGGTATCTGAATATCATCCATCTCACTGAAGAAGAGAAACAGGAATCTGAGAAGTACGAGGACCTTGAATCATTCCTCTGCACCCTTGAAGAAAAATATGTTTTCAGGCTGAAAGACTGCCAGTGGATGACAACCGAGAGCCTGAATATCTATCGCTACGAAAACGGAAAGGAGGTATAGTTCCTTTAATATATTCGAAATTTAGAACAGCCGTTAGTTTAGCGGCTGTTTATTCTTTACTGGTTTATTGGATCAACTCCTGAAAAAATTGGATATCCCTTGTTAATTCACTAACTTTGTATATACCAAACTCAACTTTGAATATGGAATCGTTTGAAAAGTGGCTAAAAAGGAATGAAACGAACTTGTGTGATGATGCAGTTGGCCTGTTCATGGATGCAATACGTTGTTACAAAAACAATATAAATCGGCCAGCATATCTTTTAGCATATCAAGGGATGCTGTTGACCCTCAGAAATAAAATTTTAGCTGGAAAAATGCCATTGGGCTTTGTTGAGATTGAATGGCAAAAAATATGCAAGGATATTTCTAATGATGGAACTTGGGATGAAAAGACATTCGATAGAGTTGTCCAACAAGCTAAAGCAGATGGTTCCAAATCAGCAATTCTTAATATGCCGGAAGAGGTAAGGGAACAATTTAATTATTGGAGACGATTAAGAAATGTTTGTGCTCATTATAAGGAATTTGATTTTAAGCCTGCTCATGTACTAACACTCTTTGCTTTTATTTCTTCATATTTATTACGAATTAGCGTCGAAGGTGGAGCCTCCTCTCTCTTGGCAGAATTTGAAGATTACTGTAATCCTGCAAAATATTCTCAATCTACGCCACTTACCCCATTGTTAGAAAAGATTTCCGATATGGTAAGTGACAGCGATATGGAAGAATTTGTTGGAAAGATAATGCATTGTGTTGCTAAATCATGCAATAGAGACTATAACGAATTCCTAAAGTCTCTAATCTTTTTAGACGGTGAAGGTAATAAGCGAGTGCGTGAATGTACACTTAACATAATCAAATCGGATATTGACAAACGGAATAGATTTATTGAGGCCAATCCAAATCTAGTAAGTCATATCCTTACTACTCCTGTTGAGGTTCGCGAATATTGGAAACGATATTTAATTTACTCTCAATATCCACAAAAGATTATAGCTTCATTAATTGATAATGGTTTAATCCCTGAGAATGAACTCAATGAATTGTTTGGAGTTGTATTGGAGAACGGATATGAGCATGATGGATATCCGCGAGAGCTAACCGATAAAGAAATTGAAACACTGAATAAATCAGGTTATTTTGAATGTTTCTTCAAGTCATACTTCACAGAACGACATATTAAACATAATTATTCCCCAATCAACTTTAAAACAAATTTCTATATAGAACACCTTTTTAGAACGAATATTACCCCAACGATGGTTAGTATGATGGTAGAATTATTATCAGAACTTCCTTATCCCTATACTCTTCAAAAAAGGATTAAGGAAGAATTGTGGTCAAAAGAGGAGTTCAAGAAAACATTTGAGATGGTTGCTCATGATAATGGGATTTCAATTCCAGAAAGCTTTTTAAGCTGATTATATTTACGATTATAAGAAACACTTTTGAGAAGGTATGCGGCAGCGGTCGTATGCCTTTTCTTTTTTACGCCTCAAAAATGGGTAAACGCCTAATTACTGTAAGAATAAATGCCACAGGAGAGTGCAAAATCCAATAATTATTACTAACTTTGCAGTACCTTATGGGGAGAAATTCATAAGGTCAGGAAAAGCGTTAGCTTTCTTTCGAGGTCCGGAGAAATCGCCAAATTATATCCACAAGACCCTAGGAGGAAGGATTTACGCTCTTCTGTTTTGTCTTTTGCATCATGCGACGGGCGAGATGCCTGTCATACGCATAGACTCAACAGAGAGGGCATTTATTCTTTCTTTTTCATGGGTCTTAGGCGTTTGGCGATGCCTTCCGGACAATGGAAAAGGTGATGAAGTCCTCTCTTTTCTTGTGTCCAAACTATAACCGCCGAATCAAGAGGGCAATAGGCAAACGCATGATACATGAAGAGTCTTTGGATTCTTGCTCTTTTGTTTCTTTACTTCGTTAATTCTGCTCACATTCAGGCTCAACCCCACACGTCCAATAATGATTATAAGAATTATTGGAATGGCCCAGTATATAGTGTTCAAAAGACCCGAGGGTGGTATAAAGAGAATTTTGGCGAAAGACAGTTAGAAAATATAGACGAGATTCAAGTCATTGTTTTTGATGAGAAAGGAAGAATAATTTTGGAAAGATATATTTCTTCTAAAAAAATGTATTCTACAGTCTTTATCTACGATGACACCTCTTCTGAAAAATCAATGAAAGAGATTAGTCTTTCATTGGATATTAAACAACCTGTACCACAAGATTTATACTCAGCAATCAAGAACCTCGAAGCTCTGGATTTTGAAGAATACTTAACCAAGAATGGCATAAAATCTGAGTTAAATCATAAATATAAATATAATACAAAGGGGATTATATTACAACATGACATATTAAAGACGGGCGAACTTTGTAGTCGGTTTACACAGGAATGGGATCGTACAAAACAAGCATATAAATTTAACGACTACGGAGAGAACGGTAATTTGAAAAGGTCCGGATTCTGTTACTATATTGGTAAACGATTAACCAAAGCCGACGTGCAGCCTTGGTTTGAATCAAAGATTGCCACAACCTATTATTACAATAACCGAGGCTTTATCACAAAGCATTTAGATCACAGCAACAACAAGGTTTATTCAAAAGGTGTGTACAATATTAATCCTCAAAATGGGTTTGACGAGGGTATCCTGTTGGGGAAAAATATAAAATATGATAGTCATGGTAATGTGAAGTCATACCAATCTGATTGGCAACCTAATGTCTGGATTAATTATAATATTGAATACATTAATAGTAACGCAACCAATTGCAAGAAGATAATAGAATTAATAAACAATCAATTAACTGATTTATGATGAAAATCCAAAATATAATTTATAATGAAAGTAAACTATAAATCATTGCTTACGCTTTTTAGCATCCAGTTTGTTCCTATTACAATACAAGCAAATAATTGGCAAATGCAAATCATCCAAATATGAAGGATTATAAGTATAGTATGATAAAGTATTTTATCATATCGGTAGTTTCCCTTTTCAGCTATTTGACGGCTTCTGGAGTAGTTTGGAAAGGAATTAATCTTGATTACCTTACCGATGCTTATCAAGAACTGGTTAAAGGATATCCGTGTGAAATTAAATTTGAGCAATATTATCTAAACGTAAACTTCGGCGACCTGACACAAGGTTCCCTTGAAGAACAGAGCTCAATTCGTTATGATGAATTTGGATATAAGACCAAAGATGGCGATGCTTCAATTAAAAATGAGTATCGAGATGGAAAAATTATAAAACGGACATGGACTCGGTATGGAGAAATTTTCCGTGTCCGACGTTATGAGTATGATGCCGCCAAATGTAAAATAACAATGATAGAATACAATCAGTGGGGGCTTGACGACATCTATGTCTATTCAATGGTCGGAGGTAAACTAGTATTCAAAAGGAATAACGGCTCTATTGTTCAGAAATTCAATACTTCAGGACATAATGAATGGATCTCAGACCCATACAATGACCATATCACAAAAGCTTACGAAAAAGGATTACTAAGGAAAGTGTCACGAAGTCATAAATCGACTCCTAACAGTGTATATTCTGGTTATGAAATTGATTCGCATGGCAACTGGACAAGGCGTATCCTCTCTAAGAAAGAAGGTGTGATAACCATACGAGGAGGAATTTTCGACGATATGGTAGTTGAAGGGTGGAATAGAATTCAAAAACGTCATATTATTTATGAGTGAATACTTATTCAAAACTTGTAGATGCAATCATAGTATAATCCATTAATAACAATCTTACAGTGAAAAGACTGATAATCATAATTCAATTGCTTCTCGTGTACTTTGTTTCTTTTGCAGGGAACTGGGAGAAAAAATTCATGGTTGATGAATTCGGAGATCCGGATTACTCTAACCCATGCTTTGGATCTGCTTTTGAGCCACAGGGAGGATATGGAGCATTTGTAAATATCGTTTTCACCAATGGCTCATTTGGTATGGAACTCAGAGACGCATATGAATCTTTATCGGAATTCAGAGGCCTAAAAATCAGGGTTCCAAGTGGAAACGTGTATGAAATTGGAACTCACGAAATTGATGGGGTCTTGTTAATCGATGAGGATTACGCACCGATGTTTCTTGAAATACTGGACACCGGGAATTTTACAATGAGCGTTAAGACAGTCAAGCCATTCTCAGACCAACTTTCAAATCATACATTCAAAGTTAGCAAGCAGACAACAGGAATACGAGACATTCTATTCGATGCCGGCTGGATGTTTCCTCCAATGCATGATGACTTATAAATATTAGACAGCTCACTCTTAATCGGGTGGGCTGTTTTGCTTTTGGGGAGTAAAAGAAAAAATGAAGAGCCGTTATCAATCCTCTTCGGATCGACTTAGCTCCTCGATGGGCGTGGGCGTTCTGTTTGCAGGTCTAAAGCCATACAAATTACTAACTTCGGTTCCATCCTACCAATCGTATCTGTAGCTTTCTCTTCGACGCTACTACGACCGGGCAATATTATGGAGAGTTCCAGACCGGGCCACGCTCTCATGAGCGCACTGACCGAATCCTTCATTCTCAATTATAAGGTTTTTAGACCTTTCATCGGCGGTATTTATTCCGATGAATTTATTGCAGATTTCAGTTGAGAAAGTGAACTCTGCGTTAGTTCTCACTTATCGTGTTCAAAGGCTCGAAGAATAAGAGTCCTCATAGGTCTATCATCAGCTGGCATGACTAGTGCTGTGATATTTGGCAACTCCACATCAAAAAAAGATTTTACCAATTTGTAAGGACGACGACCTTTACACCCTTCTGTTAATATGTAAATTAAAAGAGCCAGTTCTGTTTTAGACTTTGCCCAAGGTAATTTTTCTTGTATCTCACGGATGGGTATAACACCGGAGAACCGATAAGCGAAAAGGGTCTTTAACGAAAATGTATCAAGATCCTCACCAAAAGCTCCCCACTCATATAGTATGTCGAATAGCCGGTGGATAATATTATATCTTTCTATGGGAGACTTTTTATTCAACTCTTTAAATGAAGGCGAAATCCACAATTTGTCTTGCCCCTTTGTATCGATTTCCAGATGCTTTACATATATTAGAGGTGTAATGCTGTTCTCACTACAAAATTTGGAGTACATTGTTTTAAAAGCATTACCGTCAGGATGCAAATTCAAGAATCTTGCGAATTTCATTTGCATATACACATCTTGAAGTGTCTCCGGCAGTAGATAGGAGAAGATGAATTCAGGCCAATTCTTAAGAATTATGTCCCAATAAAGTATGCTTGTAAGGAAGAACTCATAGCTCTCGGCCTGATGCTCGTTATCCATTGGGTTTGCTCCAAGATCTTTTTGCATCAACATTTTAGAAGCGATAGAAAACATTTCCTGATTTCTATCTTTCCAATACCATTCCCATTCTGCGATAATATCTGGATATTTCTCCTCTATGATATTATGGAATCCTAGTGTAAGATTAGTGATGAAATCAAAATATTCATTTTTATGCACTATAGATTGAATTTGAAGCCATTCTGCTTTTGCGGCACCAAAATAAATTATAAAAAGTTTACCCGCCTCAGATCCTATAAAACAATTTGGGACTTTGGCAGGAATATCTGATAATTTGCGTTCTCCCCACGCTTTTATAAACTGGCCTATTACCTTTCCATCGGAGACGGAAGCATCAATTGCTTCAAGAAATTGATTGAAATACTCACTTTTCTCAAAAATCAAGTACTCCTCATGAGTCTCCGCATCGTGGAGAACCCATCCCGACGTATCGATTATGGGAGACATATACCATTCAGGAAACTCGGCCCCATATATACGCTCGTATTCGGATTTCGCAAATTCCAGTGGGTCAATCTTCTCACAAATTTGATAAAAATCTTTTATGAGCGTAAGCAACTTTACGAAGAGACTACACTGTCCAGATACAGCTTGCGGGGTATCGCCAGTGGAGGCATGAACTTTTAGGAGGCGATTAATCATGTCCTCCCTAACACCCGCCGGGATGATCGAGAGCGCATCAAGTTCGGGATGGTCAGAAGCACTTTTATCCCACGCTCGTTTAAGGCTATTTATGTCTCTTTTTTCCATGTGCAAATTTAGCGAAATTCTATGAGAATTTAACGAACTAGACAAATGATTTAGTGTATCGCTATTCCTTTTAGCGAACTTAATATATTCTATATAAAGCCATTACCTTTGAGTAGACTTTTAATAAAAGATATATGAATAAAGCATTAGTAACCTGCACTGTCGAAGAATTTCTCGATGCCGCTGCCGAAAGGTTTGGTCTGACTAAGGAAGACTACCATGAGGAGCATGGCAAGAAAAGAAATCTCGTCTATGGGCTTGCGGGTCTGTGCGAATTGCTGGGATGCTCAACCTCCACGGCAGCTCGAATCAAAAAGAGTGGCGTTCTGGATCCCGCAATTCATCAGACTGGGAAAATCATAGTCGTGGATGCTGACCTTGCCCTTGACCTTATGAAGATTCGGCGCGGGCGACGCAGATAGAGAAGCGACCATCAATAGCCATAGAGGTAGTGAGTGCTATTGATTTAGAGTGAACCTCACCACTCGCAGAGCACATTGACATTGTGGAGAATAGATACGGATGCGCGTGTCCTAAGAGGGAAACTTGAAAACGCGCTTGGGTGTGGGAAACTCCCATGCCGACAATTTTAAAGTGTCCCTTTTGAAATGGGACAGTAATAAAAACTCAGAATAATGAAAAAATCTGATCTTGCGGTGGACACAATCTACCGCCTCAAGATTGGTTTTGAGGGCCTGAAAATCTGCGTCCTCAAATCCAACCGAAACAATCCCATCAAGAACAAGAAGATGATGGAAGGGTGCCTCGCCGTGGGGATGCAAAGCCCCGGAATCTTTGCTGATGCGCTACTGGCGATGCAGGCAGGGTACGAACTGATAGATGTTGAGGACGGTCATTCCGTTACCGAAGACGAGGTAAATGACTACCTTGCCATAGTGGACGGCAACACTCGTTTTCATGCAATGGAATTGGCACTTAAAGCCAACAAACCCTTTGAGTATCTTTTCCAGTACAAGAAGTATGGCGATGCCGCCGAACTCCGCGCAGCCTATCTGAAGATGAACGTGTGCAACACTCCCACATCTACAGCAGACTTTGCAAGAGATTTGGAGGCTACGTCAGGCCATCCGGTTTTGGAAGGCTATCGAAACAAGATTAAGGATGGTCTGACTCCCAAAGCAGCGGGCTATGCTACGATCGGAAGAGAGATTGTAAAGAAAGACATGGGTGAACTTCAGAAAGGCAACACTCCTGCTCTCTTCAACGACAAGCCAAATCGACTCTTGTATGAGCATATCTACGAGGGTATCTCAGACATTCGTAAAGGTAGCCCTGCGACTTTCAAAGGTACTGAAATTTGGTCGTGGATAGCAAACCAGATCAATGGTGCTGATGAGAAGCAGGACATGGGAGAGAAAATAATCAATATGTTTCATACTATGCGACCCCTTCTGTTCCTTTCCATCCAGAATGCAAAGAGAGATGGGAATAAGAGCAAGGAAGTTGTTGTAAAGGATTATCTTGACAAAGCACTATCAGAATTACAGTAATCAACCGAGGGGCTTCTCTCCAGCCCCTCTAATTTATATTCTATGACAGATTACTTTCACAACGCAAGTGCGAAGTCGATTATCAATAATCCGAAATATCTTGAACCTCCTAAATCTGTATTCGGAACATTCCTGTTCCAGAATGAGCTTGGGATTCTCTTTGGAGATACGAACTCAGCGAAGTCAATCCTTGCGGTGGATATCGGTATCTCTTACTCATCTCATTACAACCATTGGGGCAATGAAGCAATGACTGACCAATCAATTGATGGGAAGGTGTACTATTACGACCTTGAGCAATCAACTCGACAGTTTGCTCGCCGCTACATTCAGGCACCTTTCAGAGATGGATATTTTGAACGAATATCTTTCTCTATCATGCAGTATGGCAATGCCGGCGTGGAGCATCTGATTGAGGAAATTGAATCTAGAATGGATATTGATGTACCACAACTGGTTATAGTTGATAACATTCAGTGCATCTTAGCTCAAAACCTTAGCATCACTAAAGTTAAGTTCTTCATGCAAAAACTCAAGATGCTCAAGGAGCTTAACCCTCTCCTTACTATACTGATAGTGGGACACACGGTTAAACGGAATCTCAAGAAACCCCTCGATCAAAACAACTTGGCAGGTTCAAAGGTCATAGCCAACTTTGCAGACAGCATCTTCGGAATCTCGAATTCTTACAAAGGGCCATCCATGAGATATATCAAGCAGATTAAAGCCCGTGAAGTCTCCAGAATGGAAGAGGTAGCATCATGTATTATCACCGATAATCCATACCTACACTTGGAACTTTTCGATTTCGAATGTGAGAATGACCATTTGGAACAGTCAACAGGAGGTCGAACTAGCCAACTGGACGAATTCGTCCGGCAACGCATAGTAGAGCTTCACGAGGAGGGGGTAAGTCTCCGGGATATTGCCTCTGAACTCGGACTTTCTAAAAGCCATGTTCACCGTGTAATCAACGGTCAAGTGTGAATAAAACAGTCAGGGAGCCAAAATGAGCTGACCAAGTTGTTCTCCATCCACCGTCCTCAGCTCCGACGGTGGCTTTTAAACAGACTTTACAATGAATAAGAGTAAAGGTAATATGTATAATTTCAGAAATGAACTTTATACGACCAATCCAATCAAGGGCGGTTGTTCCCATGATTGTTTGTACTGCTACATGAAGCCTATCCAATGTCGGTATCATCACGATCTGACTTAGAGACTAGATTCAAAGGAGCTAAAGACAAACATGGGCAAGAACCGATTCATTTTTCTTGGCAGCTCTACAGATATGTTTGCTGATGATTTCCCTTCCGAATGGATTGAAGCTACTTTCGACCATTTGTGTGAATACCAGGATAATGAGTATTTGCTCCAGTCCAAGAATCCTGCAAGATTTTTGGAATTTGTAAATCACAAGCTCTATGCTGACTTGAAAGACAAACTAATCTTCTGCACCACAATGGAAAGCGATATTGACCACAAGGATGTATCGACAGCACCGTTGATTGCAGAACGAGCAGCAGCAATGCAAAAGATATCTTCACTCGGCTTTAAGACGATGATAACCGTAGAGCCTATCATGAAGTTCTCTGAGGCATCGATATTCGCTAATTTGTTGGCTTCGGTTAACCCCGTTCAAGTGAATATCGGAGCTAACTCAAATCGGCAGGTCAAGCTTATCGAGCCTACTAAAGATGAGATATTGTCTCTAATCAAGGAACTAGAGAATCGGAACATAACAGTTTACCAGAAAGACAATCTAGGGCGATTGCTAAAGTAAAACGTATGGGCGACAGAGCGACCCCAATTATTAACTCGCCTCCGCTGCGTGCTCTGAGCAGGGAGGCATCCAAATATTATCATGATGAAGAAAAAGAAACATCCTTACTGGAATAAATTCAATGATTTAAACGAGGCTTATAGCTTCCTCACACTCTTGCCGACAGAGGACATGAGACTGTTTACAGACACCTCTTTCAAAGGGTTCGTAAAGGGTAAAATCTTTGCCTACTTTCAGATGATGGGTTCCAACGACATAGAGAATTATGGTACACCGGAACATAAGGAAGGTGTTAAGAGAGCAATCTTTGATGAGCTTGACAAATTCTTCTTTCATTCAGAGTCAAAGAAGTTTCAATACTGCTGTTATTATAATAGTGGCTATCAAGAGAAATCCGTTCCTACTAAGGATATGAAAGAATTGCTGCAAATCTCCGAATTTACGGCTCAATACAAACTCTTGGTAAAATTGATCGGTAACGGTCCGGATGAGAACTCCCCAAATTATATAGTTGAAAAACTTATAGAAAGGGAGTTCTGGAAAGACATCAAACGTAAGTTCTTGAACATACCCAAAGAGGATGAAGATGTAAACAATCCTGATTGGTATGATGATGGAGACGATGACCTTGATGACGATGAGTATATTGATGAGAGTGATTGGTAATGTTATCGCTTTCAACCGCCGAAAACGGAGATTAAAAGCCATCATACTCTTATTGATGATATGATGATTACAAACAACAATATTTTCCAAGCCGACTACGAAAGCGTAGCCTCTTGGGGTGGCCGGGATGGTGCCAACCGTGAAGTAAACCATCAAGTGATTAAGACCATCATTCCTGCAAAGTTCCAGAGCGATATTAAGGCTCTGTGTGATTACGCGGGCGTGGTGGAACTGACAAGAGGAATGGAAATCAAGATGACTCTTCAGGAGATTCTTACTATCATTCCCAAAAACAGACGCAGAATCGAAAGCTACCATTCTTTGATTGCATTCCTCGCTGATGAGATGGGAGTGGCTCTCGAATTAACCTCAAAAAAGACAAAAAATCATGAGCGATCCTGAGATGCGAGAGTTCTTTAAAGGTTCCAATGGGGCTAAGAAGTACAATAAACAGCTAAAAAAGGTTATGGACAAGCGTAAGCAGTCTTCCAATCCTATTTTCCCGTTCACCAATACGACTCCACCAAAACAAATATGGCAAGAGCCTCAGCCTCCTATTGATGTTGTGAAGAATGGGAAATATGATGAATGGGAATGGATGGGCATAACATTCCGACCGTATTATGCCGGAAATCTTTGGTTAAACTGTGATGCAAGCCATGTCTATTACGCTTTTCGAGATTATGATTCCAACACCATCACAAAGGTGAAACGGCTCGATATCAAAATTGATGCTACAGGAAAGCAATACGTCGAGAATTATGTCAATAAGGTTCTTACCACTGTCTATCTGGACGATGCCTTAAGAGCAACTTTCCATACAGGTCTTTCTCCTGTTCAATCATCGGTGTCTCCAACTCCAACAGTATCAAACCAGTACTTTTGTGAAAAGAGGAATCCGACAATCTTCAGTTATAACGGTGTGGATTATGCTTTTTTTCATGATGGGAAATTCTGCGTAAGCCGGGACGGGAATCACGCTTGTTGGGTAAGGATTGACTGGAATGCCAAGACTGCTGACTTCAACACTATCAAACCTTTTAACGTCCAGATAAGGGCAAATGGAGAAAAATATGTCAGCGTCAAGCAAGCAGATGGGAGATATAAGGACTACGATATGGCTGAGGCAGTGGGAAAAACGTTTCTCAAAGAACCAACTTCATCTGGTTGGATCATAGTATTCAAAGACGGAAATGTCTCCAACTGTGATGCCGACAATCTCCACTGGTACAAGCCATAGAAGATGATGACTGATGAGACTGGCTTGAAAGACAGCCAGCCTCTATCGGCTTCGCCTGTGAGTATGTGAGTGTATGGTTTTGGTAGTCCACAAAGTGGAATAAAAAAGTGCTCAAATCACTGAAAAATGCTATATATATTTGTGTTTCTGTGAATAAAATATTCCATTCCAGTCTTCGACCGGTTACCAACATCAAACACACTCACACTCGCTTGCGATAGCAAGAGGGGTTCTTCGGAGAAGAGCCGTCTAACCAATAACAACAAAAATTCAACAATGAAAACAACAATATTATCTATCCCCGAAGGAATCAAATACCTTTCAGACTGGGAAGGTTTCAAAGATCTCCCCAAACATGAGCATTATATCCTTGCAAAAGAAATATGCGGATGTGGTGCCACAGAAGCATTTATCAAGAGTAACGAACCTCTGATAATTGCCATGCCAAGAAAACATCTCCTTTTCAACAAATACAGTCAGCATATTGGAGAGAATGTTTTCCTCTACCGCTTCTTGGATCAAAAGCAATATTTCAGTGACAAAACTCCATCTAAAGCTGAGTTGGAACAGTTCGACCGGCTTTTCATTGAATATGTCAGAAATGGTGGTATAAAGATTCTTGCCACTTATGACTCACTGGATCGAATAACAGGGCTACTCAAACAAGAGGGTATTGAGCTTAACCGTTTCCGAGTCGTGGTTGATGAATTTCAGCAGATAATAGGCGATGCCCCATTCAAAGCAACCGTCGAGCATCAATTCTATACGGCTCTGAAAAAGTTTGAGTCAGTCGTATATCTTTCTGCGACTCCGTTTCTCCAATCTTATCTTGAAATGACCGAGCAATTCAAAGATCTGACCTTCGTTCAGCTTAAATGGCCTGAGCACTCAATCAGAAAGGCAGATGTAAATGTTATCAAGCTCACCAAATCCATCACCGATAAATGCTGTGAGATTATCAGAAATTACAAATCCGGTAATGTTCCGTATGTGAATGTGGGTGATGAACGTATAGAATCAAAGGAAGCTGTGTTCTTTCTCAATGATGTCAAGTCAATCATCAATGTAATCAAAAAATCAGGCTTGACTCCGGATGAGGTAAATATCCTGTGTGCCCCTAGGAAAGAGAACCACGATAGAATCAATTCACTCAACAAAGGGCGTGATGATAACCAACCAAAATTTACTAGAGGTGTGATTCCGGGCAGAGGTGAGAAGCATAAAAAGTTTACTTTCTGCACCTCCACTGTCTATATCGGAGCTGACTTTAATTCTGAATCTGCCTACTCATATATTTTCGCCAATCCCAATGTAGAATCCCTGACTATTGATGTGGGGACGGACATTCAGCAGATAGTAGGACGGCAGCGACTTGATGAAAACCAATTCCGTCTGAAAGCTGACCTCTATTATTATCTGAGAAAGCCACTTGTGTCAGAAGAAGAAATGAAAGAGACTATTGACAACAAGCGGGCAGAGACTCGAAAGCATATCGAGAACTTTGAAAACGCCAGACACAAGGACAGTCTGCTCAAATCACTTGAAGCCATGATCGATAAGGGTCACGCAGACCAGTATTGTTGTATCTCAGAAGATGAGAACGGCGATAAAACAGTAGTGGAAAACAGTCTTATCGCTATCGCCGAAAAAAGAGCGTGGGATATAGCCAACACAATCTATAAAGGTGACTTGTCTTTGATAAAAGCATTGAAAAATTCAGTCAATATTCACCTCGATGTAGATGATGAAGATCCGGATGTGAAGAAACTCTTTATGGAATGGAGTAAGGATAGCCAGTTCAAGCGTCGGGTT
Organism: uncultured bacterium; assembly: GCA_905214715.1. Lineage (GTDB taxonomy): Bacteria > Bacteroidota > Bacteroidia > Bacteroidales > Muribaculaceae > Lepagella. The sequence goes on along the minus strand of CAJMMT010000013.1, from coordinate 38,047 downwards.
ATCTTGTATTGTGAATTGAGGGAGAAAGAGCCTGATGTACTCAAGAAGTGTGCCTTTATTCCAACCTATTACCACCAATATTATGATGCTCTCGGTCGAAAAGGACTAGAAGATTTGCAATGGAGGCAGGATTATATCAAAGAAGCGTTGGCACCAACTCCGGTGGATGATATGCCCCACCATAAGATTGTTGAACACCTAACAGCTAAATTCCATGAGGGGAACGAATACCCGAAGGATGAAATCAAACAAGCTCTGACTGAAATATATGCAGCCTTAGGAGTTAAGGGCAAACCAAGTGCATCCGATATTCAGCGATATTTCACAATAAAAGAATCCTCAAAGAGAATTGACAAAAAGAAGGTTGCAACTATCAAGATTCTTTCTCACTGGCAGACCGGAATCAGTATTTTCAGTGGAATCGCAAACGTCAAAAATCCAATATTTGGTTCTAATGTTAATTCCATCCTTGAGACGATAAGGGTTGGGGATTGGTGCAAAATAAAAAGCAAGATTCTAAAGTTGCAAGCAGTGCAGGACAAGAACGAATTTGATACCCTTAAAAGAAGACTGCCGGTTATTACTTGGAATGGAGTCTTTACCCATAGGGATGCTTCAGGTTGTTCTGTATATTCTTCATTTACTGCTCTTGATTTTGACCATGTGAATAATTTGGATGAATGTAAGAAATGGCTACAAACTTTCCCCTGTGTTTATGCCTATTTCAAAACTCCAAGTGGAAAAGGATTAAAAGCAATAATCCTCCACGACAATCGCAACAAGGCTAATCATGCTGATCTCTACAGCCAATTGCTCAAGATTTTCAATGGATATGGTTGTGATACCTCAACATCTGACCTAGGGCGTGGAAATTATCTTTCATACGATCCAGATTTGTGGATAAACCCCAATGTACAACCTTTCCACTACGAGCCATCTGAAGAAGTACCACAACCCACTCCCATTGCTCAAACTGTCGTAAAGGGAGATAATGGAGAGCCGGTATTAATTCAGAATGATGATTACACAAGCTTCTTCCTGCAAAGATTAAGCATGGAAATCCTCACTGATGAATCCATTATCAATATGCTCAGGAAAAAATGGACTCAGCAATCCCTTGGCCGAGGCCGCAACAACACTGCGTTCACCTACGCCGGGATTCTTTGTAAAGCTGGGGTTGAACATTCCAAGGCTTTAAACTTCATACGGGAGCTTATACCTGATTTACCCCAACATGAGATTGCCCGTGCTGTCAAATACGCCTATGAGCATAATATCTTTGGCTCTTACAGACGCAGCTACCTGAAGCGAAAACGTCGATGAAAAGGTGTCGAAATAGCAATAAGCACCCGGTTCGGCATATAAAAAATGTTAAAATCTACTATCGAGGGGTGGGACTAGTTTGGGGGACTAACCCCATTTCGAGATCTCTGAAAACGAAAGAAACTCGCTGATTTTCAGCGAGTTTCAATCTTCTTGTCAGCGGAAAGACAGGGATTCGAACCCTGGGTACCCGTAAGGGTACAACGGTTTTCGAGACCGTCCCGATCGACCACTCCGGCATCTTTCCTTTGATGTTTCCGATAGCGAGTACAAATTTATAGCTTTTTTTTGAGGTCGCCAAATGTTTCCACCATTTTTTGATTTCACATATGAGGGTTTCTTTTCCCTTTTTCTTTTCGACTGCTTCAACAAGGTTTCATAGGTGGCAACCTGCATTGCGCCATCTTCGGCTTTCGGAATCATCTCAAAATAATCACCTCTAATATGTGCGTTTATTCTTCGCAGCTCCTTAAGGATGACTTACTTATGTTTCCGAACGGGGTAAAAAGGAGGAGGCCGCATAGTTCGATGCGGCCTCCTCAAACTAAACATATGCTCAGTCCATACGACGTAGCAACAGACCGGGGTAGAAGTTGCGGCCTGACTCTACCTTGAAGGTGGTGTGGCCGAAGTCGGCTCCGTATGCTCCCTCTTCGCTTGCCATGAAACGGTTGTCCCATATCTTGCCGTTTACGGGACGTACCACGCCTACACGCTTGTATTCGCGTTTGCCGTTCTTCTCCACGGTTTCCAATACCTCGAAACGGCTTTGTGGAGTTACTCCCTCCTTAAGTCCTATTTGAGCAGTGATTTCAGGTTCAACCGCTATTATCGGGGATTTGATCCGGAATTCTTCATATTTGGTCTGAAGGTCAGAGATATTCTCTTCCAATGCACGCTGACACGCCTTGCGTATCATCAGCTGAGGTTCCTCCTCGCTTATACCTAAGAATGAAGTTTTGCCACCTTTCGATATGATCTCGCCTACATATTCCATGCGGTAGTTTGGCCGGTCGAGATCGAAGGCCATCTTAGTGCCTGAGAGATTCGGGTCGCCTGTCACTCCATAATGCTTGGTGTAAAACATGTTGGCAGTCTGCTCATCCCAGACGAGACGGAACAGTAATGTACGAATCTTTACCGAAAAACCCTTGTAGGATGATATCAGGGCTTGGGTTGTGTTGCCGAGGGCCGAGGAGAGGTCGGCATCGAGACCAAGGCCTGCCCCGAGAGCTGCCGCGAATATCCCACCAACTGCGCCCCATGTGGCGGATTGCTCACCACGGTCTACATATGTGATCTCGTTCATAAGCACATATGTACGTCCTATAAGGTCTTCTCCTGCATCTTCGAGAAGGGCTTTGCCCAACGACGAACGCGACGCGAGTTCATGGTCAAGTGCCGATGCATCGTAAAGACCACGTTGTTTTACGGTATTGAGGTCGCATTCACCTGTGAAGACATTGCGGTTAAACCATTTGCCTACCAGGCGTGAGGCAATATTGTTATTCTCTATGAAATTGGCTATGCTCAGGGCATAATCGTTCTTGGCCTGAACGTTAAGCACTCTTATCGACAGGTTGTGGTCATTGAACTGACCATCGATAGGAATGTTCAGAAACTGATCTTCAATCTCCTGGGCAAATTTGTCCTCGTTGTGTTTTATAAGGAAACTGCACAACGATGAGCGGCGGTATCTAAGCGAGTCGGCTGATTGGACAGCAGGGTAAGCCGTCTGTATCGATAAAGCCGCCAACATAAAGGTTAGAACGGTCTTATATATTGGTTTGAAAAATCTCATCATTTCTATACAAGTTATTATTAAACAGGCTCTATATAGACTCTTGACTAATGATTCCGGTAATGGAATCAGAAATCCCAGAAAGATTCGTCTATCTTGTTGGTAAGGCTGAATTTGTTACGTGCCGGATTATGGCGCAGGTTCAGGAAATGGGTGTCGTAGGCAGTCCATGGGCGGCGGTCGTTTTCAAGATACATGTCGTAGGCCTTCAATGCGAGCTCTTTATCAAACATGCACGGGATTAGTTCATTGCCTTGGAGGTCTATCACTCCCCATCTTTTGCTGTCGTCCGGGCTGGCCACCAGGGCCACGTCTTTTCGGTTGGCGCTGAAATTACCCACATCGGAATAGGAATTGGCAAACAACTGCGAGCCATCTTTAAGGCTATAACAATTATATTGACGGCTGATTATGTCCTTCCCCCAGAATACCGACGACTCGATGCTGTAGATGCCACTCGATACGGGTTTTGTCGTGATCTTACGGAAAGAAGTATCGTAAAGATCCCATGCGCCATTCTGTTTTGCCCATGTATATCCCTGATAGAAATTGTTGGCATCGGAAAAGATCGCCTGGGTCGCGAACCCATTCTTTCCAGCGTATGCGAAAGAAGAGCCGACCTTCACAATGCATAATCCATCACGTATGGGCCATATATCAGGTGCGGTACAGGGTATTATCTCATGGCCGTCAAAACCTATCAGGCCAAAGCCGTTGCGACCGGAAACTATGTGCATGCCGTCTTTCCCGGGGAAAATGAGATCGTATCCCTTGGAACAGCATCCTCCTTTTTCGTCTACGATAAAATATTCATTGCCTACCTTGCATACTGCATATCCATTCCGGAATCCGAACGCGGAGTCGATGTTTTTAGTCAGCACCATCTGTCCTGTACGGGTATTCAGGTAATTCATCTGGTCCTTTTTCGGGATTACGATCGAAATCTCACCATCGGGATAGAGAGCGCCGTAGTACTTCCCGGGTTCAATGATAGTACGGCCTTCGGCATCGTAGACACCGTTTCGGTATCCGTCTGGATCGGGAGCTGTCCAGAACCCGTTCATATCATCGGGAATGCGTGAGCCCGGCGTTGTGTTCAGATATGTTTTCTTTTGAAAATAGTAGGATTGGTCTCCATCGCTCCATATGCGTTTGTATGTAGGTTTTAGAGAATTGAGCCATTCCTTGGAATAGTTGGCTTTGTTTGGTGCGAAATATCCTATGGCCACATGTTCGCCAGGTATGAACATATTGCCGTCTGCGGTTACGAGGAAGAAGCGTCCACCCCTTACCTGTCCGTTTTCATTGGGACGACCACCTTTGTTCAGCCAGTTCACTCCTTTATTGTTGAACAACCCTACGTAATCGAACTCCGCCGGAATCACAAAATGGTAGTTGCGGTCTATGAAACCGCATTTGCCGGACTTGTGGCGTATGGCTGCCAGCCCGTGCCGGTCAAATTCCGACATCTCTACATATTCCGGCTTTATTATGACCTGACCGGAGGTAGAGATGAAGCCATACTTCTCGTCGATGAGTCTGCCATCTTTTATTTTCCCGTCGACAGCCACCATGTAAGTGTTCTCGTCGGCCGGTGAAATAAGATTATAATTCAGCGGTATGACGGTCTTGTTATTTTCGTCTATAACGCCAAAGTGATTCCCTTTGCGTACTATGGCCTTACCTTGAAAGAAGGGTTTGGCTTCATCGTATTGCGGCGAAATCACGAATTCGCCGTTGGCCGACACATAGCCGTATTTCCCCTTCTGGTTGGCCTGTGGAGTCAGAACTTCAGTCTGTCCGAAGGCCGCCAAAGGGAGGAGCAGGCACATTATACCTGCATATATGTCTATTATCTTCATCGCTAAGTTTCTTGAAGTCCGAATATTATGAGTAAGTATCGACCTATCACAGACCGGGAATAATGGTGGTATTGGACTTCTGTCCGTTGCCCCAGGCTGTACCTACCTGTTTTGCGGCCTCGATGCTACGTTTTTCGAGGTCCAGGGAATCCGCATATTTCTGACGGGTCTCGAAACGATGGTCGTCTTTCAGCTGGGCTGTGATTTCGTCGAATAGTTTATCGGCCTCTTTGGCATATCTTGAATCTACCGGTATTGTAGCCAGAATTTCCGCCGCGTCGGAAGCCCCCGCCGGGGTTTGGTCGGTAGACCATGCCATGCGGGCCTGTTTCAGCAGGAGCTCGCCTTCCCGGTCTGCATAAAGTGAATAGTACTTCCTTACCCATGGAAGAGTAGAGGAATAGGCTGAAGAACATTCCGGAATCTGGGTAAGCAGGAAAAGAGCCTTGCCGTACTCGCCGGTATCGGCGGCCTTTTCAGCCTGAACCATGAGCTGGGGAGCGTGAGCGTCGTAATAATCAACAACCTGTTGGCGCCCTCCGGCTATGAAGTCGCGTATAGACGCGTTGTTCCCGTTCACAATGCGCAGGGCATTTTGCAGGGCCTTCTGCTCGGAAGTACCGGCTCCTTTAAGTGTCAGGGTTTTGGACGCTATTACGGTCTGAGTTTCTGCGTTCCCTATGAGTAAGGTAAGTTCTGTGGTAAGAGTGTGTTGCCGCGGAGGGCCGGGCAATGTGCCGGTGTTAAGATGGTCAAAACGTGCCGTAAGGTAAAATGGCGAACCGGAGTTGGCGCTTACCGCGCCCGAAGATACGGCGGCCGACGTAAGTCTTGTAGTGAGCGCCTCGGCTGTGGCCTGCGGGATATCTTTGCCGGAAGCCGGAAGTATGTTAAGTTCAATCCGGCAGTCGGCCCATACGGCGGATATGCCGAGCAAAAAGCCTATAGAGGCCGATAATATCTTTTTCATTTTTCTCCGAGGATTAAGTTTGCTTTGCCAAGTCCCTTGGTAACGACTTTCGAGGTTATGGAATAAGGGGCTTTTGACAGGAATTTGCGAAGGGAGTTCACGAAATGGCGGGTGTCCATTGGGTTGCCGTTATCGCGGTAAAGCGGTATGCGGACCTGTTCGAACACCATGCGGGTTTCATCGGCATCAGATAGACTGTAGCGGTGATTTACGGTATTCGAGGCCATCCAGTCATCTATGATATCGGTTAATTCATCGCCGTCATATTCGCTTTCGAGCGATAGACCGGAACCGTTGTCGAACACCTGTATTGTAACGGCTACTTCGCGGCCGTTCTCGAAAAGATCGTCGAAATGGCTCTGCAGCTGGGCGGTGAAATTGTCCATCTTGCCTATTACCGCCTCTTCTATAAGGAGGGGTATTTCGGCTGAGAAAGATGGGGCACCGGTGCCTTGGGCGGCGGCTACCTGCTTGTCGGTGTATGCATCAAGTCCGCGTAACGTGTAGGTAACCGATTTTTTAGGTCCTGTTGTGTTTACCTTCCACGCCACCTCAACAATAATGTCGGCCTTGGCGCGGTTGGCGAGTCTTTGCAACGGTGTTTCGGCAAGCGATGCGCCTGAAGTGGAACTTGCGGTAAGTTCATCTTCCTCCATGTTACGGTTCACGCTTTTGATGGCGGCAGAAAGATCCTTAAGAGGCATACCCTGGTCTGCCATCAGTTCTCCGATTTTAGTGGTTACACTTAGCAAATCGGAATTTTCGGTTACGGCGCGTTCGTAATCTACAATTTTCTGTTGCCGCCCCTGGTTGTCGTGAGTGGTGTAGTAACCGTTCTCGAAACACCAGGAATCGGCGGGAACTACCATTATGGTAGGTTTCTTGGCCTGCCCGAATGCAAACAGCGGTAACAGTGAGCAGAGTATTATAGAGAGAAATTTCAGTTTCATAAGGGTGGTATTATTGGAGCACGGGTCAGATCAGAGCGCTACCTGGAACCCATTCTCCATAAGATATTGAGCCAGTGCGTTGCGATCTACCGATACGGTAGCCTCCCAGTTCTCGATAGTGGAGTTTTTGGATGCGAGGCGCGATCCGCGCTTTTCATCGAGCCGGGCAAATTTTTTCCAGGCTCCTTTTGTGCTGAAGAAATTGTTGAAAAAATCGCGGTTGTTCTCGCGGGCGTTAGCCGCCGGGAGAAGTGGTTTCGGCGAGCAATTGCCGCTCCCTTTTGTTATACCCCTGAAGAGTACCGCCTCGAGAGCCGCTTTGCGGCATTGCGTAAGTGCGTCAGATTTGTTGTTGCCCTTTCCCCAGGAGCGAAGCAACTGCACACCGTTGTCGCAGTTAAGACAGCTTACTTCAAAGTCGGTTGTGGCTATAGCGCTGCTGACCTCCCTGGCGGAATTGCATCCTGAGGCTAAAAAGGCCAGCATCGTTATGGCTATTAAGATTATGGATGAGTGTCTCATATAGTCTCATATATATGAAGTTCAAATCAAAAGCCCGAAGAGAGTCCTTTTAAAACGCCTGCCTCCTGAAGGTCGGAACGTAATTGGTCTTTGCGGACCTCGACGGTTTCGGAAATCTGATACTGTTTGCCTACCTTTACCACGGTACGCGAGCCCGGAACCGTGCTGGCATAACGTGTTGCTGTACCTTCCTTGAAGAAAGGTTCGAAGAAATCAGCATGTTCAGCTTCGGCTGCCGCCGAGCGTGCCAGCGGTTTCTGGGCTGACAATGAGCCTTTCGCCGAGAATCCGCGGAACAATACTCCGTGAACGGCACATTTCGCAACCTCCGCATCATCTATTTTGTTTTTTTTCGAGGTTACGGTAACGTTTACGAGATATGAGCCTTGCGAAGCGGTCTTTCCGGTGCCCTCTATCTGATAAGGCATGGTAAGTTGCTTTTCGCCTTTAGCGAAAAGGTCTGCCCCCGGCAACAGCATTGCCAGGAGCAGAACGATTTTGAGTATAGTTCTCATCAGTGATTATCAATAAGCTACGCCGATTCCGACTTTGAATGTGCCGGAGTGGCATTTCTTGGCGATTTCCATGAAATCGGTGCCGTAAGAAAGACCGATATAGAACTTGTTGAAGTCAAAGTTGACACCGATGTTCCATCCAAGCTGGAAACGCTTCCAACAAGCCTCGGAGCTGCCCATGTCATCCTTGTCGAAGTAGTTGATGTCTTTCGATTCTTTTTTAGTATAAGATCTGGGAGCGGAGTATTTGGAGCCGCTTGTGTATCCAACGGTTTCATATTCAGATGTGCCGGAACCGAGAATGTTTACGCGAGCTATGAGTCCGAGATAGGGTGAGATATGAACCTTCTCGCCTACAGGTAGACGATATTCAACCTGCAGTGGTACTGCTATCTGAAATAGATTGGAAGTGACTTTAGTTGATTCTGTCTCATCCTTGCGGTAGTTGTAGTTCAGATTGAAACCCCAATCAAAGTAGAGAGGTATTGATTTGCTGCAACTTACGGCATCGAGCCACTCTAGATATACACCGTTGTAGTTTGCACCATCTCCTTGGGAAGGCATGGTGCTCCACATATTATAGCCGAGGCCGAAACGACCGGAGTAGTTGCTTGTGGAGCTTTTGTCAGAGTAGCTGACGTTGCGGCTCTGGCTCATCTGTTCGGCGAGAGATGTGCGAGGTGTGCTTTCACTTTCGCCGGCTGCACCGCCGGATGTGAACTGAGCGTTGGCGGAAAGGGCGAGAACGGTACCCAATCCGAGAAGTAAGAATTTTTTCATTTCATGTATGGTTTAAGTAAATTGTAAGTATTTACAGAGTATTCAAATTCAAAATTAAGTAATTGAGGTTAGTGAGCAAAAAAATATTTTGTACGCAAATGACTGAAATGTCATAAAACCGCGCTGAACGGAGATTTTCGTTAATCAAAGGGGCGAAAATAGTTGATGTTAAAAATCGGAGGGCCGGACTTATTATGGCAGTCCGGCCCTCCGAAACGAATATAATCTATCTATAGGGAAAGCTTATCAGTCTATCAGGTCTTTAGGTATGTCGGGCATCGCACCGTTTTGAGTGCATACATAAGCCGAGACGGCTACGGCTGTCTTGTGGGCTTCTATCACATCTTTGCCTTTGAGCAGACTGGAGATAAAGGCAGCGGTGAACGAATCGCCGGCCCCGACTGTGTCGGCCACATCTACCTTTGGAGTCTCAACAAACGAAACACTACCGGGTACGAATACATAGCTGCCGTTTATTCCGCAGGTCAGTATAAGCATTTTAAGATTGTATTTCCCAAGCAGAATCCAGCACTTGTCCTGCAGGTCGATACCGGGATAGCCGAAGAGACGCGATATCGTAACAAGCTCCTCATCGTTGATTTTTAAAATATTACAACGCTTCATAGACTCGGTGAGAATTTCTTTTGTGTAGAAATTCTGACGTAGGTTTATGTCGAATACTTTCAATGCGTCGTTGTCTGCGGGAATGGCATCGATAAAAGCGTTGATCGTCTGACGTGAAACTACGTTACGCTGGGCGAGAGAACCGAAGCAGATGGCTTTACATTTCGAAGCTATGCGTTTCAGCTCGTCGGTCATTGGTATATTGTCCCAAGCCACGTTCTCTTTTATTTCATACTGGGGCACTCCTTCATCGTCAAGTTCCACCTGTACCGTTCCGGTAGGGTAGGGTACTGTGGAAAGATTGTATTTCAGTTTCTTTCCATCGAACTGTTCAGAGAGTTCCTGTCCCAATTTGTCATCTCCTATAGCGCTTACGGCTATGCTGTTAATGCCGAACTGGCCGCAATGGTAGGCGAAGTTGGCTGGTGCTCCGCCTATTTTCTTTCCGTCAGGAAGGACATCCCAGAGGGCTTCGCCCATTCCGACTACGATTGAATCTTTCATGTTTCGATTATTTGATTACCGGGTGTACGGTAGTTTTTGTTTTATTCATGTTTCATGGAGAAAGTGTAGGCGGCAAGATAAATGACTCCTGCAGTCATGACGGTTACCGAACCGATCTGGCCCATCGCTTCGGCCGCGAAGCCCATGGCGAGCGGGAAAATAGTGCCTCCGAACAATCCCATTATCATTAGACCTGAAACTTCGTTCTTCTCATTAGGAGAGCTCAGAAGAGCCTGGGAGAATACTACGGAGAAAACGTTGGAGTTGCCGAAGCCGATCAGGCCTATGCCGGTGAAGAGCATGGAAAGACCTGAGGCGGTCATGAGAATTACCATTCCGGCGGCCATCATCAGTACGGAAATGCCGAAGAAAACGCGTGCCGGCATTACGCGCAGCAGGAACGCTCCGAGAAAGCATCCTACGGTACGGCATATAAAGTAGATTGTAGTGCCGAATATAGCTTCGTTCAGCGCAAGGCCGAGACGTTCCGCTATGACTTTCGGTGCATAGGTGTTTGTGCCTACGTCGATACCTACGTGACACATGATGCCGATGAAACATAGCAGCACGAACGGACGGCTCAGCAGTTTTACGCATTCTTTAACACCTGACACTTTGTCTGGACGCTCTTCCTGAATAGGTGTGGCTCCGAGAGCGGCTATGGAGAGAAGACAGATGGCGGCATAGATAAGGAACATTACGCGCCAGTTGAGCCCGAATGTCATTGCCGCGGTCGCCCCCCAGGGAGCGATCATTGTGGCGGAGAACGAGCAAATAGCTTTTACAAATTGTCCGAATGTAAGGGTCGATGCAAGTTTGTCGCCGCTGATAAGGTTGGTCACCAAAGGATTGAGAGATGTTTGCATGATGGCGTTGCCTATACCGAGAAGAGAAAACGATATAAGCATTATCATGTAGCTTTCTCCGAAGAGAGGTATCATGAGCGAGATGAGGGTCAGGGCGAGAGACAGGAGGACGGTCTTTTTTCGTCCGATACGGTTCATCAGCATTCCGGTCGGGACCGAGAATATCAGGAACCAGAAGAACACGAGCGAGGGAAATAGTGATGCCGATGATTCAGAGAGGTTAAGGTCTTTCTGCACATAGTTTGTAGCCGTGCCGACAAGATCTACGAAACCCATCGAAAAGAAACAGAGCATCACGGGAATCAGCTGAGCGAGACTGCTCTTAGCTGGGATTGCTTTAATAGCTGTTTGTGCCATTTCTATATTATACTCTTTACGGAGGTGGCAAAGCCACCGTTAACTTAACTTACTTTATTACGTCGGGATTTTTGGTCGGGATAATGGGGTATATTCTGGCCGCGTTGCACTTTACCTTTCCTCCAGTTGCCTTTACAGTCAGAGTGGTGTAAGGAGATGTAGGGAATACCAGATTGGTCATGGCCAGACGTCCGTTGTTTACGAAAGTCTCTATGCTCGCACGGTCTATGAAGATACGGAATTGATAATTGTCGTCGGCAGGATACACGGGACCGGCGGTAACTGCCGGGAAATTTTCGCTGAAATCAGATATGCCTGCTTTAGTGCGGTCCATGCTGAAATTCTTTTTGGTACCGTCAAGTTTCATCTCTACCTGTTCTCCATTTTCATTGGAAAGAATCAGCACCAGCTCGCGACCTGAAGGTACAGTTGCGTTGAGCGCAATCTCGCATATCCCGTCGTTTGCCTTTGGCAATTGTATTTTTTTTCCTGATGCGCCTATGGATCCGATGGATATTTTCTGCTCCTTACCGCGCAATGCGTTGACTTCAGGCGATGGTGCCGATGCGAGGTAATACTCACCGTCAGGAGCCTTGAACAAGGAGAGATCGCGTGGAAGTGAGTTTGCCGAACGGAATTGCATGGTAGGCACTTCAGGCGCATATTGCCAGTTGCTCATCCATGCCATTACGGTCTTGCGGTTATCAGGTGCGTCAAAGAAAGAAACGGTGGCATAATGGTCTTTTCCCCAGTCCATCCATTTAGTTGTCTCAGGACCGTTGTCGCATTTGAATTCCTTGCCATTCCATTCTCCTACGAAGTACTGGCAGGCAGAGCCTCCGGCAGGTCCTCCGGGGTTGATGTTGAGCAGAAGCACCCATTTCTCTTCATTTGTGCCCTGAACGGGAACCTTCATCAGGTCGGGGCATTCCCACACTCCATCTTGGCATCCGTAGCCATGACCGAATTTGGAAACCATTGTCCAGTCTTTCAAATCGGGAGATGTATAGAATACAACTTCGTGGTCCAGAGCTGAGGCGATTTCAAGTACCCATTGGTTATGGTCGGCGTCCCAGAATATGTTAGGGTCGCGGCTCTCGCGTTCGTACGCTATCACCGGATTTGCCTCATATTCCGTAAATGTCATACCGCTGTCAGTAGAATAAGCCATAGACTGAACCTGAGAAGCATCGGCCGAGGTGTAGAAAGACACTATTGCGTCTTTACCGAAACCTGCTGTATTATTGTGGTCGACCACCGAACTCCCTGAGAAAATCATGCCGAGGGCATTTGGCCGTATGGCTATCGGTTGGGCCTCCCAGTTTATAAGGTCGGTGGATGTGGAATGTCCCCATGTCATATTCTGCCACTTCGAGCCGTAAGGGTTATATTGGTAATAAAGATGCCAGACACCATCTTTATAGAACATTCCGTTGGGATCGTTCATCCATCCCCATGCCGGAGTATGATGAAAGGCAGGACGGAATTTGTCGCGGTTGGAAGTGTCGAAGGTATTGCAGAACTGCATGTCTTTAAGCCATGCGGCCTGAGAACCGTCTCTCATGTTTGTGCGGTCGGTATTCGTGCGCACGTCAAGCAGCAGGTGGTCTCCTTTGAAACGTCTCATGTCGAAAGGCACATAATAATCAACTTTCGTTGCTGCAAGCGATATGTTGAAAGTTTCTTCCAGTTGGTTGTCGGCAAGAACTCTCACGTGGCTTACAGGCTGATTCTCCTGAACGGGAATAAGCAGGTAGTTGGATTCCACATCGTGAATCTTCACCATCGTGTTGTTGGGTCCGAGATTTGCAATCTGGATTTCTTCAGCCGCAAAAGCTCCCGATGCCGAGAATCCGACCAGGACGGCGGTTGTGATTAGCGTTTGAATATTCATCTGGTTATAATTAAAATTCCAATTTCCCGGCAGTCTGCGCTTGCCCTCGTTATCATTCTGTTTTTTGTGAAAATGAGAACCTGCAAACCTATGAAGATGCCGTACGATTGCAAAGTTACCCCAATGGTTGAAATTTATATACAAACAGCGTTACCGTTGATATAAGAGATATTACAAATGTATGAAATTCGCATGTTTTTCCCTATCTTTCCCATTGCTTTATTCTTATTGTTGTATTGGGAGGGTGAAACATCAATATGCCAAATCTGTTTCATATAATGCCACCAGGGTTAAATTTTTGTGTTCATCATATCAAAATTTAAAAAATTAGCTAAATTTGCGACAGATACCTTGGATACTTCCTATGAACCTTAAAAATCTAAGTCTTACAAAACTCAAAAAGACAATAATACTGATACTGACCATTTTTATTGTCTTGACCGCCGGGTGTGCGAGAGAGGATGAAGTGCGTGTCGGCGTTTCCCAGAACAGTTATGACGACTGGCGCGAGAAGATGAACAGTGAGATGATGCTTGAGATTTATCAGCATCCCGGAGCCAAGATTGAAATCAGGTCTGCTGAAAACGACAATGCCCGTCAGATACAGGACATTGAATATTTTATAGATAAGAAAGTGGATGTCCTGATAGTTTCCCCGCGTGAGGCAAAGGCTCTGACTCCAATTATAACCAAGGCTCACAAAGCCGGTATAAAGGTTCTGGTTTTTGACAGAGAGACAGCCAACAATGAATACGACCTTTTCTATGGGGCCGACAACCACCTTATCGGCAGTAATGTAGGCCACTATGTGCAACGATATCTTCGTCCTTCGCATACGGCTGAAAATCCTCTTGGAGTCATAGAGATAAGAGGCCTTGACGGCAGTTCTCCGGCCAATGGCCGTCATGAAGGTTTTGCCGAAGTTGTTGAGAAGGACCCACGGATAAAGATATTGGCAAGTGTGGCTACCGACTGGACCGAGGCTCCGGCTGCCAGAATAGCTGATTCGTTGCTGAATCTTTATCCCGAAACCGAGGTTATTTATGCCCACAACGACCGTATGGGCATTGCTGCAGGCAAGGTTGCCAAAAGACGCGGAAGAAACGATATACGTGTGTTGGGCGTAGACGGTGCTCCGAATATAGGTCTTAAGGCTGTCGCCGACAGATTGCTCGACGCCACATTCGTATATCCCACCAACGGTGCCGAGATACTCAACGATGCGATAGGGCTGGCGAAAGGTGAAGAGAAACCCCGCAGGATTATCGCGGAATCTGCGATGGCGATAGATAGTTCGAATGTAGATCTTCAGCTATTGTCAGCCAATACTCTCGAGCAGGCTCTGAGTAATGTGAAAAGTCTGAGTGCCAGAATTTCGGCCTATGCTCAGACAAGAGATAACCTGAGGACTCTGCTGTGGAGTCTTCTGGCATTGCTTATAATGACCGCTCTGGTGGCATTTCTGGCATTACGCCTTTATTGGACCCGCAAAAGGACTCAGGCGATACTTGCCGAACAGAACGAAACGTTGCGTAAACAACGTGATGATCTCGAGAATCTTAATACTCAGCTTAATGAGGCAACAGCTTCAAAACTGAATTTCTTTACAAACGTCTCTCACGATCTCAGAACTCCCCTTACACTGATATCGTCGCCACTTGAAACTGTAGCGGATGCTCCGGAACTTACTCAGCGTTCACGCGGACTGCTGGAAGTTGCCGTGAAAAATGTGAGAATCCTTCAGAGGCTTATCAATCAAATACTTGATTTCCAAAAATATGAAAGTGGCAAACTTGATTTGAATCTTTCGGCTACAGATATTACCGAGGCCTTCAAGGAGTGGACAGCCGCCTTCATGGGGGCTGCCCGTAAAAAAGACATCAAGCTTGATTTGGAGCTTAATCCCGACTCTGAATGTATGGTAGCCGTAGACCGGGAGAAGATGGAGCGCATATTCTTTAATCTCATGAGCAACGCGTTCCGCTTTACGCCGTCTAACGGCAGTATAACCGTCAATCTCGACACTTCGCTTCCCGATAAGATAAAATTCGGAATAAAGGATACCGGCAAGGGTATTCCGGCCGAGAATATACCTCATCTGTTCGAGCGCTTTTTCCAGGGACGCGAAGGGAATGCCGGCGGGTCGGGAATAGGCCTGGTAGTGGTGAAAAGTTTTGTGGAGCTACATGGCGGAACAATCGAAGTGTCGTCAGAGCCGGGTAAAGGCACAATATTCAGTGTTACGATTCCGAAACGAAGTGCCGATATGGCTCCGGTCGAGCCACATAGAGACATGACCGGACTTGAGAACCGGACCGAGAGCGATATAACCTCCGAGATAGGCCAGGTGGAGATACCGAGTGGCTCCGATGAGGAACTGGAAGACAACGGCAGACCTACCGTATTGGTTGTGGATGATAATGAAGATCTGCGTATTGTAGCCCGCACACTGCTTGAACCGGAATATAATGTAATTACAGCTCCCAGCGGAGAAAGCGGAATAAGAGCGGCTATGAAATATGTGCCGGATTGTATCGTGTCTGACGTGATGATGCCCGGCATGGATGGTCTTGAACTGACCCGCAGGCTTAAGGGCGAGTCAATTACAAGTCACATACCTATAATACTGCTTACCGCCTGCGCCCTCGATGAGCAACGCGCGGCGGGATATGAGTCAGGAGCCGACGGGTATATTTCCAAGCCATTTAATGAAAAGGTGTTGCTTGCGCGTATATCCTCTGTAATTGCCAACCGCCGTCTGCTTAAGGCCGCGCCGGGAGCCGAGGTGCCGGTTCCCGAGATTCCCAAAAGCGTGAAGAAAACTGCCAAGAGTGAGAATCCCAAGAGTAGCGTGGATCCATTCTCGGAACTGGATTCAACTTTCTACCGTAACTTTGTGGCTATGGTTGACCGGGATATGGGAGACGCGGAGCTGAGCGTGGAGGAGATGGCATCGCGCATGGGTATGAGTCGCGTGCAGTTCTATCGTAAGCTGAAAGCTTTGACCAATTATTCTCCGGCCGACCTCCTGAGGCTATTCCGTCTCAGAAGGGCAAAAGAACTGCTGATGGCTGATGACGAGATCACAGTGGCCGAGGTGGCCTACAAGGTAGGTTATTCTTCGCCCAGTTACTTTGCCAAATGCTTTAAAGACCAGTTCGGCGAACTTCCGTCCGAACTGCAAGGCCGTACTTCCAGAATACAGGGATGAGAAGTGGAAGGGGGGCGCCGTTTGTTTAATGCCGGAATATCATTTTTTGTAACGGACAGGCGTCTTTCCGTGGTTGATAAATGCCTGAGTAATGGTTCAAGTATGAATCTTCGCTGTTAAAACTTATTAAAAATCAGGAGATGACATTGTGGAATCGTTGCCCAATGTTAAAATGATGATACGTTCGTTGCATTGCATGCAATGATTGTTACAGCGGTTTAAAATTTCATATTAAAATTACGAGATTGATATACCTCTCTGCTTAGGATGAGATAAATTTGCCCCGTGAACATTCCCCAAAAGGGTTTGTCTGCGGGGCGATATAATTATAGCGTAATCCCGTTTTGAGGCAACAAGGGGGACAAGACTCAGAGAATTATTAATAATATTTTTCCAATAACCTTTAAGCATGAACAAATTCATTGTATGGCTCATGATGCTGGCGATAGCCGCCTCGGCACATGCGCAGACCATCACGGTCCGGGGTACCGTTCTCGACGCAGCAGACGGGGAACCCCTGATCGGCGCTACGGTTACGGCCCTGCATAAAGCGGGAGTCGGAGCCGCAACAGACCTTGATGGTAACTTTACCTTGACTGTTCCGGAAGGAACTACCTTGAAATTCTCTTATGTGGGTTACCAGACTGCCGAAATTAAGGCAGAGTCTCAAATGCTGGTAAAACTCACTTCCGACTCACAGCTTCTCGACGACGTGGTGGTAGTAGGTTACCAGACCGTACGCAAGGCCGACCTTACCGGTGCGGTAGCAGTCATGAACATGAAGGAACCTCTTTCCGAGAACTCCGGCAACATCATGAGTTCCATGGCCGGCAAGATGCCCGGTGTGAATGTCGTTCCCGATGCCGCTCCCGGCGGCACAGGTACTATTCGCGTACGTGGTATGTCGACCGCCAACTCGAGCAATGATCCTCTCTACATCATAGATGGTGTGCCTACAGACAATATAAACTGTATCAATCCCTCCGACATAGAGACGATGCAGGTACTGAAAGATGCCGCCTCCGCTTCCATATACGGTTCGCGTGCAGCAAACGGTGTAGTGATCATAACTACCAAGCATGGTAAAGGAGACCGTCTCAGCGTAAATGTAAACTATGCGCTTTCGGCTTCGCATACAGCCAAACGCTTCGACCTTCTTAACGCCGAGGAGTATGGCCGCGTTTACTGGGCCGCTTCCAGAAACGCCAATATCACTCCCAACCATTCGATTTACGGCAATGGCGCCAATCCTGTTATCGCTCCATATGTGAACGGCAATCACAATTTCCCCACTACCGATACCGATTGGCAGGATGAGATATACCGTACCGCCTGGACCAACAACCTGACGGTAACCGTAGCCAACAACTCAGATAAGGGTTCGGTGCTCTTCTCGGCCAACTATATAAATCAGGACGGCGTAGTCGACAAGACTTATTACGAGCGCTTCTCGGCCCGTCTGAACAGCCGTTTCGATATCTGCAAATATGTAAGCGTAGGTGAGAACCTGATGGTGGCCCGCTGGACAGACCACGGCATGGGCGACGCCGGTAACCGAGGTATAGCCGGCGCGGCCATGGGAACGATCGCCGCTCTTCCGGTAAAGGGTGTGAACGGAGACTGGATGGTGCCCGAAACTCTCGGTATCAACAACCTTATAAACCCCGTCCAAGCTCTTGAACTCGGCAAGGACAACGATCACAGTTCATGGCGTATACTCGGTAACGCTTTCGTAGAGGTGAAACCCGTAGATGGCC
Source organism: uncultured bacterium (assembly GCA_905214715.1). Classification (GTDB taxonomy): domain Bacteria; phylum Bacteroidota; class Bacteroidia; order Bacteroidales; family Muribaculaceae; genus Lepagella. The sequence goes on along the minus strand of CAJMMT010000013.1, from coordinate 20,111 downwards.
TTACGCTGAAGAGTAATATCGGTATAGAACATTCACAGTATTTCAACAAGGACCTTAAGAGAGCCTACTATTCAGGCGATGAGACGAGCGTGTTCGGCGTATATGGTCAGGGCGACACCTGGACCTGGACCAACACCGCCAACTACAATAAAACTTTCGCGGATGTCCACCATCTTACGGCCCTGATCGGTACGGAAGCTATAGGTTATACGTTCAATGACCTCAGCGGGAAACGCTACGATTACATGTTCGAAAGCACCGACTACATGCAGGTTGGAGCCGGTTCCAATCCGACCCGAATCGAAGCCGGCGGAGGCAAGAGCCAGTGGAGCGTATTCTCGCTTTTCGGTAAAATCGACTACAACTTCGCTGACCGTTATCTGGCATCGTTCACCATACGTCGCGATGCGAACTCCCGTTTCGCGAAGGGACACCGCGGCGGTACATTCCCGGCGTTCTCGCTCGCATGGCGACCCACCGCCGAACCTTGGTTCCCGCATAACGATATACTCACCGACCTTAAGATACGTTATTCATGGGGTCAGAACGGTAACGCCAACATCGGCGCTCTTTATCCCACGTATTCAATCTATGGCGTAAATACAGGCAATGGAGCCTACGATCTGGCCGGTACCGGTTCAAGCACCACCACCGGTATCACGATACGAGAAACAGGTAACCCTCTGCTTACCTGGGAGACCACTACGCAGAACAATATCGGTCTCGATGCCCAGTTCCTGGGAGGTGCCCTTAACCTGACTGCCGACTTCTATATAAAGAAGACCAAAGATATGCTTACCAACCCGCCGGCGCTCGACGTGGCAGGTGAGAATGCCACACAGTGGCTCAACACCGGCTCCATGCGCAATATCGGTTGGGAAATAAGCCTCGGATATGTATCGCCCCGCTACGGCGACTTCTCCTGGAACGGTACCGTAACCTTGTCGCAGTACAAGAACAAACTTCTCGACCTCAACAGCCGTCAGGACTTCATAGGCTCGGACGTGCGCCTGATGAAAGGCGAACCCATGGGCGTTTATTACGGCTATGTCTGCGACGGCATATTCCAGAACACCGCTGAGGTAGCCAACCACGCTTATCAGCGCGGCGCCGCTCCGGGTCGTCTGATATACCGCGATATAAACGGCGACGGAGAAATCACAGATGCCGACTGCTGCATAATCGGAGACCCGAACCCGGACTTGAACATGGGTATAAACCTCGGCTTCAAATATAAGAGAGTCGCCCTCGACCTGTTCTTCAGCGGAGACTTCGGTTTCGATATCATCGACGACAACAAGACTCAGTTGACTCTCATGTCGTCGGGCATAGCGAATACAAACCGTGGAAAAGACATCCTTAACGCATGGACTACCACAAACACCAATACCGACATACCTGCCGTAAGCCTTACCAACGACAACTCGGAAGACCGTTTCTCTACCTATATGGTATCTGACGGTTCTTACATGAAACTGAAATATATCAAGGTAAGCTACGACTTCCCCGAGAAGCTGCTTAAGAGCTGGGGTTGTCAGGGCGCAAGCCTTTTCGGACAGGTGGAGAATGTATTTACCATGACCAAGTATAAAGGTCTCGATCCGGAAATCATGCCCGGTGCGTGGGGCGACCGTCGCGACAATGCCATTTACCCGCGCTCGCGCACATTCACCATCGGTGTAAATCTGCAGTTCTAACCAATCAGACTGAATCCAAAATGAAACTCAATAAGAAAATCATAAACAAAGCTTTCATCGGAGCGTTGGCCCTGGCTTCGGTTGCAGGCCTCGGAAGCTGCGATGACATGCTCGACACCAAGCCCCAGGGAACATTCTCGGAGGCTGAAATAGGCGCGGACAACTACGAGGAACTCCTTACCTCCGCCTACGCCACGCTCATGAACCATTTTCTGGGCAATAACGAGGCTTTCGCAGCCCCGATAAACAACTGGGTGATGGACGTACGTTCCGACGATGCCCTGAAGGGTGGCGGCGATATGAACTATGAAGAGTACATGCACCAGCTTGAAGTGGGCAACGTGCGCTCAGATATGCAGACCGTAAACTATAAGTGGAGAGACTGTTTCTATGCGATAGCCCGTTGCAATACAGTCATCAAGGCCATTGACGGCAACGACAATATTCCTAATGTGGAGTCGGTAATCGCCGAGATGAAGACACTGCGTGCTTTCTGGTGGTTCGAACTGTGGCGTTGTTACGAACGTTTCCCCTTCTTTACGGAGAAGGATAATCCAAGCGAGGTAGCCATCACTCCTGACTCGAAAAACCAGGCTATGGCCGCTCTTAAGCAGGACTTGAAGGATGCCTATGGAATATTGCCCGAGAGCCAGGATGTTCCCGGCCGTTTCAACAAGTATGTGGCCGCCGCTCTTCTTGCCAAGGCTTCGCTATATACCAAAGATTGGGCAAACGCCGAGTTCTATGCCAATGAGGTTATAAAATCCCGCAAATATAGCCTTTATCCCAACTTCCTCGATATGTCGGACCCGACGTTCAACAATCAGTATGAGGCGGTACTCGCAGTCCAGTTCTCAAGCGCCAATACCCCGAATCAGTTCAACTATAACAACTGTCTGAACTGCCCGAAGATTCCGGGAGCCGACGGTGCCGGCGTATATGGCAACGGAGACGGATTCTACCTCGCCTCTCAGAATCTTGTGAACGCTTTCCGCACGGACGCCAACGGTCTGCCGTTGTTCGATACGTTTAACGATGAGGATGTGCTTTCAGCCGATTACGCCGGTAATGTAGACCCCCGTCTCGACTTTACGATGGGTCGCAGCGGAATGCCCTGGCGCGGCATCCCTTATACCGATGAGTGTCAGATAGGCAACCAGTTCGCACTATATGGAAACCATTCCGGCAAAAAGCCTTATACGGCTCCCGACAGTCCCTATTGTACTACCGGTATAGTTCCCTGGGGTGCCAATACCCTGAACATGCTGCTTATACGTTATGCCGATGTGATGCTTATGAAGGCCGAGGCTCTTGTGGAACAGAATAAAAATCTTGATGTGGCCTGCACTTTGGTCAACGATATCCGTAACCGCGCCAAAGCCTCGTGGATGGATTCCTCCAAGGCGGCTGCCGATTGCAATCCCATGGTCGCAAACTACAGCGTGGAGCCTTACGCAAGTTTCCCGAATCAGGAATATGCTCGCAAAGCGGTGCGTATGGAACGCCGTCTGGAACTCGCTATGGAGGGACACCGCTGGTTTGACCTTGTGCGCTGGGGTATAGTGGTGGAGACCGTAAACAAATATTATGCATCCGAGGTCAGACACCACTCATATTACCAGGGGGCATATCTTCCCGCATCCAATATCTATTTCCCGGTTCCGAAAGATCAGATCGACAACGCCGGCGGTCTTTACAATTAACTCTAATACTGAAAACAGGAAATGAAAAATTTCAATAATATATTCCGCATGTCGGCCGCGGCTCTTCTATGCCTTGGCGCGGTAGCTTGCTCCGACGTGAAGTATGAGGACGCTCCCTACGTTACCCCTGCCTCTAACGTTACGGCATCGGTACAGGGACGTAAGGTAACCCTTAGATGGTCGCTTCCCGGCGGCGATATCGACAAGGTGATAGTAATGCGCAATGCCGATTATCCCGCAGCCATCACTCTTCCGGCAAACGCTACCAGCTACACTTTCAGGACTCAGCCCATGGGAGAACCGCAGGTATATACAGTCAAGGTTCTGTTTAAAGACGGCAAAATGTCTGAGGGCCAGAGTGTGGAGGTTACCGTGCCGGTACTTGATGTGAAAGTTACCTATCTCCTTACCGCCGCCAATCCCGGTGCGCTGCCTGATGATGACGAGCAGGCTGCAGCACAGTGGTTCCAGGACAATTACGTGGCTACGGGTAAAGGCAAGTTTATCACTCCCGAGGAAATCGCCACCCTCGACCCCGATTATTATCCTGTGATTTGGATCGAGAATGACCGTGTCGGTCAGCCGATGGGGTGGCAGAACATGCCGGCCGAAATAGTGGGATGTGTAGATGATCTCAAGGCTTATTCCGAAAACGGAGGTTCTTTGTTCCTCTCCAATATGGCTACTCAGCTTACCGTTCCCTGCGGTATAGTCCCCGAGAATATGGCTCCGACCGTTTATGGTAACGGAGGAGGCGGCATAGGTACCGACGTATGGGTCATAAACCCGCAGTTAGGTTGGGATTTCCGTCCTGAAGGCGACCGTCCGGGTGCCGATGGCCAAGGTTACTACGACCGCAGCGCACACGCTATCTACAAGGGAATCACCCTCGAAGACCCCAATGGATACGGCTATCCTTCGATACCTCTTATCGGCCCCGGTAACCGCGAAGACCACAACTGCCTGTGGGATTGCAATATTTACGGAAAGGGCTCGGAAGCCGACGTAATCGCGAACTTCGAGAAAACCACCAATTCACTGGTGCTGGCGACATGGGGCCATGTACGCGATCACTGTGTGGCTGCCTTCGTTGAATTCTACGCTACCGCCAATCATGGCCGTTGCATAGCCATGGGTGCCGCGGCTTACGAATGGCATCAGAATTCCAACACCAATATCTACCAGAACAACATCGATATCCTTACAAGAAACTGTCTGGAGTATCTGAAGTAATCAGGCATATTTCACGATTATAAACTTGTAAAAAATCGACATAAGTTATAAAGAGGCCGCAGTGGAACATGACTGTGGTCTCTTTTTTGCATACTTTATAACATCTGTTGTATTTATTAGCAATGCAATGTGTTAACTTTGTGATAAGTAAAAGAACAAGTAAGAATATAGCATCATGAAACATATCTTATCCCTGTCCGCCCTTATGGCGGCTTCGATACTGCCGGTTTCGGCGGCTCGTGTGGCATGGCTTCCGATGGATCTTGATCCGGATGGTTGCATCACCGAGTCTGTTTCCGGAACCAAATTGCCGGTCAACGCCGTGCGTCCCGCCATTAATCTTCCCGGAGCAGCAGGCATGGGGTTGCGTTTTGACGGCTACACTACCCGTGTTGAATCATTGCTTCCCGAGCTTATTCCGGCTGACGGCTCAGGATATACGGTGTCGATGTGGATAGCTCCGCAGACTTACCCTATCGTGGCCCACGATGCCACCACAGACAACCGTGTGCTTGTCGCAGGAACTTTCGACAGTGATGCCAAGAACGGTTTCGGCTTCTATCTTGGCCGCGAGGGAACACTTTCGTTTAAATTCTACTCAGGCGGCTGGCCCGGCGAGGTGATAGCCTCGCGCAAGTTGCCGCTTCAGGAGTGGACCCGACTTACCGCCACCGTAGACGGTTCCACGCGCGCCGTGAAACTTTATTATGGTGCGGAGCTGGTGGGCGAGACAAAGTGCATGACCAAGAATCAACTTGCTGCAGGCGTTTTGCGACTCGGCAGCGACAGTGGAAACGGTCTTTGTATGGATATATTCCGCATAGATGGTTTCAACGGTATGCTCGACGATCTGGAGGTATACGATACAATAGAGGATCCCGCGCGGCTGGCTGCGAATCCCGATTCAGAGCTTGATTTCGCATATCCGGCACAGTGGTGGGACGATGAGCCTCTGCGCCCCCGCTTCCATGCCATGCCCTCCTCCAACTGGATGAATGAAAGCCATGGACTGACATACAGCGGTGGCAGATATCACCTGTTCTTTCAGAAGAACGGAAACGGTCCTTATATGTCCCGCCTTCATTGGGGCCACGTTTCGTCGGAGGATCTTTGTACTTGGAAAGAGGAACCTATAGCCATTATCCCCGAGGCTTCTTACGATACCAAAGGTTGCTGGAGCGGTACGATCTTTACGGATGATGTTCTTACCTCCGGCAAACCACGTGCCTATTATACCGGTGTTGACTATGGCCGCGCCCGCATCATCGAGGCCAATCCGAAGGATGACGGCCTGATAGGGTGGGAAAAGAAAGGTATAGTTATAGATGGCCGTCCCGGAGGCCTGTCTGATGATTTCCGCGATTGTTTCGTGTTCCGTAACGGTAATGATTACTATATGATTGTCGGTACGTCGAAAGATGGACGCGGGGCCTGCACCCTTCATAAACTGGACCGCGGCAGCAACACCTGGAGCAATGACGGCAAGATTTTCTTCCAGGCCGGTACCGTTGATTCGGGCGGCAGTTTCTGGGAGATGCCGAGCGTAACAAAAATAGGAGACAAGTGGCTGTTCTGCGTAACGCCTCTTGGTCTGAGCGGTGGCGTTCAATGTGTGTATTGGGTTGGCGATATCAACGCCGACGGTACTTTCAGCACCACCACTTCTTTAACTATGCCCGGACGGGTTGAACTCAGCGGTACCAGTCGCGAAGGTTTCGGACTTCTATCACCTTCCATTTATCAGACAGGCGACCGTACGTTGGCTATGGGTATTGTTCCCGACAAGTTGCCGGGAGCCGACAATTATCAGCTTGGCTGGGCCCATAATATAAGTCTTCCACGTGAATGGAGCCTGAACGCTTCCAACCAGCTCGAACAGCGTCCGGCACGTGAGCTCCAGTCCATGCGGTCGCGTAGTAACAGCTATTCCGAGAGCGACTGGCAGCTTTCAGGAAACCGGGAGATAACCGACATAGCCACCAACCGCTGTGAAGTGCGCATGACTTTCGAGAAGAGCGGTCATAAGACAGGAATAAAGTTTTTCGTCCATGGCAATCAAGGATGTATGCTTGAATATGATCCTTTACGCAACTGTGTGAAAGTAGATTTCTCGACGTTGCAGCGACTTAACAACGACGGTTGGCTTTTCAACGGTGTGTATACCGGAATGCTGCCTGAACAAATACAGGATGGCGGCGAGATAACACTCCATGCCTTCGTGGACGGTTCTATAATGGATATCTTTGTAAACGACAAATGGGCTTTCTCCGTAAGGTTGTTCCCGACTGAGGACGCGGCACATAATGGTGCGGTAGAGGTTTATGCAGACGGACCTACTAAGATAAAGAGCCTTGAGGCGTGGAATCTTACGGCCGAGACTTCCGGAATCGGCGATATACATGACGGCATGACCGAAAGCGACATGCATGTACGCAAGGTTGCCGGAGGCGTTCATGTAAGCGGAGTGGAGGCCGGAACACCGGTATCGGTTTTTACCGTTGACGGGATGACCGTCGGAAGTGCCGTTGCCCATGGAGAATCTGTAACCGTGCATACTGAGGCCACGGGGATGGTAATCATATCGGCACCGGGTAAAAGCGCAAGAAAAATAGTGCTCTGACATTTCTTGATAGAGAGTTCTGTTACATATCTTAAAACGGATGTAGCGATGACACCATTTTTGCATATCCTTAAACCTAAGGGTTATGGTATAGGTGTAAGCGGAATTTAATTTTGCGGTATGGAAACAGGATATCGGTTCATAGACAAACCTGACATAGGATAGGGGGAAGGAACCCTATTTGTTAAAGGAATGGTTATCAGACACCATTATGGTTAAGGATGGATAGTAAACAGACGGTGGATATTTCCCAAGTGTAAATTTCCCGTCGAAATTGGTAAGAAAGATTGGTTTTGACAATGCTACCTGAGATAGGTGGCATTTGTTATTTTCGGGCGAATATTTGCTGATTTGGCTCTGTTTGATTAGTTTTGAAGTCGTAATTGAGTTAAGCGGAGGCTTGACCTATGTTTAAATAAACTGTGGAAAAAGAATCTAAGATATATGTCGCGGGGCATCGCGGCATGGTTGGCTCGGCGATAGTGCGCGAGCTGAAGAGGCAGGGTTATACCAATATAATAACCCGAACACACAAGGAACTCGACCTTATAAATCAGCAGGCTGTAAATGATTTTTTCGCAGCCGAGAAACCGGAATATGTTTTTCTCGCCGCCGCCAAGGTGGGTGGTATAATAGCAAATGCCCATCATCTGGCCGACTTCATGTATGACAACATGATGCTTGAGATGAACGTCATCAACGCGGCGTGGCGCAACGGGTGCAAGAAACTGGAATTTCTCGGCTCGTCCTGTATCTATCCCCGTCTGGCTCCACAGCCGATGCCGGAGAGCTGTCTGCTCACTTCATCGCTCGAACAGACAAACGAGGCATATGCCCTGGCCAAAATCAGCGGTCTGAAATATTGCGAGTATCTGAACCGACAGTATGGCACGGACTACATTTCGGTGATGCCTACCAATCTTTATGGACCCAACGACAACTATCATCCGGAACATTCCCATGTGCTTCCGGCGCTGATACGCCGTTTCCATGAGGCCAAGGAACAGGGGCTCCCGGAGGTTACATGCTGGGGTGACGGATCACCTCTGCGAGAATTCCTATATGTGGATGATCTTGCTAATCTGTGTGTGTTCCTCATGAATAATTACAGCGGTGACGAGACCGTGAATGCCGGAACCGGGAAGGAAATCACCATAAAGGAACTTACCGAAATAGTAGCCCGTACGACCGGGTATAAAGGTAAGATTCTCTGGGATACAACACGTCCCAACGGCACCCCTCGCAAGCTGCTCGATGTATCGAAAGCCACAGCTCTCGGATGGCGTTACAAGACGGAACTTGAAGATGGCGTCAAACTGGCCTACGACGACTTCCTGAACAATCCTATGAGAGCTGAGCGCTAACCAATATGTAAAGAACAATCATTTATGCAGATCATATTATTATCCGGTGGATCGGGAACACGTCTGTGGCCGTTGAGTAACGATGCACGGTCAAAACAATTCTTACGACTATTGCCGGGCGAAAACAAGGACTCTGCGCTTGAGTCGATGATACAGCGTGTGGCGCGGCAACTTAAGGAGGCCGACATGCAGGCCGAGATAACCGTGGCAACGAGTCTCAGCCAATACGATTCGGTGGTGTCGCAGCTTGGTGAAAAGGTGGCGGTGGTTACCGAGCCTTGTCGCCGTGATACTTTCCCGGCTATCTGTCTTGCGTCGGATTATCTGGCTAAGGTAAAGAAATGTCCTGAAGACGAAGTTGTGATAGTTATGCCTTGCGACCCTTATACCGAGATAGGATATTTCAAAGCTATCGGCGAAATGGCGAAGGCCGTGGAACGTTCTGCCGCAGATCTTATGGTTATGGGAATAGAGCCTACCTATCCGTCGGCGAAGTATGGATATGTGGTACCATCGTCAGAGAAAAACGGTGTGCTCGAGGTAAAGAGATTTACAGAGAAACCCGATGTGGCCACTGCCGAGAAACTTATAGCCGAGGGTGCCAAATGGAACGGAGGTGTATTCGCTTTCCGTCTGGGCTATCTTACGGACATATCGTCCAGATATGTGAAAGGCGATACATTCGAGGAGGTGCGCGGTCGTTACGGAGAGTTCCCTAAGATAAGTTTCGATTATGAAGTGGCCGAGAAAGCGCGGTCCATAGGAATGGTGCCGTTTGAAGGGGAATGGAAAGACCTCGGTACATGGAATACTCTCACCGACGAATTGGAAAACCATTCTTATGGCAACGTTACTCTTGACGGTACGGGCGAGAATACCCATGTGTTCAACGAGCTTGAGATACCGATGATGTGCATCGGCACGAAAGACCTGATAATAGCCGCCTCGCCCGATGGAATTCTCGTTTCGGAAAAGTCGAAGAGCGAGAATATAAAAGAGTTTGCTTCGAAATTGAAGCAACGTCCGATGTATGAGGAACGCCGGTGGGGCATTTATCGTGTGATCGACCATACGGAATCGGCCGACGGTTTCTGTTCTCTAACAAAACGGCTTAGTCTTGAGCCCGGTAAGTCTTTGAGTTATCAGAGGCATCAATACCGCGATGAGGTGTGGACATTTGTAGAAGGAGAGGGTGAGCTTGTTCTTGATGGTGAACGCAGGTTTGTGAAGGCCGGTGATACGGTGATGATACCGAGAGGACATATGCACGCGCTTAGAGCGGGTTCAACGCTTACATTCATCGAGGTGCAGACCGGCACCAATCTGGTGGAGGAGGATATAGAGCGCTTCCCTTACGAGTGGTGAATATTAAAACCTGCATGCCGTATTTTGCGGTAGGAATACATAATTATTTGAAATATAAGATAAAAGAACAGGACCGGCTCCTTGCGGAGGGTCCTGTTCTTTTATCTTTTCATGCAGTTGCCGATGCCGGAATCAGGCATGGCGTATAATCTGCTTAACGGTTCATTGAAACGAGGTTGTCTGATGCGCCTTTGGAGCGGATGCTCAGATGGTTGGCATCCATGCTGACAGTACTGTTGCGTATAGCGTCCACTCCGGCGGCATCGGTATGGCCGTATGTGCAGTTATAGTCGCCGGAAAGTTTATCGGCTTCAAGAATCAGAATATAATATCCACCGTCGGGAGCCGGTTCGGCAAATACGTAGGCCATCTCGCTCTGGTTGTTAGCGCCTACGAGCATGTTGCGCAACGGAAGACTTTCTACCGTATAAATAAACTCTGTAGCGATGTCTTGACAACCTTTGTAATCTGATGCGGAGGCGGTCTTTACTCCGTCGACTTTCGTGCGTTCACCTATAGTGGTGAAGTCGCTTTTCTGGGCTTTAAGAGCCGGAAGTGCCGCAATACCGTCATAAGCGTCTGACAATGTTATCTGAGCATAGGAAGAGCCGGCTATAGTGGCTGCGGCAACAAGGGCAAAAATGTGTTTGTTCATAGCGGAATGTGTTTGTTTTGATATTTGAACATATTGCCGCTATAAAGGGTTTGCGTGTAACAAATTTTTAATAAATACTCCCGGGTTATTTTACTCCGGGTCTTGTCGCCCGTTATCTTATTTCGGTTTGGAGTGTTTCATCTTTACCCTCATGGTGTCGAATCCTTGTCCGTATACCCCGTTCACAGCTCCCTGAGTAATGAAGGCGTTGTCATCTATGCTCTTGACTATGCGGAAGATATTCACGCTCTCGATTTTGCGGCACCATACCATCAGAATCTTCATGTCTTTCTTCGAATACCATCCCATACCATCAAGGACGGTTACGCCCCGACGCGCATCTTTATTTATGGCATCGGCAATCTCCTGCCAACGTTTCGAGAAGATGATAAACTGGGTAGCCTGTCGGTTGGAGTTTATGATCATGTCGGTAACATAAGCGACTACAAAGGTAACCACCATGCCATATACAACCAACGGGACTTTTGCTTCGAGACGTTCGGCGAGAGTGCCGTCGAAAGGAAGCAACAATGATGAAGATACGATACACAGGTCTACCACAATCATCGTGCGGCCTATGGATACGTTGGATACTTTGGATACCATCGCCGCTATGATATCCGTGCCCCCGGTCGAGCCGTTATGGATAAAGGCCGTACCCACTCCGAGACCCGACAATATCGCTCCGAGAATGGCCGACATGGATATATCTGAGATCAACGGGTGGCCTATGCTCATAAAGAAATTCTCGAACACCCCGATGCTCAGAGCTATCACGGTGGCACTGAAAATAGTGCGTAATACAAAAGTACGTCCTACAATCTTATATGCCATGGTCAGGAGGCATAGATTCAGCACGTATGATGTAACGGCAACCGATATTATTCCGTTTGTGGCGAAATATACAAGTGTGCCTACGCCTGTCAGCCCTCCCATCACTATCTTATGGGGAAGAATGAAAGCGGTGAAACCTATGGCGTAAAGTACCAGGCCGAAGACTATCATTATATAGTCTTTGAGTCCTGTGAGTTTGATGTTAGGGTGTTTTATGGTCATGTTTTAAAATCTTCTGGTCCGTAAATCGGTAAGATTTGCTTTGAGAGTGCAAAGTTAGTTTTTTTTGCTATATTTGCTTTTCTATAAGAGAAATTATTTCTAAAACCAAGTCATATGAATATGCCACGCCTGAAGGTCTTCGCCATATCGTGCGCGCTTTTTGCCGGAATCCTCAGTGCCGACGCGCAGTCGCTGATAGATACTGGTATGCCCGAGCATCTTTTTTCCCTGGGGCTCCGTGCCGGAGTGAATACATCCAACATAAATATTGATAAGGAAGTGTTCCCGGACTGGAATGTCAATTCGTGGGGAACTGGATTCGAACTGGGTGCGGTGTTCAACATCAATCTGCGCAATTTCTTTACTCTTCAACCCGGATTTTATTATGAATCGCGTTCGGGCAACTATGCCTATGCGCGCTCGACGGGAGTTGGGGCCGAATATACCGATGCGCAGATGGGGCATTACCGTAATTATCATTTCACGATTCCGGTTATAGCCCAGTTGCGCATGAAGTTGCTTCCGGGCGGTACCTGGAGCGTAGACGTAGGTCCATATTTCTCGTGGATGTTGCATTCCAAGCATCATGACGATATCGTATATATAGTGCCGGGGCAAGCTGGCAATGCGGAACTGCGTACGGCCGAACGCAACCGTTATGACTGGGGTCTTAAAGTAGGCACGGGCATAAATTTCCTGACTCATTTCTATGCCGGCATACACTATAAGATAGGTATGAGAGATGTCTGGAATACAGATTATCTGGGAGGCCGTAGCAAAGTCTGGAATTTTACTGTAGGTTACGATTTTTGAGTTACGGCAACTTGTTGTCCCGCTTGAGCCATGTAATCTGCTTCTTGGCGTAGACACGGGTATTTTTGGCCATGCGGGCAAGAGCGAAGTCAAGATCCCATTCACCTTCTATAACCCGGAACATCTCTTTCAATCCTACTGTGTTAAGGGAGTTCAGGTGACGCAGAGGGTATACGGAGCGTGCTTCTTCAAGAAGTCCTGCGTGGGCCATGGCTTCCACACGGCTGTTTATACGACTGAATAATTCCTGACGGGGAAGGTCTATCACATGGCGCTCGATGGTAAACCCTTCGGGCGCTTTCTTTCGGCCTGTAAGGAGTGATGAATATGGCTTGCCGGCGGCTCGTGTTACCTCTACGGCGTGGAAAACCCGTTTCAGGTTGCGATGGTCTATAACTGAATAGCATACTGGGTCGACGATTGCCAGTTCGGCCAACAGCCATTCGTCGCCGTAGGTCTGCCATTGGTCGGAGAGACGATGCCGGAGGTCATCCGGAATGTCTGGCAGTTCGTCTATGCCGTTGCAGAGAGCGTCGATATACATCATGGACCCTCCGCAGACTATCGCTTCGCCATGACCTTCGGCCCATAAACGCCGGGCAATGGCAAGGGCATCGTCGGCAAACATAGCGGCACTGTAATAAGCGTCGAGCGGCAGGCACTCCATGAGGTGATGCCTGATGCCGCATCGTTCGCTGATTGGGGGCACTGCCGTCGCAATCGGTATCCCTTTGTATATCTGCCGCGAGTCGGCCGAAATGATCTCGGTATTCAGCTTCAGAGCCATGTCTATGGCAAGGGCCGACTTGCCAGAAGCAGTCGGCCCTGTTATAACGATCAGTTTGGGTAATGGTGTCATTCGGCAACTATCCGGCAGATGTTTACAATCACATCTCTGGCCTTTTCCATAGAAGGTATGGGAATATACTCGTAACGGCCGTGGAAGTTTTCGCCACCTGCGAAAATGTTGGGGCATGGCAGACCCTTGAAGCTTAGTTGGGCACCGTCTGTACCTCCGCGGATGGGCTGTACTTTAGGTTCGACTCCCGCTTCGCGCATCGCGCGCTCCGCAACCTCTATGATATGCATCACGGGTTCGATTTTCTCGCGCATGTTATAGTACTGGTCGCCCATCTCCACAGAGCAGCAGCCTGGATATTCAATATTGGTTTTACGGCACAGGTGCTCTATCTCGCGCTTGCGCGATTCGAAGCGGTCGCGGTCGTGGTCGCGGATTATGTAAGAGAGTTCGGTTTCTTCTACCGACCCTTTTATTCCAACGAGATGATAGAATCCTTCGTAGCCTTCGGTATGCTCCGGTGTCTCCCAGCGGGGTAGCATCTGAATAAACTGGTTTGCCACGCGTATGGAGTTTACCATTTTGTGTTTTGCCGAACCCGGATGCACGTTGCGTCCTTTGATTATAACCTTGGCGTAAGCAGCGTTGAAGTTCTCGAATTCAAGTTCACCTACGGCTCCGCCGTCCATAGTGTAAGCGAATTGGCAACCGAAACGCTCCACATCGAACTTGTGGGCTCCCTTGCCGATCTCCTCGTCGGGGTTGAATGCTATGCGGATTTTGCCGTGTTTGATTTCCGGATGGGCCTGAAGATGCTCTATGGCACCGAGTATTTCAGCTATGCCGGCTTTGTCGTCGGCTCCGAGCAACGTTGTTCCGTCGGTTACGATTATATCCTGGCCTACATAGTCGAGAATTTCGGGGAAGTCGGCTATGTGTAGCACTATGTTGAGTTCGGCGTTGAGAGTAATGTCCTTGCCGTCGTAGTTCTTTACTATGCGTGGTTTGACGTGGCGTCCCGACATGTCGGGCGATGTGTCCATATGTGCTATGAATCCGACGGTAGGTATGTCGGCGTCGGTGTTGGGCGGCAATGTAGCCATCAGATATCCGTTGTCATCTAGCGAGATATCCTGCAGGCCCATTTCCTCGACAACCTTAAGAAGATAGCGTGCGAACTCCATCTGCCCCGGGGTAGAGGGAGTCATGTTGGTGAGTTCATCGCTCTGTGTATCGAAGCGTACGAGGTCTAAGAATCGTTCTACAAGGGTCATGGTATAGTGATTTTTAACGGCCCATAACCTTTGCCGGGTATGCGCCGGGTGGTAAAGAAAGGAATATTTCCCATTTCACTCACAAATATACAAAAAAAATGCCGCATTAAGGTCTAAATTCGTAATTTTGCATCAAGAACACAAATTTTACGCGCGTTGACAAGTGAAAGTGTATCTATAGAAATGACAAAGAGAAAGAACGATATATACCGGGCGAGCTATACTGCCGGGGCTCGACGTCGCAGAAAGAGCCGCAATTTCACGGCTATGATTGCAGTTTTACTATGCGTTGGAGTGGTATTTTTTATAATACGTATGCAGGCGCGCCGAAGCGAAACCCCGGAAGCCGGTATTACCTCGATGGTAAAACATTATCATGATCTCGAGAGTGTGAATGGGGCTCCGGAAAATTCCACGGAAAAGGATTATGAGGGATTTCGACTCAGTTTCAATCCTGTTAACAAGACCCCTGACTGGGTGGGATGGGAGTTGCTTGCGACAGAGGTTGACGGGAATGTTACCCGCAGCAACAAGTTCCATACCGATTATGAGGTGGAGGGATGTCCGGATACTCGCGATTATACGCGAAGCGGTTACGATAGAGGCCATCTTTGTCCGGCGGCCGACCAGAAGTGGAGTTCACAGGCCATGAGCGATTGTTTTTACATGACCAATATGGCTCCTCAGAAGAAGGAGCTGAACACCGGGGCGTGGAAAACTCTTGAGGAAAAAGAAAGGATATGGGCCCGACGCGACTCGGCTTTGGTGATAGTGGCCGGCCCAATCTATACAGGACAGACCGACAAGCGGATAGGGGATGCCGGGGTGAGAGTGCCCGATGCCTTTTACAAGTGCATATTGGCCCCTTATGCCAATCCGCCCCGGGCTATCGCGTTTGTGTATGACAACGCCCGGTGTCCCGGGAATATGGCCAACTATGTTACAACGGTCGATCAGGTGGAGGCCATAACAGGGCTTGATTTCTTCTACAATCTGCCCGACGAGATTGAAAACGAAGTTGAACGACATTCGGAATTTAAGAAATGGCAATAGCGGCGATATCCACACCACGCGGTACGGGAGGAATAGCGGTCGTGAGACTTTCGGGTGCGGACGCGCTTGAAATAGCCGACCGTGTATGGCAAGGTAAGAGACTTTCAGATATCAAGAGCCATACGGCGCACCTCGGAAGGATACGGACAATCGGCGGAGAACCGATAGACGAATGTGTGGCGACCATCTTCCGAGGCCCGAATTCATATACGGGTTTCGATACCGTGGAGTTTTCCCTGCATGGCTCGCCATGGATACAGCAGGCGGTGATGAGAGCTCTTGTCGAGGCCGGCGCCACGCCTGCAGGACCCGGAGAGTTCACCCGTCAGGCATTTCTCAACGGCCGGATTGACCTTGCGCAGGCGGAAGGTGTCGCTGACCTGATGGCAGCCTCATCGAAAGCATCGGCGCGAGTAGCCCTGACACAGGTTGCCGGAGGCATATCGAGAAAGCTCGATACTTTGCGCGGGAAGTTGATGAATCTGGCATCGTTGTTGGAATTGGAACTTGACTTCTCGGAAGAGGATGTGGAATTTGCCGACCGCGGGCAACTGGCCGAGGGGGTAACGGCGATCAAGGAAGAGGTAGAGCGTCTGGCCGACAGCTATCTGCGCGGAAAGGTATATAAAGAGGGCATATCCATCGCGCTCGCCGGCGTGCCTAACGCCGGCAAGTCATCGCTTCTGAACCGGCTTGTGGAGGAGGAGAAGGCCTTGGTAACCGATATAGCCGGTACGACGCGCGATGTAATCGAAGCTACCGCAGAGATAGGGGGCGTGCTGTGCCGTTTTTACGATACGGCGGGATTGCGTCAGACTACCGATCTGGTCGAGGGTTTAGGCATAGAAAGGGCGCGCGAACGAATAAGGAACGCAGCCATAGTACTTTGGTTGATAGATCCCACTCAGAACCTTGGAGAGCAACGGCAGGAATACCTCTCGGCGATAATTGAAAACCCCGAGGCTTTCAAAGTGATAGTCTATACGAAATCAGACTTGACAGATACCATCCGTACTACTCCGGAACTTGAAGACCCTGTGTCGGCGACAGAAAAAACGGTCTATGTCTCGGCAAAGACGGGAGAAGGGCTTGATGAATTAAAACAGGTAATATCAGACTATTGCGGCATAGGTGAAGAAGGAAGTTTGACAGAACAGGAAACCTTGGTAACAAACCTGCGTCATTATCAGGAACTTCAATCGTCGTTGCCTTACCTCCGCCGGATAGAGGAAGGCATGGCGACACTGCCGACCGACCTGCTCGCCGAAGAGCTAAGAGGCGCCTTGACTCACATCGGCGCGATAACCGGCGCAATAACAACCCCGGACCTGCTCCAAAACATCTTCGCTCATTTCTGCATCGGCAAGTAACTATTTGGTTATAAAGCAGTTAAAATACCGATAATGACAAGTAACGCCCAAAAACAGGGCGTTATTTTTTTCGCCGTATTGGGCATTTCAGTGGCTTTTTTAGCCGTTTGTGTATCTTTTTTCGCTGTCGCATTTGTACGTCGGCTCATTTTCCCGAGGTGTAGACGATTATGTCGCGCAATGACACTTGGTGTCACACAATGACACACTTTTAACAGAAATAACTCAAAAATGAGAATATGAGCAGTACAATTGAATTTCAAAAAATCTGTGAATTTTGCGGAGCATCATTCACAGCCCGCAAAAGCTCGACTCGCTATTGCAGTAAGCGATGTGCCGAGCACGCTTATAAAAAGCGAAAGCGCGATGAACATGTCGCAAATACCCAAAAGACTATCAATGTCAAAACGAGAGGAAATGAAGATAGTCTATCTTTTCTAACCCCATTTCAATGCGCAAGATTGATGGGAGTTTCGACCCGGACACTATATCGGTATCTTGAAAGAGGAAAAATCCCGTGTGCCCAGTTTCCGGGAAGAACATTTATAAGCAGAGCCGTTTTGAATGAGTTATTCATATCTTCTTCTCCATACATTAAAAAGGAAGTTAAGCCAGCTGAGCCTATCACTGAGTTCTACACATCCAAGGAAGTGATGGAGAAGTTTGGCATCGGCAATGCGTGGCTTTACAAGATGGCTTCCAAACATAATATTCCCAAGACGACCTCACGAGGGAAGACGCTCTGGAGCAAGAAGCATATCGACAGAGTATTCGGCAAGCCGGTCGGGGATGAAGTCAACAAAGAGGAATGGTACACCGTCGATGAGGTCTGTGCCAAATTCGGGATGAAAAAGGATGCCCTATATCGAATGGTCTCCGAACTGAAAATCACGAAGCAGAAAGTCAGAAATGTTGTCTATTATTTCCGCCGGGAAATTGACGCGGCTATGGGCATCAACCCCGAACTTGCCGCCGAATATTACTCAATGCCGGAAGCTATGGGGACATACGGCATGACCCGAGACCAGATTTCGTACTACGTCCGTACATATAACGTACCGCGAATCTATCATGACAGCCGGGTCTATATTGAGCGCAAAAGCCTCGACAAAGTGCTTGGGTCTCCTAAAATAGAATAAAAACCGGTGCATCTTATGCCATGCGCCGCACTACAATGGCGCACCGTCTGATTACCAATTAGTTTTGCAGCAATTTCAAAATCAAATAACTCGAATACATGATTAAAAACACTGTCCCATCTGTAAACGTGCGCACAGCCAAGATGACGAAAGGAAGGCTTTCTGTCTATCTGGATTTCTATCCGGCTGTCCGCAATCCTCAAACCAACAAGAATACTCGCCGTGAGTATCTCGGTTTCTATATCTATGAGAACCCGACCACCCAGTTTCAGAAGGAGTATAACAAATCAATCCTCAACAGAGCCGAGCTGATACGTTGCCGCCGTCAGGAACAACTCATCAACAGCGAATTCGGATTTCTAGACCGTGAGACACCGAATCTTGACTTCCTCGCCTATTTCGAGAGGAAGTGCAAAGGCAGACATCAGAAGTGGAATTGCTCATATCTGCATTTCCGTCAGTTTACCAAAGGCAGCTGCACTTTCGGCGAAATTACCGTGGATTTCTGCAACAGATTCCGCTCATACCTTCTTGAAGCGAATCAGATCCGCCACCCTAAGCAGAAAGTGAACCGCAACTCAGCGGCAGGTTACTTTTCTCTATTCCGTGCCTTGCTGAAAGAGGCTCACAAGGATCGTCTCCTGAAAGAGAATCTCAACGACTATCTGGATCAGATTGATTATGAGGAAGTCAAGAAAGAGTTCCTGACTGTCGAAGAAGTGAAAAAACTCGCTGCTACCGAATGCCGTTGGCCCGGACTAAAACGCGCTTCGCTGTTCTCCATTCTCACTGGATTGCGCATCAGTGACATCCTCAATCTCAAGTGGGAAGATATACGACAGGATGCCGACGGCGGGATTTCCATGTTCATCCGCATTCAGAAGACAAAGAAAGAATCATGCCATCCACTAAACCCCGAAATGCTTGCTCTGTGCGGTGAGCCCGGTACGGGAAAAGTGTTCAAGGACTTTCAGCGGCACATGTCGCAACGTCCTCTGAAGGAATGGCTGAAAGCAGCCGGAATCACCAAGCGAATTACTTTTCACCGATTCAGGGATACTTTTGCCACCTTGCAGCTCGCAGCCGGGACTGACATTTTTACTGTCAGCAAACTGCTCGACCATGCCCACGTCACTACAACGCAGATTTACGCCAAACTTCTGCCGTCTGCCAAGCGTATAACTACCGACCGTATTTCGCTCAAATAACCGCCTGACAGACGTTCAATCCTCCGGTGAAAGAAGATGCTCATACAGCTTCTTTCATCGGAGTTTTTCATAATTATAAATAAAATCCCAAAAGATAAAAATTCTTACATTTTGTAGCTTTTATTTATATTGTTAAATCTACCATCTTACTCATATAAACCACGATAAATCAATATTTTAACTATATAAATATTGTCCCTTTCCTTAATAAACTTTAACTGTCGGGAGCGTCGCTTGTTTTCAACTGTTTTCAGGGTATATCTTTGCATAAACAATCGCAAAAATGTACTTATATGAATCATAAATTTATTTATTCTCTCCGAGTTTTTGCATGTCTTGTTTTCATGGCATGTGCAATTACTTCCGGCATCAACATGTCGGAAAAAGGTACTTCGACCATCGTAACGGTACTTTCTGTTATCCTGATTTTCATACTGCTACTCACTGGCGGTTGGATTACCGAATGTAGTGTGCGGTATCTTATTTATCCTTGGGTGAAAAATATCCGTAACAAATGGAACGACCGAGGCACGAAACAAAAGCCGACAGTGCTTCCTCCCATTTTCAGGGAGATAGAGGAATATACAAGAACGACGTTCCATCAGGTTCTTACGCCCGAGGAAATTGACAATCTTATCAACTCGATGAAATTCTTCGCCATCGATTATGAACCGGATCAACAACCGGCAGCTGTCAATAGAGCGATCCATCGTATCAGTACGCTTGATCTTCATCATTTCGGCTGGAATATAGGCAAACGGT
>CAJMMT010000012.1 GCA_905214715.1 uncultured bacterium | reverse complement strand
GTTCAAAACATTCAATTCTCAAAAGCTTTAACAAAGGGAGTTCTGCAACACCGCCCGAAGAAATGGCCGAAGCCTTGCGTCTACTTCTTGATTGCAAATAAAAACAAACCCGGATAAAGGGTGTTATTTGAGTATGAACGGACTTGCTATAGGATTGGCACTGCCATTTGCGGGCACCGTCGCCGGAGCCGCGTGTGTCCTTTTGATGAAAAAGGAGATGCCGCCTTATGTGCGTAAAGCTCTTACGGGATTTGCAGCAGGAATCATGGTAGCGGCATCGGTGTGGTCATTGCTCATACCCTCTATGGAGATGACCGGCGAGGAAGGATTCATGAAGGTAGTACCTGCCCTCTCCGGGTTCCTTCTCGGTATGCTGTTCCTGCTTGTACTCGATGTGGTCGTACCTCATCAACACATCGACGATAGTGAAAGCGAAGGGCCGAAAAGCCATCTTTCGCGCACATCAAAACTGGTGTTTGCCGTTACCCTCCACAATATTCCCGAGGGAATGGCGGTGGGAGTGGCATTAGCCGGAGCTCTTGAACACAGCAGTTATCTTACAATGGCCGGTGCCATAGCCTTGTCGATAGGCATTGCCATCCAGAACTTTCCTGAAGGCGCTATAGTATCCATGCCGCTACGGGCCGACGGCAACACTCGCTTCCGCTCCTTTCTGATAGGATCACTCAGCGGAGCCGTAGAGCCTGCAGCGGCAATAATCACGATACTGCTCGCTTCGATTGTGGTTCCGATACTCCCTTATCTGCTGTCGTTCGCAGCCGGAGCGATGCTATATGTCGTAATCGAGGAATTGATACCCGAAACGCAAGAAGGAGAACATTCGAATATGGGAACAATAGGATTCGCCGTCGGATTCGCCCTTATGATGATGCTCGATGTACTGTTGGGATAGCTATATCCGGAGTCCGAGAGGGTGTTTACTCTTAAATACAATTTTATTTATGCTTTGACCGGTAAGTTGGTAGG
Organism: uncultured bacterium; assembly: GCA_905214715.1. Lineage (GTDB taxonomy): Bacteria > Bacteroidota > Bacteroidia > Bacteroidales > Muribaculaceae > Lepagella. The sequence goes on along the minus strand of CAJMMT010000012.1, from coordinate 70,927 downwards.
GACATTTTATTAACTTTGCGGAATATTGAACTAACAAACATCAAAACAGTGCTCGATTTTATAGTCTGGAACGCCGATCCGGTGTTATTCTCGCTCGGACCCGTATCAGTAAGATGGTACGGTCTGGCATTTGCGTTGGGATTTTATATCGGCTACAACATTGTGGCCAAAATGTTCAAGCATGAGGGAGCTCCAGAATCCTGGTTGGGAATTCTGCTTATCTACCTCATCGTAGGTACGGTTGTCGGCGCCAGATTAGGACATGTCTTCTTTTATGAATGGGACTATTATTCGCAGCATCCGGCCAAGATTTTCGCTATATGGGAAGGAGGTCTGGCCAGTCATGGCGGCACGATAGGCAATATAATAGCTCTGCTGATATTCTCGTGGTGCGTCAGCAAGAAGCCGGCATCGTGGGTATTCGACAAGATAGTGATCCCCATTGCGCTGACCGGTGGTCTTATAAGACTTGGTAATCTGATGAACTCTGAAATCTACGGCGGACCGACCGATTTACCCTGGGGCTTCATATTCGTAAGAGACGGCGCGACACTCCCTGCTCATCCCACGCAAATATACGAAGCTCTGTGCTACTTCGCCTTGTTCGGGTTGCTGATGTGGATGTATTGGAAAAAGAATGCCGAAGAACGTCCGTGGCTTATTACAGGCATTTTCTTCATCTGGATATTCGGCAGCCGTTTCCTGATAGAATACGTCAAGAACGTACAGGTTGCCTCTGAGCTGGCCATGATAGACAAATATGGCATGAACTTAGGTCAGATGCTCAGCATACCATTCATATTGTTAGGTATAATACTCGTGATATGGGCCATGAGCCATCCGCGCCAGCATTGGTCTTTCCCCAACAGGTTCCCTCCTGAAAACGATAAAAAATAATTAGCTCCCTCCTTAGAACGGCTTGGAACCACATCCGGATTATTCATTTGATTGATTCATAAAATCACTCATCGTAAATACTTTACACATCAGGGGCCCTCAATTAAAGCGAGGGCTCCTGATGTTATTTTTGTGCAATGAATGTTAAATACCCACCTTATCACCAATAAAAAACAAACCATTTGCACATGCCCTTGTTATAATGTCAAAACGTAAGCAACCGTGATTTGTAACGGAGCAGCCTTCAGGCGATCCCCTTATATTTATAATGACAGTTACTACGGAAAACACAATTTTTTACACTACACATTATCTAAAACACTGAAAAAATGGCACAGAAATTCAGTCCCATCGTTCAAGAACTCATCGACATGATCGCCAAGAATAAATGGGAAGACAAATTCGAGAAGGCGTTACAGGCTTGTCACGATGCGAACACGATCGAATATGAAAACATCAAGACTCTTGATGACTACTACCAGTGGCTTGAAAACAGCCTCTCATGGATACCCGTTGAGAACCGCGAAGGCACAGCGGTATACACAGCAGTTACCACATTTTACTACCTGCTCGATCAGAGCCCTGTGAAGGAACTGCAGACCCCGATTATCCCTTCGAAGCTGAAAGACAACGAAATGCCTCCGCTCAGCCCACTCTCCACATGGATGCGTAAATATGTAACAGCATTCGGTGCATGGATGGATGAACCCGGATCGCTTGACGAAGCAGCAGTGCAGTCATACTATAACGCACCCCGGTACAATATGGGTGCTTATGAGATGCCTAAAGGTGGATGGAAGACTTTCAATCAGTTCTTCGCACGCCGTACGAAACCTGGCTACCGTCCCATCGCCGCAATAAACGATGACCACGTCATCACATCTCCTGCCGACTCGACAAACGACGGCCAGTGGGAAGTCAACGCAGAGTCGAAAGTCAATATCAAAGGTCTGGAATGGAGTATCGAAGAACTGCTCGAAGGTTCGAAATACAAAGACGAGTTCGACGGCGGTATCTTTATCCATCAGTTCCTGAATACCACAGATTACCATCGCCAGCATGCTCCTGTAGGAGGCAAGGTACTGGAAGCCCGTGAAATTCAGGGTACTACTTGGCTGGGTGTCAAGGCTGTACCTATCGAAGGCGATCCTCAGGGACGAACACATATCGTACGCCGTAAACTTGAGGCACTCGACGAAGCCGGATATCAGTTCATGCAGACCCGTGGCGTGATCATAATCGAATCAAAAATCGGTAAAGTAGCCGTTCTTCCGATGGGTATGGCGCAGGTATCTTCAATCATCGTAACGGCCGAGGAAGGCAAGTTCCTCCGTAAGGGTGAAGAAATAAGCTACTTCCAGTTCGGTGGTTCCGACATCGTAATGGTGTTCCAGCGTGACTCGAATGTGAGCATCACCGCGCAACCGGGTGTCCACTACAACGTCGGCACACGTATCGCCCAGGCTTTCCCCGCCGGAGAATAAACAGAACTCTGCCGGCACACCCCACAGGATGACTGAAAGTGTGAAGGCATTATTCTACAGAAAGATTATTTAAAAGAGATGAGTCCCGGCGCAGATTATGGGAATCTGCGCCGGGACTTCGTGCATTCTCCCATTTTTCAGTATTAGTCTGCAAATTGTTAGCGACGCCGCGGTTTTTACAAAAAATCTGCAATTCCGATCGCTCCTATCAATCCAACAATGCGGTAAAGACGTTATATATTGTATAAAAAAACTTGCAGACAATTCTTAAATTAATATACTATGTCAGACAATTCCACAACGGTTCCGGGGGCAACCACAACCCAGGGACTTAAAAAGAAAAAAGCCGTCGCCACGCTTTCTATGGGGGCGATGGCCATTATGATCATCACCAATATAGTCAGTCTACGTGGACTCGCATCTCAGGCTGAATATGGCTATACGTCAATATTCTACTACGTCTTCGCAGCCCTCGTCTTTCTTGTGCCATACGCACTCGTATGTGCCGAACTCGCTTCCACTTACACCAAAGAAGGTGGTGTGTTCCGCTGGTGTTCCGAAGCCTTCGGTCCTCGCTGGGGCTGGGCCGCGATGTATTATGACTGGCAGATGGTAGTGATATGGTTCCCGGCTGTACTCATGTTCGGTGCCGTGTCGCTCGCCTATATATTCTGGCCCGAGACTTTTGACAAGACTTTGGCATCGAATGTAATATACACGCTTGTAGTGGTGCTGGCTGTATATTGGCTGAGTACATTCAATACTTTCAGGGGCATGAAATACGCCAATAAGCTCTCTACATTCGGTGGTTTATTCGGAACAATCATCCCTGCCGCTCTGCTGATAATCCTCGGTGCCATATATATCTGCACCGGACACGTCAACAACATCGACGCAAGTCAACCGTTCTGGCCTGACTTTTCAAAATTCGGAACCATTGTACTGGCTGCATCGATATTCCTCTTTTTCGCCGGTATGGAGATGCAGGCTGTTCATGTAACATCGATGCCCAACCCCTCGAAGACGTTCCCCCGCGCCATGTTGATCGCGGTAGTAACCATATTGATAGTGTTCATCGGAGGTACTCTTGCCATAGGCTTTGTAATTCCTGAGAAAAAAATTAATCTTCTGGCCTCATTACTTATCGCCTATAACGATCTATGGGCTTCTATACACTGCCCGTGGATGGGACATATAATGGCACTTCTGATTACATTTGGAGTGATCGGTCAGGTAAGTGTGGTTGTGGCAGGCCCCTCACAAGGTATCCTGTCGGTAGGTAAAGCAGGATATCTGCCACGCAAGCTACAGAAAACCAATAAGAACGGTATTCAAGTACCCATTCTTTGGATACAGGGTATATTTGTAACAATTCTCGCGCTGGTGCTTATAGCGCTTCCCAGTGTACAGTCGGCATATCAGATTCTGAGCCAGATGTCCACAATCATATATCTGGTGATGGTAATTATAATCTATGTGTCATTCCTGCGGCTGCGTCGCACCGAACCTCGCCGCAAACGCGGATTCCGCGTGCCGGGTGGTAAATTCGGCGAATGGTTCGTCGCCCTGCTCGGGATAGCCGGTGCGGTCTTGGCTATGGTACTCAGCTTCGTTCCACCGTCGCAGATCAATACCGGCAGCCCTGCTGTATACATACTGATTCTCCTTGCCGGATCTGCTATCTTCCTTATCTTCCCATTCATTGTCTATGCAAAGCGCAAACCGCAATGGCGAGATCCGGCAACTACATTCCAGCCTTTCAACTGGGAGATTGAAGGTCGCCGTCCCTCTGAGGTATCGAAATGGCCCGAAGGATATCAGCCTACGGAAATGCAGATACGCCGCGCTATGGAATGGGAAGACGGTGAGTTGGGTCCCGTATCTATAAAAACTGTAGGAGAAATCACAGATCTCAGCATACAGCCTCACGGTCCTATCGCGGAATCCACAGATAAGCCGGTTGACAAAACCGCCGATCAAGATTCACATAAATAATTATACCCATGGCTATCCAGACCGGTAAAATACCCGTAAGCAGATTCACAGCCGCATCCATTCTCTCCCTTTCGCTGGTGGTGAATCTGCCGGGACTTGCCATATCCCCTATGCTCGGCTCGCTGGAAACAATATTCCCTGGCACATCCCAACTGGAGGAACAGCTGCTCACTATACTTCCGAACCTGCTGATAATACCTTTCGTATTACTTTCCGGAAAACTATCGCTGACCCCGCATAAAAGGACTGTCGTGATGTGGGGACTGATAATCTATGCTGTCGCCGGTATAGCTTATCTCTTCTCCTCAAGTATGGCCGAACTTATTGTGATAAGCTGCCTTGTAGGGGTCGGGGCCGGACTCATCATCCCTTTCTCTACCGGCCTTATCGCCGATGTATTCTCAGGGAAATTCAGGATGAAGGAAATGGGACGTCAGTCGGGAATATCAAACGCCACACTGGTGATAGCTACATATGCCGTAGGGTGGCTCAGTCATGGAAACTGGCACATGCCGTTTATGGTATATCTGATACCGCTTATTCCACTTACCATGATCCGGGGACTGAAAAACATCCCCTCTTCCGATCTGGTAGACTCCGTCCCTACGGCAGCCGCGTTACCTGCGGCATCCGGCCCTGATAAGCCGGCACACGAAGGGAAAATCTTAGACGGTTTCTATGTCAAGCGTATCGTATCGGTCATCTGCACATATTTCTTCATCTCCTATGCCACTATAGTCATCTCTTATTATTGTCCGTTTATAGTGGAGAAAAAAGATTGGAGTTCCACGCTATCAGGTACGGTGACATCTCTCTATTTCCTCTTTATCTTCATACCCGGTTTTGCCCTTCCGTGGATACTGCGTCTGCTCAAACGTTCCACTTTCGTGGTATCGGCGCTAATCATGGCGATCGGGTTGGGTATATTCGCCATATTCCGTGAACCATGGGCAATGTGCGTCGGAGCTTCTCTTAGCGGTCTCGGCTATGGAATATGCCAACCGTTGATTTACGACAAAGCGAGCCGCACGGTTAAGAACCAGAAGAAATCCACACTGGCCCTCTCATTCGTTCTGGCAGCGAATTATCTTTCGGTTGTTTTAACTCCGTTTATAATCGACGGGCTGCGTTCGCTTCTCCATGCAGGGGCTGTCTCCGGATTTGCGTTCATTCTCAATGCGATACTTGCAGTGATATTCTTCATCATAGTCCGCTTATGTCATAATTCATTTGCCTTCGGCGTACCTGAAGAGTATTTCAGTAAAGAACCGACTCAGGTAAGTGGCGATTAATTCAACATGCCACAAAAGCATATCTCATCTTAAACACAATTTAAATGAAAACAATATATTACCTGCCTCTCGGCATTTATGCCATGTGTGCAGTCCCTGCAATGGCGCAGGAGGCCCATCCAGCCCACTCCGACACATCCCCGATAGATATTATCAATAAAACCGATAATATAGATTCCACGGAGGTCGAGAAAGCATTTAAAGCCAATTCGCCGGCAGCCTACAACATTCCCGATGCCCCCCGGTTTGCCATCGTAGGCAAAAACAAATCATTTTACCTCGGGATTGGAGGGCAAGTGAAAACAACACTTGGCTATGATTTCGGTTCGCCGATCCACAATGCGAACGAGTTCGCCACCTCGGCCATACCTATGCATCCCGAGAAGGGGAACGACGCGCTGGTGCAGTTCAGCGCGATGCAGAGCGGTCTTTCTGTGAATTTCGTGGCGATGCCTGACAATCCTAACCGTATAGGAGCTTACTTCAACTTCAATCTGATCAATGGCAATGATTATGGATTCAATCTGGTTTACGCCTATATCAAATATCGGGGATTCACCGTCGGATACGACTACAGTCTGTTTTCCGACATGGCCGCCGCTCCTCCTACAATAGATTACGAGGGTCCGAATGCCTTCACGGCCATTCCCAACGGAGTGATCGACTACCGCCATTCTTTCGGAAAGCATTTCAGTGTAGGGGCTGGTATCGAAATGCCTCAGGCAAGTTATACTACCGGAGCATATACAGGCGAGGTCTCACAGCGGGTACCCGACATACCGGCTTATCTGCAATGGGCTTTCACTGAAAATTCTCGAATACGTCTGTCGGGTATGCTACGCAACATAACCTATCGCGACAATCAGGCCGACAAGAACCGTAATGCGGTGGGCTGGGGCGTAAAGCTCAGTGGCACGGTTCAGCCGGCGCAATGGCTCACTGCCTATTACCAGGCATGTTACGGCAACGGCATAGCCTCATATTTCCAAGACCTCAACGGCCAGGACCTTGACTTGACACCCGACCCGGCGCAGGAAGGCAGACTGAAACCGGTAAAGGCCTGGGGCGGATACATAGGTCTGCAATTCAACATCACGAAGAAACTTTACTGCTCAGGGACTTTCAGTTATCTGCGTGCTTACCCAAAAGAATATCAGGGCGGTGAAACTCTATGGGGAGACCAATACAAATATGCCTGTTACGTAGTAGGCAATGTATTCTACAATTTCAATCGGGTTCTTTCCTGGGGTCTCGAATACATCTACGGCAGTCGCCGCGACATGTCGGGCCTGACGAACCACGACAACCGCCTGCAGACAATGCTTCAGGTAAGTTTCTAAAGTACCTCAGAGGTAGTGTCCATCCAACCAAGGAGCCCCTCTGACTTATCCTTACGTGCTTATAATGTTTTCATAAACATTCAAACTACGATAAAATAGCAGATAGAGGGTTGCGTGTATAAGTATATTTATTATATTTGCATAAATTCCTTTGTTAAGAAAGTATAACAACCTTAAATTAATAAATATGCGTAAACTCTACAGCCTACTCTTTGCGTTGCTCATACCCATGCTGGCAAGCGCCTATTCTTTTGACCCCGCTTCCGGGAGCTCACTTAAGTCAATCTCTAAAATTGACATAAATTTCGGCTACATGGCCAATGGTGTGGAGACACAGAAGGTATACATCACCAACAACGAAACGCAGGAAATATTCCCATGTACCGGTTTTGATCTGAGCTATGGTCAGAATTTCATGCAAGAAGGCACTTTGAAGTTTAATGAGATTACAACGCCCGGTAATTATACCCTTACCGTGGAAGCAGGTGCAATAGAACCATGGTTCGATACCGACCCCACGAACCCACTCCTGACGGCAGAATACACCGTAGACCCTAACGCGGCGGAACAGACTTACCTCTCAAGCTACACACTGTCGCCCGACGGTAAAAAGGATCTCGCCCGTATAACCAACATAGTTTTGAAATTTCCTAAGGTCACTTACAACGACATAGTAGTGGCAGACCCTGAAAAATGGAAAGGAATAACCCTCTCTTGCGGCTCCACCATATATCACTGCGTGGAACTGAACGGTGAATACGGCAACTGGAATCTGCTCTTCAACTCCGACCCCGAGGCCACGACTGGCGAAACTATCTCCACCCCGGGTGAGTATCACCTTTCCATACCGGCGGGAATACTCAATAACAACCCCGAGGAAGGGCAAGCCCTGATAGAAAGCCCCGCGATCTCCGCCACATACAAAGTTGTAGAGAATATGGAATTCACTTATACCTGCACTCCGGCAAACGGAGCCGAGAAAGTTATTCCTTCTCTTGGCAACATAAGCATATCTTTCGACTTCGGCAGTTCGGCTTCAACAATATCTCTTGAGCCGGCTACCGAAGGCGCTGAATTTACAATCTTACTCAACGGCCGACCAATGGCCAAAGCGACTGGCGATTTCTCGAACGACGGTTATCAAATCGATGTAGCCGGAAATTCGGTTTCAATACGTATTCCGAAGGCCATGATAACCATGCGCTCCATAATACAGGTTCTGGCACCTAAGGGCGCATTTACCGTAGAGGGCTTCCCATCCCCGGCAATAAACTACTCTGTTGTATATGATTTAGAATTCAAATACAAATTCGACCCTGAAGAAAATACTCCGGTAGAATCGCTCAAAGAAATTACCGTAACTTTCACAAACGCTGAAAAAATTTCCAAAGCATATTACTGTAATGACGATGATGCCACACTGGTATGCGATGAGCTGGGAGTTACAGCGAAATCCTCTGCCATTTCCGTATCAAATGACGGTGAACGTCCGACCATGACCGTAACTTTCGATCAGGAACTGGCCGATGGAATATATAAGTTCAGCTTCCCTCAGGGTAACCTCACTCTTGACAATCAACGCTCTCCCGAACTGACAGGAACACTCATTATCGATTCTCTTAATGTAGGTGTCAAGGATGTTACCGAAGCCTCTGCAATTATCCTGACCGGGAATACCCTTTCAATATCCAATCCTGCAGGAGTTCCGGTTGCCGTGGTCGCACTTGACGGCACCGTAATGCTAAGTTCATCTGCACACATGATCGAGACTACTCTTCCCGGGGGTGCATACATAGTATGTCTCGGAAATGAAAGAATCAAGATAATAGCAAAATAACCATTCTGATGAACGTATTAAAAACATCTGTTACCGCAGCCTTTCTGGTGGCGGCCGCACCTGCAATCAGCGCAGCTGCGACAAATATGCCGGAGATCTACGGCAGCGTGATATATGCCGACGGATGGACTCAGCAGGAAAACGAGGTTGGTATGTACCGCATACCAACTTCGGAAGACATGGACTTCGTGCGTCTCGGCGACAAGCATATCGACTCATCGGCAGGAGGCGTACTGGTAGGCAACTCCTATTGGTCATGCTATTTCATTGACTTTTCCGGTACTCCTTTCGTATATGTATGCGAATATGATGCCGATACCTGGGCCGAGCGCAACTTCTATTATGCCGATGTACCGGTGATCTCCACCGGCGTAGCCTATGACTCCACCGACGGCAAAGTATATGGCTGTTTCCGCAATGACTCCAACAACGGATATGTATTCGGCACGGTTGACTACCAGACTCTTACCCGCAACCGTATCTGCGATTTGCAGAGAATGTGGAGTGCTGTGGCTGTATCCCGAACAGGAACCATATATGCCATAGATGACCTTGGAGACCTTTACACCGTCTCCAAGACAGATGGCAAAATGACTAAGGTGGGTTCAACCGGCCTTGCTGCGACCAATCCTTCATCAGCATGCATCGATCCGCGCTCAGGGCGCCTCTTCTATGCAGTAACGATCGGAACCGATGGCTCGCTCTATGAGATTGATACCACATCAGCCAAAGCCGAGCTGATATACCACTTTCCTAAGAACCAGGAGGTGGTGGGTATGTTCATAAGAATGCCGGAAGCCGATGATAACGCCCCCGACGCGCCAACCGACCTGAAATTCTCTTTCCCGAACGGAGCTCTCTCGGGAGAAATATCTTTCACCACACCCTCCAATACTTTCGGCGGTGCCCCGGGCAACGGACCTCTTGAATATCTTATTGAATCTGACAATGAGATCGTAGCCCATGGCTCCTGTTCATGGAATACCGAAGTCAACGTTCCTGTGTCATTCTCCATGCCTGCCCTCAGGTCTTTCAAAGTGACCCTCTCGAATAACTCCGGCAAGAGTCCGGCTATAGAAGAGACACTGTTTATAGGCAAAGACAAACCGACGGCGCCGGTGGTAAACGCGACGAGGTCAGGAAATGCTGTAACGCTAACGTGGAAGAAAGTGGAATCTTCGCTCAACGGTGGCTTCATTGACAAAGCCAACCTTCGCTACAAAGTAATCCGCATTCCCGACGATAAACTACTCGCCTCCGGTACCGCAGACCTGAGCATAACAGACAACCTACCCTCTGAAGGTGATCTGACAGCCTATAGTTATTCGGTCAGTGCTTTCTATGACGACATAACTTCCGACGAGTACATAAGCGACAGATTCTGGACAGGGTCGCTGACGCCACCTTTCAATACCGTTTTCAATGATGAAAGCGCGGGTGAACCCTACACCGTCGTCGACGGGAACAAAGATGACATAACCTTCGCATGGGACAAGTCGCAGAATGCTTTCAAAACGACCTTCAACCGTGCCTCCGACACCGACGACTGGCTCATCACCCCGGCTGTGTCTCTGAAAGGTGGTCTTACCTATAAGTACATCGCCACACTACGCACATACAATGGTAATCCCGAGATGGCTGAGATAAAGTGGGGTTCGGAGGCGACTCCTGCCGGATTGTCCAACACCCTTCTCCCCGTAACACAGATCAAAACCCGAGAAAGCCGCGAATATGTCGGATATATCACTCCGGAAACCGATGGCAAATATTATATCGGTGTCCATTGTGTTACTCCCGCACAAGAGTCATGGTATCTATATGTAGACGCCATGTCGATCGAGGCTCCTGTCGGAACCGGAGTACCGGCGAAAATTGATGATTTCCGTGTAACAGGAGACTATGACGGCGCACTCAGCGCCCAAATCAGTTTCACCGCGCCCTCTCTAAATGCTGCCGGCGAGGCTCTCAGCCAAATTGACCGCATCGAGATTCGCAGAGACGGTTCGCTTGTCAAGCTTATTTCTTCTCCGGCACCCGGCTCGACTGTAACCTACACCGATAATGTGCCGGCTTCGGGTTATTATATCTACGAGGCTGTACCTTACAATGAGTTCGGACCCGGACAGCAGACCGAGACAAGAGTCTTCGTAGGAGTCAACTGTCCTGCGCGCCCTGAATGGGTAAAACTCGAGGAGACAGAGACACCCGGCACAGTAAAGATTTCATGGAAACCTGTAGACCGGGCTGAGGATGGATCGCCCCTGAATCCGGACCTCGTAAGATACGACATAATCACAGCCGATGAGTCAAACGGCGGCGAGCCATATAACGTGGCCGAAGGTTTCTCAGGCTCGGAGTTCATATATACCGTACCCGGAGCCGACAAAGTCCAGAAGTTTGTATACTATGCCATAAAGGCGGTAACGGACTACGATGTCTCGTTTATGGCTATTACTCCGTTCATACCTGTGGGCAAAAGCTATACACTTCCCTATAAGGAATCATACTCCGGCGGAAATGCGAAGTCTCTGATGCGTCCTGAAGATGAAGACGCCATGTGGAGTCTCTATAAAGATGATTCCGGAATTCCGGCGCAGGACGGAGACATGGGAATGGCAGGAATGTTCGGTCAGTCAGATGGTGCATCGGCATCCCTTTTCAGTGGAAAGATATCGCTAAAAGGTGCTTCCAATCCAATGCTGATGCTCTACACTTACAATATAGTGGGAGCTGCGCCAGACCTCAATGAGCTTCACATCTCCATAAGCGACGGAAGCGGCTTTGAGGAAGTCAGAAACGTGGTAATGTCAGAACTTGGAGAGGCCGACGGCTGGTATCCGGTCCTGATTCCTCTTTCCGCCTACAAGGATAAAGATATCCAATTCTCGTTACGTGGAGTTACACGCAACCGCCAGTTTACTCTTGTAGACAACATCACTGTAAGCGATGCCTTCCGCAACGACCTTGCTGCCGGTCTGATTACCGTACCGCAGTCGGTAGCTCCTGCCGAGAAGTTCCGCATCGAGACCGGCGTAGAGAACGTGGGCTTGTTAGGAACGGAGAATTACACTGTAACTCTCGAATGTAACGGCAAAGCGATAGCCTCACTCAATGGCAGGCGCATTGAACCGGGCAAGACTGCCATCTTCGGGTTTGACACCGAACTAAACGTGGCCATGCCTGAAAACAATATCTACAAAGTCCGTATAGACTATGCCGAGGATGAGAACATCGACAACAACACCTCGGCCGATGCTGTTGTCCGGATCAACTTCCTCCCGCTTCCTCTTCCGGAGAACGTTCGTGGCAATGCTTCACTTGACGGAGTAAGCCTCAGCTGGGACGAGGCCGACGCAGGTAACGGTGCTCCAGAACCCGTAACAGAAGATTTCGAGGGCTGGACAAGCTGGAGCAAAAACGGCGAACATGGATGGACATTCATCGATCGCGACCGAAGCGGAGTCGGAGCTATACAGAACGTGCAGTTGCCGGGAATCGACTACAATTCCGAGTTATCCTGGTTTGTGCTCGACAGTTCTTTAGATGGTCTCGACAATTCTTTCAAAGCGGCTTCAGGCAATAAGTACCTATCTTCATTATTCTGTTTGCCTTTAGGTGATTTCAACTATGTAGCCAATGATGACTGGGCAATCTCTCCCGAACTTTGTGGTAGCGCACAGCGCATATCGCTAATGGCAAGATCTATAAACGAGTCGGAGACACGGGAAAGTTTCCAGTTGCTTTATTCCACTGAAGACACTACCGACCCGGATAAGTTTGTCGAAGCCGGTAAAGTAGAAGCCGTACCGGGGGCATGGACGCGCTACGAGTTCGACCTGCCTGACGGGGCAAGACACTTCGCCATAAGATATGACAAGACCTATGGATTCATGCTACACATTGACGATGTGAAGTATATTCCCGCCGGTAAGGTAGCTCTGAATCTGAAAGGATACAATGTTTATAGAGATGGGGAACTTATGACAGAGACTCCGCTTAAAGTCAATAGCTACAGCGACTCCATGATTTGCAGCGAGGATGTGGTTTATGCGGTATCCGCACTTTATGATGAGGGTGAATCGAGAGCTGTCTCGCTGACACTCAATCTCGGCAGCGGAGTAGAGAGTATGGAATCCGGCACTCCGGATATAAAAACCGGCAAAGGATTTATCGAGATACATGGAGCCGACGGCAAGAAAGTCGAGGTATATGATTCGGCAGCTATGTTGGTAGTCTCCAAGACCGGAGAAGGTAGCATCACCATACAGGTGTCGCCGGGCATATACCTGATAAAGGTCGGCACCGCTGTCAGCAAAGTCATAGTTCGATAAGGACCCACTCCGGAATACATATTCAAACACCCCGGCAATCAGGCTGATTGCCGGGGTGTTTGTCATAAATTGTCATCATCCGCTTATCGCAGGATTTCAAGGACGCGGCGCAGGGCTTCCATGAATGCATCTACCTCTTCGCGGGTATTGTAGGCGCCAAATGAAACCCGGACTGTGCCCGGTATGCCGAAACGCTCCATCAATGGCTGGGCGCAATGATGCCCCGTGCGCACGGCCACACCCATCTTGTCGAGCAACATACCAAGGTCGTATGGATGTATATTATCTACCAGGAATGATATCACCGCACTCTTGTGCGGTGCACGACCGTAAATGCGCAACCCGGGAACCTTTTCCATCAGCCCGGTGGCATATTCCAACAGGTCATGTTCATGGGCTGCGATATTCCGCATCCCGACTCTGCCGATAAAATCCAAACAGACCGGGAATGCTGCCACATCCACAAAATCGGGTGTTCCGGCTTCGAACTTGAATGGAAGGTCGGCGAAAGTCGTACCTGAAAATGACACATGCTTTATCATTTCGCCTCCACCCTGATAAGGAGGCATTTTCTCAAGCAATTCCTTACGTCCATACAGTATACCTATCCCGGAAGGGCCATACATCTTATGGGAAGAGAAGACATAGAAATCACATCCAAGCTCAGCCACATCCACAAGCATATGAGGCACAGCCTGCGCACCGTCGACAAGCACCGGTACCCCATGCTCATGAGCGATCTCGATCATCTCCTTTACCGGATTGACAGTGCCAAGCACATTAGAGACCTGACAGAAAGATGCGAACGCGGTCTTTTCATTAAACAGTGAACGATACTGCTCTATATCAAGTACTCCGTCATCATCGATATCCACGACGCGAATCTTGATATCACGGTGAGTCTGCAGCAACTGCCAGGGCACTATGTTGGCATGATGCTCCATGACAGTAAGTATGATCTCCGAGCCATCCGGTATAAGCTGACCATAAGATGAGGCTACAAGATTTATAGCCTCGGTAGTGCCACGTGTAAAGATAATCTCCTGCTCGGAAGCAGCGTGGATATAATCGCGCACCACACGGCGGGCATGTTCCTGCCTGTCGGTTGCAAGCTGCGAGAGCGTATGTACACCCCGATGCACATTTGCCTTAACCGCTTCATATCCGTAATCTATCTCCTTCACAACAGATTCCGGGGTCTGCGAAGTGGCGGAATTATCGAAATATATCAGAGGATATTTCCCGATTTTTTTTTCAAGTATCGGAAATTCTTTTCTCAGTTTATCAACATCATACATACTGCCAAATTCTCAATTGATTGTTTGCAACGGAAGCTTGCCCAAAGCCTGTCCGGAGCCCGTTCAAGTAGCAGCCAATAATAAAAACAGATATGAGAGGAGCTACTTGATAATTTACGGTATGATTCAACTTAAAGCGCAATTCCGGCATCCTCCGCAAGCCGACGACAACGTGCCGGCAAACCTCATCTCAACAAGATGGCGCAGTCGGTCGGCCAGAGGTTCGAGCGTAACGCCGGCTATCACGTCAGACATGAAAGCCTGTTTTAGCAGCAGCCGGGCCGAAGCCTCATCAAGGCCACGGGTACGCATATAGAACAGCTGCATGGGATCCAGCTGGCCTATCGCGGTGCCGTGACTGCACTTTACATCATCGTTATAAATCTCAAGTTCCGGCTTCGAGTGCATACGTGCCGTGTCGGAGCCGAGCAGATTACGGTTAGACTGATACGCCTCGGTGCCTGACGCACCCTCGCATACTTTTATCCGACCCACAAAAGAGCCTCGCGCGCGGTCATCAACCACAAACTTGAACAGTTCATCGGTGTGGCATCGCTTCGCCATATGCTCGATACGGGAATATGTCTCCTGTTGTCTGTCTCCATCCTCGATAGCCATACCGAGCAACCTCAATGAAGCATCGTCCCCTTCAAACTTTGAGAAATATTCGTTACGGGTAGTTCCGTTGAAAAGGGTTATTCCATCTATCAATACGCGGCTACCCTGTTCCTGTCTGAGATAGAGGGAGGAAAGACGGCGTGTATTATCGGTGGTTTCCTCCAGATCATAGAAATCAAATCGGGAATTCCGTCCAGCGAAAATCTCGATGGTCTGAAGCCCCATAAGATCGACCTCCGGCACCTGAGTATGGTCGCACACCAGCAAGGTAGCCTCGGCCTCCGGCTCCATAATTACAAGTATGCGCCGAACGGCCATAAAAGGCATAAGGGAATGGAGAATCTGCACAAGCTGCAGAGGCTTTGAAACTTTTACCCCTTTTCTGACACGCAATACGAAACCATCCTGACAGAACATGGTGTTCAGGGCCACTATCGGATTACCGATATCGGCAGCTTTACCATAATAGTCTGATATGAAATCAGGATCTGATTCGGCCATCGCGGCAAGCGATGAAACCTCGACACCTTCGGGAAGACCGTTCCATGCAGTTTGTGAAGCCCTGAAAGAATCGTTCACCAGGAAAAAGAGAGAGGTGGAAAGTCTGGGCACCTCACAGCGGAAAGAAGCTGAGGGGTCTACCTCCATCGGAATGCGAGCCAGATTCAAGCCATAGTCCGGAGCAAGCATACCGTCAAGGTCAGTATATGGATAATCCGATACACCTTTGCCGGGCAACGTCATCGAAGTTGCCGCCTCGGCTGCGGCATGGCGCAAAGCATTGAGCGCAGCCGGAGAATGAGACTTGATCAAATCGCCATGTTCGCGCCAGAGGTCTATGTACTGCTGAATAGCATTCATTTCACATCACCTCCTTCCGGCGATAAACTCGCGGATTCCACCTCCTCCTTGATCCAGTCATAACCACGCTTCTCGATTTCAAGAGCAAGCTCCGGTCCACCGGATTTCACTATGCGTCCTTTATAAAGCACATGTATGAACTCCGGCTGCAGATAGTCGAGCAGTCGCTGATAATGGGTTATGACCAGCGTAGCGTTTTGATCGGACTTAAGTTTGTTCACACCGTCGGCTACAATCCTCAGGGCATCTACATCAAGACCGGAATCAGTCTCGTCAAGAATAGAGAGTTTGGGTTCGAGCACGGCCATCTGGAAAATCTCATTACGTTTTTTCTCTCCTCCCGAGAACCCCTCGTTTACAGAACGCGAGGCAAGCTTGTCGGAGAGTTCAACAACGGCCCTTTTCTCGCGCATCATTTTGAGAAATTCGGTAGCGCTCATTGGCTGCTCACCGAGGAATTTACGTTTCGCATTGATTGCCGCGCGCATGAAATTGACCATTGACACTCCCGGTATCTCCACAGGATACTGAAATCCAAGGAAGAGCCCCTCGTGACTGCGGGTCTCCGGTTCCATCGCGAGCAGATCCTTTCCTCTGAACTCAGCAGTCCCTTCGGTAACCTGATAGGCCGGATTTCCGGCAAGGACCATTGACAATGTGGATTTACCGGCTCCATTCGGACCCATTATAGCGTGAACCTCTCCGGGATTTATGTCGAGGTCTATACCTTTCAATATCTCCTTGCCGTCGACACTGGCGTGAAGATTGCGTACTTTCAACATGATTTTAAATTTCTTAAAAACAAAAGAGTTTAGCTTAGCTTGCATATCGGCGAAGCGGATTGCACTACAAAGTTAAACGTCTTTGTGGAATTTATAGTTTTATCCTGCGATATCTTGCGGGCCTCATGCAGCTGTATCAGGTGCGCATATTCGTCAAGGCTCAACGACCCGAGAATCCACGGGGCGACAGCCATGACTCCCTCTATAAGGTTACCGTCTGAAGCTGTAGAGGATTTCAACAGAACGGAATCAGCCTTAAAACATACTACAACGTTGAATATCAACGATAGAGCGACAAGATATTTAAGACATCCGAACGTAGCGCCCAGAAGAGAGTCCAGCATACCTACGTGGAAAACCACCATAGCCCCCTTGAGAACCTTGGTCAGGGATGAAAATAGAAAATATACGCTTATATAGATCAAGGCCGCGGCCACGATTGAATAGACAAACTGGGCACCAACCATAGAGGCTATGGAAGGGAGCCAGTCTCTGAGCATCCATTCCACATCTTCCACGAAAGCATGGGCGCAGACAGCTCCGAATGCAAAGCCGAGAACGTCGGAGACCTGACCGGTAAGGCCACGTCTGAAACCTGTCAGCACACCGAATATGCCGAACCCCAATATTACTATGTTATAGAAAAGTTCTGCCACAAAATATTGTTTTTGCCTGTATGCTCAAGCAAGTATATGATCAAATTAAATCTCAGCTACCTGTTTATCTCCGGGTGGGAGTGCAATCAAATGCAAAAATAGCTAAAAAACGGGAAAAACCACGTCCCTTGCGTAAGACGTGGTCTTCCTTCGTCAAAAAAAAGTGGATTAGGATCTCAGGATATATCAATGACCTACTTTTACCAAATCCAACATGGAGAGATTATGAGGACAATATTACATTAATCAACATTCAAATCTCAGAACGGGCGTCTGGTAGAGGAGAAAGTTTATAAAAACTCAATAGACCTGACAAAATCAGTCGCCCACGAATCCATGACTATGTATCAAAATAGTTATAGCTTTAATAATGCCAAATTGCAAAATTTACAATTAGCGATAAAAGCACCCGATACAAAACCAAACATATCATATCTGGCACAGTTATTAGTTCAAAATATCAAAACCAAACTATTATATAACCCTATTAATATCAAATGTCAATTTTATCAAGCTTTCAAATTGATTCGGACATTACCGATTCAACAGAAAAATATTCCGATTATAAAAAGACAAATCAAAATATAACGATACAACTTGATTCGCTTTACAAAGGCAAATATATAATATAAAAACAACATTGCAAACTTTTACGCAATATTTTTTCAAAAAATTTATCATTTTATCATATTTATTTAAACAACCCTCTTCATACCACTTCTCCCCTGCTTTATGCTTTCATTTTGACACATGCTGATAAACTAATGAATTAAGATTAGTCATCTTCAGTCTCAATTAGCATTACAAAGTCATTCAAAATATTGAAGTGATTTAAATTTTTCGTGCTTAAGAGAATGTTTGGATTTAGCTTCCATTTACACGAAGAGGATTTTTTGAGATGTTTTCGCAAGTTGAGGAGGGCGCGGTGCGGGCACCGTAACCGACGAAATCTTGATGCGAACAGCCGAAAAGGGAGGATAGAAAGAATTTCCAAGTCATCTCTCAATTATAAATTCGTGTTAAATTCAAACAATCTCTTAAGGCAAGTTAAAAGTAAACATACTCCAAACACTCTCTATAAAAAATGTCAAGAGTTTACTCGTCAGCAATCGGAAAACGAAATTATTTCTATCTTTGTAATAGAATAGCAAGTTCTGTTCTGACGAACCACACTCATGATGACAGGAAAGGCCTGGATAGCTAAAATATCTCAAAACATAAAAGCATGGGTAATCCACAAGCGCAAGGACTTGTGGATCAGTCTCGTATTTGTCGGAATGGCCGGACTGCTGCTTATGTCGGGATGGGACAACTGGGTATGGTTCAAGACCACTCCCCCATATGTAGACCCCGAGCGATACCCTATAAGAGGCATCGACATATCGTCTCACAACGGCATGATGAATCTTGACGCCGCAAAAGCCGACGGCATAGAATTCTGCTACATAAAGGCCTCGGAAGGAGCCGACTTCAAAGACAGCAATTTCCGTTTGAATTACGGCAAGGCACGGCATGCCGGCATGAAGATAGGCGCCTATCACTATTTCCGTTTCGACAAAGGGGGTGTTGAGCAGGCCCTGAACCTGATAAGCGCAATAGGGTACCGGCATCTCGACCTGGGGGTGGCGGTAGATGTAGAAGAGACAGGCAATTCACGTGGAGTACCACAGGATTCGATCCTCGACCGCCTTACACGCATGGCGGAGTATCTGCACCTCAGAGGCTACCGCGTGGTCTTTTACTCAAACCGCGACGGCTATTACGATTACCTTGAGAAGGCTGTTCCCGGCAGCCCGTTATGGATATGTTCGTTTAACCGCACACCCATAAACGCCGACTGGACATTCTGGCAATATGACCATCACGGCAAAGTATCGGGGATAAAGGGGGATGTCGACCTCAACGCCTTCGGCGGCAATCGAAAGGAATGGGAAGAGTTTTTGTCAGCTCAGCAATATCCTGCTAAAAAATCCGTTAATTGACAGGAGAGTAACAATCTGTCGGCAACGTGCCATCACAAGTCTGCCGACAGTGATAATACATTACAAAATTGAAGAACGTTTTCCATAAACTGTCCATAATAACAGTACTGCTAACTTCGTGGATATTTACGGCCCAGGCCCACAATCCCGACAAATACAGCAAGACTTCTCGTCTTGCATCGGGACGTTGGGTAAAAATCGAGGTCGCCACCACCGGCATGCAGTTTGTAAGCAATTCCGTGATATCGGGTCTGGGTCTCGACCCGGGCTCCACAAACGTGTATGGTTACGGGGGAAGACAGATACCCGAAGCCATGAAAGAGAGCGAGCCGGACGACCTTCCGCTGCTTCCGTCCGTACGGGTGGATGGAGGCCTGATATTCTTCGGTACCGACAACGTGACCTGGATACCTTCGGCCCAGACCGACGGCATGACTTACAGTCATCTCACCCACCCATACAGCCAGACCGGATATTACTTTCTCAGCGACCGATCTTTGGCCGAAGGAGAGAGCGCGGTACCGGCAAAAGGGAGTTATGACTACACTCCCGGGACACCCGAAAGAACCACTTTCAGAGCCCGCACGCTGCACGAAACAGAACTTACGGCTCCGTCGACCACGGGCCGTCTGTTGCTTGGCGAGGATTTCAGACTCAACAACAATCAGACATTCACTTTCGCACTGCCAGGCAACACCGGGGGCACCACGGCCCGCATCCGTATGGGAGCCTCAGTTTCCGGAGGCTCGGCTTCCATGATCATAAGCGCCAACGGTAAACGGCTGCCTGCAACCGACACCGATATAGTACCGGCCATAACCGATGATTCCCGTTATCTGCAGACGACTTCTACCGTAAAAAACATATCTGATGCGGTATCCGAGTTGCGACTCGGCATAAACTGCTCGTTGAGCGGCATGGCCACCATAGCGGCACTCGATTACATTGAGGTAGAGTATGACCGCCGACTCACACGTGGCGAGGGTTGGATTCACTTTTATGATGTGATCAATAAACCAACGACCTTTACCATATCGGCATGTAACAATCAGACAAGAATCTGGGATGTTACGGAACCGTCGCGGCCTATAGAGGTCAATGCCACTCTGAACGGCACCACAATGCGTTTCACAGAAACCAGAAGCGGGTTGCGCGAATATGTGGCGTTCAACCCTACCAGCGCGGGATGCAACGCGCTTGTGGCCAAAGGGGCATCGGCAGTAGCCAATCAGGACCTTCACGGCCTTGCCAATCCGCACATGCTCATAATAGCTCCGTTACGCTATACGAACCAGGCCAACGAGCTTGCGGAGATGCACCGTAAAAATGACGGCATGACAGTCCACGTCCTTACCCCCGATGTTATCTACAATGAGTTCTCGAGCGGAACCCCGGATGTGGGTGCATTCCGCAAACTGTTGAAGATGTGGGCGGATCGCGCCGGGGCCGACAATACGCTGCCCTATCCGGGATATTGTCTGCTGCTGGGACGCGCCACGTTCGACAACAAGCACATAACACAACCGGTAAAGCAACTTGGATATCCTACGGTACCTATCTGGCAATCAGCCAACGGCTATACCGAATCGAGCTCCTATTCAACCGATGACTACATAGGTATGACCGACGACTCGGATGATTCTTTTAACATCGGTTCACAAAAAATACGCACTGCCGTAGGACGTCTACCGGTAAAGAGCGAAGCCGAGGCATCCACCATGGTGGAGAAAATAAAGGATTATGTAACAAGCCCCTCATATGGCACCTGGCGCAATAACGTCATGATAATAGCCGATGACCAGGACCGCGCGCAACACCTTTTGCAAGCGGAAGCCGTATATACAGGAATGACTGCGTCGGGCAACGGCGACAGCTTCGTATACGAGAAACTTTATCTCGACTCATACCCACTGGTAGCCACGGCTACCGGCGACACCTATCCGTCGGCCAAAGCCCGCATGTTGCAGAAATGGAACGAAGGTGTAAGCTGGATACAATATATAGGACACGCCAATCCACGCGGCTGGGGACATGAACAGCTGCTTACATGGACAGATATAAACAGCTTCTCGAACCAGCATCTGCCCTTCCTGTATGCGGCCACCTGCTCGTTCGCACGCCATGACGCGCTGACTCCATCAGGTGCGGAAGAGATGCTTCTTAATCCTGACGGAGGCATCATAGGCACTATCTGCCCGTCGCGTACCGTATATATTCCGCAGAACGGCACTCTGACCAAAACGACTTCGTACGAGATATACGTCCGCGACAGCGAGGGTAAGGCCAGGCGCACCGGTGAAATAATGATAGCCGGCAAAAACAATTATCCTGGTAACGATGAGAACAAACTCAAGTTTTCGTTTCTCGGAGACCCGGCCATAAGAGTTCCGAGTCCGGAACACCGAGTGGTAGTAGAAAGCATAGGTGAAACGACAGTCGAGGATATCGGTGACGCCGACCTCCCCGTCATATCCGCTCGCTCGAAAGTAACCGTGAAAGGGAGGATAGAAGGGTCCGACGGTCAGTTGCTCTCTGATTACAACGGAGAGCTACATGCAACGCTCTATGATGCCGAACGGGTAATAACGACCAACGGCAACGGCAAGGACGGCGTGGTAGAGCACTACAACGACCGCAAGACACGCCTCTATTCCGGCGCCACCCATATCAAGAACGGGCGTTGGGAAATAAAGCTTCTTATGCCGGCAGAGATAGAGAACAACTGGTCTCCGGCACAGTTCACCCTCTATGCCTACAGCGACAACGGACGCGAAGCCAACGGAGCGTGCGACCGTCTGTATGTCTACGGCATAGACCCCGATGCACCCGAAGACAATGAAGGCCCGGGCATTTCGCGGTTCACCCTCAACGACGACTCGTTCGAGGCCGGCGATATAACCCATTCCTCCCCCGTAGTGCTGGCAACCGTCTCTGATGCGTCAGGCATAAACATTTCCGATGCCGGAATCGGCCACAAAATGTTGCTGACTCTTGACTCCGACACACATTATAATGACTTGGGAGCATTCTATACCCCGGATCCTGACATCGAGGGGGGCGGTAGAATCACCTATCCGCTGTCTGGTCTCGCACCCGGCGACCATGAGCTCAAGCTGACCGTATGGGACAACGCCAACAATTCATCGAGCCGCACACTGCCCTTCCGTGTAGGGCTGAATCAGGAGGTGGATTTCATAGAATTGCTTACCGACGCGAATCCCGCGCATGAGAAAGTAACATTCACTCTAAAGACCGACCGCATAAAGAACCAACTCAGATATACCATAGAAGTGTACAATCTTAACGGCCATCTGATGTGGAGCAGCGGCAAGACAAGCCGCTCACGCAACGACGGTTCGGTAAGACAGACCTGGTATCTGGAAGACAGTTCCGGCACACGCGTGAACCGAGGCATATATCTCTGTCGCGCAACTGTGGAATGCGAAGAGGGTGTGAAGAGTTCCAAGACAGTGAAGCTCGCCGTAAGCGCGAAATAACTTCGGAGGTAGGTCAATTAATAGGACTTGTCTACAATGTAATGAAGATAATAGACGTTATAGGAGAGGAGGAAACCCAAGAGGGTATTTCAGCAAGATGGAGAGTGCTTCCCGACAGCGCGCTCCTGAAAGGTCGGAATCCCTTCTTCGTACCTGATTTCCCGGGAGAGATAACAATTACCGCAGCCATTGCCGTAAAGATAAACAAGCTCGGGAAAGGAATACCGGAGCGATTCGCCGCAAGATACTATGCGGAAACTGCCCCGGCAGTAATATTCAGAGCAGAGAAATACGGAGCCCTGCTACGGGCTTCCGGTTATCCGGACAGTGCCGCCTATTCATTTGACAAAGCGGTGATTGTAGGTGAATTTCACCGACACAACTTATCCGGGGATATCGACATGGATATTGCAATAGGGAACGACAAAGGAGAAGAAACAGAACGGCGAAGATTCAGGATAGTCAAACCCTGCGAGGCCATAAACCGAGGTATCTCACAGCTGAGCCGCGACAACACCCTCAAGACCGGAGACCTGCTTCTAATCGACGGCATTGGAACAAGCGCCACAGCTGTCATAGACAGTCATCTCACACTCCTTGGATTTCCAAGAAACGAACAGGAAGAAAATCTTAACATCAATATAAAATAACGGTAACCACACCCATAAAATAATATCGGTACGGTCAAAGGAGATACAGCCGATAAAGATATACCTGACAATATGAGACACATCCGCCACATAATTTTCGGAACACTGGCAACGGTAGCCCTTACGGCCCCCGAGGCATCCGCCCAGACTTTCGCAAACCGTTCGGTTCTGGCCGAAGGGAAATGGACCAAAGTCAGCATAGAAGCGACAGGACTCTATGAAATTTCATATTCCCAATTACGCAAAATGGGATTCAGCGACCCGTCCAAAGTAGCAGTCTACGGTCAGGGAGGCCGAATGTATTCCGAAGACCTGACAGACATGCAAGGGAATCAGGTATATCAGGATGACCTCGTCCCTACCCCGGTTATTCATGACAAGGATAAACTCTATTTCTATGGACTTGGTGTAGACAATGTGGAATTCACCAACCAGTATGGCTACGATTATTTCGACAACGGAGGCCTGAACATATATACCGACAAAGGGTATTATTTTCTGACTGACAGCGCTCCGGCGAAAGAAATCGAAAAAATAACTCCCGACCCGACCGAACTTCAGGAGAGTCTTCAGCTTACCGAAGGTCTTTGGCGCACATACCACGAAATAGACCTTGCCCAAGGGCACCAGCACAACGGGCAATTGTTCTGGGGCGAGGATTTCAGTTCCTCGGGTATAGGCAGAATGGAATGGGACGCGGAGTTGCGCAATCCCATACTTGACAAGAGCGGCATTCTTGCGGTAGACATGTATAAAGACCGTGAAGATGAGCTTCACCTCACCTACGGCTATACCTCCGGCACCGGAGGCTTCAACGCCAATTTCCCGAAAAACACCAACCAGGCTTATTTCGAACCCGGCAAACCCCGTTATGCCGTTGTAACTCCTACATCGGCAGACAATAAGGTATATATCGAAGTCCCCGATGACCGTCCCGGCGACCCCGTGAGACTCGATTATTGGGTGCTTACATACCGCCGCGGCATTCCCACCCTCGACAATCTCAATCAGGATGCCATCCTCTTTGACGGAATAGAGGCCGGGGAGAATCGCAACATAGTTCTCAACAGCGTTGCGAACCGCAGAGCGCTGCAGATTTCCAATCCCTATGAAGTAACGGAACTTGATATAAAGGATTTCGGACCGGAGGGAAGAGTGAATTTCACAGCCATGACCGACAATCCGACATTGCTAATCTTCAACCCTGCCATGAAGCAACTCGAGATAGGAGGATTTGAAGAAGTAGGCAATCAGAACCTTCACGGAGAAGCATCCTCGGGTGCGGATCTGGCCATTATCTGCACCAATGAGATGAAGGAATTCGCCGAACAGCATGCGGATGTTCACCGACGCATACAGGGATTGAAAGTCATAGTAACCGATTTGGAGACTCTTTACAATGAGTTTTCCGGAGGACGTCCCGACCCGATGGCCTACCGCGCTTTTGTAAGCATGCTGCGCAGAAATTCGGTAACACCCGTAAAGAACGTACTTCTGTACGGCCATGCATCGGGCGATATCCGGGCGAACGTCAAAGCCGGCTATGGTAACTCCCGTATCCTCATACCCCACAACCGCAAAAACCGCACGGCGTTTGACCATGGAGCCTCCTCGATATTTGATTTCTGCGGCATAACCGACAATGTCATAAGCGACAAGCAATTCGAGAACATGACTGTTTCGGTAGGTGTAGGTGTGCTCACCGTCCAGAACGCCACGGATGCACGTATAATGCGCGAGAAAGTGGAGCGTTACCTTACCGACGACACCCATGCCTATTACATGAACAAGATGCTTGCAATAGGATGCGACGGCGACAACCATAACCACGAAGAGCAGGCACTACTGGCAGTAGCGGCGTATAATTCAGCCAACTACGATGCCAATATAACGAAAACCATCTTTGTGGACGACAGCGGCACAGATAACACGACCAAACAGCTCATGGCCGCTCTCGATGAAGGAGTCTCCGTATTCCAGTATCTTGGACATGCGGCCGCTACGATGCTTGGGCCGAGTATATTCCTCACCTCGGGTATGATTCCTCAACTGAAAAACAAATACCTACCCTTTATCGGATTCGCAGGCTGCGACCTTACAGTGCCAGACCGTAGCCTTCGTGGTATAGCCGAGAGGATAATCCTCGACACGGAACATGGCGGCATTGCCTGTCTGGCAACCAATCGCCAGGCATGGTCAGGACCTAATGTGGAGTTCACCCAGGCATTCCTGCGCAAGTGGGGATGGGCCGACGGCTCACCAAGCCGCAGACTTGAGGAACCACAGACATTGGGAGAACTCTACGCACGTGCGAAAACGGCCATGAAGCAATCCAACGAACTCGCCTTCTTCCTTATCGGCGACCCGGCAGTGGTATTGCCTTCAGCCAACAGGAAAGTGGAGATGGAGATCGCCACATCCGGGAAAGAGAATCTTGCAGTAGGCCACACTGCCACCATAAGCGGAAAGGTAACGCGCCACGACGGAACCATCGACGACAAATTCAACGGCGAAGCTGTAATACGAGTGATGGAACCGGAACTGAAAATGAACGGACGTAATTTCACCACTCACGGCACCACGTCGATACCTATCACCCACAATGACTTCCAGTCTATCATGGCCGTTGCGAAAGTCAAGGACGGCAGATTTACAACCGAAGTCCGTGTGCCGGAATACATGGGCCGCTTTACCGGAAAGGAATCCAGGATTACCGGAACGGTATATGACCGCGACCGCCGTTTAGGAGGAGCCGGAGCGGACACTCTCATGATAGTATCCGCACTTGAAGCCGGACTTCCCGAGCCGGCCAAAGACAACGAGCCTCCGGTGGTGCTTTCATTCGTATATGACAACGACACACACATGCTAAAGGCGGAAGTTGCCGACAATTTAGCCATTTCAACCAGCAATTCCCCGCGCCGTCGTCCCTCGACATTGCTTAGCGTCGACGGCAAGACAGTGGAATGCGACCGCAGCTCCATGATAAAGGTTACAGACAGCGGTTACGGCAATCTGATAGAATTTACCCTGCCGGAGCTCGACTATGGCGACCATACGGCCGTAATAGAGGTTTCCGACCAATCAGACAACCGTGCCACAGCCGAATGCAGGTTTACAGTAAATCCCGATTGGGCGAAACTTACAC
Source organism: uncultured bacterium (assembly GCA_905214715.1). GTDB lineage: Bacteria > Bacteroidota > Bacteroidia > Bacteroidales > Muribaculaceae > Lepagella. The sequence goes on along the minus strand of CAJMMT010000012.1, from coordinate 44,259 downwards.
TTACAACCTACGAAGAGATGGCCGACGGCAAGATTACCTTCAATATCGAAGGCGCACTCGACTCATCTCTAACGCTGTTCATCCTTGACAAAGATGGAAACGAGGTATATCGTGAATCTACAAGTGGCAACGAGGTGGTATGGAACTGTAAAGACAACAACAGCAATCAAGTTGCCCCCGGCCTCTACAAAGCGTTCGTGCGCGAAAGCGGAAAGCCCGGCTACCGCGCACATTCAGCCACCATCGAGGTACCGGTAATTTGATAAGTAGCGCCATCTAAAGATTGACCTAAAATGACAGACAAAAGACTGATAGCAGCCATCGCGCTCGCCGGAACGGTTACATTCGGCGTAATGGCCGAGAACGATATAAAGGACAATGATTTCAACCCGGTGAATACCGGTGTCACGACATTGAGCATCACTCCCGATGCCCGCGGTAGCGGTATGGGTAACCTCGGCGCCGCCACCGACCCTGACATCAACTCCCAGTTCTGGAACCCGTCGAAATATCCTTTCGCCTATTCCTCGGGTGGTATAGGCATCTCCTACACCCCGTGGCTTCGCAAAATCGTCAACGACATATTTCTGGCAGACGTATCGGGATACTACAAACTCGGATCACAGGATAATCAGGCACTCTCGGCATCATTCCGTTATTTCTCTCTGGGTGAAGTAACCATGAGCGATGATACCGGAGCTTCAACCGTACAGACAATCAATCCTTACGAACTCGCGTTCGACATAGGTTACTCACGTAAACTGAGCGAAAAATTCTCGATGGGCGTAGTATTGCGCTATATATTGTCAGACCTGTCGTATGAGGATGCCTATTCCGGAGAAACAAATACAGCGGCATCAGCATTCGCTGCCGACATCTCAGGCTACTATGTAACTTATCCTATGATCGGAAGAAACGAATGCCAGTTCGCCTGGGGTTTCAATATTTCCAACATAGGTTCTAAAGTATCTTACGACCACGGCACCAACTATGCATTCCTTCCGACGAATCTGCGTCTCGGCGCCAACTTCATGTTCCCGTTGGCAGACTACAACACGCTGGCTATAGGACTTGACCTGAACAAGCTTCTTGTTCCCACAAAGCCACGCCGCAAAGATTACGATATGGATACGGTAGAGGGTCAGGACGCATATAACGAAGCCGAAGAAAAATGGCGCACCATGTCGCCGATCACCGGTATTTTCAAATCATTTACCGATGCTCCGGGCGGTTTTAAGGAGGAACTGAGAGAAATCAACGTTTCAGTTGGTGCTGAATACGCCTACAATCAGCAGTTTTTTGTACGCGCAGGATACAATTATGAAGACAGCACCAAGGGAGGACGCAGCTATTTCGCCTTCGGAGCCGGATTCTCGCTGAATGTAGTAAGACTCGACGCATCATACATGCTTGCCACCGCCCAGTCATCCCCCCTTGACCAGACATTGCGTTTCACGCTGTCGTTTGACATGGACGGACTTAAAGACCTTCTGGGCAAACGCAGATAAATACGGCATTATAATAAACTGATATCAAGATGGTACCGTATCCCCCCGGGATGCGGTACCGTTTTGGTAGAGAAAGGAAGGACACGAATCAAAACACCTGTTTACAAGGTTTGAATCCATCTTTTTATTATATTTGCAACTATAGTTTGTTCATATTAAATACAGACGGATATTCCCCATATACACATTGAAAATGGATATACGAATCGGGCAAGGATTTGACGTTCACAAATTTGCCGAAGGACGCGAATTGTGGCTTTGCGGAGTGAAACTGGAACATGACCGCGGACTGCTTGGCCACAGCGATGCGGACGTGGCTCTCCACGCCTTATGCGACGCCATACTCGGCGCTTTGGCATTGGGAGACATCGGCAAACATTTTCCCGATACCGACCCGGCATACAAAGGAATCGACAGCAAAAAATTGCTTGGCCACGTGAATGCCCTCGCTTCCGGGATGGGATGGGAACTCGGCAACGCCGATATAACCGTAATGGCGGAAGAACCGAAACTAAAACCCCATATCGAGAAAATGCGCCGGACCATCGCCGAAGTTATCGGCACAGATCCGGCCCGTATAAGCGTCAAGGCCACCACGACAGAGAAACTTGGATTTACAGGACGTGGAGAAGGTATCGCGGCCATGGCCGTGGTGTTGATGACAAAACAACAGGATAGATAATGGAAGAGACCAACATATTCGATCTGCCACAGGAACCGAAAATCAAAGATGCTGAAACAGTCGCGGACGAAAGTCCGGAAAGTTCCGGCAGTTCGGCCGGGACCTATACAGACGACTCCATTGTAAAACTTTCCTGGAACGAGCATATAAGGCGCCGTCCGGGAATGTATATAGGCAAACTCGGCGACGGGACCCACGCGGAGGATGGCATTTATGTGCTCATAAAAGAGGTTGTGGATAACTCGATAGACGAGTTCAACATGGGAGCCGGCAAGCGCATAGACATCAACATCACCGATGATGGAGAAGTAACCGTGCGCGACTATGGACGCGGCATACCCCTCGGAAAGGTCAAGGATGTTGCGTCAGATATAAACACCGGTGGCAAGTTCGACGACAAGAACTTCAAGAAATCGGTGGGTCTTAACGGCGTAGGTCTTAAGGCGGTGAACGCGTTGTCGACTTACTGCAAGGTGTCGAGTTTCCGCGATGGCGAATGTGTTACATGCGACTTCACCAAGGGAGAACTGACAAACCAGACAGACCTTGAACCCACCAAGGAACCCAACGGCACACTTGTAGTATTCAAACCGGACTCCTCGCTATTCAGGGATTATCGTTTCAACAATGATTTTGTCGAGACGATGGTAAACAATTATACCTATCTGAACTCGGGATTACAGATATTCTACAATGGGAAAAGATATGTATCGCGTCATGGATTGCTCGATCTCCTTAAGGAGAACATGACAGCCAATCCTCTCTACCCGATAATACATTTGCAAGGCGACGACATAGAGGTTGTACTTACCCACGCCGAGCAATATGGAGAGGAATACTACTCATTTGTAAACGGACAGCACACCACGCAGGGGGGCACACATCTGAGCGCCTTCCGCGAGCACGTTTCGCGCACCATCAAGGAATTCTCCGGAAAGGGATATGAGTTTTCAGATATAAGAAACGGGATGGTTGCCGCAGTCGCGGTGAGAATTCAGGAACCGGTATTCGAAAGCCAGACCAAGACAAAACTCGGATCGAAAGAGATAGCTCCCGACAGCCCGATAACCGTCAATAAGTTCATAGGAGATTTCATAAAGAAAGCTCTCGACGACTATCTGCACCGCAATCCGGACACGGCCACGGCCATGCTACAGAAAATAGCATCGTCTGAGAAAGAGCGCAAGGCCATGGCCGGTGTAGCCAAGTTAGCGCGCGAGAAAGCAAAAAAAGTATCGCTCCATAACCGTAAGCTACGCGATTGCAGGGTGCATTATTCCGATGCCCTGAAACCATCGGCCAAAACAGACCTTAGAGAGGAATCGGCAATCTTCATAACCGAGGGAGACTCCGCCTCGGGGACCATAACCAAAGTGCGCAACGCCGAGACGCAAGCCGTATTCTCACTCAGGGGAAAGCCGCTCAATTCCTATGGCATGACTCAGGAGGTAGTGTATAAGAACGATGAATTCAATCTTCTGCAGGCAGCGCTCAATATCGAGGAGGGTATCGAGGGTCTGAGATACAACAAGGTCATAATCGCGACCGATGCCGATGTAGACGGCATGCACATCAGACTGCTTGTAATTACATTTTTCCTGATGTTCTTCCCCGATCTGATAAAGAAAGGGCACGTATACATTCTTCAGACACCTCTCTTCCGCGTAAGAGACAAGAACGCAACCAAACGCAAGAGCCGTAAAGGGAAAGTGAAAACCGGGCGATATGAGAGCGAAAAGGATAGCAAAGAAACGAAAGATACATATTATTGCTACACCGATGAAGAACGCGAAGCTGCGATAGCCCAATTCGGGAAAAATGCCGAGATAACCCGATTCAAAGGTCTTGGAGAAATCAACGACGTAGAGTTTGCCGACTTCATCGGTCCCGACATGCGTCTTGACCAGGTAACACTCAAACGGGATGACACAGTAGACAAGTTACTGGAATTCTTCATGGGCAAGAACACCATGGAGCGCCAGAACTTCATAATCGACAACCTGATAACCGAAGACGACAGCGAGATATGACATTGCAGAAAAGAAAGGCTCTGTATCCGGGGTCGTTCGATCCTTTTACAAAAGGACATGCCGACATTGTGGCGCGAGCCGCAGGACTGTTCGACGAAGTTATAATCGCGATAGGTTTCAACAGTGAGAAAGGGAAACCCGACGACCTCGATGAACGTTTAGAGAATATAAGAAGCCTTTATTCAGGCAACAGCAAAGTACGTGTCGAAAGCTATTCCGGACTCACAGTAGAGTATGCACGGCAAACAGGTGCGAAAGTGTTGATACGTGGAGTGCGCGACGTAAAGGATTTCGAATATGAGAGGAACCTGGCCGACGCAAACAGGGCCATCTCCGGAATAGACACGTTGCTACTCACAGCCAGACCTGAATATGGGTTCATCTCCAGTTCTCTTGTCAGAGAGCTGGAGCATTACGGATACGACGTTACTCCTTTCCTGCCTGAGATATTCCCGAGGGGGTAATGACGCGGCATCCATTCGCAGACACCGCAGACTCATACAGGTAACCTATTCAAGAATAGAAATAAAATGAAAAAGATCATACCATTCATCGCCATAATATCTATAGGAATGGCGATTTTTCAAAGCCGGAGCCAAGGACTGGTATTAACACCGGGACAGAAGCTGTATATGGCTGAGAACGCTATCAATCAATTATATGTCGACACTGTAAATGAAGACAAGCTTGTAGAGGATGCGATAAAGGGGATGCTTGAGAAACTCGACCCGCACTCCACCTATTCCAATGCCGAAGAAACCAAGGAGCTGAACGAACCTCTTGCCGGTAATTTCAGCGGTATCGGAATCACTTTCAACATGACCCAAGACACGCTGTATGTTATCCAGACCGTGGGCGGGGGACCTTCCGAGCGCGTAGGCCTCCTTGCCGGAGACCGCATAATAAGCGTGAACGATACAACCATAGCCGGCGTTAAAATGAAGAACTCTCAGATTATGAAAAAACTGCGCGGCCCCAAGGGTACGGATGTAGAGGTAACCGTTCTTCGCCGCCAGGGTGGAGTGAACGATACCATAGAGTTCCGCATAACACGAGACGACATACCAATCTATTCGGTAGACGCCGCTTATATGGCCGATCCGAAAACAGGATACATCAGACTCAACAAATTCGCAGCCGAAACACCGGCGGAAGTCATAAAGGCGATAACAGACCTGAAAAAACAGGGTATGGAACAGCTGATACTCGACCTTGCCGACAATGGCGGCGGATACCTTCAGGCAGCGGTGGAACTTTTGGGAGAGTTTCTTCCCACCGGCAGTCTGGCCGTGTTTACCGAAGGGCGTACAACGCCACGCACCGACATGAACGCATTTCCATCAGGCAAGAAGCCATTGTTCGCCGACGGCCGGCTTGTAGTGATGGCAAACCAGTATTCAGCCTCGGCCGCCGAAATAACCTCGGGAGGCATACAGGACTGGGACCGTGGACTGGTCGTAGGACGCCGCACCTTCGGCAAAGGCCTCGTGCAACGTCCCATCCCCTTCCCCGACGGCTCTATGATACGCCTTACCATAGCCCATTATTACACCCCCTCGGGACGCGACATACAAAAACCGTATGAGAAAGGAAATCAACAGGCTTACCAACGCGATATCCTTGACCGCTTCAACAATGGAGAACTGATGCATGCCGACTCCATCCACCATGCCGACTCTCTCAAGGTCAAGACCCTGAGATTAGGACGTACCATCTATGGAGGCGGCGGCATAACCCCAGACAAGTTTGTGGCCCTCGATACTACCGAAAATACAAAATATTACCGGAACGTGGTTGCAAAAGGACTCATAAACCGTTATGTGATATCTTACGTGGACGACCATCGCAAGGAGATACTTAAAAACTATCCGGATGCGGACTACTTCGTGGATCATTTCGAAGTATCGCCCGAAATGATCGAAAAACTGCTTCAACTTGCCGACAAAGAGGGTATAGAACGTAACGCCGAAGAAGCCAAAGTATCCGAACCTCTCTTCAAGGTAATTCTGAAAGGACTTATAGGACGCGATATATATGACAACGCCACATATTTCAAAGTCTATAACCGTCACGACCCGATATATAAGGAAGCGTTACGGCTTATAAATTCCTCGGAATATGATGAGTTGTTAAGTTATTAGGCATTGGGCATTAGTCGTTAGTCATTAGTCATTAGTCGTTAGTCGTTAGCGAGGCTGGCCTTGAAGACCCTTAGGTCTCTAATGACATTAAAGTCTTTAAGGATTTTAAGGAGCATAGGGACTCTAAGGGCTGATTACTAACGACTAATGCCCCCGGACTAACTACTAATGACTCCGGACTAACTACTCCAGACTAACATCTACATGAAAATGAATATAACCGGAATTCGACATTTCAAGACATTAAGCACGATTCTGACCCTTACAGCCGTCTCGCTCGGCATGCCCCGGGCCGGGGCTGCCGAGAAAACGGACTATGACTTCTTTGCCGGACCATGGATATTTTCAGGATACAGAGAAATTCCTCCGGTCAATTTCAATCTTCCCCCCACGGTGCTCAGCAATGAAAACTGGCAATATTCCGATGGGATGGAATACTTTGAAAGCGAAGAAGAGATGATAGCCGAGATGAGACAACGAGCAAACGCCGAAATCGACAGGACATTGCAGGAAGAGGAAGACTTCGCCGCTTTCTACGATCTCATGACACCTCAGGAACGCAAAGAGTTTCTCGACACCGCCACCCGCAAGCTGACCGATGACTATCGTGAAGCATTGTATACGCAGAAACTGGAACGTAAGCTGGCCTCCCGACAGCGGGAAGAGCTTCCGATTCTGAAACCGGGCTGGATTCCCGACTGGCTGCGGGAGGCTCTGATAGGAGACCGCGTAGCCCAGAATCTAATGTACTCCCTTATGGTAGAGGCACCCAATACCATAGATTACGCATATTGGAATTTACCTGTACCACCGCGTTTGCCGGAAGAAGACCATTCGTTCGGTGCCTTCATAAAAAGCCTTGACCTGCCCGAGGTATCGGAAGAAGAGACTCATTTAGCGACAGCAAAATTACGCAAAGTGCATTGGCTACACAACGCCATGGCCGGAATACAATTTTCACAGGCATACGTATCGTCAAACTGGTATCAGGGTGGCAACGATTACCTTGCATTGCTCCTCAGCGGATTGTGGGATGTTCAGCTGAACACAGTATATCATCCCAATATGATGTTCCAGTCTACTGTGAGCTACAAACTCGGCATAAATTCCACTCCTCCGGAATCCTACCATAAGTATTCCATTTCGGAAGACCTTCTGCAATGGAACCTCAAGGCAGGTATAAAAGCGTTCCATGATTTCTTCTGGTCATACAACCTGCTGTTCAAGACCCAGTTGCTACGCAACTACGAAGCTAATTCCGACACCCGCGTGGCATCGTTCCTATCACCGGGAGAACTCAATATGGGTATCGGTATGAGCTACAGCTATGCCAACAAATACAAAACCCTGAAGATAGGCGTATCGATTTCACCTCTCTCCTACAATCTGAAAACATGTATCGACTCCAAGATAGACGAGACCCGTTTCAATATTGAAAAAGGGCATCGGGCACACAGCGAGATAGGTACGAATGCCGAAGTAAATCTGGAATGGAACGTAACTTCAGACATATCATGCCGCACACGGCTCTTCGCATTTACAGACTACAAATACTTCCAAAGCGATCTGGAAACTACCTGGAACTTCACGATAAACAGATTCCTGTCCACTCAGCTCTATGCCCATCTCAGATACGACGGATCGTCAGAGCTTACCGGAAGCCGCTGGAAGCACTGGATGCTTAAAGAGATTCTGAGTTTCGGCCTTACATATACATTCTCGACAAAACCCTGATTCCTGATGAAATTAGGATTCGCCATACTGACAGCACTCCTGACATACGGATTGTCGATGCCGGTACATTCCACCGGCACCGACAATCCGCTGTCACGGAATATACCTCCTCTTGAACGGGCTATGGAAATGATAGATACCACTGCTACCGATGAAATAGAGGGTATCTGGGAATATCCTGGAGAAGATGTCAGAGTCCTGATATGGCGTACACCCGGCAGTCGCGGAGATCGTTACGACATTAAAGTACTCGAGGCCTTTGACTGCAATCTTAAAACCGGGGATCTATTGGGCTGGCTCTCACCCGAAGCCGAAAAACGGATTTTTGAACTTCACCAGTATACACGACGCCACAGAGACATTCTCGATACCCCGGGGAAATGCCATGTAACCATGAGCAACGATGGAAAAGCATTGCTTATATCATCATCGGGTAAGATCAAGGTAACTCTCAGTCCCTTATCATTGCTGCCCAAATTCTGGAGAATGGTAAGGATAAGAGTAAAAGAAGGCGACAAAGAGCCAAAGGAAGGATTAAGACGCATATATCCATCCGGAACTCCGGGGGCATTGCATCAGGAGATTATCACACTATGATAAAACGGCATTTTCTTATAATACTGATAGCAGCGGTCTCTTCGCTTACAGGCTATGGTAAAAAACAACGGCTGTCGCTGCCCGACGCCACACTGAAAAAAGGGGAATACGGCAATGTTTCCGCAGACATGAAAGCTATAAAAGCTATCTCGCGAACCGATACCATCACATTCGCTCCCTATCTTGACTCAATAAGATTCAGCGGCTATGATAAAAAAGTATCGGCCTCACGTGAAAGCTTCCATATCAGCAACGGTACAAAGGATACGATAAACTCGATAACTTTAAACATAGATTACCTGAGCCTCGACGGGCACCAGCTACACAGCCGTAAGGTGAAGGTAGAAACAGAACTACCTCCCGGAGAAACCCGAAAGGCAGATATAAAAAGCTGGGATATCCAGAAGACTTTCTACTATTACCGAAGTCAGAAACCACGCTCATCCGCGACCCCATATAAAATAAAGTTCCGGTTGGAAGAGGTAATCATCCCGAATTAGAGAATGTTTGAATTTATAATTGAGGGATGAATGGAAGTTAAATCCAGACATTCTCTAACAATAGACCGATGCAAGTTCCACAGCCAATATCTCAGTCTCTATTTATACACGACTGAGCGAACTTACCGGGAGTGAGACCGTCATTGCAATATACGAACGCCTTGTGAAATGCCTGGACGGTAGAATAGCCACACAGATGAGCGACTTCAGCCATATTTATGGCAGGATTTGCTTTTATCAGTTCTTTGGCATATTCAATCCTGTAATTTCTTACCACATGGATGAAACTCTTTCCAACTCCTTCATTAAATATACGTGAGGCATAGGTTCGGTTGAGACTGAAACGAGTCATAATCTCCTGAAGACTGAAATCCACATTGAGATAGGGACGCTCTGATTCAAGCCACGATTCAATCTGCATTTTATACGTGTCGAAGCGACTGTTGAAATCGTCTCCCTTTGACAACGCCATCCCGGCAACGAGAGAATCGTCGGGTTCATACTGAAACGGGGAATTGTAAACCATCACTTTAGCCGATAGCCAGCCTATGAATAGACATGAGACTATGTTATGACATAAGAAAGTGAGATAAGATGCGAAACAGAGATTGATGAAGAAAAATAGGGTTACAGCCACCAGTCCGTCAAGATATACCGGAATCCAACGTATGGTGTATTTCTCATATTCAGCATAATTCTCTTCTACGAAACTATTGTATTCCCTGATACAATACTTTATCTTTTTCATTGTATAGAAGAGATACCCAAGCAGACAGGCACACAATACAAGCCTGTACCATACGGAAAAATATGATATATGATTCCAGAAATCATCAAGGGAGCTGAATGAGAACCGTTTCAAATCAAACATCCATATTACCAATACATAAACAGATATAGTGATAAGAAAAGGGATTCCCAATTTCAATGAGGAGGAAAAACCAAAGCCGTTTTTACTGACAACCGAAAGAGGCCACAACAGGAAAGCGAACCCTGCGATAATCCCTATCGATATCAACGTAGGTGAAAGCACTTCGCTATATATAGACAAGGAGTTGCCGAAGAAAAGGCCGTAGGCACGAGCTGCCCAGGCGACACCCCAGATTGCAACGACTATCGACAGCCATCTGCGCTGTTTGACTTCCTGCCAGTTATAAGCCAATATAAAGGCGCTCCACAAAGCAATCGCGGAAGAAAAGCAAAGTGATATCCTGAGAATGGTCTCGTCCATAGCTTCAAACAATATGTTGGTAAGTATCAGAGTCTGTACAAACTCTCTTTAAAAATTCGCAGCACTAAGGTACAAAAAATCCATGATACAGTCATTGATAACGGAGAGTCTTCCTGCTATTTATAATATATTGATATACAAAGCTTTTACGTATTGATAATTTAATTTTTACCTTTTGATAAATATTTGTTTACTCTGCTGTACACCGATGTGGCTCGCCAATCATAGCAGCAACGGCATAAAAAGACACATAAAGGGACGCGACAATGTTGATTTCACATGAATTAACTCCACCTGAGGGAATGGCAATAATAGATAACTCATCTTAATATCCATATACATGAGCATACATATCGCAGATACCATGCTGAGGTACATAGCGGGTACGCCAAGATGCATAAAAGGGACCTCGCCAATCTTAAACAAGAATCATAACAAACTGATACACTATTGATTTTACGTTTTGATAAAATAAAATATACCCTTTGACAAATTGATGTCAAAGAAGTTGTGCATCAATTTTATACCATGATAAGCCGATTTTTACAGCAGTGTAAAGGATTGAGGATTTGAGGGCATTAAATTTGCGATTAGAGGCGGGTAAACCATACTCGCTTCATAAATCTGACATGACGACCGAACAAATCAGGAGAGATGAATACTGTCAAGAGGATAGCCCAGTTTGATCGATGAGTGTCTCTCCAAGATAAAGATGTCTGCAACAAGTATTAATGCTTTAGTCGTGGTTTTAATGTGGGTTACAGGCAAATACGCTCTTGGTAAGAGATAATAGTATAACGACTACATCTTGAAATAAGTATTTGTCCTGCAAATTTCCTGAACTTTCACCCATCTGAAAATTCATACAAATTTTGGCAAGAACTCCATTTGTTTGGCCAATTCATTATTCAGACCTAACATAAGTACTACAGATCAAGACGTTATCTTTCATCACAATCTCTTACCAAGAGAGTGTGATTAAATAGAAACCAGATGAAACGGATTCTCAAAATAGCAGCAATTGCAATGCTGACGCTGGTCAATATAAACTGCAACGCGCAGGGCAGGATAGCCATAAAGAGCAATCTGCTTTACGATGCATTGCTCAGCCCCAACCTCGGGGCCGAGATCGGAATCGCGCCGAAGTGGTCGCTCGATGTTTCGGGTAACTACAACAACTGGAGCGTCAACAACCATCTATGGAAACATTGGTTCGTGCAACCCGAGGCGCGTTATTGGCTATGTGAGCGTTTCGGCGGTCATTTCTTCGCGCTGCACGCGATAGCCGGAGAGTTCAATTTCGGGAACATGAAGAATTCCTTCAAAATTCTCGGCAGTGACTTCTCCGGGTTGAGCGACAAACGTTATCAAGGGTGGGGAGCCGGACTCGGACTGGGATACGGTTACACCTGGATGCTGTCGAAACATTGGAGTTTCGAGGCCGAGATAGGACTCGGATGGATTTACAGCAAATATGACGTTTACCCTTGCGCCAAATGCGGCACCCGTCTTGAAGAGGGCAAAACACACAATTATGTAGGTCCTACCAAGGCAGCCCTGAATCTGATTTACGTCTTCTAACCTAATGGCAGTTATGAAAAGAAACAACATATTGGCTTTAATGTTGGCTGTAGTGTCGATCGCGACAATGGCAGCCGAAGGGCACGATATAGAATCGCTGTCGATAAAGGATGTCAACTTCTCGATTGACAAAGGAGAGGACACACGACTCAGCATGGTGATAGACCCATCGGAACTCGGTGTATCATCCGAAGCAGAAATGATTCTGACTCCGGTACTCGTATCGACAGACTCAGCTTCGCGATACAGTTATCCTACAGTCATAGTAGCCGGCCGTAACAGGATGCTGCGCTACGAGCGCGGACAGCGGAAAAAGCCGGAAGGGGGAATGCTCTATTCCTCAAGAAGCCATAATACCGTAAATTACAGCGGCCAAAGTCCTTATCAGGATTGGATGCAGAATTCCAGACTATCGGTTGATGTGAACGTAAAGGGTTGCTGCGGCAACGTATCGAAACATTATATAATTCCGGTTGCGGATATCGATCTATCCTCTATGGCTATGCTTGAACCGCCACGAGATTTCCAACTCGAATCTGTGGCAGAGGCAAAACCCAAAATCATAGAGCTGAAAGGATCGGCATTTATAGATTTCCGGGTAAACCGAACGGAGATAGACCCCGCTTATCGCGGCAATCTCAGTGAGCTAACAAAGATAATCAGGACCATAGACGTAGCACGCGAAAATCCGGACGCGACCATCACAGATATATACATAAAAGGATTCGCCTCGCCCGAGGGATCATATCAGAACAACATACGTTTGGCGAAAGGACGTACACAGGCGCTAAAAGATTACGTAAAGAGTCAATACGGATTCGAAGAGAGAATCTTCCACACCGATTTCGAGCCGGAAGACTGGGCCGGGCTACGCGATTCGGTCGTATCATCGACATTGGCGGGAAGAGAGGGGCTGCTGACGATAATAGACTCGGAACTCTCTCCCGACGCAAAGGATGCCGAACTCAAAAAAAGATACCCGTCGGACTATTCATATCTGCTTGCCAACATCTACCCGGCACTGAGACATTCGGACTATGTGGTGCAGTACGAAATAAAACAATACACCACGGTAGAAGATATCCGGAGGGTGATGCGCGAACGGCCGACGAACCTTAATGAACATGAGTTGCTGACCTTGCTGAGCTCATGCGCGTCCGGCAGCCATGATTTCGACGAAACCGTCGAAACCGGAGTCAGATTGTTCCCGGACAACAGACAGTTGCAATATCTATACGGTGTGATGTTAGCAAAGCGTGGAGAATACGACGAGGCGACCGAATGGCTCGGGAAGGCATCGGCAGCCGGAGTACCGGAGGCGGCGGAAGTGCTTGGCAACCTCGAATCAATAATGAATCCCAAGCCGAAGGTGACATACATAATACCGGAAGCGAACTGAGACAGGATAAAGAAAAGAAACATAATATATTAACAATTAACACCTTTCAAAATGAAAATTCTAAGTAAAGTACTGGCGTTAGGACTGGCATTGAGTCTATTCTCATGCGCATCCGACGAGCCTGTAATCGACAACGGGCCACAGAACAAGCCCGGAACCGAAACCACACAAGACGGTTTCTATTCACTTGTGCGCTTCTCTTTCCCGAAGACACGCTCGACGCAGAGCGAGGGAGAGGAAATCGGAAAGGACTATGAAAACATGGTCGGCTCAATCCTTGTAGTCATGTCCACTAAAGATGAAACATCCGGAGACTACAAGTTCCTCTCATATGCACTTAACGACGCATCGATCAACACTCCCTCCGCCGATAACAAGTACACCATTACCTTCCAGGACAAGGAGAAACTCTTCGAACAGGCCGGCAATACGGTGTATATCTTCGCTTACTGCAATCCTACCGAAGAAATAAGAAACACTATAACAACTTTGAATGTCGGTGATTCGTTTACCGATGCCATCTGTAAAACCAACGTAGAGGGGACATGGGCTGACAACGGCTTCCTGATGACCAGCGTCAAGATAGAGAATAAAGAGCTCCCGAACAAAGAGACTCTCAAGACCTACAATACCCCTACCAATGCTTTTAATCTCGGCACAATAGAGGTAATCCGCACCATGAGCCGTTTCGATTTCCGCGACGCCTCACCCGAAACCACAGCCCCTCTGACCTATGAGATTAAAAACGAGGCCACAGGCGATGTGCAGGGTTCGGTTAAATTCACCCGTGTGGCTCTCTTCAACTTGGCTGACAAATTCTACTATCTTCCCCGTACCAAAGCCAAAGACGCAACCGATATCACCCTTTGCCCCACATACGCAGGCATGGAGTCAGGTTTCGTTGTATCACCTTCTGATGTTGAATACACATACAAACGTCCGGCCACCATCAACCCTCTCGACCCGGCTGCCTCAGGTCTGAAATGGGATAACCTGACCACCATACTTATCGGCACAGAAGATAATGACAATAATTGGAATACAGAGGATCCTGCCAAATTCCCCAAGGACTACCGTATCTGGCGTTATGCAACCGAAAACACTTTCGCCCAAGGAGCTTCTGTGGATGCTGACAAAATCACCGGATATGTATTCGAAGCAGAGATCGAAGTAGCCGATGATTTCGGTAATGTGGTAGACGGGAAAGCCGGCGAGATGTATCTCTACGGCAATGTTCTCTACGCCAACGCCACCAAACTGTACGAAAACGTGGCCAATTATCCTGTATCGACTCTCGCCACCGCTTTCAACGCTTGCTTCAATGTAACTAAAGACGATGCAGGCAACGTAACAGCCATCACTAAGAAGACTGATGCAGACCTCGCGGCTCACGGCTTCACCACTTATGTTCCGAACGATGATGGCAAATACTTCTGCTACTACTTCGCATACAACGTGCATAACGATGACGAAGACATCACCAGCGTAGGAGACATGGAGTTCGCTACAGTACGTAACAACGTCTACAAGCTCGCCATCACCACAGTGAAGAGATTCGGCGGATTCACTCCTCCCAAACCCGACGAATGGGACGTTTACTTTGATCTCAACGTACAGGTTAAACCCTGGGTAGTACGCGTCAACAACATCGAATTCTAAGATTCAATCACACCCTGATAGAATCCAAATCATCAGAAACGCGGGATACCGGCGCCTCCGTCGGGGGCGCCGGTATCCCGGATTATAAAAACTCTCTCAATCAGACCTTCTTTTACAATCTGAAATGAACCATCTGAAATCAAAAACGACAAAGACTTTGCGGTCAATAACGCTCATGCTTGCGGCGTTGCTCTCGCTGTCGTCATGCGGCAGCGTGTTTGACGACCTTGAACCATGTCCTACGGGCGTGTCGATGCGCTTTGTGTACGATTACAATCTTGAGGAGGCGAATGCCTTCGCAAGTCAGGTGGATTGTCTTGTACTATATTTATATGACTCCGCCGGACACTTGCTGACCACAGTAACGCCTCCGGCATCTTCTCTGGCCGATGAGAACTGGCGATTGCAGCTTGATCTCGAGCCGGGAACGTATCATGCGATCGCATATGGCGGAATAACATGCGACAAAGCATCGTTCGCCCACCAAAACGAACCGACTACGGGTTCGGACTACCGGGAGATATCGATGAATCTGAAAGATTCGCATATCGGCACTCTACTTCACGACCATTTTCACGGAGCGCTCCGCTTCACCATAGAGAGCGACGGTACCGATTATACAATGGTCACGATGAACATGACCAAGACCACCAACCATTTCCGCATATTGCTGAAACAACTCAATGACTTACCGGTTAACGGCGATGATTATGAGTTTTACATTACAGACGACAACAAAGAGCTCGACCATACCAACACGCCGGTTCGCTCGGGCCAAAACATATCTTATCCATCATGGGTAACCGGACAGGTCGAGGACGTAGGGTTCGGCGAGTTATCGACATCCCGACTTCATCTTTCTACCGAGCCGCACCTTATAGTTAAACGGAAGCCGGACGCGGAAGCTCGCAGTGAATCGGCTGACGATGTCAGGACCATAATAGACCTTCCGCTCAACACGTACCTGATTATGACCAAACCGCTTTCTAAAGATTGGGGCAATCAGGAATACCTTGACAGGTGCAGCCTGTGGAACATGACATTCTTTCTCGATAAAAATCTGGAATGGTCAAAGACCGAGATAATAATCAATAAGTGGACAGTACGAATCAGAGATATAGAAATGCGATAGTCATTAGTTATTAGTCGTTAGCCATTCTACTTATGACACCCTACCTAAGACTCCCGACAAATGACGAATGACAAATGACTCCCGATCAATGACTCCCGACTAAAGACTTCCAACGAATCTATGAAGTTCATATTCATGCATAGAATACATCTGCTGCTCATAGCGACCGCCTTAATGCTCTCGGCGGGTTGCATTGGCTGCATGTCTTCGCATGATGAGGAACCACCGATAGTAAATGGCAAGCCACAGCCAGATCCTGATGACGATATAGTATTATTATCCATAAAGATAAACCTTTCCAACACAGATTCAAGCACCTCTATGGCGACCCGGACAGGGGAAGAATATGAGCCGGACAAATGGGCGGCCAACGATCTTGAGAAAATGCACACCGTTCGTGTCATAATTCTTAATTCAGCCGGCTTCGTGGAGCATAACTCGCTATGGGATCTTACTGCCGCTCCCGACATAAAGGCTACAGGAGAAGACTTCCCGGTAACCGCCCCGGACGACAAGACGATACTGCTGTTCGCCAATGAGCAATGGGCCAAGGTAAGGAAACCTGACGGCAGCGTATTACCGGCATCGGAATATCTGTCGGGACTAAGCGCCCATGCGGGAGTGAAAGCGGATATGACGGAAATAAGAGCTATAACCCATTCATTGGCCGACAACACGTCTTCAACCAACCCGAACTGTCTTGCCGGTCCGCTTGCCATGTCGGCTATACACAGCTATCACGTAGATAAAGACCGCGATAAATATTCCGCGACTTTCAACATACACCGCGCGGCAGTAAAATATACCTATAGATTCACTAATCAGGACACCGAGGAATCTCATTCCGTAGACAACATAAGCATCAATAACATAGCAGACAGACAATATCTGTTTCCTAATGCTGACTTTACCGATGAGTCGCAGATGTTCTTCAGCGAATACCGCACTCCGGCAGGGGCCGGACGTCAGATTGTGGTCCTGAACACCGGAAGAACGATAAATCCCGGCGAAACTCTTGAACTCGGGCCATTCTATTTTCCGGAAAGCGAAGTTGTAGAAAGCACATCGCCCTATTCTACCGCGTTCACATTCGATGGGATATATACAGGATGGTGCGACCTTAATTGGGCGGTGCCGCAATTTCCCGACAAGACGGCCTTAATGACCGACCTGCCACGCAACACCCATGTGATAGTGAACGTCAAGTTCTCTTACAGTAAATACATAATAAACTACACAGTATGTCCGTGGGATAGCCACGAGGTTGATTTACCGGACTTTAACTGAGACAGCCAATGGTCAGAAACATTCTGAAATACATATTGCATGCCATAGCGATAATCGTTTTGTTCGGGATACATGCCTGTACCGATGAAATCCGTATACCAAACGAGTGTCCTGACGGGAAACCGGCCACCATCACAGTTGCTCTTGATCTGGGCGAGATTACAAACATTACCAGAGGCGACATGCAGGCAGGTGTGGACAGCCGCATAAGTTGTCTTTGGATCGCGGTCTACAACGTAGCATCCGGGCAACGTACCGGCGTATATACTTTCGATAACCTGCAAGACGAGCCGGATCATGTTTTAAGGGAACTTACACTGAAAACCCTTTCAGGCACAAGCTATATTGTAGGCGTAGCGAATTACAGGCAACGTTATGCTACCGTTGACGATTCAGGCAATATCATACGGATGACCGATGCCCTTGATAAAGCGACGACGTGGGATAAATACCGCGAAATAAGTATAGGTTTCGACGCTTCAGGCAACGCCTCGATAGAGACACCGCTCAACCCTCTGGTGATGAGCGGCACATACACCTCCAAGGTGCATGCCGACGGGTCAATGACGGATAACGAAGCCGTAGACATCAATCCCGGGGTTTCGAAACTTGCCGGTGCCATACATCTGCGCCGCATGATATCTCAGGTAAAATTCAATGTATCCTATAACCAGGACAACATCAGCGATTTTGTAATAAAATCGTGGAAAGTGGTGAATATCCCTACTCATGCATGGCTCAAGGAGCGAGGCGACGGTGAAAAATCGGTAAACGCCGCCGATCAAAGACCGGCCGCCACGAACCGGTATATGACTACCGACGAGATGCACGAGCTGACCCAGAAAGACAATTGTCTATCTTTCGATTTCTGGATGCTTGAGAACAAACGTACGGGACTGGCGCCATCAGGGTCATTTGAAAAAAATCCATACGCATACAGGGAACGGGAACACAAAGTGGACGGTAAGAATACCGGAAAGTTCAGCGCCCTCGTGGAATCGGCCGATTCAGAGGATTACAACAATATGGCGTCATACATCGTCATCGATGTAGAGATGCTCATGTCGAAAGACCAGAACGGCAAACCGATAACGGACTCTGATCTCAAGATGAGACGCGTGGAAACACAGTATTGCATCCATCTCGGGTATGCGGAAGGGAGCGGGATGGCTAAGGCGAGGGATTTCAACTGCCGCCGCAATTCCAAGTATACCTATAACGTTACAATCAACAATGTAAACGATGTGCTGGTGGAAGCCCAGAATGACAATGAGCAGAATCCGGCGGTAGAGGGTACGGTATCCGATGTACTTGACCGGTATTATGAAGTAGACGCCCACTACTCGTGTATAAACGTATATCTCGAGGCAGCCGAGCTCAGGAACTTCGAATATCTGATAGAGGCTTATGACCTTGACGGTAATGAGGTTACTATAGATTCGCAGAAGATGCCCACAATACCATCCGACTTGCAGAAATATATGAGCTGGGTCGAGATACGCCCGACGACCGGAGAGGAGGTGCTGGCCCAATACAAACCGCGCAGCGGAACAAACTCAGACGGCAAGACATATCTGTTAAGCGACTTGAAAGCAGGGAAGGTAACTGCCGGAGGATGGTATACCATGTTTATAAATGAGTATGTCTATGAGGACGCGACTGACGGCAACGAATTGAATTCAACCAACTGGCACGGCTATGTGAACCGGCCGGAACGAAAGGTATGGCTGCATGTACTCACCCAGTCATCGTCAGATGGCGAGAGTCTATATTACAGGTCAAAATATGCCGTTTCGCAGAAATCTATCCAGACATATTATGAGATGAGCTCGAAATCAGGACTCGGGGTAGAACATGTGAACGAATCGATGGGACTCAACATGACAAACAGCTACAATTCCGGAGGCAATGGCAACGTCAACTCAGGCCGTTACAATCTGGCATATCGTCTTGCGGGCAACACCACATGGTCCAACGATTCGTTCACATGGCGCGATAACCGCTACTACTGGAGCACTTTCCTATCGCTTACAGAACTGCAGAAAATAAACAAAGTAAACAATCAGGGAATCAGCCGGGATGCCCGCACGGAATTCTTACCGAAGATAAAGACTGTCTCCGGTTCAAAAACGGTCTACGATCCAGACCAGACTTCCAAACCATATTATATAGAGGCAATCACCGCCTGTCTGAACAGAAACAGAGACCTCGACGGCGACGGGCGCATAGATGCATCCGAGATACGTTGGTTCGTACCTACCCGCAACCAGTATGTGCGAATCATACTTGGCCGCAGGTCGCTTGTCACACCCATCCTTAATATAGATGAGATAAAGAAACTAACTTACACGGATAACAGCAACAATTCCTCGTTGCTATGTTACACCTCTGACGGACGTCAACTGTGGACCATGGAGGGCACGAGTGATTCGAGGTGGATGCAATATGGTGGAGGTGCTCCGTGGCAGGTAAGATGCGTACGCAATCTCGGCGGCAACCAATCGGTGATCAACACAACGAATATAACCGAACCGGCGTTCTCCATAAGTGAGAACAATTCACATGTCATAGACATGAAGCATTACGACAGCAAATCCGTGCGCAGCGAACCTTACTATTCTTCCGACAGTCCGATGCCGGTACATCATCTGTATGATCAAAGGTATAACAGATGTTACTCTTCCTTTGAGGTAGCGGAATCGCAATATGACATCACAGCTACAAGCATCGGTGTTACAAGCAGCGGCTGGGTAGACTATCTTGCCAAGAGCAATCCTTGCAAGAGCCTCGTAAGCAAGACCGGCAAAGATGGCTGGAGAGTACCGAACCAGAAGGAACTTACCATTATGGCGGTATTGGGACTCAGTCCAACTTCATACAATTATACGTATTCATGCACATTGTCTTATTTCGACAGAAGCGGTTATGCCCCCGGGGCAAATCCGAGCGATGCGGATGGCACACTGAGTTATAAATACCGTTATATTATGAAAGTTACAGGCTCAGGAATGGGCACACAGGGCGGCGACGGCGATGACAATTTCATAATCAGATGCGTGCGCGATTACACCGATTAACCAATATACCCCCATTAGGACAGCAGCCCTTCCGGAAAACCGGAAGGGCTGCTGTCCTATATTAAAGCAAAGCGAACTCAGCATTTGTGAGTCATAAGATTAAGCACATATCTGTCGGTAACGCTCATAGCTTCCCTTCCTATGCCGGTAAGATTGTGAACGGTCTGATCGACATCATCGCATACAATACCTTCGGCACTCGATACGCATTTGCCGTTCATGGCCATCATGGCCGACATCATGGCCGTGGAAACCCCCGACGAAATTTTGAGGGCGCAAGCGGGCTTGGCCCCGTCGCATATCATGCCGGTAAGATTCGCCACCATATTCTTTACAGTAAAGCATGCCTTATCGTAATCTCCACCCATCAGGTAAACGAGTGCGACAGAGGCGGCGGTCGATGCAACAACACATCCGCACAGAGCCGACAACCGTCCAAGACTCTGCTTTATATATATGCTTGTAAGATTGCTCAGAGCGAGAGCCCTTACTGTCTGTTCGTATGAGGCACCGGTATCTTCGGCGAAGGCCACTACGGGCATAGTGGCCGTGATACCCTGATTACCGCTTCCGGAGTTTGACATCACCGGGATGGGGGCACCGCCCATTCGGGCATCGCAAGCCGCGGATGTAACCCCTACCATATGGGAAAGCGGGGTATCGCCAAACCATCGGTTACCATGGTGTCTGAGGGTGTTGCCCAAAGAATGGCCATAATCTCCGGCAAGGGCGAATTCGGCAGCCGCCTTGTTAAGCTTCTTAGCCTCCATTATGAATTCAATCTCGCCGACGGGAGCCGTGGTAGCGAACTCCCATACCTTTGAAAAAGTGAGTTCGGGGTCTGTATTTGAAGCTGAAGAGTTGTCTTGAGTCTCAGCAGTAGAATCGAGGATGGTTTCCTCATCTTTCCTCAGCAATACAAAACGCGTGTGCTGATATCCTATGACAGCCTGTGCCGAATGTTCTCCGGCCGACACATTGACATCAATCCAGAGATTGTCGGGAGCGTCTTCGGCCAAAGCGATTGAGATCCGCTCCTGTTCAATATATTCGCGGCCATGCTTTACTGCATCGGGATTCACATCGCGCAGAACCTCAAGCTGATATTCAGACTTACCGATAAGCGCACCGAGCGCCACGGCGATGGGCAAGCCTATCATACCGGTGCCCGGTATACCGACACCCATAGCGTTTTTGATTATATTGCCACTGAGATTAAGATGGATTTTCTCAGGCAGACAGCCAAGCAGTTCGGTAGCCTTCGCCACGGCGAGCGATACGGCCGCGGGTTCTGTACACCCGACTGCCGGAACAACTTCCCTTTTTATCAAAGCGATAATGGCATCTCTTTCATTCTTATTCATTTCCAAGGTATTATCGGTTAACAGCGGGAAATCCATGAAAAATTGATTCTCAATAGCCCGCGTAGAATTAAGGTCTATTCAATCATATATCAAGCGGAAGCCGGTTTCGGCTCAGGTGCTCAATGCGTTTGTTGCGCCAGCATTTGCGGCATACGGCGATATACCGGTCATTGCCACCGATTTCCACTTGTTCTCCTTCCGTAATTATCTCGCCATGGGAATCGATACGGGCGTTGACTATGGTCTTGCGGCCACAGGAACAGGTAGACTTAATCTCATCGATACTGTCGGCAATCTCAAACAGACGTTTGGAACCCTCGAAAAGGTTGGTCTTGAAATCGGTGCGCAGACCGTAGCAAACCACATTGATGCCGGTTTCGTCCACAACCTGCGCGAGCTGGTCGACCTGCTCGGCCGAAAGGAACTGCGCTTCATCGACCAATACCCATTCGGGAAGAGGCTGCGAGGAAACACATTTCTCAAGGAGAAGGGCCCGGAGGTCGGTGTCGGGATATATCCATGAACATTCCCGTTCGATTCCAATTCGGGAACGAATCACGTTTTTGCTTTCGCGAGTGTCGACAACAGGCTTCATACAGAGATAAGCCATGCCTCGCTCTTCGAAGTTATAAGCCTGGGTAAGCAGCATAGCGGTCTTGGCCGAACCCATGGTGCCGTATCTGAAGTACAGTTTTCCTATTTTGTCCATTGACGGCGAATTTACAATCAAAAAGGGGGAGTTGCAAATTTGGAAGGTTAAAAAACATCGGAATCCGCATCGGAACACTACCCATCCGTGCCCTTCAGGTCATCTGCGGATAAACTCAAGAAACGGGAAGGACACATACCTGATATCAGAGTAGACACGCTCATTAACATATCTGTAACAAAAATTTAATGGATATAAGCAAATCTATAGTCAACAATCAGTTGGGAAGTAATGTTTTAGCAGTACAAGACAGAATAAAAATACCAAATATCGTATTATCTGCCGGAGAGTATCGACATGAAGTTTAACAAAGGACGGAACCGCTATGACAACACTTGACAACATAGGCATGATATCTATAAATCCGGGACGCCGCACAAGTGGCGCTATCTATGAACGGCTTCACCCTAAAGCAACTTCAAACGACGATACCGCAGAAAAAGCGCAAACCGCATCGGTGGAATCGGCAATAACACATGGTAAGACAGGAAAAAATACAAGAACGACACCGATTCTGCAGATGGTATTCGGAATGATAACCATAACAGCCGGGCTTCTGAATTTCGCAGGTCAGTTGTCTCCTCTCTTCATTCTCTGACCATCAGGCAAGTCCTACATCATACCATATATAAATTACGTCGGCCGGCGAACCAATCGCTTGGCCGACGTCGCATTAACCATTGAGTTTTTCGGAAGGATTTAAATTATTACAATTATTGGAGCTATTGGAAGTATTGGAGATCCGGGATTATTTTTGCAGTATTGGCAATGACCTCAAGGATGACCTCAAGCACATATTTTTTTCAACGATATTTTATCATTCTTTGTTAAAACCAAATTTTTACGTAATTTTACACGCATAACGCCTGCAGAGGCCCGTTATGGGCTATGGGGCGGGATTTAAATACTATCAAAAAAGCGTTACTTGCGCTCTTTCTTGGCAGTCAGAAACTTCGCAACTTTCAATCTCGGTCAGGAAATGTGGCAACGGTAGACGCCTTTGTGGATATGTAACTTCATGACAGTGCGTAATGCTTATGCATTATACACGCATATAGTTTACATATTTGCGCGAGGCCTCTGCGTTGTCCGTTTACCGAGATGGGCATTGCGAAGGCCTCTGACTGTAAGACGGACAACAAGTACAGACCTTGCGCTTTTTTATACCCACAACTCTTCATTCTTGCCAAAGAGAAGGTCCTAAGGCTTTATTGCTCAACTAATACCCGATCATGAACTAACTATCAACCACGTTGCAGACAACCGTATAGTAAAGTTGCCTGAAGATGTTTCCTCTTTAATATCGGTCTTCGCGATAACAGAGCAGACTCGTCATAACGAGTAAACCCTATTTCGATATCCCGATATTTCAATTTTCTCAAATTCAATAAAACCTAATGGATGGTATATGAAAAAACTTTTACTTTTCCTATTGTTATTTCCTCTTATCTCATGGGGAAAAGACTATTATATAATAGGATCTAACGTCAACGGTAAATCATGGGAACTTGCCGACAAAGATGCCAAGTTCTCATTGAATGAGAGCGGACTTTATGAATGGAGCGGCTCTTATCTTCTTATGGATTTCAAAATCAATGATGGCACATGGGGCGAAATTGATTTCGGGTCTAACGGCGAGTCCATAATATTGGGAGAGCCATACTCTTTGAACAGTTACTCTCAAGGACACATTACCTCTGAAGACTATCTTGCAGTCAAAGACCCTAAAATAGTTTTAGACGAAGTAGCCCAGACAATAACCTTAACAGGTACAGGTGTACCTTATGGGGAAACCGAGTACTATATTATCGGTGATAATGTAAATGGCCGACACTGGGAACTTGCAGCCCAAGACTGCAAGTTCCGACAGATTGGCAGTGAATTATATGAATGGACAGGAGTAAATCTCAAAACCGGGTTTAAAATCAACAGCGGTTCCTGGTATCCAGTCAATATCGGATCATCGGGATATGAGTTGGTTATTGGACAGGAGTATAAATACTTTAGCGACAGCAACAGCCAGAACATAGGATTCTATAATGAAACTGAAATTATAAATCCTAAAGTAGTTCTCAATCTTGCCAACCAAACAATCCTCGTAACAGTCAATACTGTCAATCTGACGGTATCGCTGCCCGAGAACATGCGTAACGAAAAGTATCGAGGTTCCAGTGTCGAACTCATTGACAAGACGACGGAAGCACGTCAATTAGTAGACCTCAACAATGACTGGCAATATAAATTCATAGGCCTCATAAAAGACCACGCATATCGATTGCGGCTATATTCCAACAGGGGACTGTTGCTTGATGAAATCCCTATCGTTCCGCTTAATGAAACTGAAAACAGGATAGTATTTGAATCTATAAAAGAAATGTTTCCTGTAAGTGTGAAAATTGCTGATAACGAAGGCAATGACGTAACGTGTGAAACGACTGTTGATTGGTATGAAATTACCGATGGCACAAGGAAAACAATCGGTCGCGGGACGGCACTCGATGCAGTTCCTGTCGGAACCGTACTCAACGGTCATGTGACGCTGTCAAAACCTCTCGCAAAAAAATACAACATACCGGAAGATTTCCAAATTACAATATCGGATACCGACAATACGCATGAGATCTCACTTATCCCGTTCAATTACACCACAATCAACGGTAAAGTATGCGGTATCGGTAACCAACCTTTGGCAAGTACAACTGTAACGGCTTCTCAAATACTTAACGGTAATAAGAATATCGCTGTAACATCTACCGACAGCAACGGTCTTTGGGAACTGGAAGTGACTGAGTCGCAACTGGTGGAAATTTGTTATGAATGTCAAGATCATGTCAAGACAATAATGACAATCGAACCGGAGAATATGGGAACGGTTCAGGAAGTTTGTCTTAAATCCATAGAGGGACACCAGATTCAACTTAACGTTGAATTGACAGACCCTGATACAGATTCAAAAATATCGGATTATGAGCTATCAAACAGTCTCGTTATCAAACTTAAGAATCTGGCAACCGGCATGGAAATCGATAACGTTCAGATACAATACCCGTTGCTTGCAATTCCGGCCTCTTCTTTCAGTTTCGGAGACAATATTCAATTGACACTTGAATCCAGAACGAATATCTTCGATCCGATTATAACAGAATTTTCAATTACCGATGAAAGCAAAACCAACGTATCTGCTTACGCTTCCTTATATGGAAGTATAAAGGCTTCATATAAGACGGCTGTGAATCCTGATGTCATAGCCTATCTATATGACAGCAACGGGAAATTGTACGCGCAGGATGACTTCAGAGATAACCAGATGACATTCGGGCACATTCATGACGGCTCCTATACTGTAGTGGCCATGGGTAAGACCACCGCGATATCAGACATATATAATCTTGAGGCATATAGCCAGATAGGCCTTGTCGAGTCTTTAGATTATCTTATCCAAGATGTAAGTATCCAGTCTGGAGAAGTTGTTTCGGTTGATTTCGACATAATACCTGAACTTGACGAGCTATCGAATCTTTATACTACTACCGCCACCTCATTCACTACCAATAAGACAGATGTTGTAACCGGCAATTACATCACCTACCGTTCCAATATCGAATTCAAGCCTTATATGGCTGATAAGATAGACAACGCCACCTTGGTTATCGAGTTTCCTGACAATATCTCGTATGTCAACAATTCAGTTATACAGGGTTCAAAAATGCTAACTGCGACATTCAGCCGTGGACAACTTTCAATTCCCATATCCGATTTTCAGACTCCGGTCAAGATGTGTGCTGTTCCTTGGTCGGATGGTGCAGCACGTGTCAATGCCTTTATTGACTTCAAACTCAACGAAACAAGAGTAAAACAGCCAATAGGCACTACCATAACAGAAGTATCAAGAATTCAAATCAAGGCACCTTCTGTAATATCCAAGAATACCTTCCACGTAACCGGAGCCACATTACCAAATTCCACTGTCAACATCTATGAAGAATCATCTTTAATAGGGACAACAGTGGCAAATGGCGCCGGCGCCTGGTATGCTGAATGTGCGCTTCCGGAAGATTACAATCTTTCAAGGCACAACATACATGCGGAAATCCAGACCTCTGACGGCAAAACTATGAAATCAGAAACAAAGGAAGTATTCCTTAACAAAACAGCGATAGAGGTTGCCAAAGTAACAATGAGACATTGGAATCCTGAAATGTCTCGGGAATATGTTTCAGTGTTCGACTTTCAGAATCCTCATCAGGTGGGAAACCATTGGACATTATATTATCCTGACAAGACATTCACCTATACTATTGAATTTACAGACAACAACCCTGATTTAATAGGCAATGTAGTATTGTATGTCCATCTTGCCAGCGATGAAATCGAAGCCTATCCGGCACATTACGATGCCGATAAAAAACTATGGGTGGCCCGATGCAATCTGGGATCAGAAAACAATTCCAGATATCCGGTGAACTGTTCAGTAGATTTCGATTCATATGCGCCGATGCTCCTCGACGAACAAGAATACCTTGACAGCAAAGATAATATGACCGTACTTTTCGAGGACTATCAAAAATTCATGAAAAACCTTGAATCGTTCGCGGCAGAGGGGTTAAACGAAGGTACAGAACTCGATTGGGATAAATTCTTTGACTCAAACAATCTTGATATCGACGCTTCCACCGAAGATTTCAAGTTGCCTGACGAATTCGACCAATGGAGTGAAACCCGGCAGAACGAATATTTCGATTCTTTATTCAAAGATTTTGAAAAAGAGGAATCAGAGATAAACGGAGAACTGGAGAGAATTGTCAAATCACTGGCAATGGATCCGAGCAATCAGGAAACTACATTCCCTGATGGCACCTACATTAAGTATTCATCCTGCAACGGACTCACTCCCGAACAATTAATAAACGATGGTTTTGAACTGGTAGAAACATTGAACGGTGCTGCCGTATATGTAAAGAATTCCGGAAACGTATCTGTTTTTGTCGATCTATCAAACGATATTTACATTGAATCAGGATTTGACAGCAGCAAGAAATATCAGTTCAGGGCCAAGGGACAAACTGCTATAGATGCATTGAATGCCATATATTCAGGATTTATATCAATTCTTGATCTGAGAGATCAGTGGAATAGTTCTGATTTCAACTCATGTCTTTCTGTTTTAAGCAAAGTAAAAGATCGTTTTGAAACTTTTGGAATTAAGCTTTGCCCGACTCTTGATGAAATACGAGTTGACATTGAGGTTGCTTTAAACGCACATTTGTCTAAGCTGAAACATCAGAAAGCCGGATATTGCTCTGCCCTAAGTAAAATTACTGACAAAAATTCTCCTTTAGCTATCAAATATGCACAAAAGATCGCTGCACTGAATAACTGTATTGCGATAGCGGCAAAATCAAAGACTGCAATTAAGTACGTATTCAAAACTTTAGCTAAGAATTTACCTGTAGCCGGTTGGATAGCTGAAGTCGCAGACGCCATCAATGACATTAGAAAACTAAAGAAAGCCTACGATAAAATAAGCTTTTCCATATGTCCCGCTCTTAAGAATCTGGGAGACTATCTACTTGAAAAGCTCAAAGAGAAATTGGCGCAACGCATGCTAATGGTATTTGAGCAACTTGTAACTAATGCTATTTCAGATGTCGGGATTACGGTAGGAATAGCAGCCTCGTTAGAAACTGTCGGGATATCCCTTAGTGCATCAGCTATTGGAATAATCATCAAAACTATTGGAGCAATTGGAAGTTTAGCTCATGATTATCTCTTAGACAAATGGTTTGAGGAATTCTCAAAAGAGTTAAGGAGCCTGAATTGCGATGAAGATGAAGACGATGATGAAAAAGATAAATCGAAAGGCGGTAAACATCAATCCCGAAGCCCGCATGACAATACTCTTGTAGACCCATCCGGATTCGTTTACGAAGCCGTTCCGTCAAACCGTCTGCAGGATGTTATTGCTTCAATCTTCTACAAGGAAACAAGAACAGATCAATATGGTGATGCATACGATGAGGTTTCGTTGTGGAATGCCGATGACTTCGGTCAGATCAATCCTCAGCGCACTGATGCAAACGGCCTTTATCGTTGGGATGTACCACAAGGCATGTGGCAGGTGAAATTTGAGAAACCGGGATATGAGACCACATCCAGCGACTGGTTGCCCGTACCCCCTCCTCAACTGGAAGTCAATATACCCATGGTTCAATCCAAGCAGCCGGAAGTTTTAGAGGCACATGCCCATCCCTCGGGTGTGAAGATAAAGTTTGACAAATATCTTGATGAATCGACTCTGACAACCTCCAATATTTCTCTAAAAGCGGGCAGTACGGCTATTGTCGGCTCAATTGAATTGTTGGATTCCGAAACCGTGAATTCCGGCGATGGTATTCAAAACAAATTCTCTTCCATGCTGCGATTTGTACCTAACTCCCCTTTAAATGCGGATATCAAGGAAGTCTCACTCTCAATCAGCAGCAATGTGAAGTCATATTCAGGAATAAATCTCCGCGAACCCGTTTCAATGACATTGCCAGTTGAACCGGAAATCACAGAATTGAAAACCGACAACTATATGGCAGAGTATGGAGATATTATCGATGTTGAAGTTCTTGCGCTGCCTGCAAATGCTTCTGTCGGCAAACGTTTGGTTGCTTACGCTTCATCCGACGCGATAATCTCGATTGAAGATTGCGATATGGTATTTGACAATGAAGGAAGAGTAATCATACCTGTAAAAGCACTACTTCCGGGTAACGCCGAAATCTCTTTCTCAATAGAAGACCTCGATATCCAAACCAAAGCGCAGGTTAAAGTTGTAGAAGAGATAATGGTGCCTGACGCTCCTGAAGCTTCCATTGAATCGGAAACCGAAGTGTTCTATGGCAGTAAGATATCGCTGTTTGCAGAGAAGTCTTGCGACATATATTATACTACCGACGGCACTGATCCATCTGATGAAAATGGCACGAGACGCAAATATCTCATTCCGATAACCATTAAGGATGATACATATATCCGAACTGTCGCTGAGATAAAAGGTCAGGCTGTCAGTGATATCGCCGACTATAATTATTCGATTGTACGCGGAAACATCGACATTCCAATCAAGAAAGGTTGGAACTGGGTATCCCATCCGTTCATTTCATCGTTCGGAATTGAGAATACAGCACTGTTGAATTCAATATATGATGAGAATGGAGAAGTTGATTTCATGGCAATATTAGACTTCCTGTACTCAGGCAAGACTCTTAAAGTAAATGCCACTGACAGTTTCATCATATTTAAGAACGATATTTTATGGAATCCCGCCAACTCCATCATTGTCAACAGAGGGTGGAACTGGATACCTTATCCGATTGCAAATACTCTTGCCATCGATACTGCCATTCCTTATGGAGTCGCAGAAAAACTTGATGTCATAGTAGGGCAATATGGTTTCTCGCAATACGATGGTACGCATTGGACAGGTACTTTGAAATCATTGACTCCCGGACATGGCTATATGTATGTAAGTCAATCTGACAAAGCCATACATTTCAACACATCCGGAAACAATAGTCTTAAAGAATCGGTGGCAGACAACAATCTCCAATCACCCGTTTGGACAAACGCATATCCTTGTGTAATGCCAATGATGGTATCGATTCAGGGAAATTCGGATGTCGACATATCGGATATTGAAGTAGAAGCATACGGCAACGATGGAATTCGAGGAAAAGCAGTCGCGATCAGTTCAAATTGCCTATTCCTGTCTGTATATGGAAATGAATCAGAGTCTATATGTTTCAGAGCAACCGACAGACAAAGCAATAGAACTTTTGAAGCCTCGGAAGAAGTTCTAATAACTGAGGATGTATATGGTTCGATTGAGAATCCATATACACTGCACATATCTAATACTGTTTCGGTCAATGATCTTAAAAAAGCGAATCCATCGATTCATGTAGATAACGAATATCTGTTAGTCGATGGAATCAATCCTACTGATATCAAGCTAATAGAAATAATTGACCCCGTAGGTTTTTGCATGATTTCAAATCGTAATTTCCCTGACAAGGGGTTGTCTTTGAAGTCCCTTTCAAAGAATATATACTTAGTCAGAATTACTACTTCCGATGGAGAAGTGCTCAATAAAAAAATCTATATGAACTAAACGACCGTCAAAATCTTAAGACAAGAAAAGAGGTTGCACCGTAATGAACTTCATTATGACGCAACTTCTTTTCTTGAACTTTAAGGTTTCAGTATTTTTCAGTCGAAGGATTCTTAATAGATTATTCAAGACATATCCGCCTCCAAGATTTTTTCGTGCAAAGAAGTTAGCAAGGTTTGGAGATTTGCGAAAAAAGTGGTAATTTTGTGGCGTTTATGCCGTCAAGGCTCAAGAAGACCCGCAGGGCGCGGGCGCCGGACGGTGATTTAATAACCCTACATTAATGTACGCAATTGTAGAAATCAAAGGACAGCAGTTCAAGGCCGAAGAGGGCAAGTATCTGTATGTCAACCACCTTGGAGATGAAATCAAAGCCGGCGACGCCGTAACTTTCGACAAGGTTCTTCTGCTTGACTCAGACGGCGACGTGAAGGTCGGCGCACCTGCCGTTGAAGGTGTGAAAGTAAACGCTGAAATTCTCGAACCCCTGGTGAAGGGCGAGAAGGTAATCGTTTTCAAGAAAAAACGTAGAAAAGGTTATCGTCGTAAAAACGGCCACCGCCAGCAGTTCACCAAAGTATTAATCAAAACAATCGAAAAATAAGACTCATCGTATATGGCACATAAGAAAGGTGTCGGCAGTTCGAAGAACGGCCGCGAATCAGAAAGCAAACGACTCGGAGTAAAAATCTTCGGTGGGTCTACGTGCAAAGCAGGAAACATCCTCAAGCGTCAGCGCGGCACACAGCACCACCCCGGACTGAATGTCGGCATGGGTAAGGACCACACTCTTTTCGCTCTTATCGACGGTGTGGTTGTATTCTCCACCGGTAAGGAAGGTCGTAAGTTTATCAACGTAGAGCCTCATCAGGCAAACTAATATATCAGGGTCGTCAGTCTTAAGACTGCTTCCATGATAAGTTATCGGGCAGTCCGGCCATATGGCCGGACTACTTTTTTATAAACCGGCCCGATATCTATGATTCTCCGGAATATTCTATCCGGCGGGGCCTCCGGTCATTGATTATCATCGGTGATGTCTCTTCCGTTACGTTACATACATCAAGACCATAGGCAGACACATCGGAAAGTGCGAAACGCGATATGATGTTATGAAGACGCATCAGCATCCTGTCTTTTTTACCGCATACACTGTTTTCTGAAAATATACGCCGTATTACCATAAACCGGAATTCGCCGGCAATACCATGCTTTCTTAACGATGGATAACAGCTCGTGATATCGATTCCATCCCGTTTCTGCAAATCCTCAACTATCTGCCTCAAATACAATGTAAGCCGCGGCTCTACCCTGAATCCGAAACGCATGGTGACATAATACAACAAACCTCCACCATGTGGAACCGCACTGTAAGCGAGCGTATCGGGGGCATCATCATGTTCTATACGGATTATCCAATAGCGATCCGCCCTTTTGGGTTGCTTGTTTATTATCGAATAAATCAAACGCGTCTCAACCTCGCTATCTTTCTGCGAATGACTGAGATAGACTATGTTGGATGCGAATTTAGGAATTTCTCTGTCATGACTTATATCCGCTATCACTCCCATGAATCTGTCGACATCCACAAACATCCGGAATTTCTCCTTTATTCGGTTGCCCGTATACCATGTCAATATTATCACCGCTATGGCACCGGCTATCAATATGGTGTACCATCCGCCGTTCATGAATTTCGTGGCGTTGGCAATCAGAAAGCCGGCCTCCAAAGAACCGAAAATGGCTATGAACAGCCCGATGAGCCAACGGCTTACGTTTTTATGCCGCAAATATACGGCCAACAGGAAAGTAGTCATCAGCATAGTTACGGTTATGGCAAGGCCATAAGCCGCCTCCATATTGGCCGATGATCCGAATATCAGAACCGTGGCGACACAACCTGCATACAGGAAGAAATTGATGGCCGGTATATAAAGCTGCCCCTTAACTACCGAAGGATATTTTATCTTCATACGGGGCCAGAATTTAAGGCCTATCGCCTCGCTGAATATTGTAAACGAACCGCTTATCAGTGCCTGTGAAGCAATGATGGCGGCAAGGGTAGCCAGTATGATTCCAGGTATCAGCAATAGATGGGGCACTATCCCGTAGAACGGGTTTATGTCACCAAGCGGCTCAGGAATACGCCTTATGAGCCATGCGCCCTGCCCGAGATAATTCAGGATAAGCATTATCTTTACCAGAATCCATGCCATAGAGATATTCATGCGTCCGCAATGACCTAAATCGGAATAGAGAGCCTCGGCCCCGGTGGTGCATAGGAAAACCGCCCCGAGAATCAGGAACCAACCGGGATAATGCACCAGCAACCTTACGGCATACCATGGGTTGAACGCTTTGAGTATGTCGGGGCTGTCGGCAATATGAATCGAGCCGAAAACTCCTAATACGACGAACCAAAGAAGCATAACGGGACCAAACCATTTGCCTATGGTGTGAGTGCCTACCATCTGTATTACAAAAATAACTGTAATTACGACAATCACTATTCCTGTTACAGGTATGGAGCCGGACAATGAACCAAGTCCTTCTATGGCTGAGGTTACGGTAACAGCCGGAGTTATGACTCCGTCGGCTACAAGCGTGCTGGCTCCTATAGCCGCGACAATATAAAGCCATTTGTGCCGGTTTTTCTTTACAAGGGAATAAAGCGCGAGTATACCCCCTTCGCCGTTATTGTCCGCCCTCAAAGCAATAATGACATATTTTACCGTAGTAATCAGAGTGAGTGTCCAGATTATGCAGGATACCGCCCCGATTATATAATCGGCATCATACCCGGGTCTCACTCTGGCTATGGCATTCATGACGTATAGAGGCGAAGTGCCTATATCTCCAAACACTATCCCGAAAGCCACAAGAAGGCCGAGAGAGGTAACCTTTCTCAAATCAGTCTTCGCCTTTACCGCATCGGCCGGCGAAACTGACGCCATATTTCCATTTTCCGTAATCATTATTTATTACAATGCAGAAGTCTCGTCATGGGTTCATGATTCTCCGGTAGCCGTTTCATTGAATATATGGCAAATCGAGTGCAAGGAATGATTCATCCTGATAGCGCAGTTACGTATACAGGCACATATACCGCTGTCTATATGAATGTTACCAAATTATCATAATACAAACTACGTTACATTACGCCATTAGGAAATTATAAAATCCGGACAACTATCTACAAAATCTTTTCTTCTAAGACAAATGTTTGATTTTCGCAAGTTTTCGGGTTGCAAAGCGTCTAATTTTGCTTCCGATTCAATTCTCACCGATTCGATTCCGTTCGAGCAACCGAGCGCATCGAACCGGAAAATAACAAACCTATAAAGCTTATAAACATTTTTACACATCAAATCATGAAACTCAAACTAACTCTAAAAGGAGCCGCCTTCGCAGCGGTATCGATGGTAGCAGTCAGCAGTGTTGCGGCAACCCCGCGCTTCGGCATAGTAGTGTCAGCCGACTATGAGAGCAATCCACAGGAAAAAGCGGCTGCCGAGTATGTGGTAAACACTCTCGGAGGTACCTTGATAACACCGGAAAACATTTCAGACCTCACACGCGACAACTATGAGGCAGTCATGATCCACATAGACCGTTGCGGAATAGGCAAGGGAGTTGACAAACTGCCCGCAGATTATCAGAATGCAGTTCCGGCACTCACAGCGTTCGCTAAAGCCGGTGGCGGCGTATATCTATCCAAGTTCGCCACTCAGTTGGCCGTTCCCATGGGAAGAATCAGCGATGATTTCCAGGTAAACATTTTCGGCGACGGTGAAGGTGGAGAAGGGTTCGACGACTGGAACATCAACGCCCACCTAGGCTCATGGATGCTCAATCCGAAAAATCCCGATCCGGACCCCTCACAGATTTATGACCGCCGCAACCATCCCATATATGAGGGCGTAACCGAGCAGGGTTACGAAGGAAAGGACTATTATCACAATTCATTCCCGATGGAGGGTACGGGCGACAGTTCCACAAGCCTGCACCGCGAAGACCACAACTGCATGTGGGATCTCAATGCAATCAACGCCTGGACAGCAGAAGGTAAAAATACCCTCGAAAAATGGGAAGGCACCACCAATTCAACGGTACTCGGAACATGGGGACACGTACAGGATTATTGCGTAGTTGGCATAAACGAGTTCAAGCCGGAAGGCGAATTCACCGGCACCATCATGGCCAACGGACTTGCCGCATGCGAATGGGCTCCCCGCAACGGTGGCAACGTATACCACTCGAACCTCGAGACCCTTACGGGCAACATCATGAACTATATCGCCGCCGAAGCCCCCAATCAAGGAGAAAGCACCGTGGTATCGGCCATAGATGTAGCAACAACAGGAACCGTTTATTACACAACTACCGGTGTACGCGTAGCCAACCCGACAAAGGGACTTTATATCAAGGTCCAGAACAGCAAGTCGAGCAAGGTTATCGTAAAATAATCAACCTGTTTTCACACAACGACAGATACATTTGACCGGAGGCTGCCTCGGCTCTGATGAACCCTGGCAGCCTTCGCTGTATACATACAAACGCTTTATGAGAAAAACGACAACAGTCATAACAGCATTGCTGACTGCAGCAGGCGCCTACGGGGGCATCGTGGCAAATTTCCCTATGGATATCGACGACGGTATGACAACAGAAACCATATCGGCCAAGAAGTACCCTGTAATGGGAAATATCGGCGTAATGTCGGTTGACTCTCCTGACGGCAACGCATGGCGGACAGATGGACATTCAAGCTTCATAAACGCCCGCGTAGGGAATATAATAGACGGCGATAAGATGAGCGTGAGCATAGCGTTCGCCATCGATACCAACGTAATAATCTCAGCAGACAACGCCGATGCCAACAACAGATGGGGATATATAGCCGATTGTCTTGACGATGACAATAAAAGCGGCTTCGCCTTCATGCTCGGCAGAACCGGTAAATTCGCTTTCAAAACATATATCGGAGGTCAGGCTGTTACAGTCGAAGGGATAGAATTGCTTCAACTATGGCAATGGCATGAACTGACAGCAACCGTAGACGGTAACCGGGTGAAACTCTATCTTGACGGGAGGCTGGTAAAGAATCAGACTGTGGCCGGGAGCGGCGTGAAGATAACAGACCACCGGCTGCTGATAGGCAGAGACCTGTATAACAACGACACACTTGCCGGTGTGCGTACAGGAGACTTCAACGGAGCTATAGACTATATCACTATAAGAGACGAGGCCATAACACCGGCATATACATCAACATATGCTGATCTCAATCTGCCGAAAGACCGTTATAAGAACGACAGGCTACGCGCACGCTTTCACGGTCAGCCAGGCATGAACTGGACCAACGAGACCCACGGGCTGTTTTACAATCCGGGCGACGGAAGATACCATGTGTTCTTTCAGCGCACAGGCTCCGCACCGGTAATGTCGCATGCTCACTGGGGACACATAGTGTCGGAAAACCTGTATGACTGGCATGATGATAAGCCGGCTATTTGGCCTACCACAAACTTCGACCTTCGCGGATGCTGGTCGGGATGTCTGTTTACCGACGAACAGATAACGGGAGGCAAACCGGCGATACTCTATACAGGAGTAGGATACGGCCCGGGAGAATCCTACTCGGCAATGGCAACTTGCGATGACACGGAACACCTGAGAGAGTGGCGAAAACCGGCCACATACATAGACAAATATAACGACACACAGCGCGACACATATTTTTTCCGTACGGATGCCGACAACGCTTATTTTGTGATAGGAGACAACGGCTATCTGCGCCAATACCGCTGGAATGGCAACGGGTGGTCGAATCACGGAAGTTTCTATAATTTCTGTGAAGGAGAATCAGGTTTTACCGAAATGCCTAATATATCCAAACTGCCGAACGGCAAGTGGCTGATGACATTCACACCCACAAGTCCGGACGGAGTTGTGTGCACCTACCGCATAGGAGACATAGACGGCAACGGAAAATTCGTGAACTATACTCCGCGGCGGCAGTTCGATTTCCTTGCTCATGACGGATACGGACTAATGTCGCCCTCTATAGGTGCTGACAAAAACGGCAATCTCATTGCCATCGGTATAGTGGCTGACAAAATGCCTACTGACTGGAATGTGAACCACGGTTACGCACACCTCTATTCGCTGCCAAGAACGCTATACATCGATAGTGAAGGCAGACTCTGCCAGAAACCTTTCGCAGGATACGAGAAAATGCGTGGGACCACTTACTATCTGCTTGATCAGCCTACGAGACTCAATGGAAAAATGGCGTTGAACCCCGTAAGGGGACGTCAGGCCGAGATATGCGCGACTTTCAGAGTGGGCGAGGCTTCGTTCGGAATAAAGTTTCTTGAAGATAAGAACGGCAGATGCGGTAAGCTGACATATAATCCCGATTCCCACGAAGTCAGGCTAAATGTAAACGATATCGTAGGTGAGAACTACGGGTCAAAAGAAATGGCACATACTCTGGAAATTTATCCGGCCAAGGGTGAAGAGTTCAAGATTCACCTGTTCATAGACCATTCAATCGTAGACATATTCCTCAACGACCGTTACGCGGCCTCGGTACGTGTGTTCCCGTCGAGTATGGAACATGACCTGATAGAGGTATTCTCTAACGGCAACACCCTGCTGACAGGGTTGGAGGCATACATGATAAAGGAGGGGGACTGTCGAGAAGAACCTATAACTCCTACGGAACCTGTCGAACCGGAGGTACTTGAGTCTACTGGCAAAGCAGCTCTCTATGTAGTCTATGATAATGAAGAGGAATTGAACGGCAATCTGCAGGAACATGGCGCGGCCGACCTTTTCCGCTCAATATTCCCTCATGGAACGATAATCTACAACAATCCCACCGCGATCCGGGCATCTGTATACGATTGCATCTGGATGCATATCGAGCGCGACAATATTAAAGCAGGATGGGATAACCTCCCCGCTGCCGCAAAAAACAGCAATCTCATATCGGCACTGAAAAAGTATGTGGCCGATGGCGGCAACCTCTACCTGTCGAAACACGCCAGCCAGCTTATCACCGCGATCGGACGCACAGCCGGGCAGCCCGCCGAATTCGGCGATACAGACCCCAAGGCATCGTTCACACGCAATGACCTTTGGCAGACAAATATCCATGCATACGATACTGACTGGTCGGGACATCCTATCTTCACCGACATACCGTATGATGAAACGGACTACGGCAAGGTAATAACGCTTTTAGGTCTGGGCACCAAGCACTATGACCGCAACGTGATGTGGCGGCTCAACGACTTCGGAGGTCATGACAAGTTCTGCCAAGACAACAATGCACGAGTATTGGGCACATGGGGCCACAGCGGAGGACAGGACCGCGGAGGTATAATAGAATTCCTACCTACCGGCTCCAATAAAAAGAGTATCGCGGCCGACAAGGTGAAACAACGTAAAGGGACTATAATAACCAATGGTCTTGCCGCCTATCAGATAGCTCCGATAGACGGTACGACAAATCCATATCAGAGCAATATCGACAGGCTTACTTCCAACATACTTTATTATCTGTCGCCGGTAACATCCGGCAGCGGTGTTACAGAGGTATCGGCAGACGCGGAAGCAAGCCCGAGATGGTTCACACTGCAAGGAATAGAAGTCTCAGAACCTACCCAACCGGGAATATATATCCGGGTACATAAAGGTATAGGAGAAAAGATGGTAGTCGGCCAATGAGCCGACTACTTTTCGTTTCTACCTAACGATGCTCTGAAATCACGCGGCGACATTCCGTAGACATCCTTAAAACATTTGGAAAGATATGCCGGAGAGGAAAAACCGCATGCATACGAAATCTCCGATATGCTCCGCTCAGTGGACATCAGCATTGTATGGGCATGCTGCAGCCGCATCTTGCGAACTATCTCTATAGGAGTATAATTTGTCAGGGCCTTTATCTTGCGTGTAAGCTGCGCCGGTCCGAGGCCGATTTTAGACGCTATAGCCTCTGTGTTGAGGTCGGCGTTACTCAACATCGGACGTACTATACGCAGAAACTCACTGTAAAACTCGCTCTCGAGCGCAAGAACGGTATCATCGGCCGGCTCATTACCACGACGGTGCGTATCGGGCCCGGCATCCTGTAATCGTAATGCATTTTCGGGAGATATACGTTTCCGGTTTTCAAGCAGATTGATACAACGTGCCAGCAACATGTCGCGATCAAACGGTTTTTCAAGGAATCCGTCAGCCCCGTTACGATAACTCGCTATGCGTTGCTCATCGTGAATACAGGCAGTAAGCATCAGAACAGGAATATGTGATGTGGAGACCTCCTCCTTCAATATCCGGCATACTTCAGTGCCTTGCATACCGGGCATTATTATGTCGCAGACCACGATATCGGGTACATACCGCGTGGCGATAGCAATCGTCTGCGGACCATCTGCGGCCTCTATCACCCGGAATGTATCGGAGAGCATGTCGCGTATCAACAGTCGCAGATCCTCGTTGTCGTCTGCTATAAGCAACAGCGGTTTCGGGTCATCGTCTTCCAGAGGGAGATCCGGCTGACCAACCCTCACAGGCTCGCGTAGCCGCACAAGCTCACCGGCCATATCGCGTTTTAAATTATCGGCAGAATAAGCGTTTTCAACATGCCTTACAGGAATGGCGACGGTGAAGCGCGTAAGTTCACCCGGTGAACTGGCCGCCGTAATAGTGCCGTTATGCAGTTCAACCAGAGACTTGGATAACGCCAAGCCTATGCCGGAACCATTGGCGGTATAGTTCTCCGCCTGATAAAACCGCTCGAATATCTTTGTAAGTTCATCGGGCTTTATCCCCGGACCCGAATCTTCAATTGTAAATACAAGTTCCCGATCATCGATTCGAGCCCGGAAAATCACCCTACCGTTGTCGGGGACGAACCGAAATGCGTTTGAAAGCAGATTGAACACCACACGCTCTATCTTGTCTACATCGATTGCGAGAGTAGAAGGGGCATCCTTTGAAGATTGCGTCTGCAGGTCTATTTCAAAGTTTATGTCGCGCTCGTTGGCAAGCGAGCGGAAAGAAGCTGCCCACTCGGATGCGAGAGCCATAAAATCAGCCTCGCTCAGATTCAGGCTCATTTTACCATTGTCGAGTTTACGGAAATCGAGAATCTGATTTATAAGTCGGCGAAGTATCGAGACATTGCGGCGAGCAAGCGTCAGAAGCTCGCGGTCGCTTTTATCCAGTCCCGGCGACGCGCTCACTTTTTCAATAGGTCCGGCTATGAGAGTCAGAGGTGTTCGAAGGTCATGAGAGACATTGGTATAGAAA
The DNA here is from genome assembly GCA_905214715.1 of uncultured bacterium. GTDB lineage: Bacteria > Bacteroidota > Bacteroidia > Bacteroidales > Muribaculaceae > Lepagella. The sequence goes on along the minus strand of CAJMMT010000012.1, from coordinate 4,143 downwards.
ATAAGTTTTGAGCGTGTAGCCTCTTCAAGCCTGTCGTAAAGTTCCTTCTGTTTCCGCTGCTCATCTTCAAGCTGGCTGTTTTTGTCGGCCAGCATGCGGTGGTAACGTCTGATCTGACGAAGGTAAAGGAAAAGAATAACAAGAGCGAGCAATAGCACGAACGCCGAAGCCATAAGGATGTATACATGCTTCGTCTTCGCACGTCGGCTTTTGTCAAGCTCCACATTCGCTGCTTTCAGTTTCTCAACCTTATCGGTTTCTGCTTTCAGCAAATCGTTCTGTCTTATCAGGATATCGGCATTAGAGCGGTCTACCACAGAATTGTTGCCTAAATGGTCATCTTTCGGGACACGCTTGCCATGCAGGATGTCGACAGCCGAGCGAAATACGCGTCCACCTTCAGTAGGATAAATAACCGTGGCGTCGATAACACTGTCGTCTACAGCCTTTAGTCCGGGAACAGGCGCGGCATCTGTGCCGATAATCCTGATATCATGCCTTCCCATTGAACGTGCCGTTTTAGAAGCGGCAATAGCCATGCCGTCGTTGTGGGCATATATCACATTGATTTCCGGATGTATCCTCAATACTGAATCGGTGATCGCCACGGCTGAATTGGCACTCCATGTACCTCCGACGCTTATCACCGAGAAATTATCGACTGAGTCTACATCGCGCACAAACCCGGCGTGCCGCTGCTGGGCCGGAGTCGAGTAATCGAGACCTCTGATTTCAAGCGCGTTCACCATTCCGGGGACTATATGACGGGCATAAAGGGAGGCTAAATGCCCTATCTCCTCATTGTCTGGTTCGAAGTGAGAGGTATAGGCATCACCGTAAACGTTGCGGTCGAATGTAACCACCGCTATACCACGGTCGAAAGCCTCTTTGAGAATAGGCGTTACGGTCTGGGCCTCGTTGGGAGCCACTATTATCAAATCCACTCCCGCCTCAATGAAATGTCTTATATCTTCTATCTGGCGACGGCTGTCGTTGTCGGCGGAACGGAATTCGACCTCGACATCATCGTGAAACAGCATTTCTCGCCTTATCTCATTGTTAATCTTCTCTCGCCACTCATCATGACATGGCTGCGAGACTCCGATATGAAACTTGGGATGCGGCTGTCGGGAACATGATATTATTCCCATAACCGAAATTATAATGATAATAAAAATCGATACTGTTTTTCGCGGGTTCATGAGAATATAGTGGATTCGCGGCTAAAGATAATTTACTTTTACGGCAGTCTAAAATATTTTTTATCAAAAGATTAAGATTGTTACAAATCTTGCATGATATGAAACTATTTTTACATCTGCAACCTGTGGCGACAGTCGGTTTCGGCGACAGGATACCTTTCATTTATGCTACATTCGCCCAATTATGTTTTTTTTAGTATATTTGTCTTTGAAATAAGGCGGTCCAATCCCTTACACCAATATTATAGGGTAATATTCCGTATTATAGGGTAATATTCCGGCGCCTGGTTTCATCTAAAGATATGTATGATATTCCGATACTGTTCATAGTCTTCAACCGCAAGGAAACGGCCCTGAAGTCGCTGGAATCGATCCGCAGAGTGAAGCCGCGCCGGCTTTATCTCGCATCGGATGGCGCCAGAGATACCCGGGAGTCCGGAATTGTGGCCGACGTACGCAAGAGCGTAATTGACAGTATCGATTGGGAATGCGAGGTCAGGACTTTGTTTCAGGAACGCAATTTAGGATGCGGCCGCGGGGTTTTCACAGCCATCGACTGGTTGTTCGAGAATGAGGAAGCGGGTATTATTCTTGAAGATGACTGCATAGCCTCCCCTACGTTCTTTCCCTTCGCGAGCGAAATGCTGACACGCTTTGCCGAAGATACCCGCATAGGAATGATAGCCGGATTCAACGCCATACATCTTAAGGATTATCCATACTCCTACCTCTTTTCAAGGTTCAAGAGCTGCTGGGGGTGGGCCACCTGGAGAAGAGCCTGGCGCAATATGGACTTTCCTATGGAGTGGCGTAAGGATGTTTATGCCGAATCCATATTGGCCAACAGCGGATATCAGGGACGGGACACAGGCAAATGGCATTTTGAATTGAAATGTATCGACCGGGGGCATGTATCGGCTTGGGACTGGCAATGGTATTTTTCTCTTGCCGCGCAAAACCAGCTGTGCATCTATCCTGCGAGCAACCAGATAAGCAACATCGGCAACGACGCGAATGCCACCCACACCTCGCTATCGCATGTGGAACTGCCATGGAAAGAACTTGTCTTTCCCTTGACACCGCCTCATTACGTATGCCCATACCTGCCTTTCGAGCGGCAGTTCTACCGGAATGACCATACACTGCACGCATATCTGACGCGACTGATACCGGTGCCGGTGAAGAATCGACTGAAAAAGATACTGTCTCGCTGACACTCCGACTCCCCTCCACCCTACCCCGCTCCTCAGACTTCACCTTTCTCCTCCTGATCATCTCTTACAGTTCTCCTCGGAATACTCCTTTCTCCTTTTACTCAATTATCATGGCTTATATACAGACACCTGACGGTAAATTCCATTATAAGACAAGAGCACTCTATCCGGGAGTGAAACCGATAGAAAAGGAGAAGGCTCTGGAAAACTTACTGTTGTTAAAAGATATTCTTGATGCCCACGGCATCAGTTTCATGTTAAGCTACGGGACATTGCTCGGGGCTGTGCGCGAACATGACTTCATCACCCACGATGAGGACATAGACCTTACTCTTAAAGATGAGTATAGACAGAAGTTCCTGTCGATACTTCCGCTTCTGAAAGAAAAGGGACTGGAGCTGGTGAGATATGACCGTCGCGGACTGTATTCCCTTATGAAAGACGGGGAATACATAGACTTGTACTTCTTTGTTCGCGAACCCGACGGAATATGGGAATGCAGCGGCAATCTTATCCCTGATTTTTTTATGAGGGAACCGGAACCCATAGAGTTCAAGGGGCATACATTCATGACCCATTCCGATTACATGGGCATGATCAGGTGTGAATATGGAGAAAACTGGCAGACGCCATGCTGCTTCTGTGAATTCGGTATGCCTTTCCATAAAAGAATGCTTTTCTTCATGAAGGAGAAGTTAAAGGATATCCTTCCGGATTTCATCTACATGCCGTTGGCAAACCGATGCAGCCGACGACTGCGGGGAATCTGCATGAAGCACATTGAGGACTATAGGCATAGAACAAAACGCTAACAAGCTAACTACATGCACGATACCCCACACCATAAGCATTAGCGACAGTTCATGGATAAATAAAAGATCCGGAATCCTGATGTAAAAATATGGGAGCGCTCACAAAAAAACGCCAAAAAATTTGCATAGTTTCAAAAATAGTCTTAACTTTGCCACGCAATTGAGGGAAACACCCCGGCAAGCCGGGAAATCCGCAAACCGTGGAGACGGTTTCACTCAAAGAAATGCTTCAATAGCTCAGTTGGTTAGAGCACCTGACTGTTAATCAGGGGGTCGTTGGTTCAAGCCCATCTTGAAGCGCAAATCCGTGGAGACGGTAAAAACACTCGCAATTGCTTCAACAGTTCAGTTGGCCTGAAAGTCAATCTGCACCTGACGAAGTAACAAAAATGCTTCAATAGCTCAGTTGGCCTAAAAGTCAATATGCACCTGACGAAGCGCAAATCCGTGGAGACGGTAAAAACACTCAGAAAATGCTTCAATAGCTCAGTTGGTTAGAGCACCTGACTGTTAATCAGGGGGTCGTTGGTTCAAGCCCATCTTGAAGCGCCAGACAGAGTCGATAGCGATATCGACTTTATGCTGAACAAAGGTTAGATTCGCTAGCTCAGCTGGTAGAGCACAACACTTTTAATGTTGGGGTCGTGGGTTCGAGCCCCACGCGGATCACCAATAAAACACTGATAAGCAAGCAGTTAGATACAAAATCTAATTGCTTGTTTTCTTTTATATCCATCCGATTACAGCATAGTTTTGGGCAGGTTGGACATTTGGGGTCAGCGGATATTCCCGGTGGGTGGGGAAGTTGTCAAGAGTATAGTGTAGCGAGTCTGAACATGAAGAATCTGATGTCACCTACTCCGCGGAACTGAGTTCTGAAAGCTTTGATTTTTGCATTGAAGGATTCCGCCGATG
>CAJMMT010000011.1 GCA_905214715.1 uncultured bacterium | reverse complement strand
AGATAACACTATACTCCGACAACTTCCCCACCCACCGGGAATATCCGCTGACCCGTAATCGTTATAATTGAAGATCAATCGGTCTCCTTGCCAGCATTCATACAGAATACAGGACCCGTCGGCAGGGGCATCGTACTGATACAGCATGCGGTCGGGATGCGTGGCGCCGATTTCCTCGATCCATGCCGTTTCCCCGGGGGCGCCGGATCCAAAATCAACTGTAATGACCTTACGCAATGTCTCCGCTATCACCTTATGATCGACATCGACAACTGTGGCGGCATCCTCATCAAACGTTATCTCACCTCCCGACAGGCGATTCAAGCCGAGTTTATAACCGGGAAGCACGTTGAAATCAAGCATGGGACGGAATATTTTCTCGGCCTCGGTAGCCACATAGACCACTCCGTTGTTTTCATAACCATAGAAAACTTCCGCATTCCTGACTTTATCCCCGTCGTCTGCGCTTATCATGGCCGCAGGTTGACCGTCGACCATGGTCTCTCCCGTAACTTCATAGGTAGTTGATACATCCGGACGGGCAGAGTCCATATGATCGCTCTTCACAATCCACCTCTTTCCTTGCGAGAAGAATCGGTTCTCATCGTATGGCCGGAAAAGCACACCTCCCTCCGAATCGGTCATGTCGACCAGATCATACCATTCCCATGACATTCCAGAAGTGGGGTTTCCGAACTGCGGATTGCAGAGCAGACCTACCAGAGGTCCCACACCCTCGATCACTTTTATCAAGGTATCCTCGTTATCCAACATGGAAGGTTTAAGGGTCAGAGCCTTATACTCGGTATCGCCCCATCTGATATATTCCACATCCGTTACTGTCACTTCCTGTACCTGGCCCGTGGTTCCTGAGGCATCATCAAAGCCAACCGACATGAAAGAATCGCCGACATTGCTGTCGAAATCATACAGCAGGTATTCATCCTGCAAGTCGCAGCCATCCGGGGGCAGGATGGAGAATTCCCATTTGGAACCGGAGGCGCATTCGGTGCGGAGGTACACTTTACCGCCATCCTGACGCATGTAAGCTACCTCATTCCCGGCACCGTCGCGGAATATCTCATAAGTTTTATCACCTATAATCTTCCGCCCTTCGAAATGGAAACCGGGTGTGGGGGTAAGATATTTGAAACCGGGAGTCGCCACCTGAGTGGGAATCATCGAAATCTTACGCATATCGTAGTTCCAGACACGGTCTGCGGAAAGCAGGTTCGGTGGGCCATCCGGAGTCGTCCCCTGAGCTGCCGCCGCTACAAACAGGCAACTCACCCCAAGGCTAAGTATAGTTTTTCTCATATACTGGAATTTGAAATTAAGACGAATTATAAGATATGTCCTACCCTACCGAAAGTCATTCCGTGGATTATCTGTTTATGATCTTCTTGCCATCCTTGATATAGATTGTTCCGGGTACGGGATCGGTAACGCTCCTTCCATGAATGTCATAATATACCGCTTCGCCGTCAAGCTGTCCGTTCTGTATTGTCCGTACCGAGGAACCGCGGTCAGCGATATGAGCGCCTTTTATCGATACCTTTATACCGGTTACCGCTTTCAGATTCCATGTCTCGGGATTGTATTGGCCGAAATACACTATAAGCGAGTGTCCGTCTTCACCACGCGTTATCTTCCTGCAAGGCTGCTCTGGCAGATATCCCTCTTCCGTGGGTGAGCCGTCACGCATGGCCGGTTTTCCTACCATCACATAGGAGTAATTGGCCAATGTCGTTTCCCCTATGTCGGAGGTATCGATACTCTCCACTGTTACCTCCACGTCATCGAGGGTATAGCCGTCAAGCAACGTGAGGCGTTCCTCGATACCCGGCAGCATCGGGGCATCGAAATCGCCTTCATCGATATTATCGGGATTCCGATAGAATTCGGAAGGAAGAATGCCCGACTTCACATACCAGAAATACTGTCCGTTCAAAACAAAGTCATAATCCGGATCCCCGTTATAAGCGAAATTGGAGAAGAGGGCATCTCCGACGGAATATTCCATCGCACATCCATCCTCGGATTCAGAATAGACGCTATTCATGGAAAGGTTGCGTATCGCCACGTTTATATCTTCCACGGAATTGCAGACAATCTCGGTTTTCTTACCGTCCGAATAGTCATATCTGTATTCGGTCGACTCCAATCCTTTCGGATCGTTAGATTTCACATGTATACGGGCAGAGGCCGAAACTGCAAGGAATGTAACTAAAGAAATGATTGTAAGTTTCTTCATGATGAACAAGGTTTAATGGTTTCGCGCTCTAAGGTAGTATAAACTTTTAACAAAATCAAACATAATGAGGGAAAAACCAAAAAAACATTTTACAACTGATAATTTCTTATAACGAAATAAAAGTGCATTCCAAGCTACGCACCCTGAGATGCGTAGCCCCGTGCCCCGGTAGAGGGCATGCGGAGAATAGCCGCGGGGTAGCGGAGCCTTAAGCGTAGCGAAAGGCTTCGCGTACCCCGCGGTATGAAATAAATATAAGACCGGTCGCATCGCGCCACGACGCGATGCGACCGGAAAAAACTATTTTATAAATTTCAAAGTATCGGAAGATCCGTCCCGGAAAGTGACGCGTGCCAGATAGCATCCTGACGGGAGATCGAAGATGGAAACGGCATGGATGCCGGTCATCTCTTCCGAAATGCGCTGGGTCCCGTCCATCGAATAGACCTCGACGGTCGCATTCCCGGTATATCCGTTCAATTCGATGTAATTGCCGCCAAACGATAGATAACCGTTTTTTCTATCCTCTCCAATCGACCTGGCACCGCTCCGCTGCATGTATTCCTCAAAATCCTCGTAAGAGAAGATGCATTCACCATTCAGATAACATGACGAGATATGACGGCTTTTTAAATATTGAGAACATGTCGGTACTGGATATATCTGCATAATCCAGTCATCGATAGAGCCGATACCTTCAATCCAGTATGTGAAAGGCTTTCCATCCTTTTCATCCCCAATTGATAAGATTCTTCGCTTGATGCCCTTGATATCGATTATTTCGTCGTTTACCACATAATATCCGTGCTCCAGAATAAATTCAGGCTCAACTGGCACGCGATCACCTTTGCGAAGGTTAAAGTCAATCAGTTTAAGGTCATCTTGATAATCTTTCTCGTATATGACACTTTCTTCTTCCATGAATGAACGAGAATAAGGAGTCTGAGACTCTTGATGAAAACAGTTAAACCTATGTAAAAGATGTTCCCCGTCCCACCATTCATCTTCCACGCTGACTTGTTTGGGAACAACGAATGTTTCGTGGGTCTCGCAATCATAGTATTCTTCCACCACATTCCAAGTCTTACCCTCCTCGAACAGCTTCAAGTAAGTATAATCATCTTGCGCACTTGCCGGTAGGGACAAAGTTGCAAGGAACATTACGCAAGAAAGAATTGTGAAATTTTTCATAATGGCAAGTATTATAGGTTTATGATAAGTGGCATAGGTTTCGCGCTAAAGGTAGTATAAACTTTTAATAGAACCAAACAAAATGAAAAGAAAAATAAAAATATTTTTTCAACTGATAATTTATGATAATTTCTCGTTTGAAAAATTCCAGATTGAGGCACGATGATATAATATATTATCTATATCCGCTTCCTTTTATTTGTATAGATTTCCGGACTCCCGGTTCAGCCGCTTCGTTTCCTTCCGGATTGTAAATTCCCATCATCGGCAGGCTGCGCATCCCGGAGTGCCCTCGGAGATGGCGCCCCTCCTCTAATCCCTCCTTTCGCCTCTCTTCTAACCTCTCCTTTAGGCCCTCCTCTACCGACGGTTATGACGACTGGTAGAATGCGCAAATACTATCTGCGCTTACCATAAATACCCATCGGCGATTGGCTACGTGTCTCCGGGGCCCTCGGAGATGGAGGCTGTCGGATAGGATGGCTCGTGTCCGTCAGTATATTGAACAAAGGGCGTGGCTTTTGGCCACGCCCTTTGTATAAAAGAGATCTTTGTAGTTGATGTAACTCGTATCAGCGTTTGACAGCTACCTTGGTGGCCTTGCCGTCGGCTACGCGTACATACATACCCGGAGCAAGCTTGCCGCTTACCTTGATACCGTCGAGAGTGTAGTATTCGGCGTCGGTGCCGTCGGCTTCGATACCCTCTACTCCAACTACCTCATGCACGAGTGCCGTGCCGGTGAGTGTAGCATAAGCTACCGTGAGGTATGTGCTTGTTATCTTGAAATAGTAACGGCCGGCAGCGGGAATCGCGATGTTGTTGAACGTAGATTCGTCCGCATCCCAATCGTACGAGATATATGCGAGGCTGTTGTCGTAATCGCCTTCGGCATACAGATATCCGCCAAGAGAATCCTCTGCCTTGAACGACAGTTCGCCTTCATACAGATCTATGCAGTACCAACGCTGCTCTCCTCTTTCAAGCTTCGGAATCTCGAACTCGGTCGGGTCGCCCGCATTTTCAATAACAATTGCGGTAGCCGGGGTCTGGCCCGGTTCGGGTTCGCTTACGCTTATGGTGGTGGTTATATCGTTTGTAGCATAGCTGACGCAGATAAGGTATTTGCCTTCTTCCACCCCGGCTTTCAGCACATAACCATAATCGGCGTAATCATATTCAGCTCTCGCGAGTTGATTCTTACCGTCTGCCGAATAGAGATATAGGGTAACGTAGTCGTTTGCCTTTATTTTCAACATACCGGCGGGTAATTCGATGCTGTACCACATCGGATCGCCCGTTGTGGGGAAGGTATATGTCATATCGTTCACGAAATCGATAGGTATGGCTGTTCCGATGGTCTCGCCCGGGTTGGCTTCCGAAGTGGTTACAGTGATAGACGCACCTTCTGTTGCCTCGTTGTATGATACACAGATATAGGCTACATCTCCCTTCATGATACCGTTCCTGATAGGTTTGAAGGTGTAGTCGGGATAATACCCTTCGGTGCCCATGGTAATGCGGCCCGAATTGGTAATTTCGTTGATATACAGTTCTACCGAGTTGCCGGATGCGTAAGCAAGTGTCGTGCTTATATTGATGAAGCCATCCCGGTCGCTTACGAATCTGTACCATACCTTGCCGCCAAATTCGGGCAGTTTGGTCTCGCCGCTCGTAATATCTATCGGGTTGGTGCTCGATTCACCCTGTTGATATGCCATCTCCGTCAACGTGAAAGTCGCGCGTTCCTGAACGAGATCAAAGCAAATTATGTAAGGCTTGCCTGCCAGGGCCTCGAAACGGGTCTTGTTTTCACCATAAGAAGATACAGCGGTATAAAGGCCGTCCTGTTTTACCGAGTTCACCGCCACTCCGGTGTGTTCGATAACCACCCAGCAGTCCGTATCAGGAGTATAGGTGTAGTATACGGAGTTCCAGAGCGGCACGTCGTTAACACCCTCCTCTACAGGAAGAGGATTGGCGGCTGTCTGACCTTTCTGGACTTCGGCGAACGAGGCCACGAATGTGGCTCCGAGCTGATTCTGGGGTGCGGTAGCTTTGATCACGTAGCTGTTCCCGGCTTCCACCTCACAGCGTACGGGAGCTCCGGTTGCTAAATAACTCCAGTCGTTGCTTTCGGTGTAAACGGATAATTCCGTGGCATCCTGGAATAATGATTGCACATCGAGGAACCAGCTTCCGGTCTCCGGAGCCTGTATGCGGTAGAAGTATCTTCCGGCAAAGGCGGGGGTCTTCACATCCTCTCCGGCGTTGATGAATTCGGCGGTCTTGAAATTGTCGTAAGGCTCGGGTGCGTTAAATTCAAGATTGAATGTCTCGTCGGTCTCGGTGGCTGTCTCTTTCTCTATCTTTATCAGGTTGGTCACACCACCTCCGAACGATTCGCGTATAGCCATCGTATTGCACGATGCCTGGGTGTAGCCGTTGCTCATTATCGCTACCGGATAGTCGCAGTCTGATGTGATGGTTACATAGTATTTATCCAGTACTGATGGTGTGGTGAACGAGTACCAGTAGGTGCCTGCAGCCGCCGGTATCACATTCTCTCCCGCCTGTGTCCTGAAAGGTTCATCCTCGCTGGCGCCGGGAACGCTGTCTTCAACCTTGAAGCTAAGGATAGTGCCATAGGAATATGAGAGTTCAAACAGAAGCTCCTCATCCTTGTCAATCATTATCACATTTCTGTAATTGTTTGAGTATGATAATTCTATCGCTACCTTATTGCCATCAGGCATAAGGCGGTAGAAACCGCTCAGTGAGCTTGCGGTAGTAATGACCAGCTTGCCGTCCTGAGGCGATGTGAATTTGGCATATACAGGTATGTTGGGTGTTCCCCAGCCCCCTTCCCTGGTACATGGGAAGAAGTTTTCGCCCTGTTCAAGGATTATGGGATTGGCCTGGTCGCGTCCGTTATTATATGGCTTGGGAGTGAAGATGGCGGTGAAAGTACTGCTTTCATCGCTGTAAACGTAATTGTAGAATGTATACGTCTTGCCTTCCTGTGCCAGGAACATGGTTTTTGTAGGGTTTGTAAGGTAGCAACTCGGAATCTCCACATCATCTTCTTTGATAGTGGATATACTGATGCCTTCCAATGTTACCAAGGCATCTTCGTCCGGAGTCATAGTGTAATAGACACTCATGCTGCTCCCTGAAGTGTTTTCATAGGAGTTCTCGCCCGGGACAACCGTCAAGGGTGAGTCTGCGGTCTGGGCCGTCATTGCCAACGGCAAGGCTAATGTGCAAGCCAGCCCAAACAATTTCATAAAGGTTTTTGTCATAAGAGTAATTGTTTGTTGGTGTTAATTTATTTTTCTCTTGAGTGCACTGATAATACATGGGATGCAGGTTTCCCAAGCTTGTCATTGCAAGGTTTTTATTTCACTGTTATCTTTTCGCTTCCCCCTTCCCGGATTACAATATATAGTCCCGGTGTCAGCGTGCGCAGCATCTCCGGTTCCGAGCTGAACTCCCCTACCGGTTTTCCATCGGGAGTGGAGACCCTGAGCGTTCCGTTGTGTGCCGCATCCCCCTCTTCCATTTCCGCTATACCCGATTCGCCCCCTTCGAAGCTGAAGCTGAACGGCAGGGCCAGACGGTTGTCGAACACGGAATATTTCAGCACGTATGAGGCGTTCGGTTTCACTGTATATTCGAGGTTCAGTCCGGTAGCTATTACATCGAAATCATTGTCGGCGTCAAACAGGCTTGCCCTGGTGTCGCTGTCAGCCGGATTTTCAAGGGTGGTCAGCTTCAGTGTGCTCCCTATAAGGTCCGGGGCTGTGATGCGGTAATAATATGTGCCGGCGAAAGGCAAGGTCTCGTATCGGTTTCCGGGTTCAATCTCTTCCGCGCCGTAGAAACTGTCGCTCGGAAGTTCAGGGGTCAGCCTTAGCTCGAATTCCTCCGGCCGGTCGGGAGCCTCCGGTCTGCTGACATGGATTATATATTCCATATTGTCCCAGACATGGGCGCGGAGGTTCAGTTCATCATATATGGTGAATGCTCCGAATCCGTTGCAGTCCATCATAACCCTTACGAATCCGCCCGGCAGGGAATAAGGCGATGTTATTTCAATATATGATTCCTCTTCCGGTTTTATACGGTAATAGAAGTCGGAGGTGCCGCCCGGCAATGTTACAGTGCCCGGTTCGACATCCAGGGGGAACTCGCATATTGTACCCGGTTCAGGGTCAATCTGTTTGAGGGTCAATATCGATGGCGCGAATCCTTTTATCCGGAACATTATATGCTCGCCCGGTTTTACAGGCAGCATGGCTTTAGCTCCCACGGTCTGGTTTTCTTCCATCACGTAGTTATGTTTCAGATAGATATAATCATCTGAATTTCCATATGAGTAATCTATCTGAGTGACGCTCGGCTCGAAATCGAGTGATAAATACCCGTATTGGTCTGTGTCGAAAGAGACATACACCGGTTTCATAATGGCGTCGCTGTCTACTGTCAGTGGCAGATATATGGTGGATTCCTCCGCGCCTATAATCGGGTCGGAGGGCGTATAACCATCCTTATAGGAAATATCTTCGGTAGAAACGTCAATCATGAAATTGCCGCTTTCAGGCAAGTCCCAGCAGATGAAAGAGGTTTTCATGAACAGCTGTTTCCCTTTTTGGGCCAGGAGTCGGTAGCGCATCTTGTTGTCGGCGGTCATGCGTCTGCCCATTACCGGCAGTTCGCTGTAGGTGGGATTTTCCTTCGGCTGTTCTGAAACATAGAGAGTCGCGTCGGGAGAAGGTATGTAAAGGGTGAGCAGCTGGTCGGTCGGAGCCGTGTAGGTGTAATATCCGGTGGCTCGTATTCCATCTACGGGTATCGACACTTCGCCCGGCGACAGAACAGTCGGGTTCTGAAATGTCTGCGAGGAGGCCGTCAGAAAGGTCATCGCGGCCAGAATAAGGATGTGTGTTTTCATAGACTGTTCAAGAGTTCAATTGCGACTGGTTATTGGAAAAGTCGGCTATCGCCTTGCTGTAGGTTTCCATTATTTTGCCGGCCATGGCCGAAGTGTCGAAACGGGCTGCCTGCTGCAATCCGCGTCCGATACGTGCGCTCAGGTCTGTTTCTCCGCTCAGTATGGCGTTGAGGATTCCGGCCATTGATTTCGGGTCGTCGGGATTTACATACCATGCGGCGTCGCCGCCGGCCTCTTCAAGGCAGCTTCCGGTAGCTGCGATCACCGGGCGGCGGCTCTGTAATCCTTCGAGTACCGGTATGCCGAATCCTTCGTATCGCGACGGATAAAGAACTGCCTCGGAACCCTGATATAATGTGGGCAGGTCGTTGAAGGGAATCCCTTCGAGAAATATTATGCGGTCGGCCACTCCGAGTCCGGCGGCCACCTTTCTGATGTATGGCAGATATGCGTTGTCGCGGCCTACGGCCACGAGTTTCACGTCGGCCGGCAGAGCCGACAGGGCCCTTACCGACAGCTCCAGGTTCTTGCGCCGTTCTATGGTGCCCACCTGTATGACATACCGAGGTGGAAGGTTATATTTGCGGCGTATGTAGCCGATTGTTTCCGGAGTGCACACATTCTGAAACTGGGGGTCGCATCCCTGATAGATAACATCTATCTTTCCGGGGTCCACGTGATGGAGTTCCACAAGGTCGCGGCGGGTGCACTCGCTTACGGCTATGACTCTCGTGGCCTTGCGTGCCGATTGGCCATACTTCCAGTTGTATATCTTCCGATCCAGAAGGGGATAGCATTCCGGTAGCCGCAGATAAATCAGATCGTGTATTGTAACTACTGTCGGGATGCCCGATGATGCCGCATTCAGCGGCAATTCGTTGCTGAGACCATGAAACAGGTCAAGTCCGTCAGCTTTGAAATGGCGTGTTATGCCGGCGGAGCGCCATAAGGAGCCATGACCTAACGGCCCAAGCCCGTATGGCAGACGGAACTCTATATTAGGCAGAGTGTTGAGACGCGCCAGCCTCGGGTTATGCTTCTGCGCCTCGGTCAGGGTGGGCGTGTAAAGATAAAGAGTCGTATCGGGATAATGACAGGCAACCTCTTCGGCTACCAGTCTTGAGTAATTTCCGAGTCCTGTCATATTGCAGACGGCTCTCTTTGCGTCAAACCCAATCTTCATAATGCAAATATATGCAAAATAATGTAATATTCAACAATAATTGCACTTTTTTAGTTTTTCCCTCTCTCCATCCCGAAGTTTCTTTTAAACGAAGATCGCTTTCCTCTCTGTCGGGTATCCCCCGTTGAAGCGGGGATAAAATAGCCCCGTTGCCCCTGATTTCCACCCTTGTCAATAACTTTTTTAGGTTTTTTGAGAATTTATCTCAGACAACGGGTATATAATAACATAGGTTTTGAGTAATTTTACAACCTAAATACCCCTAATTGATGGACACACATCTCCCCTACCATATACCGGCGTTGCTGGAGCCTACCGTCAACTTGCTGATTACCGACCCTGATGGCGTTTACGTGGATTGCACGATGGGTGGCGCGGGCCACTCCCGGGCCATACTCGAACGTCTTTCTTCAAAGGGCCGGCTGCTGGGTTTCGATCAGGATGCCGACGCACGTCGTAATATACCCGACGATCCGCGTTTCATATTCGTTAATTCGAACTTCAGGTATCTTTACAATTTTCTGAGATACTACGGTATCGATAAGGTAGACGGCATACTGGCCGACCTCGGAGTCTCGTTCCATCATTTTGATGAAGCCGGGCGTGGCTTCTCTTTCCGTGAAGACGCTCCGCTCGACATGCGGATGAACCGGAACGCCGGTAGGACTGCGGCTGATCTTCTCGCCGATTTCGATGAGGAATCCCTAAGGAACGCTATTGAAAAATATACCGACTTGAAGAAGATCCCCTCAATCGTAAAGGCGATTCTTGCGGCGCGGCAGAAAGAGACAGTAATGACCACAGGTTCCCTTGCAAAGGCTCTTGAACCGGTATTGAATCCCAAGTCGTTGAAAAAAGACCTGGCTCAGGTGTTCCAGATGCTGCGCATAATGGTCAATGACGAATTGGGCGCTCTCAATGATCTTCTGGACCAGGCCGACTACGTGGTGAAAACCGGCGGACGAATAGCGGTTCTCTCCTATCATTCGGGAGAAGACCGGCTAATAAAGAGCTTTATAAAGACCGGGTACGCCGATCCGATGAAGACCGCCAGCCATGATATCTACGGGGAGACCCCTTCCCCCTGGAAGAGAATTACCCGTTCGCCGGTGGTAGCCGACGATGAGGAAGTGGCTGTTAATCCGCGTTCACGTTCGGCGAAACTGAGGGTGGCCGAACGCAATTCCCTTCCCTGGCCTCCTGCAGGCTTTTAATCTGAGAACCGATGGCCAATACTGATAACAAACCTGACAACCAACCGAAAAGAAAGTCCACTTTCGGTAAAATAGTGGAAGACGTGCGTTTCGGACAGTCGGTGTCGCTCGATGCCTTCCGCCGCAATGCGTGGGTGCTGGTACCGGTTATAGTGGTGGTACTTGCGTTGATGGGTTTGCGTTACAAAACGAAATCGAAGATGGAGCAGATACGCACTCTTAATACCGAACTGCAACGTTCACAGAGCGCCAAACTTCAGGAGAAGGCCCAGTATATGTCGCTTATACGCGAAACCGAAATGATGCGGATGGTCGAGGAGAAAAAGCTCGGCCTCATTTTCCGCGAAGAGCCGGCTGTGGAGGTGGAAAGAACCAGATAGCCCATTTTTTTGACAAGAGAACTCCTGTCTGACCGATGAAACAGAACAATAAGAAAAACATACTGAAACGATACGGCTTTATCTCCGCTTTCTTTTTCCTTGTGGCGGTGATAATTGTCGGCAAGCTGTTCCAGAACACGGTGATAGACGCCCGCGCCTGGAACGAAAGGGCGCGCCGCGAGCTGTCTAAAATCGACACGATACCGCCGGAAAGGGGCAATATCCTTGCCTCCAACGGCAATATCCTTGCCTGCAATCTGAAAGTGTATGACCTGAAACTTGACCTTCGTCATGACAAGGTCAAGAAGCTTAACCCTATACCTTGGTCGGCGATCGATTCTCTCGCCGATTCGCTCGACTATTACTATCCGCGTCGCCGCAACCTCGGCTCGATGCCTCCCGACAGCGTTGCCAAGTATTCATGGCGCACGCGTCTGCGCCATGAGTTCGAGAAGGCTCCCGACGACCGGCCCCGCGCGTTGCGCCTGGCCCGCAACAAGAGCAAGGAGGATTTCGAACGCATGAAAGGATGGCCTCTGCTGGACCGTTTCAAGGGGAGCGGTTTCCGAAATCCTCTTTATGCGGAGGGACACAATATACGCATGTATCCTTACGGAAGCATGGCTCACCGTAGCATCGGACGTGTGAACGAGTGTCGAGAAACGGGTGAGATTCACGGATATTCCGGACTTGAGAAAGACCTCGACACACTGCTTTACGGCAAACCCGGTTTCGCGAAGAAAGTGGCGCTGAACCGAGGCGTGGGCAGCTGGATGACTACTCCGGCACAGCGCGGACTTGACCTTGTAACCACCATCGATATCGACCTACAGGACATGCTTGAGCAGG
This sequence comes from uncultured bacterium, assembly GCA_905214715.1. GTDB lineage: Bacteria > Bacteroidota > Bacteroidia > Bacteroidales > Muribaculaceae > Lepagella. Next base: position 90,962 of record CAJMMT010000011.1, on the reverse strand, counting down.
AACTGCACAGGATATGCGAGGAGAGCAACGCCGAATGGGGAACCGCGCTGCTCATGGAGGTGGAGACGGGCGAGATAAAGGCGATTTCCAACCTGCAGCTGCTCGACGACGGCAGCTATGGCGAGGCCCGTAACAGGGCCGTGCTCGGTTTCGAGCCCGGATCGGTAATGAAGCCGATATCTATGATGATAGCTTTTGAAGACGGTCTGGTCAGGAATGTTACCGATGTGGTGGATTGCTCACCCTTCCAGCGTACCTCCGACCCTCACGCGCCGGGTGTGAAGACTATGAAGCAGGTTATCGAGATGTCGAGCAATACCGGTATAGCGCGTGTGATTTTCCGCAAATATGCCTCCGATCCGGCATCGTTCTATGACCGTCTCGCGTCTATTGGCTTCTTCGAGCCAATGCATACCGGTATCGCCGGCGAATGTGTGCCGAATATTCGCAGACTTACAGACCGCACGCCTTCGGGCCTGAACATAACGATGACGGCGCGTCACCTTGATCTGGCCCGGCAGGCCTATGGTTACAATACCGAGATACCTCCGCTGTATACGTTATCCATATACAATGCGATAGCGAACAAGGGACGGTATGTGCGCCCTCATCTTGTGCGCGCCTATCGCGACGCCGAGGGGCACGACTCCATATTGCCCATCACATACATACGCGACCGTATATGCAGCGAGGAAACCGCCCGGAAAGTGGGCGAGTGTCTGCAGGAAGTAGTCTGGGGCGAGCATGGTACGGCCCGCGCCGTGCGCGACGACCGGGTAAGGATCGTGGGCAAAACCGGCACCGCCTACCCTGTGGGGGCCGGCGGTTATGACCGTTCCAAACGCCGTTATGCCTTCGCCGGATATTTCCCATATGACAATCCCCGCTATTCATGTATGGCCCTGATACTCGGCCCGAGCGGCACAAGCGCCAACCGTACCTCAGGACAGGTTGTCAAGAATGTGGCCCTGAAGATGTATGCCCGTGGATTCTTCGACACCGAAGTGCCTATGGACCAGACTCCGGACCGCAGACTGCCGATGGTGGCGGCCGCCACCAAGGCCGAGGCCCGACAGATAGGCCGCGCGCTCGGAACCGGCGTACGCAAAGTCAAGACCTCTTCTCCTGTAAACAACAATACCGTACCCGATGTAAAGGGTTTCGATGTGGCGTCTGCCGTGAGAACCCTTGAGTCAAGAGGACTCAACGTGGTCGTCAACGGTGTCGGTCATGTGGTTTCACAGTCGATCCCTCCCGGAGAGTTTATCCGCAGAGGGTCTACCATTACTTTGAATCTGAAAATCTGAATAGATATGACACAGAAACTTTCTACCCTTCTTGAAGACCTCGATACAGTCGAGGTTGTCGGTCCTGTAGACCGGAATATTGTTGGCGTTGCCTCCGACTCCCGCAAAGCAGAGAAAGAGGGGCTTTTCGTGGCCGTGCGCGGCACAAATACCGACGGCCATAAATATATCCCTGTAGTTACCTCTACCCATGTAGGGGCGATTGTCTGCGAAGAGCTTCCGCAGGTGCTCGATCCCGGGGTTACATATATACGTGTTGCCGATTCGGCCGATGCGTTGGGCCATCTGGCTTCGGCCTGGTATGGGCATCCTTCGTCCAAACTCAAGCTTGTGGGCGTTACCGGCACCAACGGCAAGACAACCACCGCTACCCTGCTCTATGAAATGGCCAAGCTCGAGGGGTATCGAGCTGGCTTGCTCTCTACGGTCTGCAACTATATAGGCGACAAAGCCGAGCCTTCCACCCATACCACTCCCGACCCTCTGAACCTCAACAGTCTGCTCGCGCGGATGGTGGAGGCCGGGTGTGATTATGCCTTCATGGAGGTGTCGAGCCACGCGGCCGCCCAGCATCGTATTTCGGGTCTTACCTTCGCCGGTGGCGTATTCTCCAACCTTACGCGCGACCATCTGGACTACCACGGGACTGTGGACAATTACATGCGGGCCAAGAAATCCTTTTTCGACATGTTGCCCCCGGAGGCTTTCGCCCTTGTGAATATAGATGACAAGGCCGGGCGCGTCATGGTGCAGAACACACGTGCGCGTGTCTACACATATTCCCTGCGCTCCGATGCAGACTTCCGCGGGCGTGTGCTTGAAAGCCGTCTTGACGGAACGTTGCTTATGCTCAACAACCGCGAGGTCGAGGTGCGCTTTACCGGACGTTTCAATGCCTATAACCTTACAGCCGTATACGGCGCAGCCGTGCTTACCGGTTTCGACTCCGAGGAGGTGTTGGTAAACATGAGCCGTCTGGTGCCCGTCGCCGGCAGATTCCAGTCTTTTCGCTCGGCCAACGGCGTTACCGCGATTGTCGACTATGCCCACACTCCCGATGCGCTGGTAAACGTACTCGACACGATACGCGAGATAGTCGGCTCTGACGGCGGTATAATAACCGTGGTGGGCGCCGGAGGAAACCGTGACCATGGAAAGCGCCCCATGATGGCCCAGGAAGCCGCTTGCCGCAGCGACCGGCTTATACTGACCTCCGACAATCCACGCGACGAGGAACCAGACGCAATAATAGCTGAAATGCGTCAGGGACTCAGCGGCGAAGAGTTACGCCGTACACTCTGCATATCGGACCGTCGCGAGGCCATACGCGCGGCTGTGCAGATGGCGAAGCCCGGCGAGGTGATTCTTGTTGCCGGAAAGGGGCATGAGCCATATCAGGAAATAAAGGGTGTGCGTCATCATTTCGACGACCGTGAAGAGGTACAGGCGGCACTTGCCGAACTCTGAGCCACAGTCTCCGACATTTGAAAACAAATAAAAAATGCTGTATTCACTTTTCAAGATACTTGATGGTTATGATTTCCCCGGCAAGGGACTTATGGATTTCATAACGTTCAGGGCGGCGGCGGCTTTCACCCTGGCGCTACTGATAGCTCTCTTTTCAGGCCATAAGGTTATCGCGCGGCTGCAGCGTATGCAGGTGGGCGAGGTCGTAAGGAATCTGGGTCTCGAGGGGCAGATGAAAAAGACCGGGACCCCCACTATGGGCGGAGTCTTGATAATAATCGCCATACTGCTACCCTGCCTGCTGGTGGGCAATCTTCTCAATGTATATATGGTTCTGCTCATTCTCGCGACCGTGTGGATGGGCGCCATAGGTTTCCTTGATGATTACCGCAAACTCAAATACCACAATAAGGATGGCCTGAAGGGGAAGTACAAGGTTATAGGCCAGGTAGGACTCGGACTGGTCGTGGGTGTCACGATGTGGCTGTCTCCCCAGATTGTCATGAGCGAGAACATGGAGGTCCAGACTGATCCCGACCATACGGAAGTGGTCCATTCATATAACTTTGAAAAAACACCGCAGACCACTATCCCTTTCGTGAAGAACAACAACTTCAACTATGAGTGGATAACCTCGTGGGTTCCCGACAAACATGCCGCGCAGACAATGGGATGGCTGATATTCGTGGCTGTGGTCATAATCGTGGTTACGGCTGTCTCCAACGGAGCCAATCTTACCGACGGCCTCGACGGGTTATGTGCCGGGACTTCTGCGATAATAGGGCTGGCATTGGCCATAATGGCTTATCTCGGCTCCAACGTGATATATTCCGGATACCTGAATATCATGTATATACCCGGTACTGAAGAGATGGTGGTCTTTGCGTCGGCCTTCATCGGGGCCTTGGTTGGCTTCCTTTGGTACAATGCCTTTCCGGCTCAGGTGTTCATGGGCGATACGGGCTCGCTGACTCTCGGAGGCATATTGGCTGTATTCGCTATTCTGATACGAAAGGAGCTGCTGATACCTCTGCTTTGTCTCATTTTCTTTGTGGAGGATCTCTCGGTGATTCTCCAGGTGGCATATTTCAAGTTCACCAAACGCAAATATGGTGAAGGCAGACGTGTTTTCAAGATGACTCCCCTCCACCACCATTTCCAGAAAGCCGGCGATGGCTCTATAAAGTGTCTGGTCAACATGCCTAAGGCTCCTATTCCGGAATCCAAGATAGTAACCCGTTTCTGGATTGTAGGTATCCTTTTGGCCGCCCTGACTTTCGCAACCCTTAAACTGAGATGACACGCGCCGGCAGGAAAGAGAGAATTTTGTATGCCGGATCAGATATAAAAAAAGAAAAAATGATTAGGAAGGAAGATGATATGAAGGGGAAATTTCTTGCCGTTCTCGGTTGCGGCGAGAGTGGTGTCGGTGCCGCCGTGCTCGGCCGTAAACTCGGTATGGAGGTTCTTGTCAGCGATTCGGGCAAACCGGCCCGGAAATATATCGATGCCCTCGATGCCCGTGCCATTCCTCATGAGGAGGGTGGACATTCATGCGATAAAATACTGACAGCCGATTATGTTGTAAAGAGTCCGGGCATACCTCCTACGGCCCCCCTTGTGAAGGCATGTGTGGAGAAAGGGATTCCAGTTGTTTCTGAAATAGAGTTCGCAGGATGGTTTACCGATGCCCGGATGGTATGCATAACAGGATCCAATGGCAAGACTACCACTACCCTGCTCACCTATCATATTCTAAAAGAGGCCGGTATTGATGTAGGTCTGGCCGGAAACGTCGGAAAGAGTCTGGCGTTGCAGGTGGCCGAAGATCCCCACTCGGTATATGTGATAGAACTTTCCAGCTTCCAGCTTGAAAACATGTATGATTTCAAGGCTAACGTGGCTGTGATTCTCAACATCACTCCGGACCATATGGACCGTTACGACCACAAGATGGAACTCTACACCGCCGCCAAATTCCGCATATTGCGCAACCAGACGGCCGATGACTGTTTCATATACTGGATGGACGACCCGATAGTGGCCGAACAGGTGCGCCAGGTGCAGAGCGAGGCCATGCGTCTCCCCTTCTCCGAACATTGGCAGGAAGGTGCGGCGGCCTGGACCGACGACAGAGGCATAGTTCATTTCGATACCCCCGACAGCGTATGGGAGATTCCGCGCGACAAACTCTCGCTGGCCGGTCTGCATAATCTGTATAATTCGATGGCGGCCGGACTGTCGGCTTCGGTGCTTCACCTCAGAAAAGAGGAAATAAGAAAGAGCCTGGAGGATTTCGAGGCCGTGGAACATCGCCTTGAATATGCCGGAACTATCGACGGCGTGCGCTATGTGAACGACTCCAAGGCCACCAACGTGAATTCCACATGGTATGCTCTGGAGAGCATGAACGCTCCTACCGTGCTTATTCTCGGCGGTAAGGATAAAGGTAACGATTATTCCGAGATTGAACCGCTGGTAAGGGAAAAGGTAAAGGCTATAGTGGCGATGGGGGTGGATAACAGCAAGATACTTGAATTTTTCAGTGGCAAGGTGCCCGAAATACGCGATACCCATTCACTTGACGACGCCATGCGTGCCTGTCGAGAGCTGGCCTCGGAAGGCGACACCGTGCTCCTTTCGCCCTGCTGCGCCAGCTTCGACCTGTTTAACAGCTACGAAGACCGTGGCGACCGTTTCAAAGCCGCGGTAGCCGGCATGAAATAAAAACAATAACCCATGACTATCCTATGAATCCTGACGAAGAGATTATCATAAACGAGACCATCGACGGTGTCCCTGCCGGAACCGCATCCGCCAGACCGAGGGCGCGCCGCAAGAGCCCCGTTGTGGCGGCCAAAGGTCTGCGTACCTATAAGACAGACCCCTTTATCTGGGGCATATACCTTTCGTTGCTCGTATTTTCGGTGGTGGAGCTTTTTTCGGCATCGAGCACTGAAGTCGTGGCCAGCAACGTCTATGCACCGCTGGTACGCCACAGCATTTTCCTTGGTGCCGGTCTGTTGCTGGTGTTATGGCTGCAGAAGGTTCATTACAAATATTTCTCGCACTATGCGTGGCCTTTGGCGATACTCTCGCTCGGTCTTCTCTGGATATCGAGTAAATTCGGGGTGGAGATCAACGGTGCCCAGCGTGCCATAAGCATAGCCGGATTTACCGTGCAGCCGGCCGAGATTGTCAAACTCACTGTGGTTATTCTGCTTGCCTCGATCATGGCCAAGAACCAGCGTCCGGGGGGCGTTACCACTCGCGGAGTGGTCTGGGTGGCCGTGGTGGTGCTTGTATTCGGTGCTTCGTTGTGGACAAACGGTCTTACCAACACTCTTCTTCTGATGGGTGTTAGTCTTTGTATGTTCCTTATCGGTTATGTTCCTTTGAAGAAGCTGGGGGTGGTGTTGGTTTGCTATGGTCTTGCGGCCGGCGTGCTCGGCATGGTGAAGTACATGGACCACGATGATTCGGCACGCGAGTTTCAGGAGATGCAAACCAGCGGTGCGGTATCGGCAAGCAGGTCGGGCGAGGGTAGAGCGGATACACATAAAGGGCGTTTCTCGCGATATATAGAGGGTGTTCATCCCGAAGACCCCATCGACGACATGAACCGTCAGGTAATAATGGCCAACTTCGCCCAGGCTAACGGCGGCCTTTTCGGTCAGGGACCCGGAAACTCACGCGAGAGCGCGCGTCTGCCGCTGGCTTTCTCTGATTACATCTACAGCATAATAGTGGAGGATACCGGCTTCATCGGGGGTACGGTTCTGGTGGTGCTATATCTATGGTTGCTTGCCAGAGCCGGAATGATAGCCTATTTCTGCCGGAGGGCTTTCCCGGCGTTCCTGATATTGGGGTGCGCCGTGTTGATTGTGCTGCAGGCTCTTGCCCACATGGCTATAGTTACCGGAGTGGCCCCTGTGTCGGGCCAGCCGTTGCCCCTGATATCGAAGGGTGGCACCTCGATTCTGGTCATGAGCGCGGCTATCGGTATCATGCTGTCGGTAAGCCGGCACGCCGTTACACATAAAGACAACAAGAACGAAAAGGCTGAGCTTGAACAATTGCCTGACGAGCTGCAGTCTGCCAATGTAAGCGCGCAATGAAAAATAGAAAGTACAGAGTTCTGATATCGGGCGGGGGTACAGGTGGACATATATTCCCGGCGCTTTCGATAGCCAACGCTTTGAAACGTCGTCAGGATATGGAGATTCTGTTTGTAGGGGCCGACAATCGGATGGAAATGGAGAAAGTGCCGGCGGCCGGTTACAGAATAATAGGTCTTCCGGTGGCAGGATTCGACCGCAAGCGTCTGTGGCGCAATTTCGGCGTACTGCTGAAACTGTGGAGGAGCATTCGCAAAGCCCGCAAGATTGTGGCTGATTTCAAGCCTGATATCGCTGTCGGAGTAGGAGGGTATTGTTCCGGACCTACCCTTAAGGCGGCCCAGAGGGCCGGTGTCCCGACTCTGCTGCAGGAACAGAATTCATATGCCGGCGTTACCAACAAGCTGCTGGCTCAAAAAGCCAGGGATATATGCGTCGCATATCCGGGAATGGACCGTTTCTTCCCGGCCGACAAGATTGTCGTTACCGGAAACCCTGTGCGCAAAGACCTTTGCGATACCGCTCTGACACCGAAAGAGGCCCGGGGCCGCTTCGGGCTGCATCCTGACAAGGCCACAGTGCTTATAGTGGGCGGTAGTCTGGGGGCGCTTACCCTTAACGAGAGCATGGAGCGTTCGGTAAAAGAGCTTGCCGATAGTGGAATACAGGTCATATGGCAGACAGGCAAGAGTTTCGCCGGGCGTGCCACAGCCGATGCCAAGGGTCTGAAAGGGGTAGTGGTTACTCCTTTCATATCGGATATGGCCGCGGCATATATGGCCGCCACTCTTGTGGTGTCGCGTGCCGGCGCCGGTGCGATCAGCGAAATAGAATTGCTGGGTAAGCCTGCAATTCTGGTGCCCAGCCCTAATGTGGCCGAAGACCATCAGACCAAGAACGCCATGGCTCTGGTGAACAAAAACGCGGCTTTCATGATTACTGATTCGGAGGCGAGAGAGAAGCTCGGCCCCGCGATAATGAGGCTGCTCGGCGACTCCGAACTATTGAAGGAGACCGGAAGAAACGCCCGCGCCATGGCCCATCTGAACAGCGATGAGAAGATAGCCGACCGTGTTATGGCGATACTTGAAGGGGGAGCAAGATAACTGGCATAAGAGATGAAAAGAGTATATTTCGTGGGGGCCGGAGGAATAGGGATGGCTAATCTGGAGCGTTACGCTATGGCGCACGGTCTGGAGGTGGCGGGTTATGACCGCACTCCTTCCGACCTTACCGATGCCCTGCAGAGCGAGGGTGCGCGATTGGTATTCGACGATGATCCCACCCTGATACCGAAGGAATTCCTGAATCCTGAAGAGACTCTTGTGGTACGCACTCCGGCTGTAGACGATTCCAATCTGATACTTTCCGAGCTGAGAAGCCGTGGTCTGGAGATTGTGAAGCGTGCTCAGCTTCTGGGGCGCATCACCGCTGAAGGGGAGGCCATTTGCGTGGCCGGCTCCCATGGCAAGACAACGACATCATCCATGCTTGCCCATATACTCGGCCTTACTCCTCGAGGTACCAATGCATTCTTAGGTGGAATATTGCGAAATACTGGTTCCAATCTCATGCTCGCTCCTCAATCGGGACGGGCGGTGGTGGAGGCTGATGAGTATGACCGTTCGTTTCATTGGCTTTCGCCTACATTGGCGATCATAACTTCCACTGACCCTGACCATCTCGACATCTATGGCGATGAGGCGGGCTATCTGGAGGGATTCGCGAGATTCACAGAGTTGATTCGTCCCGGAGGACTGCTTCTGCTGCATACCGGGCTCAAACTTCGTCCGCGCGTTGGCAGCGAAGTGAGAATAGAGAAATATTGCGGCCCCGCCGCTACGGAAGCCGAGAGAGGGGAGGCTGACTGGCGGAGTTCCGAACTCCGCTACGAACCTGGCCGTCTTTTCTTTACTATCGAAGGTCCCGATGGTCTGAGGCTTGATAATCTGGAACTTGGTGTGCCGGTAGAGATTAACGTTGATAACGCCGTAGCGGCCGCGGCCGCAGCGTTGCGGCTCGGCGCGTCGCCCGAAACGGTAAGAGAGGGGCTCAAGACTTTCATGGGGGCCGAAAGGCGTTTCCAGATATGGATGAGAGGAGATGCGACCGACAAGTCGCGTCCGGTGCTTATAGATGACTATGCCCATTCTCCGGGCGAGGTGTCGGCTTCCATACGCTCGGTGAGGAAGCTTTATCCCGGCAGACATATCACGGTGATATTCCAGCCGCACCTCTACACGCGCACACGCGACTTCGCTCCTGAATTTGCCGAAGCACTCTCTTCGGCCGACCGTGTGATCATGCCTGAGATATATCCCGCGCGCGAAGAACCGATTCCGGGAGTTGACAGCAAGATTATACTTGACCGGATAAAGGGTGCTGAAAAAATATACTGTGAACGCAAAGATTTGCCTGAATTGATAAAAAGAAGTAACTTTGAGGTGCTTATGACCCTCGGAGCGGCCGACATAAACCGTCTGCTCCCTGAAATTAGCGCGATTCTTGCCGAAAATGGGTAAAACGGTACTGAAATGGTGTGTGCTGGCGCTTCTGCTGGCTTATGTCTCGGTAATGGCCGTATGGGGTCGTACCGAGGCCGACCGTCATGTATGTACCGGAATCACCGTGGAGATAGATGCTTCACGCGGAGTGGCCGACTCGGTGGCCGCCGTGGGATTGCGTTCAGAGCTCAACAAGTATCCGCGCAAGATTGTCGGTGCCCATCTCAATACCATCAACACCCTTGAGATAGAGCGCTTCCTCTCGAAATTCAATAATTTCGAGAGCATGGAATGTATGCTTTTGCCCGACGGCAAACTTAATGTCAAGGCGGTGCCGCTGATACCTGAAATACGTGTGTTCGAACCCGGAGGTATAAGTTACTATGTCAACAAAGATGGCAAACGTATCGATGCCAACGCGAAGTTCTTTGTGGATGTCCCCATTGTCCAGGGTCGTTTTTCTCGCAGGTTCCCCGCTGTATCGTTGCTGCCGGTGGTCAGATTCGTGAACAACGACCCCAAGCTGAAACTTCTTATTTCATCGGTAAAGGCCGACGACCCCGACAATATCCTGCTGATATCGCGTTTGAACGGGCATGTTATAAACATAGGAGACACAAGCCGCCTTGTCGAGAAACGACAGGGAATAATGACGGCTTACATGAATATACTTCCCCGTAAGGGATGGCAGACATACGATACTATCTCGGTGAAATTCCGCAACCAGATTGTATGCACAAGGCGTGATAAGGCGGAGAGGACCGACTATCTCGCCGAAGAGGATTACACCGATATGGAAGAGGCGACCCTCGAAGGACTGGAAGAGGGGGGAACCGAACACCTTAACACGGCCCACAGTCCGGACCGCTAAAAACTATTATTGAAATGGATAACGAAAGATATATAGCTGCGCTCGACATAAGCAGCTCCAAAATAACCGGCGTGGTGGGTGTGCTTCACCCCGGAGGACACGTCGATATAATAGCGGCGGAACAGGAACGGCATACCGAGGCTGTCCGTTACGGACATATCCAGAATCTTGAAGAAACCTCGAGACGTGTGGCCCGGGTAATAGAGAGTCTTGAAAACAATCCTATGGTCTCCCCGAGAAAGATTACCGGTGTGTTCGTGGGTCTTAACGGTCAGTCCATGAGGTCTATCACGACTGAAGTCACACTTAAGCTGGTAGACGATACCGAAATTACCTCGGAAATACTGGAACGTCTGCGCAACCAGGCTCTCGATACCGCTATCGACAATACCCTTGAGGTGGTCGATGCGGTAGACCGTACATATACCGTAGGCAAGCTTGAGACACACAATCCCAAAGGGACCACCGGAAATTCCATCTCGGCGATTTATGATCTGATGGTCTGCCGTCCGAGCCTTCGCCGCAATGTGGAACGTACCGTAGCCGATAAACTGCATCTCCGCTGCGACTTCATGGTTACCGCTCTCGCCACCGGGCTGGTGGTGCTCCCTGAAGAGGAGAAGAGGTTGGGATGTATGCTCGTTGACATGGGTGCCGAGACCACTACCGTAACCATATACCGCAAGGGATTCCTTGTTTATCTGGCCACAATTCCTTTAGGAGCGCGCAATATAACCCGCGACCTAACTCACTTGAATCTGCTTGAAGAAAAGGCCGAGGAAATAAAGGTTACCTCCGGAAACGCCATGCCGGCCCAATCTGCCGCCAATCTGAACCTGGGAGGGGTGAAACTGAGCGACGTGTCGGCGATGGTGGTGGCACGTGCGGAAGAGATTGTCGCCAATGTGGTGGAGCAAATCGAATATGCGGGACTAAGCGAGAAAGACCTTCCCGCCGGCATTATATGCATCGGTGGAGGCGCGAAGCTGAGCGGCATGACCGAACTGCTTGAACGTCAGAGCGGCTTGCCGGTACGCATGGGCCGGCTTCCGGCCTATGTGCGCATAGAGTCGCCTAAGATTTCGGGCTTCGACCTTATTCAGGCCGTGAGCCTTCTGTATGCAGGGGCAGACCTTACCGATAAGGAGTGTCTTGAGATGCCTGCCGCTCAGGAGCTTCCGCCAACCGGTTATGTGGGTGGCGAGGATGAACCGGAAGTGGGTGTCGAACCTAAAATACCTGAGGCCGGCAAAAAGAAAAAGAACAAATTCTGGTCAGGCCTTACCGACGGGCTGTCACGAATGTTCGTTCCCAAAGATGATGAAGGAGATTCAGACCTTTACTGATTGCATTACACTCACCTCAACATTAGAATAAAGTGGATTCAAACTACACACCCAATATAGATCCCGATATCGAAGGAGTTACCGGAGTATTCGATGACAGCACCCCCTCTATCATAAAGGTGATAGGAGTAGGCGGCGGTGGCGGCAATGCCGTGAATTATATGTATCAGCAGAACATACCTTATGTGAACTTTGTGCTCTGCAACACAGACCAGCAGGCTCTGGACCTCTCGCCGGTGCCCACGAAGATATGCCTCGGGCCGGAGATAACCCACGGTCTCGGTGCGGGAAACAAACCGGAAGTAGGGCGCCAGTGCGCAGAAGCTTCCGAAAATGAGATTAAAGCTCTGTTTAACGACAAGACCGAGATGGTCTTCATAACAGCCGGAATGGGCGGCGGTACCGGTACCGGGGCCGCCCCTACGGTGGCCCGTATCGCCAAAGAGGCGGGGATGCTTACCATCGGTATAGTTACCGTGCCCTTCTTCTTCGAAGGCGAGAAGAAGATTCTTAAGGCTCTCGACGGTGCCAAAGAGATGAAAAAGCATGTCGACGCGCTGTTGGTTATCAACAATGAGAATCTGATAGAGCTTTACAAAGACCTGAATCTCTTCAACGCTTTCAAAAAGGCGGACGACACGCTGGCCAACGCCGCACGTTCCATATCCGAGATCATAAGCGAAAAGTGTTATATAAACGTCGATTTCCAGGATGTGAAGACCACGTTGCGAGATGCCGGAACGGCTATTATCGCCACTGCTTATGGCGAGGGCGAACACCGTGTGGCACAGGCTATCAACGAAGCCCTGCGTTCCCCTCTCATGAAGTCGCACGACCTTAAGACCTCGAAGCGTCTGCTTCTTAAGATAATCTGCTCTAAGGATGACGGTCATGCCATAAGCATGCAGGAAATGAGCGAGATCCGCCAGTTTACCGATACCCTGCCGAGTTCTATTGACGTGAAGTGGGGTGTGGGAGACAATCCCGAAATGGGAGAGCGTGTCAAGATTACAGTTCTCGCTTCCGGATTTGACGTTACGCTGCGCGACGACAAGAAGAAAGAGGGTCCGATAGTGATAGAGGGGAAACGGGAGAAAGAAGCTCCGGATACCGATACCCGCGAGAGCAAGGAGATTATAGCCGAGGTTTACGGCACAGAAAAAATGACCCGCCAGATGCGCGACGCCGCCAAGTCGAAATATGTGGTGCTCACGCCTCAGGAACTTGATGACCATGATTTGACCGACCTTCTCGAAAGAGTGCCGGCTCTGGACCGCGACCAGCGGTTCAGCGAAGAGCTGCGCGCCATACGGCATCGCAACAGCGGCACAGTGACGGCGGCCGAAACAGAAATAAAACCGAAACCAAACAATCGTTCTTCCGAACCAATTACTTTCTAAGAGAGTATAGTCAGGGTCGCCGTCAGGCAGTCCCGATTATGGCAAAAAACAATTAACTCACAGATGGACAATACACAGACGCCCTCCGATGTTTTCCCGATGGTTGCCAAAACCTTTCAGGGTCTTGAAGAGGTTTTAGCTCAGGAACTTATACTTTTGGGCGCCAAAAACGTTGAAATAGGCCAGCGTATGGTCTCGTTCGAGGGGAACCTCGAAATCATGTATAAGGCTAACTTGTGTTGCCGCACTGCGCTGCGCATACTCAAGCCTATCGCGAAATTCACCGCCGAAGATCCCGACGAGCTTTACGACCGGGTAAGAGATTTGGATTGGAGCGAGTTTCTCTCTCCCGAGCTGACTTTCTCGGTAGATTCGACTATCAGCGGTTCGCGTTTCACTCACTCGAAATATGTTACTTACAGAGTTAAAGACGGTATCGTGGATTATTTCCAGGACAAGTGCGGGAAACGTCCTTCGGTACGTCTGGAGGGCGCCGACCGTATGCTTAACGTGCATATATTCGAAAACCGCGTTACAATCTCGCTCGATTCAAGCGGCGAGCCCCTTTCCAAGCGTGGATATAAGGTGGAAAATACCGAAGCTCCTATCAACGAGGTGCTCGCGGCCGGTATCATCATGATGACAGGATGGCGTGGCGATGTGGACTTCATGGATCCTATGTGCGGCTCGGGTACATTCCTGACTGAAGCGGCCATGATCGCCGCCAATATAAATCCGGGAATATACCGTCAGGGTTTCGCTTTCGAGAAATGGGATGATTTCGATGCGGACCTTTTCGAGTCTATCTATAACGACGATTCTCAGGAGCGCGACGTGATGTGCCGGATAACCGGATCGGACAAAGATCCGATGGCTGTGGCCATAGCCAACGCCAATATAAAGAATGCGCGCCTCGACAATATGATCACCGTAGAGTGCATGTCTATGTCGGAGGCCCGTCCTACTGCTGAAGAGGGTGTCTTGGTGACGAATCCTCCTTATGGGCGCCGTCTGCGTCCCGGCGATATGGATTCCCTGTGGAGCCGTATCGGTTCTGACCTGAAGAGCAATTTCACAGGCTGGCATGCATGGATTATCGGCATGACCGACGAACAGTTTGCCGAAATAGGATTCAAACCCTCGACTAAGATTTCACTGCACAACGGCGCTCTTGAATGTTCGCTCAGGGAGTATGTGATTTTTGCAGGACGATATAATGATTTCCGTGCCGGAGGCAACAGTGTGAAGGAAGACAACGGTGTGATTGCCGAAAGCGTTACCCGTGGCCGTCATCTTTCAGACCGCGAATGGGACCGTGAGACGCGCAAGTATGGAAATACCGGCGGCAAACCTCGTAAAATGCGCGAGGAACGAGACCAGAATCAGCGTGGAGGCCGGGGAAAAGGCGAGGGTAGGGAGTACAAAAAGGAATACAAGAAAGAATTCCGGAAAGAGAACCACAAAGAATCCAGAAAGGAATCCGGCATGGAATTCCGCGATGATTTCAACCGCGATGATTTCAACAAGGGATATCGCGCTGACTTCAGGAAGGGTGGGAAACGAGATTCCAAAAAGGATTTCCGTAAGAAGGATGCCAAGGGTGGCTTTAGCGGAAATGATGGCGGTCGTCGCTATGGCGAGCCCAGAAAGGTAGTGGACAAAGGTCCCAAGCTTGAAAACTATACGGAAACACGTTTCGGAAACGGATTCGGACTGTTGCGGTCCCGTCGCAAGGGAAACAACCGGGATTTCAATAACGAGGAAGAGTGAACCGTAGGGGTACAGTAGCTCAGACCTACATAGCTATGATTATTCTTGCGGCTGTCTTTATGGCGGTCGCAGGATGGTTGCGTCCCGTATTCCGGCCCGATGCAAATGTGGGGCTCTCTCTTCCGTCGCCAAACCTTTGGCCTGTCATGCCACTTTGGTCGGGAATTATCAACGGTGTCATTATAATAGCCGCCTCTCTATGGGCATGGTTCCTGAACAAGCGGTATAACTTCATCAAGAATTCCGACTATACCCTTCCGGCTCTGTTTGTGCTTTTTGTCGGGAGCAATCCTCTCGACAGCGGATTTTTATGCACCTCGACGTTGCTGCTGGTTTTCTGGATGATCGCTTTCTCTGTGCTGTTCGGCTGCTACCGTCAGCGCAATGCGACGCAGGAACTGTTTCTTGTGGCTACTTTCCTTTCCGTAGGCTCGATGGTAGACTATGCCTTTCTCACAGCCGCCCCTATGGTGATAATCGCGGCGGTGATGCTTAAGGCCATGCGTTTCCGTGAGGTCATAGCTTTCCTGTTGGGACTGGCGGCCCCCTATTGGATCGGGTTAGGATTCGGGTTGCTGAAATTATCCGATTTCCATTTGCCTCAGTTCTATAATTTCACCAACGGTCCCCTACTTCCAGCCGAGCTTCTTACCGTCGGAGCCGGGTTGGGAATCTTATGGTTGAGTGCGGCTGTCTGCGCTATCAGTACTATGGTGAAACTTTATGCCGGTAATCCGCGGCCAAGAACGTTCAATTATACCATATACCTGCTTTCGGTATATTGCGCCGTGTGTATGATAGTCGACAGCGGTCATCTCGCGGCCTATCTTGCCACTGCCTATTTCAGTATAGCCGTGATGCTGACTAATTTCTTTACGCTCAACAATGTGTATCGCACATCGCTCTGGATATGGATCATGGCCGGACTCGCGGCTCTCTATTGGGGCCTTATATTGTTTTAAAGATACTTTTCTATGAAAATCATAGCCGATAAGAACATACCTTTTCTCCGGGGCCGTCTTGAGGTGGCCGGAGTCGAGGTGATATATGTAGACCAGTTCGGGTTCACCCCTGAATTGGTCAGGGATGCCGATGCGTTGATGATCCGTACACGCACTCCTGTAAACGCGGCTCTTCTTGAAGGAAGTTCGGTGAAACTGGTGGCTACCGCGACCATAGGTACCGATCAGATAGATTTCGGATATACCGACAAGGCCGGTATAACGGTTTGCAACGCCCCGGGATGCAACGCCCCGGCCGTAGCTCAATATGTATGGAGCGCCCTGTTGCGCATGGGTTTTCAGCCCGGACATCACAAGCTCGGTGTGGTGGGAAAGGGCAATGTAGGCCGTATTGTGGTGGAGTGGGGCAGACTGCTCGGCGCGGAAGTGCTGGTATGCGATCCTCCGCGTCAGAGAGCGGGAAATACAGATGAGAATTATCTCGCTCTCGATGAATTGCTAACCAGGGTGGATGCCGTTACGTTCCATACCCCTCTTACCCGCGGGGGACGCGATGCCACTTATCATCTTGCCGGAGCCGATGAGCTCGCGCTTTTGCATTACGAGGCTCTGGTGGTCAATGCGGCACGTGGACCGGTAGTAGACAACAAGGCGTTGCTTAAAGAGGTCGCCAAAGGTCGTTTGCGTGCTGTCGTAGACACTTGGGAGAATGAACCTGACCTCGACATCGATTTGCTGAAGAAAGTCGATTACGGAACGTTTCACATTGCCGGATATTCGCGTCAGGGAAAGGAGAGAGCTACCCGTATGGTGCTTGAGGCAGTGGAGTGCTTTTTCGGCCTGACAATCGACAAGAGCGGTCTTGAGGGTCCGTATGTGAGACCGGAGCTGCTTACCGCTGAAAAGATTGTGGGTTCCTATGACCCCGAAGCGGATACATTGGCATTGCGTGCGAACCCCGGAAGTTTCGATACTCTCAGAAACAACTATAATCTTCGCGAAGAAACAAAATGACTATCATGAACCTCTCATCAGGCAAAAATACCGCCGTCAAGATGTTGGCGGCATCCGTGCTGGCTTTCTGTTCGCTCACCTCTGCGGCGGAAGCCCGATATATATTCTATTTCATAGGCGACGGAATGGGAATGGGACATGTAAACACAACCCAGACATATCTGCGCGATGTGCTCAAAGCTCCGGAGCCTCTGTTGATGACCACCTTCCCCGTGGCTTCCCAGGCACGAACATATTCTTACGATTCCCCGATTACCGATTCGGCGGCCGCCGGAACGGCTCTGTCTACGGGGCATAAGACTGTGAACAACCGCGTGGCCATGAGTACCGATTCGGTAAACTACCGCAGTATTGCTGCCGATTTTCTTGCCGCGGGATATGCCGCAGGTGTGGCTACCTCCGTGGCCGGTGATGATGCTACCCCGGCGGCTTTCTATGCCCATGCCCTCGGCAGAGGCGAGAGCGAGAATATAGCTCCCTGGGCCGTGGAAAGCGGTCTGTGCTTTCTGGCGGGAGGCAATTTCAAGATTTCCCATACTCCCAAGTGGGAGCAATGGCTCGACGATATGCGGAAGAAGGGTGGATACCGCATAGTGCGTTCGCTTGCCGAACTCGACAAATCCGCGAAGAAAGGAAAAGCCGGGAAAGGGAAGAAGATTCTCTTTCTGCCGGAATTGAATGTCTATGACCAGATAGGGTATACGATCGATTCCATACCCGGGGCCACTCCTTTGCGCGATATTACCGAGGCGTGTATAAAGACTGTGAGCGAAAACAATCCCGAACGCTTTTTCGTGATGATAGAAGGGGGCAACATCGACTGGGCGGCTCATGCCAACGATGGTGCGGCGGTAATCAAGGAGATAATGAATTTCCAGCAATCCATAGAACAGGCTTATCAGTTCTATCTGCGGCATCCCGACGAGACGCTGATAGTGGTTACAGCCGATCACGACACCGGCGGCATGGCCCTGGGACGTGAGGATAATCGTAAGCATCCCGACTTGTCGCTGATTGATTACCAACGTATATCGAAAGACCGTTTCAACCAGTGGATAGAGGAGATGCAGAAGGAAAAGCATACCTTTACCTGGCCTGAGATGGAAGAGACTCTGCGCGATAAATTCGGTCTTTGGAAAAACATTCCTTTAAGCGATGACGAAACAGCCGCTCTCCGCGGAGCTTTCCGCGATACTTTCGAGACCGGAACCGGCAAGGATACCGAGACCTGGTATCAGTCGTTCAAGGAATTTACCGTTAAGCTCTATGATCTTGTCAACCGCCGTTACGGCATAGGCTGGACCACTTCGAGCCATACCGGCAATATGGTGCCCGTATATGCGATCGGTGCCGGTCAGGAGCTCTTCACGGGATCTCTGGACAACACGCAGATACCGATGCTTATAAAGCAGGCGGCTGAACTGAAGTAAGGATGGCCGGAAAGAAGTTCTATACCGTATGGGTAGGGCGTCATCCCGGCGTGTACGACAATTGGGATGATGCACGCGAGCAGGTGGAGGGTTTTCCGGGTGCCCGTTACCGTGGTTTCGACTCGGCGGAAGCCGCCACGCGTGCTTATCGCGAGGAGCTTAGCCGCGAGGAGACTCATGACCTCGGCAATCTTATAGCCGGGGCCGGGAACCACCGTCGCCCTGCTACGTCTAAAATCGGGAATAAACCGGCCGGTGCTGTCCAGTCAGATTATTTCCAGTTCCCAGAAATAGACCTGAAAGGATGGGCCGTAGATGCTTCATGCCTCGGCAATCCGGGAAGGATGGAGTATCGGTGTGTGGAACTTATGTCGGGCCGCGAGATTTTCCACATGGGACCGTTCGAACAGGGTACGAACAATATAGGCGAGTTTCTGGCTATTGTCCACGCCCTCGCCCTGATGTATCGCGATAATGACTGGCATACCCTGTACAGCGATTCGAGAATCGCGATGGGATGGGTGAAGAAACGTCAGCCCAAGACCACTCTGCAGATGAACGACAGTAACCGTAAGCTTTTCGAGTTGCTCGGCAGGGGAGTTGTGTGGTTGCGCACCCACGATTGGCCTGTGAAGATTCTTAAATGGGACACCGACAAATGGGGAGAGGTGCCCGCAGACTTCGACCGTAAGTGATTTCGATTGCCGCAAGAGCTATTCCCGTAGATGTGGTCAGCGATGAAGCGCTGACATGTCTCCATGATTGGATTGAATCAGGTGCGAACGCCGGTATGGCCTATATGGCCAATTGGCCTGAATTGCGTCGAGACCCTGAAGGGCTGCTTCCGGGTGCCCGGACTATGATTGCCCTTGCGATACCTTTTCCCCTTCCTGCCGGAGGTGCCCCTTCCGGAGCTATCGCCTCTTATGCCCTCGGACTCGATTACCATGACCTGATTAGGAATCTATTCCGTCCGGCTTTACGGAAACTGACGGAAAAAGGAATGGGTGAATGGCGGCTTTGTGTCGATTCCGCTCCGGTAATGGAACGCTATTGGAGTGTGAGGAGCGGACTCGGCAGACTTACCCGGTCCGGAATGGTGTCGGTCGACGGTTTCGGAACCGCCTGTTTCCTGTTCGAATTGCTTACTACGGCTACTCCGGCTCAGTTAGGCCTTATGCAAAATGCCCCGCTGACGGCCTCAGACTTCGCTGAGCTGTTCGGAATAGATGCCGCAGTACCCGACATTACCCTCGATGATATAAAGCCGTCAGAATGCACGCAATGCGGTCGTTGCGAAAAAGCCTGCCCGGCAGGTGCCCTCTCCGGAGGTTATTGCGAAAAGACCCTGATTACCCGGGAAACTTCCGGAAATTATTATGGTAAGGTAGATGCGCGTTTCTGTCTTTCATATCTTACGATAGAGCATCGAGGTCCATTTGATACCCCCGAGGCGGCAAGGGCCATGTCGACTCCTGCGGGCAGGGAAACTCTCTTCGGGTGCGACCGTTGCTTTACAGCCTGTCCTTTGAACCGTCTTCCATACCGCAATCAGGAGAATCTCCGCTTCCTCCCCGGGCTGCTTCCGGTCCCTGCGATAGCATCCCTGACAAAACAACGCTGCGCCGAAATGACTCAGGAAGAATTCAGCCGTCTGTTCAAAGGCTCTCCAATAAAACGGGCCAAGCTCGAAGGCCTGCGCCGCAACGCCAATTCCCTGCCTCTGTATCCGGGCATTAAGCAACCGTCGGATGATCAGAAGGATTGGCCGTAGGATTCGCGGTCAAGGCTGCGGTAGTTTATGGCTTCGGAGAGGTGCAGGTTGGTTATCTTCTCCGAGCCGTCCAGGTCGGCTATCGTGCGGGCTACCCGCAGTATGCGGTCAAAGGCGCGGGCCGACATGTTCAGCTTCTCCATGCGTAGCTTCAGTTTCGCCATGCCCTCTTCGTCGGGCCAGGCATATTCCTGAATCAGACGTGAATTCATCTGGGCGTTGCAGTATATACCGGGTTCCGAGGCATATCGGGCCTGCTGTATCGCACGGGCACGTATAACCCTCTCGCGTATGCATTCGCTCGATTCGGCCGCCTCGCGCGAAGCCATGGCATCGAACTCCACCGGCTGTATCTCGACCTGTATGTCTATGCGGTCGAGCAACGGTCCGCTTATCCTGTTCATATACTTGGATACAGCGCCGGGAGGGCAGGTGCAACGGCGCGTAGGATGACCGTAATAACCGCAGGGACAGGGATTCATGGAGGCCACCAGCATAAACGATGCCGGATAATCGACTGTATATTTCGCACGCGATACCGTAATGACACGGTCTTCTATCGGTTGACGCATAACCTCAAGTACCTGACGGGGAAATTCGGGAAATTCATCCAGAAACAACACTCCGTTATGGGCCAGTGAAATTTCGCCTGGCATGGGTGAGAGGCCGCCCCCTACAAGCGCTACCGGTGAAACGGTATGGTGCGGGGCACGGAAAGGACGGTTGGTCATAAGCATCGACCCTCGGTGGAGTTTCCCGGCCACGGAATGTATTTTTGTGGTCTCGAGAGCCTCGGCCATGGAGAACGGCGGCAGGATTGATGGGATGCGCTTGGCCAGCATTGATTTGCCGGCTCCCGGAGGGCCGATAAGCAATATATTGTGGCCGCCGGCGCAGGCTACCTCAAGAGCCCGTTTCACATTTTCCTGACCTTTTACCTCAGAAAAATTGAAGTCGAATTTCCCTTGTGCCTTGGCGAAAAGAGCCCTTGTATCTATGACTGTAGGTTGTTTGTCGGACACTCCGCTCAGTATGGCCACGGCTTCTCCCAAGCTCTCCACACCATACACCTCCAGATTGTTTACAACCGCGGCTTCGGTAACATTGGCCTCGGGAACGATAAGACGTTTGATACCCATCTTACGGGCCATGATGGCTACCGGAAGAGCTCCGCGCACCGGAAGCACCGAGCCGTCGAGCGACAGTTCTCCCATAACCATAGTCTCCTCCAGCATGTCGGCCGGCATGTCCCGGTTCGCACCCAAGATGCCGAGAGCCATAGGAAGGTCGAAATGGGCACCCTCCTTCTTTACATCGGCCGGTGCGAGATTTATAACCGTGCGACGGCGTGGAAACACTTTGCCGGCATGTTCCATGGCCGTGGTGATGCGTTGGTACGCCTCCTTTACGGCGGTATCGGCAAGACCTACTATGGAAAACGAGGCTCCATTGGTAACTGAAGTTTCGATAGTTACCGGCGAGGCTTCGATACCATATATCGATGCGGAGTAGATTTTGGTCAACATGTAACTCTGGATATTATTTCCCGGTCCCGATTGCTTTGCGGAACGATTTGGCAGCCTCCTTGCAGTCGTTGCCGCGATACAATTGTTTTCCTCCTTTTCCCACGACTATGAAATAGGGGGTGCGTGCTACCCCGAGCATGCGTGCGCGGCTGTCGTTAAGCCCGAGAGGCATCCATGAATCCATAGTCCCGGGTATGCTGTCGAAAATTACAGCCGAGCGCCATTTCATGGAATCGGGATCCATGGATATTGTGGCTATGGAGGCTTTCAGTGAGTCGGGACTGAATTTTCTCAAGCTTTTCAGAGTGTCGGTTATCTCAGTATGTCTGTCGGAATTACGGCGGTAGAAATAAAGTATAGCCGGAACACCGGGATTCCATCTAAGGGTGTCGCCGTACCCCCCGTGGCGTCTTAGGGCCAACGACCGTATTGCTCGTCGCGAGGGATCATAACGTAGCTTTCCGTTGGCGTTCATGTCGAATGGAGAGCCTGCTCCGAAATCGGGTGTACCGGAGATATCGGCAAATGCCGCGGCCTCTTCTTTATCGGCGAGCGAGTTCCATAGTCTCACGAACTCTTCAGGGCGTTCGGCGCGTGGGAAAGAGGTCAGCAGTAGAAGGGGGGAAAGGGATGATTCCGGATTCTTGCCCACATATTCGGCTATAAGTTCCGGTAGCTTTTCGGTAGGTTTCT
This sequence comes from uncultured bacterium, assembly GCA_905214715.1. Lineage (GTDB taxonomy): Bacteria > Bacteroidota > Bacteroidia > Bacteroidales > Muribaculaceae > Lepagella. Next base: position 68,780 of record CAJMMT010000011.1, on the reverse strand, counting down.
TGACAGCTTCTACGCGCCATGCGCTCCATTCCTCGTCAAGTTTGTTGCCGGTTATTTCCCAAGTTCTTGGGTCGGACGAATTGCCGGTTATATTAAGCTTGTCGCCCGGTTCAACATAGAAGTATATGTCGGAAGAGGTGCCGTTGGACAGGCATACCAAAGTGGGATTCACGGTGATGCCGGTCAGACTGAACTTGCCGTTTTGCAACGGGACAGTAGTGTTTATCCACATGCCACGTTTGCTGTCGGAAGCATAATAGGCAAGTTGATAATTGCCCCAGACATCAGGGTCCAGGGCGAAATCTATCTTGAAACTGCTCTTGCGGCAACCCGACAAAAGGGTGGCGATGAGAAGCAATACAAATACAAAAAGATTGTTGCGCATATAAAACAGGCTATAGGCGCAAAGATAAAAAAATAATACCATAAACAGGGTTTGAAGCCCTAAATTTATGGTATTTATGCGGTATTTGCCTTGAAAACAATAAAAGTATGTAATGGGCAAAGATTGCGGTAGCGACAGACGGGTTATGCATTTACATCGTTCCAGGGTGCATCGGAACTTTGTTGGCGTGCTTCGTTCATAACCATGATTTCGCGTTTCAGTTCCGCCTTTATCTCTTCCACAGCCTTTTCATCGAGCGGAGGGTATGAAGCGAACTGGCTTTCATGTTCCGGAGAGACTTCGGTAATTTTCGGTGTGGTATAATAGGCGAAGGTCTCGCCCGGGAACTCCTTTTTCAGATAAGAGTTAAGATAATTTTCAAGCTTTACGAGCGGAGTGTCCTTATGTTTGCCATTCTCATAAATGTCGTCGAATACGAAGCGATACTTTCTGGAATCGCCGAACGAAACGATATAGATATGTTTAATCCTATTCATAACTCAAAGTGTTTGTGGTTGCTCAAAGCCTCTTGTGGCTTCAAGCAATTGTGGTTACCTAAAAAACACCGCCCCGAAAGAAAAGTTTACATTAGGCAATGCTTATCAGGTTCGACAAGGAAAGCAAAGATATTACTTGACAAGGAAAGCAAAGAGTTTAGTAGGTACGGTCTCTGTCGGGTGTCCGCTTAGCGAAGCGGCGGAATTTCTTGTGAGTGGCGCGATTTCCCTTAGAAGCGGCGGGACTCTGATTATTTGGGTTGACGGCGCAGTATTGTTGATAACCGTTGCAAATAACATGGAATTAAAAGATTAGAGTAAAATATCGGGTATGTTAAGGCTCTGAGAATCCTTTATTTTTTGTTTTGCGGGTGTCCGGGCGCGAATTTTGGAGCCTTGAACGCGGATTTTTCTTAATTTTTTGCTTGCTCTTGGCTCGCATGGCTAAAAAAGTTATTTTTGTATGTTTTAGTCGGGACTGTCCTATTGCTGAAATTTTCTACGACAGTCCGGATTTATTGAAGTCTCATTTGGCGGGCCTTGTCTGACAGGGCTTGCGGTTTTTCTTTTGTCTGTCGGTTTTTCGTGTCGTCTGAAATTTTACATTAATTACGACCTCTCACCACAGCCAAGCAACTGTTGAAATATCTATGATAGATTTTCAGACCGAAGGGGTGCGACTCCCCGATTTGGATTATAGCCGGGTGGAACGTTGGCTCGGTGCAGTGGCCGTCGACCATGGGCGCCGTGTCGGCAACCTCTCTTATCTGTTCTGTGACGATAACTATATATTGGAGCAGAACAACAAGTTTCTCGGTCATGATTATTACACCGACATAATTACTTTCGACTACTCCCGTGGCGACAAGGTGAGTGGCGATATGATGATTTCGCTCGATACCGTAGCTACCAATGCCGAGAAAGTGGGAGAGAGCTATGACCGCGAACTCAAGCGCGTGATAGTACACGGTCTGTTGCATCTTTGCGGCATAAACGACAAGGGGCCGGGAGAGCGCGAGATAATGGAAGCCGCTGAAAACAAGGCCCTTGTAATGTATGAAACCATATAATCTGCTAACTGATATAGGGTTAAATGGAATTTAATTATGATGTCATAGTCGTGGGAGCAGGGCACGCCGGATGCGAGGCTGCGGTGGCCGCAGCGCGTATAGGTGCTTATACACTTTTGATAACCACTGATTTAGCGAAAGTGGCATGGATGTCGTGCAACCCTGCGATAGGAGGTATCGCCAAAGGACAGTTGGTGCGCGAGGTGGATGCGCTCGGTGGCATGACCGGAATAATCGCCGACCGCACTGCCATACAGTTCCGGATGCTTAACCGCTCCAAAGGACCTGCCGTATGGTCGCCGAGAGTGCAGAGCGACAGACAGCTCTTCAGCAACGCATGGCGCGAAGTATTGGACTCCACGCCGGGTCTGAGATTATTTCAGGACACTGTAACACGCTTACGGATAGAAGAATCACAGGAAGATGCCGATGGTCGTAAGCTGACGGTCAAAGGTGTTGAAACAGCATTGGGATTCAGTTTCTCGGCAAAGAAAGTGATACTGACCAACGGTACTTTCCTTAACGGGCTGATGCACTTCGGCGCAACCCGGATAGAGGGCGGAAGAATCTCGGAGCCTGCCAGTCATGGTCTTACGGAGCAGCTGGTGTCTCTCGGATTCCCCTCAGACCGTATGAAGACCGGTACGCCGGCCCGTATAGACGCACGCAGCATCGACTTCTCGCTCTGCGAACGACAGGATGGCGACGACAGCCACGAAGCGGATTGCAATGGAGAGTACACGCGTGATCCCCACAAATTCTCGTTTCTTCCCGATGTAAGGCGCGAACTTGCCCCGCGCAGCTGCTTCATAACCCATACCAATAAAACGGTACACGAAGAATTGCGCTCCAATCTCGACTCATCGCCCTTATACAACGGTCAGATAAAGAGCATAGGTCCGCGCTATTGTCCGAGTATCGAGACCAAGATCGTAACCTTTGCCGACAAGGATAGCCATCAGCTGTTTCTCGAACCGGAAGGGGAGACTACGACTGAATATTATATAAACGGCTTCTCCTCTTCATTGCCGTGGGAGGTTCAGCTCAGGGCATTACAGCAGGTGCCGGCGTTGCGCGACGTGCATTTCCTGCGTCCCGGCTACGCCATAGAATATGATTTCTTTCCACCGACATGCCTGCGCCATGACCTGCAGACGCGTCTTGTGTCCGGACTTTATTTCGCCGGGCAGATAAACGGTACCACAGGCTATGAAGAGGCGGCCGCGCAGGGCCTTATGGCCGGTATAAACGCCGTTAGGGCATTGCGAGGAGAAGAGAAGGTGATACTCGGCCGCGATCAGGCATATATAGGTGTCCTTATCGACGATCTGGTAACAAAGGGGGTGGACGAGCCTTACCGTATGTTTACCTCCAGAGCCGAGTACCGCATATTGCTGCGTCAGGACAACGCCGACATGCGCCTTACGCCGCTTGGTTATGAAATCGGACTCGCCGACAGGGCGCGTATGGAAGCTATGGAAAGCAAGCGCGAACTTCGCGACTCTCTGATAGACTTCTGTCGCGATTATCTGGTCAAGGCGACTCCCGAAGTGCAGGAATTCCTTGTGGCGAATGGAAGCGCACCGTTGACAGCCGGTACCAGGCTGTATGAACTGCTGAAACGTCCGCAGCTCGGATTCGCTCAGTTGATAGAAATACTTCCCGCGCTTGCAGCCAAGATAGATGAATTGCCGGAGAATCGTCGTGAAGAGATAACCGAGGCCGCGGAGATATTGATAAAATATGAAGGATATATATTGAGAGAGCAGGAATCGGCTGAGAAGGCCCGTAGGCTTGAATATGTAAAATTGCCATCGGAGTTTGATTATTCGGCATTGAACGCACTCTCGACCGAAGCCCGTCAGAAATTGCAGCTGCATCGCCCGACGACCATAGGAGAGGCCTCTCGCATACCTGGTGTATCGCCTGCGGATGTCAATGTTCTACTGTTGCTGATGCATCGTTGAACAATCCTCCGGCTGCTCCCCCATTTCAGTCAACATAAATAATTGAGTAAACAAATAGTTAAGTATAAAATGTTCCACGTGGAACATGAATGTGAACCCCTATAGAGGGGATGGGTTGAAACTAATCAAAAATAGAAAACATATGAGTAAAGATTTGGAGTATCTGAAAGCGGAGATCAGGGATGTACCTGACTTCCCTTCCAAAGGAATCGTGTTTCGCGATCTTACCACCCTTATCAAGAATGGAGATGCTCTCCATGAAGTCGGCGACGCTCTTGAAGAGCTGTATCGCGATAAGGGTGTAACCAAAGTCGTGGGTATAGAAAGTCGCGGTTTTATCGGCGGAAGTATTCTTGCCGATCGTCTTGGAGCCGGTTTTGTACCGGCACGCAAGCCGGGGAAACTTCCCTCTCTGACTGTGAAGGCTTCCTATGCTAAAGAGTATGGAGTGGACACAATCGAGCTGCATCAGGATGCGATCACCCCCGATGATGTTGTGGTGATACATGACGACCTGCTGGCCACGGGTGGTACCATGAACGCATGTTACAACCTGGTTCTTGCGATGAATCCGAAGAAAGTTTACATCAATTTTATCGTGGAACTTACGGCTCTGAACGGGCGTGCGAACCTTCCCGCAGACTGCGAAATCAGCTCGCTTCTGAAATATTGATTTCATTGAGCGGCTATCCTCCGATATAAATGTGCCCGGCCTTTCTATAGGTCGGGTGCTTTCGTAATAGTAGGAGGGGACTTTGGGAATTTTATACGGTTTTTAACCCGATGGACTCGGGGTTGGCACGGTATTTGAACATTCTCTGAGGAAAGAAACGACAGCAGCTAAAGCTAAAATAATTGAGAAGTGAAAGATAAATCGCAAGAGATAATAAGTGCCATCGGGCGCGACATAGATGAGACCGGAGGGTTCCGGCTCGAGATCACACCCGACCGTACGGCGGAAGACCTGCGGGAAAACCGCCCCGGGAAACAGCTGCGCGAAAAGATACTGAATCTGCCGGATTCACCGGGCGTTTATATGTATCTCGACAGGCATGGCCATGTCATTTACGTCGGCAAGGCCAAGCGTCTCAAGCGACGGGTATCGTCATACTTCAATCGCCGGCATGACACGGTGCGCACGAATCTTCTCGTTCGCAATATCGTCGACATGCGCTTTATCGTGGTCGGCTCCGAAGAGGATGCCCTGCACCTCGAAAGCGCGATGATAAAGGAATACCAGCCGCGCTATAACGTCCTTCTGAAAGATGATAAATCCTATCCCTGGATAGTCGTGACCAAAGAACCGTTCCCGAGGGTCTTCATGACCCGCGACCGTGGACTCGGAGGAAAATATTACGGTCCTTACGGCAATACCCAGTCGGCGAAGGTGGTCCTCCAGCTTATACGCGATATCTTCCCGATACGTTCATGCCGGCATTTCCTCGATGAAAAGGGTATAGCGAAGGGTAAATATCGGGTCTGCCTCGATTATCACATAGGAAAGTGCGGTGCCCCGTGCCGTGGATGGACCAACCAGGATGAATATGGAGGGATGATAGGACAGGTGCGGCAGATTCTTAACGGCGAGACTCTGCAGTTGGAACGCTATCTGAAAGAGGAGATGGAGCGTCTCAGCACCGAATGGAAATTCGAGGAGGCTCAGGTGGCCAAAGAGAAATTCGAGGCTGTGAAGAAATACAATGCCAAAAGCGTCATAGCCAAGACCGACATGGAGGATGCCGACATGTTCGCTTACGAGGAAAGCGGCGATCATGCCTTCGTCAACTTCATGCATCTGCACAACGGGGCCGTTGTGCAGAGTCTCAATATGGAATTCCGGCGACGTCTGGCCGAGTCTCGCGAGGAATTGCTCTCCATGGCCATAGCCGAAATAGGACGCAGGTTCGATCGCGAATTCCGCGAAGTAATCGTGCCTTTTTTGCCCGATGTGGAATTCGAGGGGGCCGTGTTCGTGGTGCCGTCGAGGGGAGACAAGAAGAAAATTCTGGACGTGGGGCAGAAAAACGCCCTGCAATATATGAAAGACCGCGAGAAACAGGCCGAAGCTCTCGATCCCGAAAGGGGAGTGGAGCGTCTGATGAATCAGATGCAGAAAGATTTCCGCCTTTCGCGTCAGCCCCGCCACATGGAATGCTTCGACAATTCCAATATACAGGGCACCGACCCGGTGGCCAGCTGTGTGGTGTTCCGCAACGGCAAACCGAGCAAACGCGACTACCGTCATTTTATGATCAAGACGGTGGTCGGAGCCGATGACTTCGCATCGATGAAAGAGGTGCTTCACCGACGTTATACCCGTATGATGGCCGAAGGGGATAAGTTGCCCGATATGGTGGTAGTGGACGGCGGCAAAGGACAGCTCAGCGCAGCGGTCGAGGCATTCGATGAGATGGGCATAAGGGGAGAGGTCGCGCTGGTGGGAATAGCCAAGAGGCTTGAAGAAATATACTTTCCCGGCGACTCCTTTCCTTTGTGTATTGACAAGAAAAGTCCGTCGCTGCGCGTTATACAGGCGATGCGCGACGAAGCACACCGTTTCGGCATAACGCACCACCGGCTCAGAAGGTCGAAAGGACAGGTGAAGAGCGAGCTCGACGGAATCAAAGGAATCGGGCCGCAGACATCCGAAACGCTCATGAAGACCTTCAAGAGCGTGAAACGAATAAAGGAAGCCACTCCCGAACAGCTGCAGGAAGCCGTGGGGGCGGCCAAAGCCAGAATACTCTATAACCATTTCCATCAAGAATGAAGATAATATGTTTCGATGCGGAATTCGCCAACGAGGCGGGTTATCCGGAAGAGATACTCGAGCTGTCGATATGGCAGTGTGAGGCCTTGGGCGTTGATGCGCCAAAACGGCAGGTGTTCCACCAGTATTTCCGTCCGGTGGAGCATCGCCGATGGCCCCATTCGCAGTCAGTTCACCATATAACTCCGGCTATGGTGGCCGGAAAGCCTCACTTCACCGAGTGGCGTTCCAAGATACAGCGGATAATCGACGAGGCCGATTTAATCGTGGGATTTGCCCTTGACAACGACGTAACCGCACTCGAGAGAGAGGGGATAAAGAGGGTTTCCGATAAGCCGTCGGTCGACGTGCGTGACTTGCATTGGCTTCAGAATACCCGCCATCAGGGTGTGGAGCTCAACTCACGGAAGAATCTCGCAGTAACGGCCTCAGACCTTGGCGTGGATTTTTCCGAGAATCTCGCTCATGGAGCCGACTACGACACCCGTATAACCTTGGCATGTTTCCAGACCCTGATGGAAGCCTTCCGCCGAGACGAGAGTCCGGAAGGCGATGAGGCGGCCGTGCTGGCCCGATATGCTGAACGGTGGGAGCAAGAACGGGAAATTTTTCTGCGTGAATACGCACATGGATGGGTGGCATTGGTGAAATGGCACGAGGGATACCGTCTGAAAGCATCGCGCATGGCCCCTCCGAAAGGGGAAGGGGTCGAGAAGGTGATAGAGGTCGGGGCGCGCTATCGTGCCCTCGATGAAATCGACGCACGCTTCGACAGACTCCGCGATCCTTGCGACGCGAAGGTATACCGTCTCGGCAAAAAAGAACTTGCCTGGTTCGCTTCCTATACCAACGAATATGACGGTCGGGAGCCACTTCACAAAAAGATGAACGAGCTGCGTGTGGCCTCCGCAAGAGGGTTAGGCTGAAAAACGGATGCGGAAAAATAAACCGGGAAAAGGGACGGAGCAACTCAAAAATTCGGCCTGATAATTGTTATAACTGTATGGAGGCTTATTTTGCCGTAATCATGACGGTGGAGGAGAGACCTCCGCGAACAGGCTCTTTCCTGCCGGGAAAGGCCCATATTCAAGTATGCGAAATTCAAGTATAGAAGAATTACATTTATGAAACATAAAGACATCAAGACACAACAGCCCAAGCTGAAGAAAAGGGATATCCAGACCCGTGTGCTCGATTTCCTGGCCAAGCAGAGCAAGCAGGCGTTCAACTATAAGCAGATCGCCTTTGCCATAGATGCCACCAACCCCGCGAATCGCAACGACGTGATAAACGTGCTCGACGAGCTTGTGGCCGCCGATGAAATACTGGAGGTGAGCCTGGGACGTTATCGCGCCAAGGCAAACCGAGGCAGCGAGAACGTGGGCATATTCGTGCGCCGCGCCAACGGACGCAACGCCGTGGTGATCGACGACGAGCCTATACTCGTGGCCGAGCGTAACTCGCTGCACGCGCTGAACGGCGACAAAGTGCGCGTGATGGTCTCCGCCTCGCGCAAAGACCGCGAGCCGGAAGCACGTGTGCTTGAGATAATCGAACCGAAAGACCAGGTGTTTATCGGAACCCTGAAAGTTGAGAAAGACTACGCCGCGCTGGTAACCGATTCCAAGTTCTTAGCGGCCGACATAATAATACCTCGTTCCAAGCTTAAAGGGGGCAAGACCGGCGACAAGGCTATAGCCCGTATCACCCTTTGGAAAGACGAGGAGATGAACCCACGTGGCGAGATCGTGGATATCCTTGGCAAGAAGGGGGAGAACAACGCCGAGATGCACGCCATACTCGCCGAGTTCGGACTGCCATACAAATATCCTGAGAACGTTGAGAAAGCCGCCGACAAGATCGATGCCGGAATCACACCGGAAGAGGTGGCCAAACGCGAAGACTTCCGTGCGGTAACCACCTTCACCATCGACCCGCGCGATGCCAAGGATTTCGACGACGCGCTCTCGATACGCCAGCTTGCCAACGGCAACTGGGAGGTAGGCGTGCATATCGCCGACGTAACCCATTACGTCCGTCCCAACACGATAATCGACAAAGAGGCCCAGAAACGCGCCACGAGCGTGTATCTGGTAGACCGTACCATACCGATGTTGCCCGAGCATCTCAGCAACGGCATATGCTCTCTTCGTCCCGATGAAGAGAAACTTACTTTCTCGGCCATATTCGAGCTTAACGATAAAGCCGAAATCCAGAATTCGCGCATAGGTCGCACGGTCATTAAGTCGGACCGTCGCTTCACCTACGAAGAGGCCCAGGAACGTATAGAGACCGGACAGGGGGACTATGCCAAGGAGATAAACACGCTGAACCATCTCGCCAAGCAGATTCGCCGTCGTCGTTACGATGCGGGTGCATTGGAATTCGAAAGAGCGGAAGTGCGCTTCGAGATAGACGATAGCGGCAAGCCGCTGAGCGTGTACTTCAAGGAGGCCAAAGACTCCAACAAGCTCATAGAGGAATTCATGTTGTTGGCCAACGTAGCCGTGGCGCGTTCGATAGGAGCCGTTCCGAAAGGGAAGAAGGCGAAACCGTTCGTATACCGTATACACGACAATCCTGATGCCGAGAAACTGAGCAACCTGAGCACCATCGCCTCGCGTTTCGGCTACAAGATAGATGCCGACGGGCAGGCCCGCAAAGTTAACAAGAGCCTTAACCGGCTGTTGCGCGACGTAAAGGGAAAAGGGGAGGCCAACATGCTCTCTATGCTCGCCATCCGCTCCATGGCCAAGGCCATGTACAGCACCGACAATGTAGGCCACTACGGACTCGCCGAAGAGTATTACACCCACTTCACGTCGCCCATAAGACGTTATCCCGACATGATGGTCCATCGTTTGCTGGAGCGTTACGCCCAGGGAGGCCGCAGCGTCGAGAAGATGAAACTCGAGGACCAGTGCAAGCATTCGAGCGACATGGAGCAGCTTGCGGCCAATGCCGAGCGTGCATCCATACGTTACAAGCAGGTGGAGTACATGCGCGACCGCATGGGAGAGATATACGAAGGTGTCATTTCCGGTGTTACGGAATGGGGCCTGTATGTGGAGCTTGTAGAAAACATGTGCGAGGGTCTGGTGCCCGTGCGCGACCTTGCCGACGACTACTATGATTACGACGAGAAGAACTACAGGCTTGTGGGGCGCAAGCACCACAACACCTATACTCTCGGCGACAAGGTGAAAGTGCAGGTTGCCCGTGCCGACCTTGACCGTAAGCAGCTTGACTTCGCCCTGATCGACGACCTCGGCAACCCTAACAAGCCCCTTTCAAGCAATAAAGGGCACGGACGCAATCAGCCTCGCGACCGCAAGAAGGGCGGTCGTCGCAGGAAGGGATAATTGCAATGTGTGGCAACTAATTGATTATAAATATATTCTTGAAGAATAAGAATAATTTTTAGAAAAATTAGGATAAAAAATAAGCTGATTTTTTTGCAGAGTTGAAATAAAGCGTTAACTTTGCAGACACATATGGGCGAGTCCTGTACGACCAGCTCCTTGTAAATCCCCCAGATCTTGACCGAAGCAAGGGTAGCGAGTAGAGCGGTGCGATATAGACAGCTCGTCCGCCTGCCTCTTTAGCTCAGTTGGCCAGAGCACGTGATTTGTAATCTCGGGGTCGTTGGTTCGAATCCGACAAGAGGCTCAACTTTTGTTGATGAATCTATGCTGTTCGCAGCATAAGTGTTGAATGTTTTTCATAATTTTGTTTTGGCGGCGTGTTTAGTGATAAGCATGCCGTTTTTTATTTATCCGCCTATCACCCATGTTTGTTTTCAACATATCTTTCATGACTGTGCGTGCGCTTGAGGCGCGGCTTTTGGAATGGCTCCGTCGGCATACCGCCGCCATATCGCGGCAACTCGCTTCGGGAGCTGTCTCGCCCTGTATCCGTTTTGTGGAGGTCGCCGAGGTCGAGAGCGACCCGGAATATACCCGCGAGGCGCTCAACCTGTCGGTTCAGCTTGATTTCTCCACTCTTGCCGAGGCACGGGCGTGGGGCAAGGAGAATATGCCGATATTGCGCGAGGAACTGTCGGAAGCGTTCGGAGAGCAGGTGATGGCGTTCGCGACTATTCTGGCCCCCAGGGAGCAACTGTGATGAAAGATTACGAGAGAGTGATAATGGGCATCGATCCCGGAACCAACGTTATGGGGTACGGTGTGCTCGGTGTCAACGGGCGCACGCCTGAAGTGGTGGTGATGGGTGTGATACAGCTGTCAAAGTTCGAGAGCCATTATCTGCGTCTGCGTCGTATCTACGACCGCGTGACGCAGCTTGTAGAGCAGTATCTGCCCGACGAATTGGCTATCGAGGCCCCCTTTTTCGGCAAGAACGTGCAGTCGATGCTCAAGTTGGGTAGGGCGCAGGGAGTGGCCATGGCCGCCGCACTGTCGCGCGACGTGCCGATTACCGAGTATCCTCCGCTGACGATCAAGCAGAGCGTAACGGGCAACGGTCAGGCCTCGAAAGAGCAGGTGGCCAACATGCTCAAGCATTTGCTCCACATACCCGAAGAGCGCATGCCGGCGCTTCCCGACGCGACCGACGCGCTCGCGGCGGCTCTCACCCACTACTACGAAACCGGCAAACCGCAGATAGCCAAAGGCCCGAAATCCTGGGCCGACTTCCTGAAGCAAAACCCCGACCGCATCGCCCCCCGCCGCAAATAACCGTTCCTTCCCCCTATCTAATCTAATATCCTCTACGATTGCGTAGCGATTTACCGGACGAACGCCCCGGAGGAGGCGTTCAGAGAATAGCCGCGGGGTAGCGAAGCCTGGAGCGCAGCGTAAGGCTTTGCGTATCCCGTGGAATATGATATATAAATTTCCAGCGCATCGCGCCCATGGGTGCGATGCGCTGGAAAAACAAATTGAAAAGATCCGCTAATCCGTCGCCATCAGCGATGCGCTCAACACAAATGACGGCAAACTCGCGCTACTTCTAAAGTGGTCAAATTCGACCACTATAAGACCATGATGACCTTCCTATATGATGAATGTTTTTTATGGATGGGAGGGGAATAGGCACGCGGATCTTTTCGCCGCGCCTGTAGCGCTCGCAACGCGGATTGGGACGGATTTTCACGGATCTTTTTTTTCTTTGTCTTTGCACTGACGAGACCGGAACACACGGGTATGTCGCAGGTTTAATCACCATGAGTGTGTAATCTATGGCCAACAATGTGCGTCGCTGCACGATTCACCCCTGCTGGTTTGCGAACCGCAGGGGTGATAAAGCGCTTTTGTTAACTTGCGTTAGTAATAATGCCATTCTCCTATTTTGTAATCTTCGTAGCCAACTGACAAGAAATAGTTTTGAACATAGTCGCCTGATGCAGGTTCCATGATTTCTCTGAGATATCCCTTGAGTTCTCTGATACGCTCAGCATCTCCGTCTCCAGCTTCATTATTTGTGATCCCTTCTTCTAAAATTGAAAGCTCCTCATTAAACAGTAGGAAATATTCAAGTTTGGACATGGCTTCTTGTCTTTCATACCAATCTCCCCGTTGCTCGTGCATAAACCCTTTCATTAGCCAATAAGTGCATGCGAGAAATTTAAAGGTAGTGATTTCGTAACCATTTCTTATACTTGTGGAGACTTGGCAAAGGCTCCTATTATCTGAGAGATCGCACCCATCCTCATTATAAGGCTCTCCATGGACTACAGAGTATTGACGATTAACATTTTGGAGTTCCGGCACGAGCTTTGTCCTAATGGTTGTTATGAAATAGAAATCTTTGTAGACAGTCGAAACACTTGTGTTACGGCTAATGATTTCTTCCATATCTTCATTGTCGGATGAAGATGACCCGCTTCCTGATGTTGTTCCTCCAGTCGTTGGTGTTTTTGTTGAGGAAACATTAGGTACTTTGTCCGGTTCATCATCTCCACCGCACGATGCCATCGATAAAGCGACGATAGCAATAGCTGAAAGTAATTTAACGATTTTCATTATTATAAAAATAGAAAAATTAAAAAAATGTAGGTTAATTAATTTATGCAAAGATAAATACTATCTGAAATTTTTACCCCCCCCCGTGTTAAAATATGTTAACAAAAAATCAACAGCTCTTCAACAAGTTCTCGTCCTCTGGTGGTTCATACCCCTAAGGACGCAAAATGATATTGGTTTTATGTTTAGGTCAACAGTCAGATGTTTTTTGTTATATTTGTGAGAATGTAATTTATATGTTACATTTGCGATATGAAATACAGAGAGGTCGTAACATACAAGGACTATTTCGAGGATTTCTTCAAAAAGCAATCCCGAAAAGTTCAGGATAAGATCATCAAAGTGCTTGATATTCTTGAGACCGTTGAACGTGTGCCTGTTTCATACCTGAAATACATAGAGGGCACAAACGGATTGTTTGAAGTCCGTGTTCAGCTCGGTTCTGATATTTTCAGAATATTCTGCTGTTTTGACGGCAACAGGCTTGTAGTGCTTTTCAGCGGTTTTCAAAAGAAAACACAGAAAACCCCACCGAGAGAGATTGACCGCGCTGTAAGGATAATGAATGAATACTATAACGATAAAAACGAAGAACAATGAAAAATATACAGACTCTTGACCAAATCAAGACCAAATACTACGGGGAAGTCGGAACTCCCGAACGCGACCGCTTGGAAAATGAGCTTGAAGCCCTCCGCATAGGTTTCATGATACGAAGTGCCCGTGAGCAATTAAACATGACGCAAGAACAGCTTGCCGAGCGTATCGACAAGAAACGCACTTATATATCCAAAGTGGAGAATGACGGAGAAAACATCACGCTCCGAACATTATTCGACATCGTAGAGCGTGGTCTGGGCGGTCGTCTGCGCATAAATTTCGAGTTTTGATAATTGACGGATAAGGGATGGTAGGTGTTGCTGACTGAAAAAAGGAGGGAATGGGTGAGGCCGGTTTCGGTTATTGTTTTTCGGGGGGATTGTTGTGAATATTTCGTTAAGAATGGGCCGGATTGTTTCCCTGCCCGTTTTTTTTATATATATTTGCAAGTTAGAATAATCCGCATTTTCTTTTTGTAGGGTGTATACCGTGTCAGACAAGAGAGTTACACGCGGTCATTACGCTTTCGGGAGAATGCATACCTAATGAAAAACATATATTTATTGCAATGGATAAGTATCAGGAAGTGCTTGCTTCAAGCCATGTTACAGGCGATGACAATGTTGTGGCCGAGGAAGTGAAGAAGATAATAGAGAAAGCTCCCGAGTATGCATCGAAGGAGGTTTACGAATATCTGCTGTCGTCGATAGACCTCACGACGCTCAACACCACCGACAGTGTGAGCCGTGTGGCCGCGTTCACAAAGCGTGTGAATGATTTCGACAACGACTATCCCCAGTTCAAGAACGTGGCCGCCATCTGCGTCTATTCCAATTTCGCCGACGTGGTGAAAAACACGCTCGACGTTCCCGGAGTCGACATCGCTGTCGTGGCCGGCTGCTTCCCGTCGAGCCAGACCTATCTTGAGGTCAAGATAGCCGATATCAGCCTCGCCGTGGCCAACGGTGCCAACGAGGTGGACATCGTTTTCCCCGTCGGCCTTTATCTCGACGAGAATTTCGAAGATTTGGCTGACGAACTCCAGGAGCAGAAACATGCTTGCCGCGACGCCCGCATGAAAGTCATAATCGAGAACGGCGCCCTGAAGACTGCCGAGCATATAAGACGGGCCTCGATACTCTCGCTCTACAGCGGGGCCGACTTCCTGAAGACCTCCACCGGCAAAGAGTACCCCGGCGCATCGGTCGAGGCCGCATATGTGATGTGCAAGTGCATCAAGGAATATTACGAGAAGACCGGCCGTAAGGTGGGCTTCAAGTGCGCGGGCGGCATACGTACCACAGCCGACGCTCTGAACTACTATGCGGTGGTGAAAGAGGTGCTTGGTGACGAATGGCTCAATCAGGACTACTTCCGTATCGGTGCCAGCAGTCTGGCCAACGCCGTGCTGAGCGACCTCGTAGGAGAACAGGTGAAATATTTCTAACGGTATGATGTCCGGGGCTTTTGCGAAACAGCAAGAGCTTCGGACAATTTCTACCTGAACCAAACATACTCTTTATGACATCATCGAAACGTATTCTGGCACTCTCGCTCTGCCTGATTATGGCTCTGGGAGGCGCATTCACCCTTTCCGCCCAGCGTAAGGCAATGACGCTCGGCGTGGCCTTCTATAACCTCGAGAACCTGTTCGATACCATCAACAACAACGGCAAGTACGATCTGGAATTCTCGCCCAAGGGAGATCGCAAATGGGACGGCCACAAGTACCGCTCCAAGATCAACAACATGGCGTATGCTATCTCGCAGATGACCACGAAGACCACACCCGCGGGGCCGGCGATCATAGGCGTGAGCGAGATAGAGAACAAAAGCGTGCTCGACGACCTGGTAAAGGCCGACCCCATCAAAAAATGGAACTTGCAGGTAGTTCACCATGACAGCCCCGATCGTCGTGGCGTAGATGTGAGCCTGCTCTACAACCCCCGTCTGTTCAAGGTAATAAACGTAACCAACCATACGCTTTGCATTCCTGAGCTTCCCGACTTCCGCACCCGAGACCAAATGTGCGTAACAGGTCTGTTGGCCGGTTCGCGTGTGGCTGTGATCGTAAATCACTGGCCCTCGCGTCGCGGCGGCACCGAGCAGAGCAGCTGGCTGCGCGAGGCTGCGGCATCGTTGAGCCGTCATATAGCAGACTCGCTTCTCGCGCAGGACCCCAACATGGGTATAATAGTCATGGGCGACCTTAACGACGACCCCTCCGACCCAAGTTGCAGCAAGGTGCTCGGGGCTGTGAAAAACGCGAAGGACGTGGCTCCGCTCGGCTTTTACAATCCTTTCTGGAAAAAGCTCGACGACGGCATAGGCTCCTACATCTATCGCGGTGCCTGGGACCTTTTCGACCAGATTATAATCAACTCCAATCTTGTAGACGGATCATGCGGTCTTGAATTCATCGGCGCGGAAGTCCTGAACAAGGAATTTTTGAAACAGCAGAGCGGGCAATACAAAGGGTATCCGCACAGAACATTCTCGGGCGGAGCCTGGACCAACGGTTATTCCGACCACTTCCCGACAGAGATATTCCTGAAAAAGATTTTATAAAGATATGAATAGATTATTCGCTACAATCCTGGCAGTAAGCGCCGTCGCGACTCCAGCCCTGGCCGATACCGGTGTGCGTGGAACCGTAGTGGATGCCGAGACCGGACAGCCGGTGGCCAACGCAAACGTACTTGTCGCAGACCAGGGATTATTCGCCCTGACCGACGAGAGTGGCCAGTTTGAGATAACCGATGCCGCTCCCGGCGCCGATATACTGAAGATTATCGCATTCGGTTACGAAGATTTTTTCAAAGATATAAATCTGAAAGCTAACCGTGTGGCAGACCTCGGAAAGCTGTCGCTTACCGTTTCGGGTTACGACGGCGACCTTCTTAACTCGGCCGAATTCATCTTCGACGAAGAGGAGATAATGGAAGATGAAGGACTGTCGCAGAACGTAGGTACCATCCAGGGTGCTTCCGACGACATCTATTACCAGATGTCGAACTACAACTTCTCTACCGTATATACCAAAACCCGTGGTCTCGACAACAGCTGGCAGACGACCTATATCGACGGACTGAACTTCAGCGACCCCCTGCGCGGACAGTTCTCCTACAGCTCTCTTGGCGGCATGACCTCGTCGGCTTTCCGCTCCAAGGAGGTGTCGATAGGTTCCGACGTAACATCTTACGGTTTCGGCACATTGGCCGGCACCAGCAACATAACCACCTACGCATCGGAATATGCTCCCGGCTTCCGCGGCAATCTCAGCTATACCAACTCCAACTATATGATGAGGGCCATGCTGCAATACAACACGGGGCTTAACTCCAAGGGATGGGCGTTCTCGGCTTCGATCATAGGCCGCTACGCTCCCGAAGGTATAATCGAAGGTACCTTCTACAACTCCTTCGGCTATGCTCTCTCAGTGCAGAAAGTGTTCAACCCGCAGCACAGCCTGAACCTGTCGACATGGGGTGCCCCCTCGCAGCGCGCCACATCCAAGGCCACTACCGAAGAAGCATACCGTCTGGCCGGCTCGAACCTCTACAACCCATCTTGGGGATGGCTGAACGGCAAGAAACTCTCGGACCGCATCACCGAGTCCTTCGACCCGAGCGTGGTTCTGAGCTGGCTATGGAAGCCTCAGGCCGGTACAACCCTCAACACCGCTTTCGGATTCCGCCACAACGCCTATAACCGTTCGGCTCTGAACTGGTATCAGGCTTACGACCCCCGTCCCGACTATTACCGCAACCTACCCTCATACTACAAACCCACGGCACCCGTCGGCAGCGACCTTTACAACGCTCAGATGGTGCAGTTCGACTATATGACCGACCTCTGGGAAAACGATCCCGATTTCCGTCAGATACAGTGGGACCAGATGTACCAGACCAACCTTCTGAACCGTCAGCAGTATGACCGCGATCCGTCGCTGGTGGGCCAGTCTACCTACATGCTCGAGAACCGTCATTCCAATTTCGCGAGCTACATGTTCGGTTCCACGCTCAATCACCGTCTTTCGGAAAAATTCACCCTGCAGGGCGGTGTTAGCTTCAACCATACCGACGGCCACTACTACAAGACCGTGCGCGACCTCCTCGGCGGTGAGTTCTGGCGCGACGTCGACAACTTCTCGGAGCGAGACTTCGCCGGAAACCAGGAGATACTCCAGAACGACATGCGCAACCCCAACCGCAAGGTTACCGAGGGAGACGTGTTCGGCTACGACTACAACATACGCCATACATCGGCACGCATCTGGGCGCAGAACCAGCTCGTAACCCGCCATATTGACGCCTACTGGGGCGTGGAGGGAATGGTAAACTCGTTCCAGCGACACGGTAACATGCAGAACGGCCGTGCGCCCGAAAACTCATACGGTAACGGCGAGCGCCACACTTTCGGTAACTTCGCCGTGAAGGCCGGCATAACATATAAGATAAACGGCCGTAACTTCATCGTGGCCCATGCCGCAGGCGGCTCGCGTTCGCCCCGTCCCTATGACGCTTACGTATCGGCCCGCACCAAAGACAATACCGTGGAAGGCATGACCACCGAGAAATATATCGGCGGCGACATCTCCTACAATTGGAACTACAGCAACTTCCGTGGTTCGGTAACCGCATACTACTCCCACGTGTTCGACGGCATACGCCACACCGGATTCTACGACTACGAACAGCAGGCCATGATGAACTATACCATCTCCGGTCTGGAAACGGAACAGAAGGGTATAGAGATAGGTCTCGAATACAAGATATGGAAGGGACTCAGCATCTCGGGCGCAGGTCTGCTTTCGCGTTCGCAGTATAAGAACAACCCCATAGGTGTCCGCAACTACGAGAACGGCGCCGAAGCCGATATCTACCGCCGCACTTACATCAAGAACTACTATATAGGATGCACGCCTCAGCTCGCCGGTTCTCTGGCCCTGAAGTATAACATCAACATGTGGTTCTTCGAAGTAAACGCAAACTGGCTCGGTCATAACTACGTGGATCTGGCTTATACCCGCCACGAAGAGATGCCCGACCTCTGGATGCGTTGCACATCGGTAGAGCAGTACGAGGAAGAACGCGCCAAATTCATGCACCAGGAACGTCTGAACAACGCTTTCTATATGAATGCGTCGGTAGGCAAGGTGTGGTACACCAAGTTCGGTTCGGTAAACCTGAACGTAAGCGCCAATAACTTCTTGAACAACCGCAATATCCAGATGAGCGGCTATCAGGAAGGTAAGATAGACTACAAAACATTCGACGTGGACAAGTATCCCAACAAATACACCTATGCCCAGGGCATCCGTGTGTTTGTGAATCTTGGAATACGTTTCTGATACAAAAGGAAAACAGACAATGAAAAAGCATATAAGATTTTTCGCATCTCTCGCGGCCTTAGCGCTGGCCATGCCGATGCTCACCTCCTGCGAGGGAGACCAGGCCGTACCTCCGATGCCGCTTCCCGAAGGCCTTTACAATCAGGAAGGGGAGATTGGAAAGGGCACATGGGAAATACCTCTTACTTCCTATCAAGCCCGCATAGGAACCAAGCCTACGGGCATGACCGACAACGTATGGGTTACCGGCTACATAGTGGGTTGGGTAAACTCTGACCTCGGCGCTACCCTGAAACAGGAGACCGCTATGTTTACCGCTCCTTCGTCGGTAAAGAGCAACGTGCTTATCTCCGACTATACTCCAAAAGAGCTTGAGGATAATTTCGTAAAGAAAGATGATTCGGGCAACGTTACCGAAGACACCCGTTGGGAACACTGCACTCCGGTTCAGCTCGTTTACGACACAGATCCGCGTCCCGCCATCAACCTCGGTGACAATCCCGGTAACCTCGGCAAGCAGCTCAGCATAATGGGCGAGACAAATATAAAATACTTCGGTGTATATGCGGTTAAAAACACCTCGGCCTACAACTGGGGGCCCCAGGGTAAATATATACCGCCGGCAGTGCCCGGAGTGTTCAAGCTCGCCGATACCTTCGAGGCCGACAAATGGTATATGATAGTAAGCAGCGGCAAAGCCGCCAGAGTCTTCGACGCTGAGAGAAGCTATCTCGGAACAACCGAGATAACGGTAAGCGGCGGTTCGATAGCGGTGAAAAACATAAACAAGAACGGTTTCTATTTCGAGGCTGCCGAAGATGGAGCCTACAGAATCAAACAGGCTAACGGTCTTTATCTCTGTACAGACGGAACCGATATCGCTTTCCACACCACCGACAACCCCACGCTTCCAGCCTGTCTGTTCACGGTCGAGCCGAGAAGCGAGGTTCCCGGTGAATACACGATAAAGGCCAAGAGCAACGGCCAGCAGATGATGTTCGACTCCGAATACTCATCTTATGGCCTTTACAGAACCATCGGCAACACCCATTCTTATCCCTCCCTTTACATAAAGGTAAAATAACAATCGGTAAAAGACATTTAAGATATGAAAATGAAATATATGGCAGCCGCCCTTATAGCCGTTTCGGGACTGCTGGCAGGATGCCAGGCGGATATCGACGCTCCGGATCTGAAGGTACCGGTGGCCACAATGGAAGCCAATACGACCATAGCCGACCTTAAGGCGGCCTTCGCCGATGTTACGACAGTAGGCAAGATAGGTACCCAAAGTGATGGTTCCCACTATATAGTGAAGGGCCGTGTGGTATCGAGCGACGCCACCGGCAACATTTACCAGACAATGGTGATTCAGGACGCCACGTCGGCATTGCCTTTCTCGATAAGTCGCGCTTCGCTCTACAATATCTATCCCGTGGGGCAGGAGGTGATCGTAGACCTCACCGGCCTTTACATAGGCCAGTATGGCGAGATGCAGCAGATAGGCGACTATTACGAAAGCGGCGGCACACCCCAGCCGGGTCGTATGCTTTATCCCCGTTTCAAGGAGCATTCCCAGCTGAACGGTCTTCCGAACGACAACTTCAAATATGTGAAGCTGAACACCTCGGGAGAATCATATCCCTCGGCTAATCCCTATTGCATCGTGGCCACCATCGATGCCGTCAACGGTCTGGCCGCCGGCAGCGAGGAACAGCGCAACATAATGGGGCAGTTGGTGGAATTCCACAACGTTCACTTCAAGAATGCCGGCAAGGAGACCTACGCCCCCTACCAGGAGACGGTGAACCGCGACCTCGTGGATCAGTTCGGCAACACTATCGTGGTGCGCAACTCCGGCTACAGCTCCTTCTATCAGCAGACGCTTCCCGAAGGAGAAGGTACCGTACGCGGTATCCTCAGCTATTACAGCGGCACATGGCAGCTGTTGCTCCGCTCTACCGAAGATGTGATGTTCGGTTCGAAAGGCAAACGCGAGGACCCCTACACGATCGAGGAAGTGCTCAAGATGGACAACAACGGCGTTAGCGGTTGGGCCGAAGGTTATATCGTCGGCGCATCCAAAATAGGTGTCAGCAAGATAACCTCCAACGATGATGTGATATTCGGCAACGAAGGGTTCCTGTTCGAGGGTAACCTGCTGTTGGCTCCAACCTCCGACTGCAAGGATGTAACCAAGAGCGTGGTGCTTGAACTGCCTCAGGGTTCGCGTCTGCGTTCTCACGCCAATCTCGTGGACAATCCCACGGTTCTCGGACATAAGATGAAGGTGAACGGTACGTTCTCCACATACCTCGGTATACACGGTATCGTGGAATCTCCCGGAACATATGCCGACTTCTCGATAGAAGGGTTTGAAATCGACGCGCCCGATGGTCTTGGAGTGGAAGACCTTCCGTATACCTGTAACTATGTGATCAACAACTACGAGGAAGCCTCCACCGCATGGGTGGGCGGATACGTGGTAGGTTACGTATCGGGTCCCGACTTCAACGCCGAGGGTGCCGTTCATTTCGAACTTCCCGATGCGTCGGCTGACTACGGCAACCAGAACATAGTTCTCGGGCCTACGGCAGACTGCACCGATCCCTCGCTCTGTATCGTAGTGAATACAAAGACCAAGCGCACGGAACTCGGATTGAAGAACAATCCGGCATTGTTCGGCAAATACTTCAAGGTCGAAGGTCTGTTAGGCACATATCTGAACCGCGCGGCTGTAACTACGATCAACAACTACAAATATTGATTTTCTTAAACAGAGGCGTCGTCAGGTCCCCCTCAAGGGCCGGACGGCGCCTCACCGTCGATAGATGAAAAACAATTTCTACAAACAATCGTTGTCCGGACTGGTGCTGACTGCCGTTTTTTGTTTCTTGGCCTTTACAGTCGATGCCGAATATAAGAAAGGGTATTACGATGCCATGGACGGAAAGAGCAAAGAGGCGCTTAAGAGCGCGGCCAAGTCCTGTGTGCAGAAACATACCCGTCTCGACTATTACGGTCTGCCGGGCAACTGGATATACACTGACCTCTATCCCGACCGTTATAACGGCGACCGCCGCTGGTGGGAGATGTACAGCGACCAGATTTATCTGATACGCGGCAACCAGAGTGGTAACTCCAGTTTCTCGGCCAATAAGATGCAGCGTGAGCACTCCATCCCCAAGTCGTGGTGGAAAAAAGCCGGCGACGTGGAATATACCCCCGCCTACACCGACATGTGGAACCTTTATCCATCAGATGCATCGGCAAACCAGGCCAAGAGCAACTATCCTTTCGGGGAATGTGCCGAGACAACTTTCGATAACGGCATTACCAAGGTAGGGCGACCTATGTCGGGCTTCGGCGGAGGCTGCGGACTGGTTTTCGAACCGGCAGACCAATACAAAGGCGACTTCGCCCGTACCATTTTCTATATGGCTACGGTTTACGATGATCTTCCCTGGGTGATAAACTACATGTTCAACGCCAACTCGTCATATCCTACGCTGCGCCCCTGGGCATACGAGATGCTGTTGCAGTGGGCCCGTAAAGACCCGGTCAGCCAGAAAGAGATAGACCGCAATAATGGAGTGGAGACCCAGCAGGGCAACCGTAATCCCTTCATAGACTTTCCCGAACTGGCCGAATATATCTGGGGCACGCGCACCAAAGAGGTGTTCCGGATAGCTGACCAGGGTGGACAGGTTACGCCACCGCTTACCGGAGACCCCGAGATAACCGCTCCGGTCAATGGCGAGGCCCTTGATTTCGGTCAGGCTGCCGTAGGTAGCACCATAAGCCGTGAACTTGAGATTCGGGGAGGAAACCTTACCGCACCCCTCACTATTAGCCTGAGTGGCGTTGACCGCAAGATGTTTACCCTTGCCACAACGACGATAACCCCGATACAGCTCAACGGCTCGGGACTGTATCGTCTTGAGATACTGTATACGCCCACCACTGTAGGGAAGCATAAGGCGGCGGCCGTGATTTATGACGGCGGTCTGCCCGACGGCCAGAGCATAGCCGTGGTTTTCGAGGCCGAGGGATGCGAAGTGCCGGTACTTACCCGCCTTACCGCCACCGATGCCACCGAGGTAACCGAAACCGGATATGTGGCCAACTGGACCGCGGCTCCCGAAGTCGTGGACTATTATGAGGTAAACCGTGTGCGCTATCTGCAGGATGGAGAAGAGGGCGACTTGATCGAGTCAGATACCAACTCGCTGAGAATAGATGGACGAGACCCGTCGGTAATGGAAAGCTACACCGTAAGCAGCGTGCGTCTTGGCTACCGCTCGGAAGCATCCAACAGCATAATAGTGGCTGCGGACAGCGGCGTGGCCGCGAACGGACTCCCGTCGTCTACCGGCATTGTCGCCGACCGTGGCGCATACCGTGTGGTAACGAATCTTGACGAGGTCGAGATAACAATCTTTGACATAAACGGCATATCGCTCTCTTCAAGACGCTACCGCAACGGCGAGTATCTCGATATGCCTTCCGGCACAATTCTGATAGTGAAAGGTGAAGGCATGGCCAAGCCCATGAAACTCACCCCGGCATTAGACTGATATAAGATAGAACTTAACTAACATATATATGAAGAAAAACCTTATGACCCTTATGGCTCTCAGCATTGCTTTCGTTTGCTGGGGAGCCATCCCGAGCGGATATTATTCCGCAATGGAGGGAAAGAAGAAAGCCGACCTCAAGGCGGCCGCCAAGAGCTCGGCACGCAAACATACCGTGATATCATACGGCGATGACACCTGGGAAGCATTCCGCAAGACCGATACGCGCATGGTCGGCGGCAACCTTTGCTGGTGGGATATGTATTCCAACAATAATGTGAAGGTATCCAACGGACATCCCGGCATGAACATCGAGCATTCGGTGGCCAATTCATGGTGGGGTGGCACTAAGAACGATGCCTACAAGGACCTGTTTCACCTGAACCCTTCGGACGCTACGGCCAATAACCGTAAGTCGAACTTTCCTCTCGGAATAGTGGAAGACTCAAGCTGGAGCAACGGTATCACTACCGTAGGGCATCCCAAAAGCGGCACATGTTACGGGGCTACTAACGTTTATGAGCCGGCAGATCAATATAAAGGCGACTTCGCCCGTGTGTTCTTCTACATGTTCACTGTATACGACGATATTTCGTGGGACAACCGCAGCGACCGCAACTTCATGTACGACGGCTCATCTTACCCTTCGCTTCGTCCCTGGGCATACACCATGCTCCTGGAATGGGCGAAGAACGATCCTGTGGATGAAAAGGAGATAGCCCGCAACGAAGCCATCTACGGTATACAGCACAACCGCAATCCCTTTATAGACTTCCCCGAACTGGCCGAATATATCTGGGGCTCGAAGACCGATGTGGCCTTCTACGCCTCCCAGCAGGGCGAGAATCCCGATCCGGGTCCCGGTCCTGACCCAGACCCAGACCCTGATCCCGAACCCGGTCCCGGTCCCGGTGTCGAAGGTGAATGGAGTCGTGTAACGGGCACTGGCATGCTGGCCGAAGGATTCGACTACATCGTGGTATCTGTGAAAGACAATGTGCCTATGGGCTACACTCTCGTAAACGACAAGGCTATAAGCCGTGCCGAAGATGCTGTAGAGGTATCCGCCGCCGGCGTTATATCGACTATCGGCAGCGATGTGGCCATAGTACGTCTTGAGTCAGCCGGAGGCGGTTGGCAGATGCACGTTTATGACGGAAACGGTGATAGCCACGGCTATCTGACTTCCACCACAGCCAAGACCACCACACTTGAAAGTACCGGCACCACGGTAACCATAACTCCGGGTAGCGAAGAGACAAAACTGTCGTTCGGCGGAGCGGGCACCCTGCAGTACAACGCATCATCGCCGCGCTTTACCACCTACACCAGCAACCAGCAGAGCGTATTCCTGTACCGCAAGGTCGAGACTACAGGCATAGACGTTATCGAAGAGGTGATTGTCGACGAGGCATGGTTCGATCTTACGGGCCGTCGCGTGAATCCCGAAAATCTCTCGCCAGGACTCTACATACACGCGGGTAAGAAAATTTTGGTGAGATAAACCCTTCCCGATCCTCTTTGCGACATAGTTCGAGAAGGGAATTAGAGTATAAAAATACAAAAAGCAACCCCGGCATTCAAAAAATTATGAATGTCGGGGTTGTAATGTAGAAAAAAGTATTAATTTAGCGGTCATATTTCATACTACTACCAACACCGGTTTATGTATCTTTTTTTTCAGTAAGTAAATTTGAACACTTACTTGCGCTGAAAGAGAGAACAGAAACCAACGAAAACCTTTAATCTATGGTGCAAGACACTAACGTGAAGACACTTGACCGTGTGGTTGTAAGATTCTCCGGTGACAGCGGCGACGGAATGCAGCTTGCCGGCAACATCTTCTCCAACGTCTCGGCCGGAGAGGGAAACCAGATTTCCACTTTCCCGGACTATCCGGCTGAAATCCGTGCTCCGCAGGGGAGCCTCAGTGGCGTATCCGGTTTCCAGGTCCATATCGGATGTGGAGTACACACCCCCGGAGACCAGGCCGATGTGCTGGTCGCCATGAACCCCGCAGCCCTTAAGACAAACCTTAAGTATCTCAAGCCCGATGGAATAATTGTCTGCGACACCGACACGTTCCGACCGGCCGACCTTAAGAAAGCCGAGTTTGCGACAAGCGATCCCATTGCCGAGTTGGGAATAGACCCGAAGCGCGTTATGGGTGTGCCAATGACCACTCTGCTTCATGCCACCCTCGACGGTACCGGCATGGACCCTAAAGCAATTCTGAAGTGTAAGAACATGCTTGCGCTCGGCCTTCTCTGCTGGTTGTTCGACCGTCCGCTTGAAAGCGTATTGCGTAAACTGCAGAGCAAGTTCGCCAAGAAGCCCGCTGTATACGAAGCCAACGCCAAGGTCATACAGGCAGGATGGGATTACGGCCACAATACCCACTCCTCGATGCCTACATACCGCATCGAGACTATGGACACACGTCCCGGAACATATACCGACGTCAACGGCAATACCGCTACCGCCTGGGGTCTCATAATGGCCTCCGAAAAGAGCGGACGTCCGCTGTTCCTCGGATCATATCCCATCACCCCGGCCACCGATATCCTTCACGAACTTGCCAAGCGCAAGGATCTTGGAGTGAAGGCATGCCAGATGGAAGACGAGATTGCCGGCGTATGCTCCGCCATAGGAGCCAGCTATGCCGGTCATCTGGCGGTAACTACCACTTCCGGCCCCGGCCTCGCCCTTAAGAGCGAAGGAATAGGTCTGGCAGTCATGATGGAGCTTCCGCTTGTAATAGTAGATGTTCAACGTGGCGGCCCCTCTACCGGACTTCCCACCAAGACCGAACAGACCGACCTCATGCAGGCCCTTTATGGCCGTAACGGCGAGTCTCCGATATGCGTACTGGCGGCAAGCAGCCCCACCGACTGCTTCACAATGGCTTTCGAGGCTGCCCGGATAGCGATTGAACATATGACTCCGGTCATTCTGCTTACCGATGCCTTCATCGCCAACGGATCGTCGGCATGGCGCATTCCCGAAAACGACGAGTTCCCCGAGATACATCCCCGTTATGTGACTCCCGAAATGATAGAGCATGGTTGGAAGCCCTTCCAGCGTGACGGCGAGACTCTATCTCGTTACTGGGCTGTCCCCGGCCTTGAGGGTGGCATGCATCGTGTAGGCGGTCTTGAAAAAGATATGAAGACCGGCGCAATCTCGACCGATGGACGGAACCATGAAGAGATGGTCAAGATCCGTCGCGAGAAGATAGCCCGTATCGCTAACGATATACCCGACCTGCAGATTGGCGGCGACACAGAGGCCGACACAATCCTGGTAGGCTGGGGAGGCACTTACGGCCATCTCTTTACCGCAGCCGAAGAATTGAACCGGAACGGTATCCCCGTTGCTTTCGCGCAGTTCAGATACATCAACCCGCTTCCAAAGAACGCTGTTGAAGAACTCTCGAAATACAAGCGCATAATAGTCGCCGAGCTCAACACCGGCATGTTTGCTGATTATCTGCAGATGCACTTGCCCGGCAAAGAGATATTGCGCATAAACAAAATAGAAGGCCAGCCCTTCATGGTAAAAGAAATAGTAGATGGTGTAAAGACCCATATAGCCAACAGTTAAGCCATGGAAAACAATAAGAACACAACCTACGCGCCCGCCGACTTCAAAAGCCAGCAGAGTGTGCGCTGGTGTCCCGGATGCGGAGACCACGCCATATTGAACGTGTTGCACAAGGCCATGGCGGAAATTGGCATAGCGCCTGAAAACACCGTGGTTGTATCCGGCATAGGATGCAGTTCGCGTCTGCCGTATTACATGAACACATACGGCATGCATACCATCCACGGCCGTGCGGCCGCCATCGCTACCGGAGTCAAGACCGCGCGTCCGGACCTGACGGTATGGCAGGTATCCGGCGACGGCGACGGCCTTGCCATAGGCGGCAACCACTTCATACACGCGGTGCGCCGTAACATAGATCTGAACATACTGCTGTTCAACAACAAGATATATGGCCTTACCAAAGGACAGTATTCTCCAACCTCGGCCCGTGGGTCGGTAACCAAATCATCTCCTTACGGCACGACTGAAGATCCATTTATTCCAGCCGAGTTATGTTTCGGAGCCCGCGGTCAGTTCTTTGCCCGCAGTTTCGATATCGCCCTTGACACCAGTAAGGAAGTAATGGTTGCCGCTGCCCGCCATAAAGGCGCCAGCGTTGTCGAGATACTGCAGAACTGCGTTATATTCAACAACGGCGTTCATTCTTATATGAGCGACAAGGAATATCGTGACGACCACACAATCCACCTTCGCCATGGCGAGAAAATGCTCTTCGGCAAGAACATGGAGAAAGGTCTGGTTCAAGACGGCTTCGGCCTTAAGGCTGTGGTCGTAGGCCAGGATGGTTATACGCTCGACGACGTACTGGTACACGATGCCCACATGCAGGCCAACTTCCTGCACCAGCAGCTCGCTATGATGGACGGCCACGAACTGCCGCTCGCCATAGGCGTTATACGCGATGTGGAGGCACCTACCTACGAGACCGATGTTGAGGCTCAGGTTGAAGAGGTAAAGTCTAAGAAAGGATTCAACTCGCTGCGCGATATGATCCTGAAGACAACTGAGACCTGGACAGTCTGAAAAGAAACAGACAAACCTACATAACATAGAAACGGACTTCGGAGCAAAGCGCTCCGGAGTCCGTTTCCATTCACTCTGTACCAGCCGGGAAAAAGATATAAACAGGTGTGAAACAGGTATTGAAAAACAACAAGGAAGTGCACAAGTTCAACTTTTCTGTGCAAATAATTGTGAAATATTTCGTTAAATGAAAATTAATTGTTTACTTTGCAGTCTTGAAAATAAGAAATATTCATTCACCTGGAGAAGTCGGTAAACGGCTTTGAGTCTCCGGCCCTCCAAAATTCAAAACTATTATGTCTGATATCGAACAGAAAGTCAAAGACATCATCGTAGACAAACTCACTGTAGACGAAGCTGAAGTAACCCCCACAGCAGAATTCAGCAAGGATCTTGGCGCCGACTCGCTCGACACCGTAGAGCTGATCATGGAATTCGAAAAGGAATTCGGCATCACTATCCCCGACGAGGACGCAGAGAAGATCACCACCGTCGGCGACGCTATTTCTTACATCGAGTCTCACAAGTAAGAAAGGCTTTCCGGAGATTCCGGACAATAAGAATCATATACTTTCCGGCTCCCTGTTGCAAAACGGCAACAGGGCTCCGGAAAAGTGTGTGAAAGACAGAGCTGGCTTCATGAAATGCCGTGCTCGAATAAAATTGCTAACCTCCAATCCGTCATTAAATGGAATTGAAAAGAGTAGTAGTGACCGGACTCGGTGCCCTCACTCCCCTTGGCAACGATGTCAAGACCACATGGGAAAACGCCAAGAATGGCGTAAGCGGCGCCGCCCCCATCACCCATTTCGACGCTTCTAAATTCAAAACGCAGTTTGCCTGCGAGGTAAAAGATTTTGATCCCGCAGCTCACTTCGACCGCAAAAAGGCCCGTACGCTCGACCTTTATGCCATGTACGCCCTCGTTGCAGCCGACCAGGCTATTGAGGATGCCGGGCTGGAGGGCGAAGGTGTCGATAAGAACCGCGTAGGCGTTATCTTCGCTGCCGGTATCGGTGGCCTTCACACTTTTGAAGAAGAAGCCGGTTATTTCGCACTTCACGGCGAAGAACAGGGTCCCAAATACAACCCCTTCTTCATACCTAAAATGATTGCCGACATAGCTGCCGGCCATATCTCGATAGACCATGGCTTCCGCGGTCCCAACTTCGCTACCGTTTCGGCCTGCGCATCGAGCAACAATGCCCTCATAGATGCTTTCAACTACATACGTCTCGGTATGGCCGACGCGATTGTAGCCGGTGGCGCAGAGGCTGCCGTATTCCCTGCCGGAGTAGGCGGTTTCAATTCAATGAAGGCCCTTTCAACCCGCAACGATGACCCCAAGGGCGCATCCCGTCCTTTCAGCGGCTCGCGCGACGGTTTCGTTATCGGCGAAGGTGCTGCCGCTCTTGTTCTTGAAGAGCTTGAGCATGCAAAAGCACGCGGTGCCCACATCTATGCCGAAGTTGCAGGCGGAGGTCTCAGCGCCGACGCTTACCACATCACCGCAACCCATCCCGAAGGTCTGGGCGCGCGTATCGTGATGGAAAACGCACTCAAGGATGCCGGAATGAAGCCCGAGGATATCGACTACATCAACATGCACGGTACATCGACTCCCGTTGGCGACCGTGGCGAGGTCCTCGCCATCAAACAGGTGTTCGGCGATCATGCATATAAGGTCAGCCTTAGTTCCACTAAGTCAATGACCGGACACCTTCTCGGTGCCGCCGGTGCCATCGAGGCCCTGTTCAGTATCAAGGCTATCAACGACGGTATCGTTCCGCCAACCATCAATCATGAGGATGGCGATGAGGATCCGGACCTCGATTACAATCTCGACTTTACATTCAACAAAGCCAAGAAGCGCGAAATCAATACCGTGCTCAGCAACACTTTCGGATTCGGTGGCCATAACGCCGCTCTCATCCTGAAAAAATACAAAGAGTAATCCACTCTGCAAGATATAAAGAAAACAGGCGTTCTTTCCGGGGCACCTGTTTTTTTGTATATTCTTCCGGTTTGGTCTTCCCCTTTTCGGATAGGGTTCCGCTTTCGGGTTGGTTTCTTTCAGCTCGCCGCTTCGCTAAGCGAGCACCCGACGGAGAGAGAGAAAGAGGCGCCTTTCATAGGCGCTTTTGATCGCACCGTATAATTTGATCGCACGGTATAAAGAGCCAAGGAGGCGAGGATCGGGTCTGTCTCCGGGTGAAAGAGGAGGGGGGTAGTAGTGGAGAGAGGAAGAGGGAAGAGAAGGAAGAGGGAAGGAAGAGGGGAGAGAGAAGGGGAGAGGGAGAAGGAAAGAGAAAGGCAGAGGCGATTTTATGCGCCTCTGCCTTTCTTATAGTAGTCTTGTGAGTACTTTATCGGGACGGCCCCAATAAAGCCCTCAGACATCGTTTATGTTAGCGTACGATATGCTTCTTGCCGTTTACGATATAGAGACCTGCGGGAAGTTCTTTCAGGTCTTTCTTTCCGAGACGGACACCCTGGATGGTGTAAACCTCGAATTCAGCACCGTTCTCGACAAGAGTCTTCACAACCGTACCCTGCTTGATAGTGTAGTTGAGGGTTATTACCGAGTTCTCTATCGGAGTGGTCTGGCCGGGCATAAGAACTTTGAAGAAGCCTTTCGGTATCTCAATCTGATAATCGCCGTCGGCCATGTCGGCGGGAAGTTCAGTGATGGGGTTGACCAGAGAGCTGCCCTCAACCTTGTTCTTGAAGCCGGAGTACTTGCCTATCTGCTCTTTTGAGCCATCTTCAGCTACCTTGTAGAGGTTGGCTGTCTTCATGGTGTTCTTGCTGATAGTGCAGTCTTCGGGAATAGTGATGGTGAACGAAGCGAAGATCTGGGCATCGGGGTAAGTTCCTTCTTCGGGGTCTACGGTGAACTCGATAACGGGAGCCGAAACCTTGTAATCGGTGATAGAAAGAGCGGTGTTGGGCCAAGGACGACCTTCGAGCACAACACTGAATGTACCTTCGGCTACTTCAAGAGAATATGTTGTATAGTCGTTGAAGTAGATCTTGATGTCCTGACGGGGAACAATCTTGATGCTGTTCTCGGTAGGTATGATGTCGAGGGTGAATTCGGCCTTGTCGCCTACCTTGAGAGTAGCGGTCGCGCCGGCGGGAACCTGAACTTCGGCTGCATCGGTGTAGGTAACTACAACGTCGGGATAAACCTGGTAAGTACCGGCTTCGGGAGCGAGAGTGTACTTCTGCTCGGGAGCGGGTTTAGGTTCGCCGATGGTGTAGTAATAGATGGTCTTGGGCGAGGTAACAGGAGATGAAGTGCCGGGGAAGAGACACTTGAAGAGGCCCTGGGGAAGTTCGAGCTGATAGTCGCCGTCTTCGAAAGATTCGGGCATCGAAGCTATGGTCAGCACAACCGTGTTGCCTTCTACTTTGGTCTTGAAGCCTGAGTAGTTGCCAACCTGAGTACGGGTGCCGTCTTCAGCCACCAGGTATAGTTTCGCACTCTTCATGGAGTCCTTGGTCAGTGTGCCTTCATCGTTCACGGTCAGAACCACGGTCTCGAACATGCTGCCGTCAGGATAGTTGCCCTGTGCGGGAGATACGGTGAAGTCGATTGTCTTGGGAGCCACCTTGTAATCTGTAATCTCGATAGCCTGATTGCCCCATCTCTTGCCATCTATGGTAACGAAATAGCTGCCCTTGTCGACGTTGAGAGTGTAGGCGGTATACTGGCTTACATAAAGAGAAATGTCTTCGCGGGGAACGAAAGATACCTTGTTGGCGCCGGTAGCCACGATATCGAGAGTGAAAGTGCCCGCGCTGCCTACGGTCAGAGTTGCAGTAGCGCCTTCGGGAACCTGGATAGCGGTTGCATTCTCGTAAGTGAGGTAAACTGTCGGATAAACCTTGTATTCGCCGGGAGCGGGAGCCAGTGTGTAAGGCATCTCGGGAGCGGGACCGGTAATCTCGCAATTGTAGGTCATCTCTTCCGAAGCGATAGTGTTGCCGCGACGGTCATTGATTGTGAATGTACCTGCGGGGAAAAGCATCTTGACATCACCTATTACTTCGATAGCGGGGTCGAAAGTAAGGGTAGCAACGTTGCCGTCAACGGTGATAAGGCCGCTGCCTTCATCCTCGCCGTTTACTCTGGCGGCTATGTAAGGTTCGTTGACTGAAATCGACTCGACATTATCGAAAATGATTTTATAAGAGTCAAGAGCCTCGAAGAGGGCACCGTCGGCGGGGCTGAAAGAAACCTCGGGATAGGGTACGCCAGTGAGGTTCAGGGTGTAGGTGATGGCGGGAGAAGGTATTTCTTCGCCGGCGGCATTGGTAAGGGTCAGCAGACCTTCGCCGAGCTTGAGCTGGAATATGCCCTCATCCATCAGTGTGCCCTTCTCGATGTTGAGAACCATCGGGTTTGACAGCAATCCTGCCGGGTCGACAAGTACATTGTTTCCGTTGAAGGTAGCCTGGAAAAGAGCGCCGTTGTCGCGTATGGCGGTCTTTTCTATGCCGAGCCATTCAATCTGGAAAGAAGAGAGGGACTCTACTGTCTCCTTATCGGCGGGAGTGGCCATCCAGCCTACCACGGGAGCCTCCTGAGACACTTTCTTATACAGGCGAAGCTCGCCGGGAGCGGCCTGAAGCATGAACATGAAGTACTGAGTGCCGCTGGGAACGTCGAAGCGGGCCATTTTTGTCCATGTGAACATGTTACGGTTAGTCTCGGTACTGGTATATTCTATACGGGTGGTAGCGTAACCTATGTTAAGTTCGGGATCGAAGTTCTCCTCCTGGGTAAGATAGGTAAAGGCGATTGGCTGGGCCGTCTGTGAGATGGATAGGCCGTTTACCTCACGGCCATACTGGTCGATAGGGGCCGGACCTATATATCCCGGAGTTGCGGTATTGGTAACGTAAAGCGAATAGTCGTCACCATTGGGGAAAATCTTCAGAATGGCGGCTTCGGCGGGAACATTGGTTATTGTGCCGGCCTCGCTGTCGAAGACAATACCGTCGCTGACTGCGCCGGGAAGCGTCAGACCATCCTTGATAGGTTTGGAACTCATGAGTGTGAGCGGATTTTTGACAGGGCTTTTCAGCTCATTGTATCCAATCACATACTCTGCATTGAAGTCTATCTGGTCGTTGGATGTAACGGCCTCCCAGACTGCATCGTCGGCCCAGGCGGTAGTGGCGACAGCTGCAAGGGCGGAAATCAGTAAGGTTTTTTTCATTCTAACAGTTGGATTGAAAGTGAATTATAAATAAATTTTTTGTGTGTGATCAAGAGTGGAAATACTATCCGCCTCAAAGATATGCAAAAAATATTAGAAAATGAACTGATTGCAAGTTATTTTCAAAAAAAATAGTGCCGTATTGCTAAAATGAAACATACTCTAATATAATCTGAATACGTTAGATAAGATGTGAAGAAGAACATCCGTCCCGCTTACCGTAGTGCGGGAATATCCATATACTCTTTTGTCGTGTTGCTTGCGGTAGCCATACTCGCTACCGGATGCGGCACGAAGAAAAACACCCCG
The DNA here is from genome assembly GCA_905214715.1 of uncultured bacterium. GTDB lineage: Bacteria > Bacteroidota > Bacteroidia > Bacteroidales > Muribaculaceae > Lepagella. The sequence continues at coordinate 35,411 of CAJMMT010000011.1, read as the reverse complement.
TTGTCGCGTAACTGGCAGGCCTTTACCACACGTTATAATGTGTATTTCAATGGCCACGAACACTTCGTGGAGCAGCTTAAAGCCCAGGAACTCGGTTACGAGGATGATTACACCCGTTTTGTGCTTACACATCCTGCCGAGGCGTATGCCGATGAGAAGGCTCCGAAACCGACCGGCGACTTCAAACGCACTATAGAGAAGATGCAGAAGGCCATACAGCTGCACTCCATAAAAAAGAAACCGGCGAAAAAGTCAGGTTCTCCGAAGGAGAAAGCTTTCCGTGCCCGCGAGGAATTCAACCCGTTTCTTCACAACGCCTGGATGACCATGGGGCTGGCACAGTTCTATAGCGGTGATTTCCTGGCGGCCGCATCTACCTTCCTCTACATTTCCAAGCACTTCCAGTGGTTGCCGGCGGTGACCACCGAAGCCCGTATTTGGCAGGCGCGGTGCTATTGTGCGATGAACTGGCTCTATGAAGCTGAGAACATCATAACCCATGTCAAGGAAAAGGAACTCACCAATAAGAAACTGCAACAGCTGTATGCGCTCACCAAGGCCGACTGGCTGGTACGCTCGGAAAGATATCAGGAGGCTATCGCGCCCCTTGAGATTGCCGCCAGGAGTGCCCACGGGTCGCAGAAAAACCGGCTGTGGTTCCTGTTGGGGCAGCTGTATAACCAGACCGGAAACAGAGCCCTGGCTTATCAGGCTTTTAAAAAGGCCGGTTCCGGGGCCTCCACCGCTTACCGCACAAAATTCAACGCACGTATAAAACAGTCCGAGGTATTCGAAGGAGCCGATATAGCCAAAGAGGTGAAGGCTTTGAGAAACATGGCCCGCTATCAGCGCAACAACGAGTTTCTCGACCAGATATATTACGCCATAGGAAACCTGTACCTTACGCGCGGCGATTCGGTGGATGCCGCAAAAAACTACCGTATGGCCGTAGAGAAATCTACCCGCAACGGTGTGGACAAGGCTTTGGCCAACGTCGCTTTAGGCAATATATATTTCTCGGATCATGATTACGTGAAAGCCCAGCCATGCTATTCCGAGGCCCTTCCGTTGCTCCCCGAGAGTTTCCCCGGATACCGGACTTTGAGAAAGCGTTCCGACGTGCTCGACGAGCTGGCCCTCTATGCCGGAAACGTACAGCTTCAGGATTCCCTTCTCGATCTTTCCAAATTGAGCGAGGAGGAACGGATGGCTGTGTGCCAGCGGCTTGCCGACGAACTTATAAAACGCGAAAAAGAGGAGGCAGAGGCGGCAGCCCGCGAGGAGTATCTGGAAAAAAACAAGGATGCCAACGACCGTATAGGTCAGGATGCCCCTTCATCGTCGTTCCAGATGAACAACGACAAGTCATGGTATTTCTACAACAACATGGCCAAGAACCAGGGTAAGACGGAATTCCAGCGTCGGTGGGGCAACCGTAAGCTTGAGGATGACTGGCGTCGCAGAAACAAGACTTCGTTCGCTTTTTCTGACGATGAACCGGATACAGGCGGAGCGGAATATGCCGAGAACACCGACTCGATAGCTTCCAAGCCTGAGCTTGAAGGGGCCGAGGACCCGCACAACGCCCTTTACTATATGAAGCAGATACCCTCTACCCCGGAGGATATAAAGACCGCGAACGACGTTATCCAGGAGGGCCTGTATAACATGGGCGTGATACTGAAAGACAAACTGGAAGACTTCGGAGCCGCGCGAGAGGAATTCAATGAGCTTGAGAGACGTTATCCCGATAACATATACCGTCTGGATGTGTATTACAACATGTATCTGATGGCCGTCCGCGACAATGATCCCGATGGAGCCGAGGTTTGGAAAAACAAGATATTAAACGACTTCCCGGATTCTCCGTATGGCCAGGCTATGCGCGACCCCGCCTATTTCGATAATTTGCGCAGGATGCACCAGATTCAGGAGGAACTTTATGCCGAGGCATATTCCGACTATCTTGAGAACCGTAACGGTGAGGTACATGCTGCGGCGGCAAGGATGGAAAAGGAATTCCCTCTCTCCGCCATACTCCCCAAGTTTGTCTTTATCGATGCCCTTTCCTACCTTACTGAAAAGGATTACGACAAATTCCAGGAGCGACTTTCCGAGCTGCTGCGTCGTTGGCCCGACACCGACATGACCGATATGGCCGGTTCCATACTGAAAGGTCTCGAAGCAGGACGCAAGCCTAACGCGGGATCGACCAACTCCCGCGGCATGATATGGGAGATGCGTCTTTCCGATTCCGAAGCTCCCGCCGGAGCCGACGGACAGCCCGCCAACTTCGAGCGGGACCCTGAGTCGCCCCAGTACATGGTGTTCGCTTTCCCGAAAGATGAGGTAAACGCCAACCAGCTGCTGTATGATGTGGCACGGTTCAACTTCTCCACCTTCACAGTGCTTGACTTCGATCTGGAGCCTATGAGTTTCGGCAACGTAGGTCTGTTGGTGGTAAAAGGACTCAGGAACCTGCGTCAGGCGGAGCGTTACCGCGATGTTATGAATCAGTCGGATCTTAAACTTCCGGCCGAGGTTCGTCCTATCATAATCTCGAAACCGAACTTTGAACTTCTGCTTCGCGAGGGACGTTCTTTCGATGAGTATTTCCGCTTCCAGACTGAACAGTCCGTGGCGGAAACCGAAGAGAAGGTTCTGGAAGAAACCGGTAACCCGGACCAGTCGGACGGATCGGACTTGTCAGACGAGTCAGACTTGTCGGACCAGTCTGAAAAGTCTGAAGAATCTGAAAATTCTGAAGAGCCTGAAAATTCCAATCCCACCGAACCCCTTAATTAAGACAGTTTTTTATGGAAAAGATATTATGGGCCGACGATGAGATCGACCTGCTGAAACCCCATCTCCTTTTCCTGAAAGGGAAAGGTTATGATGTTACGACCGTATCGAGCGGTGCCGATGCTCTCGACATCCTTGATCGCGAGCCCTTCTCGTTGGTGCTTCTCGACGAGAATATGCCCGGCCTTTCCGGTCTGGAGACATTGTCGCGTATAAATCTGAATCATCCCGAGATTCCGGTCATCATGATTACCAAATCGGAAGAGGAGAATATCATGAACCAGGCCATAGGCAACCAGATAGCCGATTACCTGATAAAGCCGGTAAACCCGAACCAGATATTCCTTTCCATAAAGAAGAATCTTCACAGCACCCAGCTTGTGGCCGAGCAGACCTCGAGTGATTACCGGCAGGAATTTACCAAGATTTCCGGATTGATAGACCGTGCCGATTCCATGCAGGAGTGGATGGAGATTTATCGTCAGCTTGTGTTCTGGGAATTGAAGCTGGCCGATACCGACGCCGCTCTCGACGAGATGCTGCGCATGCAGAAGCGCGATGCGAACTCTTCGTTCTGCAAGTTCGTGAAGCGAAACTATGAGAAATGGATGGATATGTCGAATCCTGACCGTCCGATGATGAGCCCCGATATCTTCCGCAAGAAGATATTCCCGCTGCTCGATACCGGCGAGAAGGTGTGCTTTATCCTTATAGATAATTTCAGACTTGATCAATGGCGCACCATTCAGCCTCTCTGTGCCGAGTTCTTCAATATTCAGGAAGAGCTTTATTCAACCATTCTTCCCACATCCACCCAATATGCCCGCAATTCCATATTCGCCGGCTTGATGCCTCTGCAGATCGCAAGCATGTTTCCCTCACTCTGGGTGGAGGAGGATGAGGATGAAGGCCTCAATATACATGAGGCCGAACTTATACAGACCCAGATAGACCGTTTCCGCCGTTCCGATAAGTTCAGCTACCATAAGATCAACGATTCTTTGGCGAGCGATAAATATACGGCCAGATTGAAGTCTCTCGGCACCAATCATCTGAACGTAGTGGTACTCAATTTTGTAGATATGCTTTCACATGCGCGAACCGAGTCGAAGATGATCAGGGAGCTGGCCAATTCCGATGCGGCCTATCGGTCGCTGACCGAATCGTGGTTCCGCCATTCCGGTGCCCTTGATATGTTCAGGCGTATGTCGGAACTGGGCTATAAGGTAGTGCTGACCACAGACCACGGAACAATCCGTGTAGACAATCCCATAAAGGTTGTGGGAGACCGCAATACAAACACCAACCTGCGTTATAAGGTAGGCAAGAACCTGAATTATAATCCGAAGCAGGTTTACGAGATGAAGCGACCCCAGCAGTTCGGATTACCCTCTCCAAATATTTCGAGTACATTCATATTCGCTCAGAACGAGGACTTTTTCTCCTATCCGAACAATTACAACTACTATGTGCAATATTATACCGGCACGTTCCAGCATGGCGGTATATCGCTTCAGGAGATGCTTGTACCGCTGGTAACTATGGAGCCGAAGTAAGAAGGTCTTCAGGGATCCTAAGGATTTTAAGGACTTTAACGACTTTAAGGACCATAAGGACGTTAAGGAAGTTGAAGATTTCGAATTGTATAAACAAAGATCTATGAAAAACAGAAGGGCATTATACGGCGTGGCGGCTTTTCTGGCCCTGCTTTCGCCGGCTGTCATGGCTAACTCTCCCCGCGAGTGCCGCCAGATGGCTCTTGAGGGGTTCGATATCATCTCCGATACCGCCGCTACCCCGGCGATGCTTGCGCGTGGTCTGGAACTAACCCGCATGGCCGCCGAGGCTGACGACCCTGTGGCTCTTAATAATCTCGGTTATCTCGCGGCCTCCGGGCGGCTCAGCAATGTGCCGGGTCTTGAATGCGATACGCTTGTTTCGTTGTCGCCGCAGCGGGCGGCATACTATTATCAGCGCGCCCTGAGCCATCGGATGACTTCTGCCGCCATCAACCTGCTGGAATTATTGAAACAGTATCCTGACGTAAAGGTGCCGTCAGAGAGCGTCGCAGAGGCCCATATGCTCATTGCAAGGGCCTTCGCATTGGGTAATTCGGTCTTGCCATATGATTTTGACCTGGCCCAGACTCATTTCTTGGAAGCCGCGCGTCTCGGTAACGAAGATGCGCTGAGGATAGTGCGCGAGACGATAGGCCAGTTTCCTGACGCATATGGAAACCTTACACCTGAAGATGAAGAACTGATATTCGGAGAGTAAGAGAATGTTTGGATTTAACTTCCATTCACGCGAAGAGGATTTTTTGAGATGTTTCCGCAAGTTGAGGAGGGCGCGGTGCGGGCACCGTAACCGACGAAATCTTGGCGGAAACAGCCAAAAAAGACCTTCGGGGGGATGGAAAGAATTTCCAAGTCATCTCTCAACTATAAATTCGTGTTAAATTCAAACATTCTCTAAGAGAGTCTGCCGAATAGTAATAGATATAAATAAGATATGGCTGAATCGCTTCTGCAATTCAGCCATATCTTATTTATTAGTAGCTGTTTCAGCTGTTGTCTCTTAGATTAGAGAGCTGCTACGTTGTAGTTCGCGAACTCGAGGTCTTTGGCAGCGCGGGCCTTCATGGAAGGATCGAGCTTGAATGCCTCGCGGAGGTTGGTCTGAACCATGCTCTCGTTGTTGGTGCGGGCACCGAGGAGAGCTGCGATGTAGTAGGTGGTGGCATCGGGGTTGGGAACTGCGGCAAGAGTAGCCTTGGCGGCAGAGTAGTCCTTGGCGAGCAGCTGGGCCAGAGCGGCGTTGTTGGTCTTCGAGGAACCGAATGCTGCGCGAGCCTTGGTAACATCACCCTGTGTCAGGTAGTATACGCCGAGAGCGTCGTTAGCCTCGGGAACACCGGCGGCACCGCCGATCTGCTCCTGAGCCTTGTTGTAGTTGCCGTCGAGCAGATTGCAGAGACCGAGGTTCATTTCAACTTCCTTGTTGTTGGGAGCCAGACGTGCGGCCTTGGCGAAAGCGGCCTTGGCTGCCTCGTAGTTACCGCATTCGTAAGCTACCATACCGAGGTTGTTGAAGTTGCGGTAGTCATTGGGATAGAGTTCGCAAGCCTTCTGATAGATAGCCATCTTGCGTGCGCTGTCGTTGGTGAGGGTAGCCAGATAGAGAAGCTCGTCGTTTGAAAGCTGCTGTGGAGCGGTTTCAAACAGCTGGGCCATCTCGGCGTCGCTCTTGCCGATAACGTTGATGGTGGCTATGATCTTGGAGTAACGGAGGGCAGGCAGAATCTGGTCGGCCAGCTCGTCGAATACGGAAGCGAGGTGGCGCAGTTCACGTTCGCGCTCTTCGGGGTCCTTGTACATCTTCAGAACGCCGAGGATAAGGTCTTTGTCCTGGATATTGCTCTTCTCCACGAGGTTTTGGAAACCTTCCCAGTCTTCGGGGGTGAAGCTTGAGGTCAGTTCGCCGAATTCGGTGATTTTGTCCTTGTTAAGCTGACGTTCTACATAGTTTACGGTGTTGTTTTCGCGCTTTTCAGCCAGCTGGGTATTGAATTCCAGAGAGCCGTCGGGCGAAGCGTAAGAGTTGACTGTGATGCCTGCGATTTCGCGGTTAGCAGCCTTGTTGGCTTCCTGCAGCTGCTTGTTGAGGTCAACATAATCGGTAGCGGAAGTCTGGTTGGCGCGGATGTTGGCCTGATTGATGAGGAACTTGATTTCAGCGGCATATTTTTCCTGAACGATGCGCTCGTAGTTGCTTGCCGACTGAGCGGGGGTGACGGTAGCGGCGTTTGCCAGAGTCGAGGTGGCTACCACGCCATAGCCGACTTTTACACGGGGCAGGCTGTAGAGTTTGCCCTTCTGGTCTACGTTGAAGTCCAGATAAAGATCGGAAGAAGCCATTTCAGGCTGATAAGCCACGTTGAAGGGGATAACTACCTGACCACCCTCTTTGTAAGAGACAACCTGACCGTTGGCGCGAACGTTCTCGCCCTGAACGATAACGGGAGTGCCCGATACGGAACCGCCTTCCCAAGCCAGCACCGGAGTAGCGGTTACCTGAGCGTTCTTCTGCATGAACTTGGCGGGTATGTTACCGGTAATGGTGGCCGGAACCTGTTCGCCTACGGTCTCCAGGGGAGTAGGATTGGTAGAGAAATAATCTGAGCTGAATTCGCCCAGTTTCTTGGAGCAACCGCCCAGCACGAGAAGGGAGGTACCCAAGGTGACAAAAATCACTGACTTTTTCATAAACGTTGAAGTATTTTGTAGTTTGAATTATACTACGGTCATAGAAAAGGGACACAGTGAGTGCCTGCTGATCCCAATGAACTGCAAATATAGCAAATTCGGTTTAGAAACACTAAATCCAGCCCTGTTATTTGCGTATAAATACAAAAAAAGAATCTGTTACAACACGCCTTGCTCTATGAGTGTGGCTACCCGCTCTATTATGGCATCTTCCTCGTTCTTGTCAGGATGGAACCCGGCTTTCATGTTCATGCCGAAGAATTTGCCGAAAGTCTGCCAGAATCCTGCCCGGAATGAGCCTAAGAAAGCTTTTACTATGGAATAAGAGGATTGGTCTGTTTCTCTGTTTATGAGTTTCAGCAGCACTTTGCCCTGACGGCGCGTCATTTTCATAATGGCGGGCTTGTATTGGGCGAAAATCTCTTTTTCAAGATTCTTAAGATGCTTCTCCCGTTCTTTTTTGTCGGGTATGGTCTGGATATATTCGTATGTCTCGCAGAGTGTATTGTATGCCAGTTTGGCATATGGCAGTGTTTTGCGTACGTCGCGCACCGTACGCCAGTAAAACTCTTCCTGTTTCTTGTTTTTGAATTTAAGCGGAGGGTACACGAAAAGGTCGCGCAGAACGGTCATGGTGACCTGTTCGCCATCGTCGTCGGTAAAGCGGTAGAACCCTTTTACATATTGCACCTTTAGGCGAGGTTCCTCGGGCTCGGCCTGGAGAGACGGGCAAGATAGGCATAAAAGCACTGCGGGCAATATGAATTTACAAGGATTGGTCATTCAGTAAGCGAGAAGAGGGTATCCGGCCCATATTCGGAGAGGATGCCTAATAAATTTTCCTCAGGATCTATCATCGCAGACAGTCCTTTGGCTATCTCCCGGAGTGTTGAGGGACGGTCTGCCAGAGCCTGCCGTAACGGAGCGAGGATTTCGGGTATGGCGAGCATGCGGCATACTGTGAGGTGTATACCCTCGCAAACCTCATGAAGCGGCTTTTCCGGGGCATCGCGCAGTATTCGTCGCATATCCGGTTCGAGATGCCTGTAGAAAGGAGTTCTGCCATATGCGGCTTCGAAAGCCCCGAGGTGGTTCCGGGGCCAGTCGCCGTGGTCCGAGACTATCATGGACCACGGGAGGTTACGTTTGATCGCGGAAGCTCCTCCGACTATGGGAACGCTCAGTATAACGGGTCCTCCCGACGGAGAGGGGCAGGTGGTGCGGCACCATAGTTTGGATCTTACACCACACAGGCGAGAGGCTTCGCCGCGTGCAAGATTGTCGTCAAGTCCGCTCAGCATTCCACGCATCCAGTGGCAATACCAGCGGAACGACGCTATGTAAGGTACCATTGCATGCTGTTCCGACATCACTTCTTTTCAACCCATTTTCCTTTGTCGGGGTTGGCTGATTTCAGTATTCTGTTCCAGCGTATTTTGCCGTCGAACAGACTCCGGTCTTCGTCGAACGAGGCCAGAACGAACATCGGCGAACCTACGATATGGTCTTCGGGTACCAGACCCCAGTAGCGTGAGTCGAGCGAGCGGTCGCGGTTGTCGCCCATCATCCAGTAATAGTCCATCTTGAAGGTATAATACTCCGTGGGCTCGCCGTTTATGTAAATCTTGCCGTCGCGTACCTGCAGGTCGTTGCCTTCATAGGTGCGTATGGCGCGCTCGTATACCGGAAGATTGCCGAGAGTCAGCTTAAGGGTGGAGCCGCGTTTCGGAATCCATATCTCGCCCATGTCGGGTCTGGTCCAGCCATAATTGTTTCCCAACGGGAACACGCCGCTGAGGTCGTAGAAGCCACTTTCACTTTCACGTTGCAGTGGGCCGATAACCTCTGACCACTTTTCAACCTCCTCCTTGGCGGTCTTGGTGAGGGGTACGTCATAGAAACTGAATCCGAGTTCCTCTATATAGTTGGGACCGGTTCCCGAATCATCCTTGCGCACACCTATCGACTGCCATTTCTCTTCGGCTACGGGACCCGATACCGGGATTATGTAGTTGAACTGCACGTTTTCAGGCTCCGCTATAGCTTTGCCGTTTATAAGTACGGTGTCGTTTATGATCTTAAGCCGTTCTCCCGGAAGACCTATGGCCCGCTTCACATAGTTTTCGCGACGGTCTACGGGGCGCACTAACAGCTTGCCGAAGGTCTGGGGGTTGGAAAGGATATACTGTTTCGGGTCGGAGACACCTTTGCGGCGCAGATCGTGGCAGATCTGGTAATAGTCCGGATTCGAGATGCGTTCCGGCACGGTATCTCCGTTGGGAAAGTTGAATACCACGATATCACCGCGCTCTATGGAGCGTATTCCGGCAAGACGGTGGTACTTGAGTTGCGGCTTGTCGATATAGCTCTTGGTGTTTATTATAGGCAGCGTATGTTGGGCGAGGGGGAAATGCAGGGGAGTCTGCGGTACCCGCGGTCCGTAGAGAGCCTTGTTTACCCATAGGAAATCCCCGACCAACAGCGATTTCTCAAGCGAAGATGAGGGAATCTTGTAATTCTGGCCTATGAAAGCGAAAATCATGTAGACCAGCACCAGGGCATATACGATGGCGTCGAGCCACGACATGAGTGTGCGTGCCGGCCCCGGTTTCAGTTTTTTCCACCAAGTCCAGGGTATATAGGTGGTAAGATAAATATCTATGAGCAGCAGCCATATGAGGCTTAGCCAGGGGTTGCCCATCCATATCACCCAGAGGAAAAAGAGAACCGATACGATTGCAAAACGTATCCAACGCGTAGCGCGTACACGGCGCATGCGCTCCATAAAATCGCGGGTTATTCTGTCCATGTGAATACCTGATCCATAGTGTGAAATCCGGTTTTACCCTTCAGGAATTCGGCGGCTATAACGGCTCCGAGAGCGAACCCTTCGCGCGAATTGGCGTTGTGGGTCAAGGTTATACTGTCTTGAGGGGAAGACCATCTTATAGTGTGTATGCCCGGGACCTCCCCTTCGCGGCGGTATTCCACGGGCATTATCCCGTCGAGAGCCATGCCGCGTTTGTCGGCTTCGTCATGGCCTCCTTCGGTTCCTATATCTTTCCAACTTGTAAGACGTTCGGTCTGAGCTATAATCTCTTCGGCCAAGGTTACGGCGGTTCCCGAGGGATGGTCAAGTTTGTGGATATGGTGAACCTCAAGTTCTTCGGGAGTATATTGGGGTTCCGAGTCCATTATTCGGGCGAGGTAACGGTTTACGGCACGGAAAATGTTGACTCCTATCGAAAAGTTTGAAGACCAGAGCAGGGTGCCTTCGCCAAGCTCGGCGCGGTGTCTCACTTCCGGCAGCCCCTCTTGCCAGCCGGTCGTACCGCATACCACCGGTACGCCTGCCTCGAAGCAGCGGTATATATTGCCCGGTTCGGCCGATGGAACGGTGAAGTCGATAGCCACATCGGCATTCTTGAATTCAGGCGACGAAAATTTGTCGGCCTCTCCATCTTCCACGATGCAGCAGATGTTGTGTCCGCGTCCGATCGCAATCTTTTCTATCATGCGGCCCATTTTGCCATGGCCTATTATCGCTATATTCATAATTCTTGTTATGAGGAGTGAATAATTAAACAGGCTTTAAGATATCAGAAACCGAAAGCCATGTTGTCTACGGTCAGGACTATTCCCGGAGTACCTATGAAAGGCTCTCCGCATGAACTCGAAGCCATTACCAGCACATGGGTGGGAGTGGCATCCGGTTCGTCCCAGCCCACTTCATGCACCTTTACAAGCTTCCCTTTCGAGTTGCGGGCATAATATGCCTTGTCGCCGTCGAGAAGCCCTTTCCAGCTCCGGTATCCCGTTTTTTTTGTTATATCGCCATATTCTATGAGTAGCCTGTGGCCTTTGGTCCAGGGTATGGATTTGGAGTATCGTTCGCGCCCCGTACCGACACGCTTGGCATAGATATTGCCGTCGGCATCTTCCCAGCGGCGTTGCAGAAGCACGTACACTTCGGCGTTGTCCCGGCCTTTCAGCGTCTTGACCGAACCGAGTCCCGAAGCTTTGACTCGGGTGTCGGTTGCGGGCATCTCTACCGAATAATCGAAAACGAGCGCCTTGGGACGCTTGGAATAGGGCATCCCCATCGACATTTTCGCAAACGGGTTGCTGGTTGAAGACACCGGTTCGGTAATCTGGCCAAGGAAGATGGTGCCCTGTACTATGACATCCATATTCACTATGCCGAGTACCTTGAGATGCTCCATCTTGGCCTCCATACGCGCGGCCTTGTTACCGGCCACGGTAGTCGGACGCACGGCATCCACCCCCTTTACGATACCGGCTACCTTGGCATATACGTTGGAAGTGGCCCAGGGGGAATTGCCGAGATTGCGGTAAGGGGCGTTGTAGCCGGAAATACTCTTCTCCGGCCCGATTTCATACGCGGTCTTTACTTTGCCTCCGAGAATCTTCGACTCTTTTACCTGACGGGTAACCCACGACGAGAAATCGCCGTAAGGAATGGGTTCGAGACGAAGAGCCGAGGCTCCGAGCCAGCCGGCCGCAATCAGGGAAATTGGCAATATCGCTTTGAAATAATTCATATCTAATGGCAAATTTAACGAAATTTGTCTATATTTGAAAAAATACTCCACGAGCGTATTCCCAAATAATGTTAAAAGGGTGCGCCGACAGGGGCGCAAAAGATTAACCTCAGTATAAACACGATATACATCACCATAAGACAATACCATAGGCCCTGATTGGCAGTATGCTATCGGTCAGGGATTTAAAACACAAAAACATCATGGGTAAAGACCAGACAGTATTATTCCATTCTACAGTCTTCGGACCTATCCATAGCCGCAGACTGGGAGTTTCCTTAGGTGTGAATCTGATGCCGAACGACGGTAAGATATGTTCGTTCGACTGCCTTTATTGCGAAGCGGGCTTCAATGCCCAGGGTACCGGGAAAAGCGGTCTTCCTTCTCGCGGGAAAGTGGCATGCGACCTTAAGAGAAAACTTGAGTCGATGCATCAGAACGACGATACACTCGATGTAATAACCTTCTCGGGTAACGGCGAGCCTACGCTTCACCCGGAATTCCCCGGTATAATAGAAGACGTGATAACGCTTAGAAACCATTATTTCCCCGATGCGAAAGTGTCGGTGCTGACAAACTCCACGCGTATATCCGATCCTAAAGTAGCCTCCGCGTTGCGCTGTGTGGACAATAACATACTCAAACTGGATTCCGCCATCGACGATACGATGCGCCTTATAGACCGTCCGAACGATCCTGATTTCAGCGTCGGGAAAGTTGTGGAATCGCTGAGGCAGTTCTCGGGTCAGGGTGTGATACAGACAATGCTGGTGCGCGGTATGCACGACGGCAAGACTGTAGACAACACGACTCCGGAAGAGATAGAGGCGCTGATCGAGGCATACCTGATAATAGAACCGAAAGAGGTGATGCTTTATTCGCTTGACCGCGCCACACCCGAGGAGAATCTTCAGAAAGTTCCCAAGGAGGAACTTGAGACAATAGCTGATAAGATTCGCGCAAAGGGGATAAAAGTAATGGTCAGCTGATATAGGATGAAAAAATTACAAGGATTGCGGAGAGGCGATACGGTAGCGTTGCTGGCCCCGGCTTCCGCTGTGAAAGAGGAGTATTGCGATGGTGCCGAAAGATGGCTGATAGAGAAAGGGTTCAAGGTGAAACGCTATCCATCGGCCTGCGGAGGTACGGCCGGATCATATTCGGCATCTGCGACCGACCGGCGCGGCGAGTTATGCGATGCGCTCGCAGACCCCGGAATAAAGGGTATACTGTGTGCGCGCGGAGGTTACGGCTGCATACATCTGCTTGAGGAGGCCACCCCGCTGTTTGGCGCGAATCCTAAATGGATAATAGGATTTTCCGATGTGTCGGCTCTCCATGCCATGGCCCAATGTTCGGGATTCTGCTCTATCCATGCCCCTATGGCGAAGCATCTTGCCGAATCGCCGTGCGATGAAGTGAGTTCCCTTTGGTTGCAGACTCTCGTCTCGGGTCGGCAACAGACTGTCTCTTATCCTACGGCTGAGGGCTCGATAGCCGGAGAAGCCGAAGGAGTTCTGATCGGCGGTAACCTTGCGGTGCTCAATTCGCTTGCGGCAACTCCGTGGGATATCCTTTCGCTGCCGTTGAGCCGACCTTCCATCCTTGTTATGGAAGATATCTCCGAGGCTATCTATGCGGTAGAGCGTATGGTATACCGGCTGCACCTTTCAGGGGTTCTCGGAGTGCTGAAAGGAATTGCAGTAGGGCAGTTTACCGAATATCGTCCTGACCGCAACTACGTCAGCGTCGAGGAGATGCTGGCAGAGCGTTTCCGGGAATGGAATGTGGAATGCCCCGTGGCATTCCGGTTCCCGGTAGGGCATGTGGCCGACAACAGGCCGTTGCTGATGGGTTCGGAATGTCGCCTCACGGTAACGTCGGATACCACCGTCTTAGAGCCGGTTTAAGTGCAGACAGCCTATTGTCAGATAAGCTGCAACATGTGGAGTTCTTCGGCGATCTCGCGTCCTGATAGCGTGCGGCGTCGGGAGAGCACACGGGCGAACTCGTCGATGGCGGGATGCAGTCGCGGATTGGTGAATATACGGCGTGAGTAGGAGAGCGTGTCGCGGTATAACTCCTCGATCTCGTCTTCTTCAAGCGAGCAGCTTTCCTGTCCTTCGAGTATGATTGTGGTGCGCAGGGTCTCCATAATGTCGCCGGGGACATCGGTTTTCATGCGGACTACAGACCTCGAGAGCAGATTGGCTATGGCCATAGCCGATGTGATACGGAAATTCTGTATCAGGTTGTGCCATGTGGCTTTGGGAGATATGGAGGGAGAACCTGAAAAATAATATTCATTGGAGAAGGTAACCATCGGGCCGTCGGTGTCGAGGGTTACCTCGGCCACGCGGTCCATGGCATTGAAAGCCGCCAGAGAGATGGCCATACCGGCCAGCCCGTAAGCGCGGTCATCTTCGTTGAGATATTGCAGGGTCATGTATATTTCGCTTTAATTGTCTTTGTCTGTTTGTAAAACCAAGTGTCGCGGAGTTTGGTTCAGAAGAGCCAGCTTATTCGCGCCGCTCCGGTTATTCCTTCGGTAGGCACGCCTGGCAATTCCACGTTTTTTCTGTTTGTGAGGTTATACGCTCCGGCACCAACCGAAATGTTTTTTGTTATGGTCCAGTCTGCCTCTAAACGCAGCGACAGCCAGTCCGGGAGCCGGTATCCTTGTTGGGATTCCCCCTCCCCGAAAATGCCGTATATGTTGCGTACGCCCCTCCAGTCGAGTCCCGCCGAGAGAGTGAGCCGGGAAGCAGGTCTTACAGCCACCATAGCGGACCCGGTCCAGCGTGGACGGTCTATTCCGTTGAAAAAACCTCGGGTATTGTGCTGCGGAGTGTAAGCAAGTTTTATCTCGGCGTTGGCCACATCGCGCAGCGACCATGCCAGCCGGCCTGAAATCTCGATACCGTGAAGGGTGGTAGGCAGGGAGTTCAGAGTCATCAATTCCAAACCTTCTTGAGCTCCAAGCATCATGGCCGTGGGATACCAGCCATAGAAGGGGAGGTGGCTCACCGCTTTCCAGCGTATCTGCAAGCCTCCTTCTATGCCGCGCATAACGTCGGCGGCAGGGCCGGCATTGAAACCTATAGCAGCGTCTACCGGAGCGAAAATGGGTGTGTGGCTGAATTCATAAGGTGAAAGCCATTGGGAGAGTTCCGAGCGTTTCCAGAGGGTCTGCAGCTCGCTGCCACCCGTTACTTTGGCATAAAATGTGAAATGTGATGTTGGGAACCATACATTGACAGCCGGTGCCAGATGGAAGGCTGAAAATGGGTCGGACTTTGTCCCGGCTTTGACACTGAGGTCGACGCGTACACCTGCGTCGAAATGGAGTCCATTCAGGTTCATACCGTACGACGGGGTGAGCGAAATCAATCCGTAGTCGCCTCCGGTAGATCCGAAAACGCCGTATGCGTCCCCCTTGAGTGTAAGGCTTCCTTCTTCAGGGTCGGCTTTGGTCCCTCCGGGGCACCCCGACACGAGACCGTAAAGGTGAAGCGTGGTCTCGCGCGACGGTTCCCATGGGACTTCCACCCCGGGAATAACCATGTCGCGATAGGCGAAATGAGACACGGAAAGTCCCAGCCGATGGTCTATGGCTGCGCCGGGGGCTGCGTTCCACGACACATCACCCTTTATGCGATTTATTGTCTGTGTCGGGGCTTCCGGCACCATGAAATAGTCAAAATAGCGCACTCCATAGTCAAGCCGGGCTTCGATGCTCTGTCCGTTGTTCAGACGGCGTGCCGCCTGCAGACCTAAGGCTTCGTTATAATCATAACGTTTGTGCAGACGCAGTCCGTCGGATGTCTTCGGTTTCCACAGCGATGTGCTCGAATGCCTTATCCATGCCCCGAGTGCCCAGGGCGATGACTGGGAAGGTGGCAAAATCCACCCGCCGGCTCTGAGTTCGGAATTGAGCCAGGAGCCTATCGCGGCATCGAGGTATCCGCGTTTTGAATCGCGTTCCATACCCGGAACGGGAAGAGGATAAAGGGAGGGAGAGAAGTCAGACGTCAATGGGGCGAGGTCGTACGGGAGTTTCTCGCGACTCACACGGAGGGGGTATTCGGTCGGATATGATGAAATGCGTTCCATCCTTATCACTTCGGCGGCATAACGACCGTCGACGGCTATCGACTCGTCAAGCGACTGCTGGGCTGAAGCTTGTATTACGGCAAGGGTCATAAGCCCCGTTGATAATATCTTGTTCATTTCTTAAGACGCGAGGATATTGCATTTATGATATCGGGTTCCGAACCGGGGTAGTTGGCTTTCAACGACCGCAGGTATTCGTCGGCAAGAGTGGTCTGGCCTTTCTTGCGATAAGTGTCGGAAAGCGCTATGAATCCGCGGGCAAGCCAATAGGAATGGGGCGAACCGGCATCGGTAAACGCGGTCAGCGTTTTCAGGGCTTCGCCGAGCTGTCCCTGTTTCAGTTGCCATTCGCCGAGTTCTACGGCTGCGCGGGCTCCCGATTCGATGTCGGGGTGGGAGGCCATTTCGGTAAGAAGGCTTACGGCCTCGGTCCTTGACGAGGGGGACGACAGCATCCCTATGGCGTTGAAGAGGCGGGCCTCTTCCATGGCTTCAGGCTCCACTCCTCCGGTAGCAAGCACCTTCGAGGCGTATTCACCGCGTTGGTGAGGATCATCGGTAGTGCGCATCACTCCCACATAAGCTTCAGGAGCGTAATCGGCACCCCCCTTCTGCTCAAGTCTCATATAGGCTGACAATGCCTCGGCGCGGTTGTCCGACTGCAGTTCCGACTCGGCTATGTCAAGCAGAGCCTGGGCCACAAAACGACCGTCGGGATACTCCGTCAGATACTCCCGCAACCTACGTATGTCGGTGATGTCATCTGCCCAGGCGTTTTCGGCGGCTTCGAAAGCCAAGGCTTCCATCTTTTCGGAATCTATGCTCGGCGCGCCTTTCACCGTCTTGAGGAATTCCGCGTATTCTCTGATGCTTCCCTCGGAGGCCGAGAGGCGCATCATGTCGTCGTTCGCGATCATGGCCTCTTCGCTTGAAGGCCAGCTGCGGATTACGTTGCGGTAAGCCTCCATGGCTCCTGTTGTATCGCCTTTCTTTACGAGCGACTGTGCCATGGCGAGCGTGGCCTTGCGGGCTTGTGGCGACGCGGGGTGCGAGGCGGTTATTCGGGCGAAAGCCGAGGCGGCTTCATCCTGCCGGTCGAGAGCCGCGTATGTGTTGCCCAATTCCAGCATTGCGTCGGGTATCCAGCGCGAACCGGGATAGGAGGATGCGAAGGATGAGAGAATCCTGATTTTGCGTTCCAGATCGCCGGTGAGACCGAGAGCCACTGCCTGGCGCATGGCCGCATAGTCGGCTCCGGAGCCGCTGTGGGTACCCTCTTCATATCCTTTCAGAGCCTCGGCATAATTCCCAGTATAAAAACGGCAGTCGGCCAGACGCAGTTTCGCGTCGTCGCGTTGCGAGACAGGCAGGGCAGCACGGGCAGCGATAGCGTCGGCGAATGCCTTGGCTGCCTGACTGAATTTATCTTGCGAGAAAAGGGAATAGGCGTAATTGTATAGAGCGAGAGTGCGGTTGGCTCCGGAAAGCCCTTTGATGGCGGAGGAATATGCCTCGGCGGCCTTCGTGTAGTTTCCCTCGGCATAGCGGGCGTCGCCGAGCCACAGACGGCATTCGGCCGCCAGACGGCTGTCGCCGCCGCGCAGAGTGGCTCCGGCAGCGAGATGACGTATGGCATCGGAGTATTTGCGCGCGGCTACCTCCATGCGTCCCAACTGATAGAGAATCTTCTGTTTGTCGGATATCGCTTCGGCATCGGGGACCGCTATCAATTCCACGCATTCGAGGGCTTTGGCATAATTACCCTCATGGTAATATTCGCGGGCGAACCTAAGGGCGAGCTGGTCGTCATGTCCGGTGGCCCGGCCGTTAGCCAGGTAACTTTCATACATGTCGGCGGCCGATGCGAAGGGTACCGTGGCTCCGTTGGTTCCGGCGGCTATATAATTGTAGATTGCGTTCTGACCTATATTGGGGTCGAAATTCAGACGTGCGGCGCGTGAAAAACCGAGAGCGGCCTCGCGGTCATGACCGTCGCGGGCCTCCATCTGGGCCAGTGTGTAGGATGCTCCCTGGGCGAACTGGCCGTCGGTAGCGGTCAACGGCGACAGCAACTTACGTGCCGTCTCGTTGTTGCCGTCTTCATACTCTATCTGTCCGAGGGCATAGCGGGCATCGTCTGAAGGCGATTCGCCGCACATGTCCATATATTTTTCAAGCATGGTGCGCGCCTTGTGGCGTTCTCCCATCTTGAAATAGGATAATGCGGCGGTGCGTGTCAGTTCCGGCAGAAGCTGCGCGTTTACACCGGACCGTTCCTTTTCAATGATGGCCATAGACTCGGTAGCCCTCCGGGCCGCATCGGCCCACTTCCCTTCGCTGAAATCTATCTGCGACAGATATATCCCGGGCACATATTCCGGCGGTGTGTTTGACAGGTAGCGACGAGCTTCGGCCATATGCCCTTTGCGGTATGCGAGATATCCGTCAAGAAAATGGACAGCCCCGGTCGCCCCATCTTCACTGCGGAGGGCCGTGGCGGCGCGGGCGGTCTCGTCAAGCAGCCCGAGGCGCGCGGTGGCCGAGGCTACACCATACCAGTAACCGGCCCTCATGGAGAGTGGAAGACGTGTAGGTACTACCCGTAGGTATATCGAATAGGCATCCTGAAATTTGCCTGTCGCGAGTGCGTCGGCGGCTTCGGCTGTCAGATATATGTTGATTTCGGGCGATTCGGGCGATGGTACCTCGGTTGTCTGCGGGCCCGGCATGCCGGTGTGAACGGGGAATGTGGGGTTGAATACCGTAGGCTCTCCGGGGCGGCCGATAG
This sequence comes from uncultured bacterium, assembly GCA_905214715.1. Classification (GTDB taxonomy): domain Bacteria; phylum Bacteroidota; class Bacteroidia; order Bacteroidales; family Muribaculaceae; genus Lepagella. The sequence goes on along the minus strand of CAJMMT010000011.1, from coordinate 16,881 downwards.
CCGACAGCGGCAGCAGCAATGCCGCCGCTACAGAGAGTCCTACGGCTTTGACTATACGCTGGGGCGTTATGCCGTTAAGGCAGTGGTAATCTCCGCGTCGGCATGGTTTGTCGCCGAACACGGAACAGGGACGGCAGCTCATTTCAAGCTGCAGGGTATCTTTTTCATTCTGGTTGAATCCCATAAATCCGCAATATGGATGTGTCGCGCCCCAAATGCTTATCACACGTGTTCCTGCAAGCGAGGCGAGATGCATATTGGCCGAGTCCATCGAGATAACGGCGTCACAGTGGCTCATCAGGGCCATTTCCGCCTCGAAGCCCATATGGAGCGGGGCGAGGTTGACTATACCGGGGTATTTCGCCGCCCAGAGAGCGGCACGCGCTTCTTCCTCGGGACCTCCGGCAAACAGGAATATCTTCACACCCTGTTTCGATGTCATGTCGGCGATAGCCTGTTCCATAAGCTCCGGCGGATATATCTTGCCCTTATGGCGTGCGAAAGGAGCCAGACCAATCCAGCGTTCCCCCTCTTTTTTAGGAGCGGTGGCGGCTGCGAACAGAGCAGGGTCGGCACCGTCGGGGAAAATGGTGCTGAAAGATTTTTCCATTCTTAGGCCGGCTCTGGTGAAAGTGTCCCTGTAGCGTTCTATGCTGTTTTTGAGGGGCACTATGTGTTTATGATTCGCGCGGGTAAGATTTTTCTTCTCTCTGCGTCCTTTGTCTATGTGTGTGGAACGGATACCTCTTGTGGCGAGGAATCCGCGCAGGGCTTTCGTGCGCAATACATCGTGAAGGTCTACCATCATTGTAACCCCGGCATCGGCAAGACGCGATGCAAGACGCCACAGCCCGGCAGCTCCCTTGTATTCATCGAGGTCTATGCCGGCCACGCGTAGGTTGTCGGGCCGGTTCACAAACATCTTCGCCGGACCCTTGCGGGTCAGCATGAGGAACTGCCTCTCGGGATTCGATCGGCATGCGTCGTAGAGCGCCGGAATAGTCATGGCGATGTCGCCGAGAGCTGAAAATCTGGTAACCAGAATCATTTCTTATTTACCCTTAAGTTTTATTTCTTTGCGTAGAGCACGGGATTGGTGTCCGGGTCGTTGTAGAGTTTCATCTGCCGGTATACCTTCATGTATTTGCGGCCGGCGGCTATATCTTCAAGTAACGTGTCGATGGCTTGTGTGAGATCGGCACGCTGCTCTCGCAATATTTCGAGTCGTGCGGCGGATTTGGCCCGCAATGCGTCGGAGGCGTCGGTACGTTCTGCCTGCTCCTTCATATGCCAGAGTTTGAGCGCAAGAATAGAAAGCCGGTCGATGGCCCATGCCGGCGATTCGGTATTGATGGTGGCGTCGGGGGTCGGTTTCACATCGGCGAATATATTCCGGAACCAGGTATCGATCTCTTCCACCATGTCGGTGCGTACCTGATTGGAGGCATCGATACGACGTTTGAGCGCGAGCGCGTCGGCGGGGTCGATGTCCGGGTCGCGGATAATGTCTTCAAGATGCCATTGCACGGCATCTACCCAGCATTTGGCGTAGAGTGTGGCCTCGATGCTTCCTTCGGCAAACGGATTGGCTATCGGGGTGTCTACATTGTCGGCTATGTGGTAGTCCGCCACACAGCGGTCGAAAATATCGTTGGCTTTGCGGGCCAGGGCTTGATGTGTCATATTTCGGATTTGTCATAATTATCTACGCAAATATAATAATAAGCGCATTCCTTTACAAATAAAAATAATTAAGCGGGACTCCGTTAAGGAATCCCGCTTAATTTATAAAGATATAAGGTTTATTTCACCTGAATCTTGCGTCCGTTGTAGATATATATGCCGGGAGCGAGTGTGCTGAAATCGGACGGAACGGCGTTGCGGAGCACCTTTACGCCGGTTATCGAATAAACGTCGCCGGGTGCGTTGCTGTCAGTCGCGATTGAATCGACACCTGAGCCTTCGACAGTGAGGAGCTTGCGGGCTGCATTGACGATATACCCGGTATTGGCATCGATAAGCATTACCGCAACTTCGGCGTTGGCGTTATTCTCGAGATAAGCCGGAATCTCGAAGGTATAGCTTGCGGGATAGCTCTCTCCGGCTGTGATCGAACGGGGGAAGAAGCCGGAGACACCGGTGAAATTGGTTCCGTGCATACCGCGGGCCACATGGTCGAAGGTATAGTTTACGGTAGACTGACCATACTTGCCGCCATGACCCCAGGGACCAAGAGTTTCGCTGGTGTTGTTATATATGCCGTTGCTCTGGCGACCGCGCAGACCGTTCTCGAGCACCACGGTGAAGAGGTTCAGGTTGACGTTGTCGTTGTCGTAGGCGTAGCGCATGGAGGCTTCTATCGAGATGGTCTTGTCGGTAGGATTGATGACGGCTTTGTCTATGTCGACCTCTGCTTCGGTAAGCTGAGCTACCTGTCGGCTTACCATATCGAACCATGTATTCTCGTTGACGGGGTCGTTATAATAGTAGTATATACCGTCGGAGGCAAAGGGTGAACCGGCTTCCTTACGGTTAACGGCACCCGTCGGGGCTGCGCTCATTCCGAGGAAAGCTCCATAGGCGGAGGTCCAGTTGGTCAGGAAGTCGGAGCCGCCGCTGTAACTGTGAACGGCGATAGGAATAAGCTGGTCCCCGTAAAGGTCGCCGAGAACCTCAAGGGCACGGTGGCCGAGCGGACAGAACTGACATTTGGAGCCGGTAACCTCTTCGATCACGACTGTGCGGCGTGGCTTGAAGTTCAGGTTGATGATCGAACCGGTGAATGATGTAGCGACATCGCCTACCTTCGCTTCCACGCGATATCTGTTGCGCGCGCTCTTGATGAGAGGCAATTGTTTTTCGAAGCTGAAGTCATATACATCTCCCTTTGTCATAGTGGCATCGGGATTGCTGATTTCATCTACCAGATTGTCTTCGGCATCGTAAAGCTTCAGCTCGACTCCCTTGAACGAGTCAGCGGTCAGAACCTCTATTCGGCCTGCTACCGGAGTTTCGGTGGCGTCGACCACATATTCCTCTACATTGAAGCTGACGGAGAACTGGAGGTCGCGTTCCACGGTGATGTTGTCGACGAACACGGCGCTCTGGTTGTTATTGTCGTTTACGAAAGCGATGTAGATATCTTTGCCTGCATATTTGGCGAGACTGATTTCATTATCTTTCCAGTCTCCGGCGAGAAGTTCCTCGCTGGCTCCGGGCGACTGTATTTCATCGTAAATGAGCTCGGCATTGGCTTTGAATCTTTCTATCACGGAGTTGCTGATTGCAGTGAATACATTCTCGGTAGCGTATACATATACCTTCAGATGGTCTTCTGCATTCTTTTTGTAGCTCTGGCTCTGGAATGTGAGACGGGTATCGGCATCAGGTATGTAGAGCTGAGGTGTTATCATCCAGTCGTCGCTGGTGCCGGCGGGAGAGTAGAGAGAGTGGGAAACGGCGGCCTGGTCGGAAGAGGATTCGTCGTCGCGTGCCATCCACCAGGGATATTCATATGTGAAGCCCCAGTTTGCCATCGTGCTCTGCGGAGTGTTGTGGTCGCCATCGTAGAGCATCATTTCTTCAAAGCCGCTGTTGAAGTCTATTTTGAATATCATGCCATTGTCTGGACGCACGTCGCGTTCGAATGTACCTACGTATTCAAACTCGAACATCTCGTTGCCGTTGTTGCCGGCAAGGTCTCCGACAGTGTTGGCTTTGACCACTATTTTATAGCGGTTGTCTTTTGCCAGACGGATCTCGGAGAGAGGATAGACAGTAAGTTTGTTGCCCTGTATATCGCCCGAAAGTGTTGTCAGGAGTTCCCAATTGTTGTCCTGCATGCTGTAAAGCTCTACGCCTCCGTCCTCGAGAGGGCTAAGCATGGCATCGAAAGTAATGGTAACGGGATTGGTACCCATTGAAAGACGCGGCATTCCGGTTCCGGGTTCGGGAGAAATCTGGAGGGGAGCGACAGCTACGTTATCTCGTCCTACGTAGTTGATACGTATTTCGCTGTTGGTACGTCCGGAGTCTCCCTTTATACCAATCGTGCCTGCGGGGATTACGACGGTATAGGTCTTGTCTTTGGCAAGAACGGCGTTGCGGAAGGTTATCGAGAGGATACGCGACTCGCCGGCCTGCTGGGTGAAGGCCATACTCTGGTAAACCTGATTCCCGTCGGGATCGAGGATATAGGCGGCATTGCGGGAGCCCAGTACCTCTATATCGCGGTCAAATTCGATGCTGATTGTGCGGACGTTGGAGAATACGGAACCTTCGGCCGGGGTTATGATGTGGTTTGCCAATGGGTCGAGAGTCTTGCCCAGCTCGTCAAGAGACCCGACAAGATTGATCTTGAAGACCTTGGTGGGTTTGGAATCATAGGCCACGGACATAACTTCAAGACCATCGGCGGAGACACAAGAAACCGTGCCCGACATGCCGAGGTCGTCTTTCACGATATCGTTCTGCCAGTCTATCCCCCACTGCTGGTCGAGCACTTGTTTCCAGTCGAACCAGTAACCCTGGGCATAGAATCCCCAGTTTCTCAGAGGCATGTTGTTAGGCGTAGAGGCGTAGATGACACCGTTGTTGTCTATGTCTCCGAAGAATTTTCCGGTGCTTTCAGGCACTACGGTGAATGTTTTGGCGGCAATGTCATAAATGGCAATCACACTTTCGTCGTCCTGGTTTATGGCCGAGAGGCCGATGAGGCGACCGTCTTTCGAGAATTTGCCTTCGTCTACGGCGATTATCTCTCCGCTGCCGGGGTAAACCTTGCCGTTCTCCACTACAGTGCCAAGAGGAGTATAGGTCTGTGAGGGAACATTATACATGTAAGTCCATGCAGTCATGGGGGCTGTGAAGTTTACATATACGAGGATGTTCTGACCGTCTGTGGTAAGGTCGATGAAACGTACCGAGTCGGCGTTGTTTCCGGCTGTGTCGAACTCGGGAACGTCAGATAGGGTTACGCATACAGGTTCCTGCCCCGAGAGGTCCCACATCATGGAGCGTTCAATGTACGACACCGCTCCGCCCGAACCCGCAGAACCGATGTAGAAATAGCCTACGGCATACTTTCCGTCGGGAGTGATGGTCGACACCACGCCTGACTGATATTTGAAGCCGGTCGGTACGGGAAGGTCTTGCCAGATTTTGGTTTCGGTGTTATAGACGGCGGGATTGCCACACCAGCTTCCGGCGATAAGCTTGCCGTCGTCTGTAACGTCGCGGGCCTCGCCTTCCAGGTCTTTTTGGGTGTCGGTATAAAGATTGGAGACGGAGCCATCTTCAAGGTTCATGAGGAAAGGGGAACTATAGACGGCTGCGTCACTGAAAGCCTGACCGACGGCCCATTTGCCGTTGTCAGACATGTGGAACACTTGCCCGTTGCTGTCTGCCGGGACAAACGTGTGTATTGCAGGTACTTGCGGTGTCTGTGCGTAAGCGACGGAAACAGCGCAGGCAAATGCTGCAAAAGCTAACAAGTTGGTTTTCATTGATAATAGGTTGGAAACATAGCCTACATGCGGTCAAGTGTCTGCATGAAGGCTGTTTTCTGATTTAAATGTTGGATTCTCTTTGTACCCGGCGGGAGGGTCAGCCCCCGCCGGGTTTTGTAGATTGTCGCAGTCGTCTGCGATTGGTCTTTAGGGATCTTAAGGACTTTAAGGAACTTAAAGACTTAAAGACTTATAGCGTAAATCATTTCACAACGACCTTCTTGCCGTTGATGATGTAGATACCCTTGTCGAGACCGTTGATCTGGGTAGCCGAAGCGTCGCGTACCACGAGCTTGCCGGTGATATCGTAAACATCACCTGTCACACCTTCGGCAACGATGGTATCTACACCGACTGCCTTGATGCTGTACTGGGCGCGGATGTCCGGGTTGGCGCGGCCGGTCACTCCGTTTTCCATGCCGTATGTCTCATCTCCGATGGTACCTTGAGGAATATAGAGAGTATACTCTCCGTCTTCGGTTACAGCAGGTGTGAAGGTAATGAAGACATCGTGGCAATTATCCCAATCATTGGGATCGAATTCAATTTTTTCGGCCTTGGCAACTTCGTTGCCCTGCTCATCGAGCAGGTAGACATCGTAGCCGACAATATATACATCTTCGGGGTACGAAATCTTGAATTCGGAGATAGACTCTACATCAGAGCCGGGTGCAGGAGTTATAGTGCCTTCAAGATCGTAAACAACCTCAGGAACTTCTCCACCTTCAATGGTGTAGGAAATTACCATGCTCTTGATGTTATATTGGTCGTAGCCTCCGTTCGAGAGAGCGAATGAGTTCGAGGGAATAATGAGAGCGTAGTTGCCAGGCTCGGTGATGGCTTCGGGAAGAACGAGGTCCATCCAATAAATCGGATCAAAATAACCGGCTTCGGGGTCGGTCTCGATATCGTTTTCCAAGTTGAAGGTATACACTCTCTCACGGCCTTTGGTAATATAGGGATAATCCATCCAACTTGGCATAATCTCATAGTCGGTACCGTTTATAGAGCATGACAGGCGGAATCTGGTAAGCTCGCTGTATGTGCCACTTTCGGGAGATACGGTAAGGGGCTTGTTGGCTACACCTGATTGATAGCTGATCATTACGCCGGCTTTCTCTTCAGAGCCGTTGGTCATATAGGCATACTCTTCGCAGGGAAGCACCGCACGGCCTTCGGCATCGTGGGCCACTACATTGCAGTTTACTACAGTTGTCTGGTTGAGTACGCTCTCCGGAATAACGAATGTGAATTCGGTATTGTCTTCATTAGGAGTGATAGACTCGTACGGGGAAGATTCGGCTATTCCGATGGGCATGTTGCTGAGAGTCTCGTCGATGGTTACGGGGCCCGAGAACTTCACATAGAACTTACCCTCTTCGGGAGCCTCGATAACGTAATCGTTGGGGTTGGGAGCGATGCTTATCAGCTGTATGTCGGAATAGATATACTCTTCGCAGGCTCCCGTGTAGGTTATAATTAGCTCGCCTACCGACTTCTTGTTATAGCCGTATGAATTGTAGCATTTTACGCGCATTTCATACTGATGGCCGATATACATTTTATCGCCTCCGGAAGAAATCTTCATAAACTCGAGGGGAGTATCGGGAATTTCTCCGTTATCGTCAAGGTGCTGGCTGGAGGTTTCTGCGATATAGATGATGTTGTCGGGGTCTGTAACATCATACCATGATGCTTCCAGATAAGCTATCTCCTTGTTGAGGTTGGTGTTGATTGTGTAAGTACGCCCTTCGCTTGCGCCGGGAGACTCGAGAGCCGTACCTTGTACAGGATCGACAGATATCAGTTCCAGCGGCGGAAGATCGAGAGGTGCGTTGGGATCTACCACATTATAGCTGAAATTCATTTCGGGGCTGGACTCGCCTTCTGCGGTCATGATACCGGCCGGAACGGTAAGGGTGTACTCGCCGTATTCGGTGAGGTCCGGAAATGTTATCTGAATGGCATACTGGCCCATGTATTCGAGGGCCATCTGCCAGAGCTGGGCACCATCGGCATAGGTGACAGTATTGGATTCCTTACGGGTAAGATAGGGCATACCGGCGGAAGCGTCAACAGACACTTCGTTTGCCCCATAGTTGATAATGACGCTGTTGAAATCAGACAGATACTCGACGGTAGTGGCCGGGTCAGGATTGATAGACACATACCCGTTCCAGTCAAAGGCCATCATGCTTGCCGATGTGGTAAGCATCGCGGCTGAAAGAAGTAAGGATTTTACTTTCATGATTATTGTAATTAGTTAATTATCTTACGATTATTTTACGGTTGCCGACTATGTAAAGTCCTGCGGGAAGATTGCTGAGGTCATTGTCGGAAGCGTTGTCGATTATCTTGACACCCTGCGAATTGAATACATCTTTGTTTCGGGTGTCGGCATCGAGACTGGCCACGCCGCTCACATAGTTGTTGTAAACGTACTCTACATTCTTGCTGTGATCCAGTCCGTCGGCGCAGACCATGTCGGCGAGGGTGACTGTAATCGGGCTACCCGCGTCGATATTATCGAGAGTCGGGACATCGAGGTTGATGACTATATCGGTCTCAGGGTTATACTCGTCGGCTGAGATGGTAAGGTTGTCGAGAGGTACCGTTACCTCGGCAGCTTCGCCTTTGGCGGTGTAAGAGAACTTGATGCCGTTGAAAGTGATGAAAGCTCCGTCCATGACGAATATCTCCATGGGAGCTCCTTCTTTTATGCCGTTGGCGGCAAGAGGAGTGAAGTCTGCGGCTACATTATAGTTGAGAACCTCAAGATCGTAATTGTAGACGAGAGAGAACGGAGTGGCCTGACTGTTGATGTATATCCGCTGTCCTGTGGTATCGAAGATGTTGACTACTTTGAAGACTATATAGTCGGGACGGCCGTCTTCAGGCAGCAGAGGCGTCATATCGACGGGACGGCGTAGCTTGCCCGACATGTCGAATGTGATTGTGTTGCCATCGACCGTAGCGGGAATCTGTTCGATATACATGGGCACCTCTATATTGTCGATGTCTCCGTAAGTGAATTTACCGTAAGGGGCTTTCCCCTCTTCGGTGTTGATATCGCCGGAGAATACGAATTTCACTATGGCATCCGGGTTGTCGGGAAGGTAGTATGACAGCAGTACCGGCATGCCGCTGTCCGGGGTTCCCTTTGAAAGAACCAGCTCCACGGGTTGCGGTGCCATTATGAAGTTCATGGTTAATGTGCCGTCGTCGCCTAATTTATTGGAGGGATTGCCGGCTTCAGTTACGCCTGATAATTTGAAAGTAACGGTGTCGCCTCCTTTCAGTGTGCCGTTCTTATACAAATTCATGAGGGTCGGACCGGGGAAAATCTCACAGACGTTGTTGCCTGACTGGGGAGAGAGATTTACCGTGGTCGATCCTACAGTTGCGGTTGCTGACGCTACAGAAACGTTGAGATTGAACATGAAAGAGAGACGGAAGACGCCGGTAATGGATAGCTGCCCTCCGTAATAGGAAGGGTCGGATTCCACATCAGATGGGAACGCTCCTTCGAGTTTAAGCTTGAGGTCTCCGTTGGTGACGGTTATGGTGCCGTCGTTCATCACGAAATTATTGTAGAAATATATTGTCTCTCCCGCCTTGAACCCGTTGTAAGTACGGGTGGGCTTGGCGTTGATATAAGCGAAACTGTCGCTTTCAACCGCCTGGGTATGTTCCGGGTCGCGGTAAGCGGCAAGTTGGCTGGTGGAGTATTGCACCTGTACTTTGCCTGTTTCCTGAACCACGAAGTAAGCCTGTACCTGATTGTAATGCCCGGGGAAATCGTAGGTAACGCCGTTCTGGAGTTCTCCGAGGTCAACGAGTTCAGCCTTCGTGTCGACTGTTCCGGCCATGGCCAGGCAGACGGCAAACGATGTGGCTACAATGCTTTTGGGTAAAATTAGTTTCATAGGTGATATTATGTTGGATATTTTGATCGCTTAGAGAGTGTTTTTTTGATCGCTTAGAGAGTGTTTTTGGATTTAACGTCCAATCATCCGATGAGGATTTTTAGACAATCTCTAAAATGTCCGCGCGAGTAGGGGGGATGCGCGGTGCGGGTACCGGTCGGTATTGTAAAACCGTTGCCAAAGATAGCCTTTTTAGTGGATATACAAAAGTTATTAAATTAAAAATAAGGCATGTTATATAACATAAGTTAATAAGCATGTTATATAACATAAGTTAATAAATTAGAATGTTATCAGGATAATATTTACTCTTTATAGATTTATAATGTATAAAATATCATATATAATGAATATTACATGAATAATATAAACACAGATTAGCTATTTTTAAGGGAAATGTAATATGATAAAAATCACCTAAGTACTTCAGATAAACAAATGAACATTTGCTAAATTTGCGTTATGAACAACGAGAATCAGAATACTGAATATAAGCGGATTTGGAAGGACGAGTACCTCAAGTGGGTGTGCGGCTTTGCTAATGCGCAGGGCGGACGTATTTATGTCGGTATTGACGATGATATGTCTGTAGTTGGCGTTACGCATCTTCATCAGCAACTGGAGGATATTCCCAACAAGATTGTTACGATGTTGGGTATCGTTCCTGCTGTCAGTCATATAGAGCGCGATGGAAAGGATATAATCGAGATTGACATTGAGCCGTCCAACATTCCCATCTCTTATAAAGGCGCTTTCTATATGCGAAGTGGCGCGACCAACCAAGAATTGCGCGGACTGGCATTGCAGCAGTTCCTAATGAAGAAATTCGGTAGAAGCTGGGAAGATATGCCTTGTTATGGCGCGACAATCGAGGATATAGACCCGGAGGCAATCCAGTATTTCTTGAAGAAAGGTATCAAGGAGAAGCGAATGTCGCCCGATGCAGAAAATTCTACGCCGGAAGAAGTCATCTCCAACCTTGGACTAATGGAGGATGGTGTTCCGTGCAATGGTGCCATTTTGCTTTTCGGCAAACATCCGCAACGGCGTTTCGTTACATCGAGTTTCAAGATAGGTCGTTTCGGCTCCACCAATTTTGATCTGTTAAGTCAGGAGATTGTTGATGGCAATCTTATACAGATGCCGGAAAGAGTGATGCGCGTATTGGACGAGAAGTACCTGATACGGCCCATTCACTATGAAGGTTTACAGCGCGTAGAACCGCTAGAACTCCCCGAAGATGCCTTACGCGAAATCATCTGCAATTCAATCGTCCACCGCGACCATCAAGGCACATGGACGCAGATGAGCGTTTATAGCGACCACATCCGACTTTGGAATGAAGGAAAGCTGCCGGATGATTTATCCGTTGAAAAGCTTATGGGCAAGCATACTTCTCAGCCTCGCAATCCGAAAATGGCAGAAGCGTTCTACAGAGCCGGATTCATTGAGGCATGGGGTCGAGGCATCGAAAAGATTGTAAACGGCTTCAAAGCCGACGGTTTAACCCCGCCCACATTCTCAGTCGAGCAGGGAGGCGTTACCGTCCACATTCCCCGCGAGAAATTCGTAGCAATCAACCTGGGCGGCACAACTGACATCGAACAGTTCAAAGGTTCAGAGATGGCCGACCAGAAGCCGAACCAAACCGAACCAAAACCGAACCAAAACCGAACCAAAACCGAACAGAAAAATCGAATTGTCGAATTAATAACAGAGAATCCTACGATAACGAGGGCTGAATTATCGAAAGAGTTGGGCTTACATGAAAGTAGTGTTCAACGACGTCTTGATGCTCTTGTGAAGGAAGAACGTATTCGACATATTGGTCCTACTAATGGCGGAACATGGGAGGTTTTAGAGTCAAACTAAGACTCTTTTCCACCAATATAGAAGTACCCTAATACATCACGCTTCCAAATCTCATACTGTTTTGAGTTTTGGAAGCGTCGCTTATATATGTCTGCGCAGATAGTTAAACAATCTTAACTTGAAATTTATAAATCCGGGAGCATTTCCAAACGAATGATAAAATTTATACCTGTCATGAACCCCCATTTACTGTCAGTTCCTTGGAGACATATTCTATTTGTTCCATGAAGTTCCATCGAGCGGAAATACTATGTGAACATCCGCTAATTCAATATGGTCTTTTGATTTATATATAAATATAATCTCCTTTCTTATAGATACTTAAAAGCATTGTAGGGCTATTGACAAACCGTTTTATACATTATAACTTTGCGGAAAAATCAAACAATTACGCAATCATTATTGCGCTGATAAAACAATAACCGTTTAAAGTTTTAATGTTCTACAACGACCAAAATTCAAGTCCAAAACAAACGACGATGGTCATCATGAATATTGATGATCTGCGCGAGGCTTTCAAAGCCTGGAACCAGGAACAGATAGAAGCAAACGCGCCCCAGGAAGAAATCTACATCACCGCCAAGGAAGCTGCCAAAATGCTCGGCGTGACCTTATCGACCTTATGGCGATGGGATAACGACAAGTATCTGGAAAAAATCAAGATAGGCAACAAGGTAAGATACCGCTTGTCCGATGTTGAACGCATGATAAAGGGTGCGATATGACAACTGATTCTATCAAGTTGCTTCCGGCTTATGTCGATGAAACTTCTCACTGCGATGTGGCATCGGATGAGGAATCTCAGGAGGTGGATACCGAATACATAGACATTACAATGGAGCAAAATGGTCTGTCGGATCAAGACGACAGCGAGTGCCCTTATATCCGAGTAGGCACGAATTATTACCGGGAGGTGTTGCGACCACAGGCGAATGGCACCACTTGTAAGTGTCTTGTCTATTTGAAGGCTTCGACTATCAAGGCTGACTTCGGAAAGGAGTATCTGAAAGATGTGCCTAAGTATGACTGTTTCTGCACTGTTCCGAGCCACACCGATTACTGATATTACCAAAATCTTCTTCAATGCAAAAATCTTCCGAAATGAAATAACGAATTGAAAGGTGTGGTATATGTTGGCTGAGGTGTATTGCGACCATAATATGCGGCAGAGTTGATTTGAGAAGATACTATCATCGGGTCATTGCCGTTTTGCACCGCCTCAGTGAATAAGTTCATTATCTCGTATTTATTACCAAAATTAGCCTCAGGTTGCATCAAAATCTCTGAAACCACCTGACGGATAGAACGAGGATAAATTAAAAAAGTGTTCTCAGCATTACAAGTAACATCCTTAAACTCACTATTCCCGAAGAACACGATAACAGAATAAATTGGAATACCAGGATTTTGCGGTAAACATTGCCTAACGGATTGAATATGTCTGGCATTCTGCATTATAGGGTTATAGAAACGATACTTTTCCTTACCATACGCCAATAATTGCGTCCAATATTTCTGATGTTCGTTACCGAAAATCCAACCGCTATAATCCTTTACCTCGAATACTATAAGACCAGCTTTTGTTGCAACAGCTATATCTATTTGTGTATATTCACCATTTTGTTTTTGAATATATAGGTCATGAAATATGGCTTTAGGGTTGATACCTTCCTTCAATAAATATAGCACCACTCTGCGTTCCGACCACTCTCCACGAGTAATGGGCGTAACCTGTTCGATGAGTTCTCGTTCTTTTCGTTTGATATAAACGAGATAGGCAATGCCAATTATCAAACAAAACAAAAGTATTATAGGCATGAGTGGCATCAATGATTATTCAATAGTCAGACAGATTGTTATAATGCTTTACCATTAAAGAATCTTTAAATATCATCCAAATCATTCTTTATTTTGTTCTCGACATTTTGCGAATCCCTATAACGAATCATTACCATACCCTCATAAACTCCAGAAGTTTTTTCTATAGATAGTTGTATATCACCACCTTTTAACTCCCACGCACTGCCATATACCACAGTTCCTTGATGTACTTCTGCCATTAATGCGGTATTGGAATCTGAGAGGGCTGGATTTTTCTCTTTTGAAATCGTGGGCTTACCATATTTACGAGTATATAAATCTTTATAATAGTCGTAAGTATTAACAAGTGTGTTCCACTCACCACTTGGGTCAAAAAAAAGAACCACTGCAAAAACATTTTTCCCATCATCCGTTGCAGTCACGCCTACAGTTGCCTTTCGACCTGTAAAGTCACCTGTAAACAAAGTTATATTGTTTTCACGTCCTATTGAAGTAAATCCTTTTGTTTTAAGTTTTTGACAAAATTCGGTCATACTTCCCTCTATAGGAATACCTTTAAAGGTAAGATGTTCTTGCGCCATAATGTTAATGGCGATAAATAACACTGTTAGTGTAGCAATAAATTTCTTCATTCTAAATTGTATTTATTCGTTGTTAATAATCTAAATTCCTCAATAGATAATTTCTCTATAGAAACAAGCCATTCAAGATAAGCTGTATCATTTATTATATCACTGAACTTTTTTCCTTTATATTTGCCAAAATCAATTATCTTTTCTGTTATAGATATAACAGAGGAGTTTTCCACATTTGGGTACAATCGCCTAAGTTCCTCAAAGTCTATTTTGAAAAATCTGTCTGTTGTTTCTAACCAATGAAGATATTGATAATCCAACTTATAAATCTCACCGAAAGATTTTCCTTTATATTTCCCGAACATCAGAATGTCTTTAGCCTTGTGAATTGGAAATATCTCATCAAGTGATACCCCTGGAACATCTATCAAAACCCACTCTCCACACCCAGCACAAGGAATTTCCTCATCTTTTATATCAGGATAACATTCTTGTCTATAAGTATCGTCAGGTTTACCATCCACAAAGCATTTACCATACGCTTTGCCATATTTCCCTCGTGGTTTTACGGTTTCAACTAAAAAAGTCCTATCCTGATTTGGGTCTATGCGCCTTTCTTCGCTTGATGCTCGTGCTAACCCCAACTCGCATCTTTTAACTAAAAATGGAGTTCGTTTGCCTATGTTGTAATATATGTTGAAGATATTATCGTTTGGGTACATATTTCTATTTTTTTTGTTGTGAAAATTTTGTGCTACCTGAACAACTTATTAAGTTTTTTCCTTATTGCACTTAGGGCTATATTTTGGTCATGGCTTACTGTCATTCCTATACCACTACTTTTTATGACAGCTACACTTTGATTAGTGTTATAATCGTAAAAAGTTACTGTTATATATGTATGCCCTCCATCCCACTTTTCGGATGTGACATGAATATTAGGTGTGAGAATACTATCTGAATACTCGATAATTTTTACAGTATTGGAGGCAGATAAAACTATAAGATTGGTTTCAGCTATCTGATTTTGAACAGACATAACTACATCATCCAATTCTCTATCTCCTGATGTTTCCTTTCCGAAAATGACATATTTGTACTTACTAATGTTTGCATCATTAGATAGAACTATTTTACCTGAAGCACAAGATGTCATTAGTGCTATCATAGCGATGATTGGTATAATGTACTTTATAAACTTTTGTATCATTGTCTTTTTATCAATGGCTCTTTTAGTTCCAATTGGGCCGTTAATTACGCAGAAGCGTGGAACTGCAAATGCCACGTTCTGAATTGGAGGTCGTAGGAAACCTGTACACACGAATGTAGTAATAGCAGCCCACGCTATAGCGTGAGAACCACTATGCCACCCTTGTGTGTAATTGTGAAATTTCCTACGTTTCCAATTCGCAAGATAAGCATAACGCTTCTTTTTATTCCATTATGTCTTGGACAGAGTTACCTCAATCCGAGTACAAAATTACTAATTTTTCTTGGCAAACTATTATGTTTGAGCCAATTTCTGTATTTTGCGTATGTAAATTATCCGAGTTTCACACAATATGATATGGAGAATGATAGATATGGACGAAAAAGCTCCTTCTAAAAGTGTGGTTTTACGGTCTTTTGTACCGTCATTGGTTCTCAAAGCACAAATAATGCTGAAATCCAATAGTAAAGAACAATTTCTTGACAATTGATTATCGTTAATTGACCATCTGCATAAATAACAAACAAAGAGGAGATGCCTTTTAGCCATCTCCTCTTTGAATTTTTACTTCCACGCTCTGAACATCTTATCCCCAATATTCTGCGACACATATTGCATTGGCAACTTTGCATAAATTTCGGTTGTCTTTATTGAGGTATGCCCCATCATAAATTGTAACACCTCTTTGGATATACCCTGCCCGAGAGCCACCGTACAGGCGAATGTATGCCGGGCAATATGCGTGGTTAATGGGAAAGAACAATTGAGAGCCAAGCCTATGCCTTTGAGGAACTGGTTGTATTTCTGATTGGAAGTTATTTCCATCTTGTAATTGTTACGTTCCAAGATTTTCTGTGTAATTGGCAGGACGGGAGTAACAAACTCATTCCCTGTCTTTATACGATGTCCGTCAATGTAATCTTTGCCGTCAATAGTGACAATGTGCTGTTCATAATCGAACGATTTGGCATCGCTGTATGCCATACCTGTAAAAGTCTGGAAAAGGAAGAAGTCAAGATACCTGTTCATTACGGTATCCGTGCTTTCTTCCCGCATACGGATTAGCTTTTTCACTTGTGCTTCGGTGAGGTGAGGACGGTCGCTTTTCTCCCCACGTTTGTCTTGAAAACGCTCGTATGGATTTTCCTTAATAAGTCCGAGACGGAAAGCTTCAGCCACATACGACTTAAACCGTTTGTGATAGTTGTGGATGGCAGCCTGGCTTCTTATGATTGGCTTCCCTTTCATCGTACAGGTTTGCTCCTCCCTTATGAAAAGGTCGAACTGATAGATATGTTGCAAGGTTACATCATCAAAGGTTTTGAACTTGCCGAATCGTTCAAGTGCTTTGTATGTGGTTAAATGCCCTTTTCGAGTACCTTCGCGAAGCGGACGATTATTGATACGTTCCCTGAGCCATGCCATAAAATTACGGCGATTGCCACCGTCTGCACTTAGGTATGTTTTGAATTGGGCAATGGTCATATCATCCTTATTCACCTGCATGGCTATAAGAATATGCTCAAACTCTGTCACTTTCTTTTGGATTTCCTCATTGATAACAACGGCACGCGGATGATTAACCACCATTCCATTCTCCCATTGGTCGAGGGTAACGTTATGTCCTGAATGAAAATAACAGCGTTCTCTTTGTAGGCAAACTACAATTTCAATGGCTCCTGCCACTGTTGATGTGGCTTTCTTCTTCCGGTTGAAGAATAATCTGACGTACTTACTCATAATGGTAACACATTTGTGAGATAGGTAACACAGCTACGGTAACACAAAATCCGTCCAAAAGGGGCTTTTTACGTCCAAGTGTGTCGCTTTTTCTCGTTTTTTTTGATGGTGTTACCACCTTATATACTGCCTCAAAAGAATGGATAACTGATTGAGCATCAGAGGCAGTGAATGGCGGGTCAGCGGATATTCCCGGTGGGTGGGGAAGTTGT
Source organism: uncultured bacterium (assembly GCA_905214715.1). GTDB lineage: Bacteria > Bacteroidota > Bacteroidia > Bacteroidales > Muribaculaceae > Lepagella. The sequence continues at coordinate 18 of CAJMMT010000011.1, read as the reverse complement.
CGGAGTATAGTGTTATCT
>CAJMMT010000010.1 GCA_905214715.1 uncultured bacterium | reverse complement strand
CCATGTGCCTGAAAGCCTTGCGCCACTGGGTGGCTCGCGCCGGCATCCAGAAACATATCACTTGGCACTGCGCCCGCCACAGCTGCGGAACCAACCTGTTGAGCAACGGAGCCAACATCAAGACCGTAGCCAGCATCCTCGGCCACAGCGGCCTCGCCCACACCGAAAAATACACCCGTGCCGTCGATGCCCTCAAACAAGCCGCCATCGACTCTTTCCCGCCACTTCCTATTGACTGATGCTATAATGTCATTCCACTTGGATGCAATGAGGCCTAAAATAATTATTTCGCGCTAGCCCTCGCCAACTACATGAGAAAACTTTATCCAACCAATAATTTTCGGTTGAATTTGGCCTTTTTAGTCGGATGAATCGTTCAACAGCCAAAGATTAACGACTATGTCGTTGGCGAACTATTCGCCAAATACTCGTTTTTGAATTCAACTACATGTCAACTACACGCCAACTACATGTAATTGCGCTTAAATACATGTGATTTAATAGAATTTACATGTATTTTTGTCCAACTACAAGAGTTTATAATACCATTTTTTATTATTGAAGAACACTTTCTGCTCTTTTGTCATTTCTCTGAGTATATTGCTAATAAATATGTTATTCTGTTCTGGAGTGTTTCGGCTGGGGAGAGTGCCGGCGAGATATTCCATAATGTCGCTACGCTTAGCACCATCGCTGCCGGAGTTCTGGATGTACTGGAGCACCATGTGCTTTATCTTATCGCGTTCAAGGCCTACAACGCGAGTATAACCGGAGAGCTGTTTTGTTTTCTTAGCCACAGTCAGTGAGATACGGTAATTTGGAGCTTCGCCTTCGATGAGTCCGCGATGAATCATGTCCTGCGCCACGGTTTTGTCGATACGGTGGCCCTTCTGAATGGCATCGAGCGAGATGCAGTCCCAGAGGGTCAGCGTGTCGTTGTTCTTGAGCATATTCGTGTAGCGTTCGTCAATGGACGTTCCGTAGATGCGTACGGCCACATGCTGTCGGTCGTTGTCAATCTCATAGTCTGGCATGGGGAAACGGCGCTCCCACTGCTCGGTGAACATCTTCTTGATGCCACGGCTCACGGTATCAATCATATTGAAATGCACCATAGCCTTGCAAAGGCAAGCGTTTCGGAAGAACTGCTGTGGTGTATCGGTGGTCAGAACCTCTTCAAGTGTCCCGGGAATGAACGAACCACCGTTCGAATAGTAAAGAAATCCGGGATTCTCAACAAGATTTATTCTTTGTTGAAGCACGTAATTTGAGTGAGCTATACAGTTGTGAAGGGCCTCACGGATGGTATAATCATCATACTGCTTCATCGTATCAGGAAACAGTGTGCCGCCCGGCATTTCACGTAGCGTCAGGTTGTGGATTTTGGCAAGAATCTCATCGACCGTCAAGATGTAAGGAACAGAGAAATGCTCGTAATCTACAACATCCTTGTTTTTGTCGCGCAATGTCCATGTAACCTGGATCACAGCAGGTGTGAGCAGATTCTCAGAGAACATCTTGCCAAGCAGGATAATGGCGGCACGTTTCAGCTTGCCGTCAATCATAAGACCGCATTTGCTCAAAAACTTCTCATCAGACCAACTATTGACTTCGGCAACCGGAATCCGGCTGTGCACTTTCTTAAACATCTTGCGGGCTTTGGCGATCGCCACTTCGTCAAGATCATCGAGCGTAGCATTGGGCACAATCGCCGCAGACCAGTCTTGGTAGGGTGTCTGATTTCGGATTTCATCCTGCTTCGACTGATTGAGAGGCTTCAGACTCTCGCCGTCGCGACCGTATGCGATGCCCTTCCACTTCATAACGATATTTCTCGGCGAAGACGGAATCTTGAACATCAGGATACGCTTACCGTCAACCTCGACTGGAACAATCTCGCGAAAAGTCTGACCGTCACTCATGTTATTAGTGAGGTCTTGCTTCAACTTGTTCAGCGCACCCTCGCCATCCTTATAAGATGTTCCGACGATTTCATGCTTCTTTTCATCATAGCCGAATACCATCCACGCAAAAGGAAGCTCACGCAAATTCGCCTCATTGCTCAATGCCGAGAAATACTTACCGAGGTCATCGAAGTCGAAGTTATTCTCCGCCTTCTTGAACTCCACCACTTCCGATTCCTTATGCTGAATCAAAGAGTGAAAAAGCTGCCTGTATGTCGAGTTGTCAGTTGTCATATTTTAAAATTTATGAATTGATTATCCATGTGGTACTGGCGTTTTCAAAACATCATTGGAGATCCATTATCTTCGCACGAAATCGGACCTTCGATATTAGCTTTCGCCTGTTCAAGCAGAAAGCCATTGACCAGTTACTCGCGCATTCCTCCACTCCCGGTTCCCTGGAAGCAAGGTACTGCTCAAATTTCTTAGATCTATCTTCGTATGCCATTATCTATTCATGTTACCTGTATGGTTTAATTTTTTTTAGATTCTCCTCTTTGAGTTCTATGATTCATCTCAGGGAAAGAATTGGGTATCGTTCGAGTATAATATTCTATATTATAGCCTTTTTCTTTGTTTAACTTATCTATAATAGCCGGCATTACCATACCACTCTCCTTGTGCATTTCGAAAAGCTCGTCTAAGATAGTTCTCGGGAGATTTGTATTAATAATCGTTTGAGTGCGGAATTGTGCCGTTTCTTCGTTCTTTGATTGGCTAAGCCATTCTGGTAGGCTTCGCTGTAAATCTTCTTCTTTTAAAGCTTCTAATCCAGCCCCATAACCTGGGTCAAAAGTCATTATCCCTTGTTTAATCATTGAAAATTTAAAGAGGTCCTCATTCGTAAAAATAATATGGGCATCACTATACTTAAAGAAGATTTGACCGTTTCGAATAATTTGAAGGTGGAAATGAGGCTTATTACCATTTCTTGTTGAACCATGACCTTCATAATCAGATTTGCTTATGGAGATAGACCATTCCCATATTTTGTACCTAACAGTGCATTCAAAGTGCCGATTCGGTTGAATATTGCAACTCAAATCGTTTATATTAACAAATGGTTTATCTGTATTAGCACACCAAACAATATAAGAATATATTCGAAAAAAACCGACATTGGAATTAAGTAATAATTTTAATGACTTTTTCTTAATCCGTTCATTTATCAACCAATGAAGGCATGGTTCACCAGAAGCATCTTCAATATTTTTGCCACAAAGATAGCACTTGCCAGCCTTGAGACATTCTCCAAAAATATTGTAGTCCATATCGGTTTGGTCAAGCATACGCTTATTCTGCTCACTGATAAAATCAGAAGAGAACTGACTAATGAATGCTTTCATATCAATATTATCAAACGGATTTCTCATATTAATAATTTGATTACCAATAAAGACATATCTTCGGAATTTTTATTCAAATGTAATGCTTGAATGGTAGAACACCTGTTTTGAGATCACGACCTGCTGTTAATATTTCTCCGATAGAGTCGGCGAATTTTAGTGTAACCGGAAGACCGTCTCCGTATATGCATGCATTATAATTCAACTTTGATAAGCTTAAAATATCCTTGCAGACTACTTCAATGTTGCCGTCTCCTCGGGTGATGGAAATATCCAACGGGCTTGGAACCTCTAACCCGATTTGACTTTTGAACCTTGGGATGAAGCCTTTAGTCCATAGATAAGCTCGATTGGCATCATATCGCAACATCATACCTCTTGGAACACAATAAGAACTGCTACGATATAATTTGAAATTGCCAACAGGACGAATCCTTACGCCTATAATTTTCGATTTACCCAGAGTAGCCTCTAAAAATCCCTCCCATTCATCATCATCAAAGTACGTTTTTGCATGGATGAATATTTCTTCAGGATAGTAACTGAATTTATCGTAGAATGCTTTCAGTGACTGTGAAATCATTACAAAAGCGTCATTTTTAGACAAATGAAATTCCTTAGTCACGGGATTCCACCAGGGACCTACATTCCCCCTAAATACCATTCCATCTCCAGAATCCAAAAACATTTGAGCAGCACAACATGCGTTTTTGCTACAACTTGATTCTTCAGTCTTTTTATAGACAAGCCCAAGATAGCAGACATTATCTCTAACGTCACCCAATTTCCATGGCAAACCGCCTAATTTATAATAAAATGTCGTCGAAATATTCCAAGCCTTCGCACTCTCCATTTTTACAGCATAAGAATCGTTGGGGTCTGGAGCGATAATCTTACATTCACGAATTATCTGAGTTACAATTCTCAAACTTAGGACCTTCGCTTTTAATTGATTGTGGAAGTTGAGCTCATATTTATATGCTTCTCTCAAACGATCATCCTCTTCTTGAAAATCTGGGAAGAGGCCTATTTGTTTAGAATCTCTTTCTTTTTTAGGTAGCCCAACTTTGACATTTAACGCATCCTTGGGAATCCGAGATTTAGGACGTCCAAATTGGAATACATAATCGGGTATGACTACGAACCACATTGTTACAGATCGTTCTTCCTCCTCAACATATTTTTTGAGTTTCTGGAAATACAATTCTGTCCAGTTGTGAATGCGCTGATGAGAGTCTACGTAATGTTTGTAGACCTCCAGCTTTTCATTAGGAATATCTATCTCTTGAATACTATCGAAGTTTATGGAAACTCCAAAAGCTGCATCTAGACCAGGAAAATTTGGCCGAGCTGAATCTTCATTGACTACCGGAGTATGAATACGCCTCAGATAGCTTATTAATTTAGTCCTTAACTCTTTTGGCCCTATTATACCAATTGTTTGTTTACCCAAGACCTTTTTATTGTCAAATGGGCCATATAATAAAAGCCCGTCCCTTGGATCGATGGATTGTTGTCCATAGCCAAAGGTTAATTTGGGTTCATGGAGATATATCATTTCACTCATTATCTTCGTCTTCAAAGGGTTCCTCAGATTCAATATAGTCCGAAATGTTCTCAACTCCCATCTGTCCTTTAGGATCACGGTAGTCTAAATCGCTCCAGAACGTTTCCGGCCAAGGTTTCAATTCAATACAATCATTATTATATGAGATTTTAAGAGTTATACGCCCCTCTTCATCTGTCAATGATTGTATCATTGCAAGTAACAAATCTCGCCATTCTTCATTAAACATTCTTTTCCCTTTATCCCTGCGGAATGAATGCATCTTTTTCTCGTCATCGATAGCATTTTGTCCATCAGAAGTAAAAATGATATGGGATTTAATCAAAAAGCATATTTGTGGATCAATAAGGACATTGGCGGACATTGCATAATGCCACATTTGGGATTTATAAGTTCCCATGACAGCTTTCTTTTTCTTTTTCCCGTTGGAAAAAGGATATTGAAATGTAATCTTACGAACTCTATCATCATATTTAGGTCGAAAATAAGCTTGTCTTTTCCCGGACAAGGTATATTTGCGTAAACAATTCTTTTTCAAAAACGAGTTCCATACACTTAACATCAGCCTCTTGAATGCATTAAGTGTATCTCTATATGTGGGAAATTCAGAGCCGAAGGCTTCGGGATAATATAAGTCTTCTATATCACAGATATATCTATCCTCGGGAAGTATTTTTTTAAGAGTATCGAATATATCATCCGGATCTTCATAAGAACAAATTAAATCATGCTCAAAAGTTGTAATGACATTGTTCTGAAGATTCACAGGAATATCGGGATTCAAGTTGCGTACTTTTTTAGCTTGCTCTTCGGTGTGGTATCTTATTATATAGAATTCCTTAGGCAAAGATTTGAATCCCCACCATGAAGAGTAATACAATCGTGCTCTGTTTTTCATGGTAATATCTGATGAATATTCATTCTCGTACCATTCAGAAAATGAAGATTGAGCAGCACCTGGATCCTTTGGCACACCATCCTTTTCAAGTTTGCGCAATAGCTTTCGGAGGCCATCTGCCCAATTCTGATCAAAAGGCACGTGATTTATATTTGGCATACCGATAGCCAAGTGAAACTTCGAATCGTCAATATGTAACGGAATAATGAAATCCTTAAGATTATTTTCATATGCAACACTTTTCGCATATTCAATCTCATTCTCTATCCCAGGCTTGAGAATTCCTTCTGAGGTGATAATGTTTTTAGAATAAACGAATAGTATTTTGATGGACGTGTCAATTGCTTTCTGGATGGTTGGCCAGAATCGTTCACCACCTAACAAACCGTTTTTATCAACCCATACCTTATATCCAAGCATTTCCAATCTGGAGGCAATCCAAATTGAAAACTCATTATCTTGAGGTGTGGCGTGGCTTATGAATATCTGATTTCGAATTGGCATATTGTCCATATTTCTGAGTTATTCGATTTCGCCGGTGAAGATGAAGTGACGCAGAAGTTCGTCGAGCATCATATTGACTTTGGGAACACTTAGCGTCTGGCCAGTCTTCGATTGGAAGTAGGCACGGGCAAGTGGACGGCTTACTGAAGCAAGTAGCCGTTTGTAGCGTCCGAAAGAGTCAATGTCAGCCTCAGTGAGATGTGCTTCCGACATCTCTTTCAGCAATGCTCCGTCAAGACCGAAGCTGGTTACCAGTTTCTGAATCTTGCCCTCCTGAGCTTTGTTCCTGTAATCCACGATATAGTCGTGAAAGTTCTTGCAGATGTTGAGATGAGCATCGCCGGACTGTACGTCATGAAGGAACTGGCTTGCATAAAGCTGTTCTTCTTGCGATAATGACGCATACGATTTGTGCAGTTCATCGAGAATGCGCTGAAGTCTGTCAGGGTCAAGTCCCTCGTCAATCGCCTTCAGGTATTTCTCAAACCGACTGTTCATGTAGTCATAATCGATACGTCCGGTCTCTATCTCGGTGAGATGAGGATCAATGTCGTAGGGAACATTAGGCACTCTTGTACCGCTGCCACCTGTATAGAGTTCTTTATATCGGGCTATGAGGATGTCATGGTCTTCTTTTGTAAAGATAACAGCGACGTCAGTTCCGTCATCAAAATGATAGATCTGTTTGTCCCATTGAAATCCTTGAAGCTTGGCTGCCTGAAGATGGTCGTTAAACTGCTTGAACAGTTTGGCGAACCGTCCCTTTTCGGCATCCACATCCGGCAGACGCGACATGTCGGGAATCCCCGAGAGTTCAAACAGCTCCTTGATCTCCGCATAGATTTCATTCATTCTCCGGAGATTGTGAGGCAACAAATCTACAAATACATCAAGCGGTCTGTCCCCTGAATACTCTGCAATGGCTGTATCTATATTCCGCTTCATCGTATAGCAGAAACGGTAGTAGCGGATAGTGCCGTGAGGCTTGTCGTTGTCGCAAGGACGGTTTGTGCGCGAGAAAGCCTGTATCAGACCTTCATGCTTCAACACCTTGTCAAGGTAAAGCGTATTTACCCATTTCGAATCATAACCGGTAAGCATCTGGTCCACCACGATGAGTATGTCAATCATCATCTCGGGGGTTGATGCTATATGCTTGTATGGCTCCTCGTGTGCCAGTCTGTTGGCAATATCCTTCTTCATTGCAGCGAAAGACTGCTGCTTGTATTTCTTTTGATACAGACCGTTGTAACCGTCTATGATTTCCACAAGAGCCTGTTCCTTATCGAATCCACCTCCTCGTTCATCTATTGATGGGTCAAACAGACAGGCGACTTTCAGTTTCGGAGCCTTTTGACGCAGCAACCGATAGTACTCGATAGCTTCGGGGATACTGCTTGTGGCAAAAATAGCATGATACTTTCCTCCAAGGCTCAATAGTGGGAAATTCTCGATAATATCATCCGCAACCGCTTCGCGATGTTCCGGGCGTTCATATTGTTCACGGTCGATATAATCTTCGATACCACGGTCATACGAACCATCCTCATATTCTATTCCGGCCATCGGGACGTCATTCACATAATGAAGAAATACTTCTTTCTTCCGTTCATCCGACATGGCATCTTGAACAGAATCCGCTTTCGCTTTTTCAAGGGCGACAGCCTGACGAAGGTCTTTGTCCCGATACGTTGTAACCATCACCGGATTGAATCCTTTGACATTCTTGTCGCGAATACCGTCAGGCATGGTGTAGCGGTGCAATTCGGGTCCAAACAGCGAAGCGGTGTAATTCATGTTCCGCTGATTATCCTCGAAAATCGGTGTACCGGTGAATCCGAAAATAAGGGACATCGGGAATGTGCGACGAATGGTGGGATACATGTCCCCGAACACAGAACGGTGCGCCTCGTCGATGATTATGACTATTTTCTTCTTGCGTATCTTTTCCAGCTCAGCCTCACGTCCTCTCATACTATCATCGCTGATATTGCTCATTTTCTGAATAGAGGTGACGATAAGACATTTGTTGGTATCATCACTCACGAGATTGGCGATAAGCTGATTGGTATTGGTTGTGTCGAGAATCTCCTCTTCGCTGGTAAATCCTTGATACTTTTCAAGGCTCTGGATCCCAAGCTCGATACGGTCCATCAGGAACACAACCTTGTCAATAAGGTTGGACTGCTGAGCCAAAAGTTGGGCGCTTTTGAAGCTGGTCATGGTCTTGCCGCTTCCGGTCGTATGCCAGATATAACCTCCGAGCTGCTGAGGCACCTTCCAGTTTCGGTCCTGAACAACGCGGTTAATCTTGTGGACGGCAAAATACTGATAGCTACGCATCACCTTCAGGGCATTGTCGCCGGTATCAGGCACGGTATAGAATCCGATAAGCTGATGTGCCATCGGAATCGACAGGAATGTCTCGGCTATATCCTGCCAGTCATTGATTGGCTCATTGTTGAAGTCCGCCCAATGAAAGAAATATGTGCGGTTGAATTGTCCGTCTGCCCCCGGATTTGCAAAATACAGAGTCTCTTCAGGCGTCATCGCAACAAACACCTGTATCATCGAGAATATGCCGGAGAAAATTCCCTCCTGCATATACCTCTCTATCTGGTTTGTCGCATTCGTAACAGGCACACCACTCTTTTTCAGTTCAATATGAATTAACGGCATCCCGTTGATCAGCATCATCAAATCACCGCGCCGGTCGCCAAGAATAGTGGTATTGCTGTTAAAACGGGGTTGCCGCACGAGCTGATATGTGCTTTTGCCACCGGCTATCTGCTGGCGGTCGTAGATGTTTAAGGCCACGTCCTTCCCAAGATGGTTCGGATCATTCGGATTGTCACGCCTGATGGTTACGGTCTTGCCATTGACAAACTTGTTGATGTTGAGAGGAGTCCTCAAATCAGTAACCTGCTGAAGAATCTGCTCCATCTCGGTATCGGTCAATGGCTGCCCGTTGAGACAATCAATACCGTTGTTTGTCTCAAAAAGTCTGTCGGCCCAGTTGCGTATAAGTTCGGCCTCGGTCGGATAGTTAAGGACGGGCATATTTCCCCAACCCTTGTGTTTGAGTACCTCTATAAGAGCTAACTCAAACTCCGTTTCGTCGTTAAATGGTCTTGTGGTCATGGCTTATACGAACATTATATCGAGAAGCGCCGACTTCAGCTGACGGAGCTTTTCGAGTTTCTGATTATTCAATCTGATAAGGTCAGACAATTCTTCTAATATTTCGGCAATCTCATGTTGTTTATCTTTCTCCGGAATACAGAATTCCATTTTAGCAAAATCATCAAACTTAATGCTTTTACCGTCTCGGATGCCATACGTCACCTTGGCCAGTTCTTTAACAAACCAAGCTGATGTAAGTAAATATTTCCAATACACCGGGTCCTGCTTCTCAGGCTCCTTAAAACGCATGACGGTGTATGCCGGAGAAGTAATACCTTCAATTGAAGAATGCGCGAATCCTCCCTGAAACGAGCGTAGATGAATTACGAATTGGTTCGGAAGAACCCGCTTATAACCATCTATATTTGCAGTACCATAAGACATATCAATTCCATTTTCAGCACGAGGAATCATACCCAATTCTTGCGATGCAGATAAAATAGGCAGTTCGGGATATCCCTTTTCTGATACAGGGGCAAATACATTGTCCCCCGTCATTCTAAGTGGAAACGCCTCGTTTTTTGAGTTAAGCCTACTATCTTCTCCAAAGATGAAAAGACTTTCTATTAGGCAATCCTTTAATTTCAGAAGTTTTTGGCATTTGCTATTTTGTTTTGTTATTCTATCATCGAGATAACAAAACATTTTTACCATCATGCTTTGTTCTATCTTTTGAGGGAACACGACATTCCCAGAAAGTGCATCATCATCACTCACATTGAGAGTGTTCTTTGCTCCTTTCCTGACAATAGGACGCAGGTAGTTGTTTAAGCGTTCATCATCGTCAAAATAGACCTGAATGAAATCAGGATCAATGTTGTCTTTTGGAGAATATATGGCATAGAGGGCAGAAACTATTCCAGCCTCTCCTTTATTGGTTTTTATTATACCATAAGGTTGATCCCGCAATGGAGACTTGGTATAAATAATATCTCTGTTACTTGCAACTCCATAACCGAGCAGGGAAGCTCCGGCAAAGGATCTTCCTTGAAATTCCATCTGATTGACGACTCCAAATTCACGCGAAACAGAGAGAACATCCTCCTTGGCGAAAGTATTGTCTTTGTTCTTTAACGTTGATGTCGTCAGATATTGAGAAAGATGAGTCTGATCCCATACCTCGTCAAAACCTTTGAACCTTAGTTGCGGAGTTTTACTTTTCATGGCTCAGAAGATTTTGGAGGGATTCAAGGGCTTTCATGTCAAACTCGTTACCGGTGAGATTAGCGAGCATAGAAGAAAGTGTGGCTTCTGTCTCTTTGATTGAAGTCTCCACATCGTTAAGCGTTACAGCATACTTGGATACAAGCGCTGTCACGTCTTTTGTGAGGCGATCTATTACAGACTCGCGCTCGGCATCAAGGGTATCGACTATCGGCTTGACCCATTTGAGATACAGCAACAGCGAAATCTGTTCTTCCGATAGTGAGTTGATGGTGAATATGGTTTTCTCTTCAAGCTCGATCTGGGTAGCTTTGATAGCAGATTTCAACTCCTTCTGTTCCGCAAAGAGCCGCGAAGCAGTCAGCATATGGTTCTCAAACGTTCCTTCCGGGAATTCTGCTCCGGAACGAAGCTCGTTGAGATATGTGTTGACCGACTTCTTGGGATAAGTCCCATCCTTTGCAGCCTCCATTTCCGACCATTTGATTTGAGGATTATCTGCTATGAAGGCGAGCTTATTTTTCTTTGCTCCAATTTCAAGATACTCTTTGAGCGTCTCTATTTCGGGAGATGTAACATCTTTCAGCACATCTTCAAGTGCGGCATCAACCTTCTTCGGGTCAATTGCATCGCGGTCGTCATTGAGAATCTTTTCATCTTCCTCCCCGGCTTCATCCACGATTGCCGAGAGTTCGCCGGCAACCGCAGACAACCTCGACTGTAGCTGCTTGATTTTATCCACAAGCTCCGGAAAAAGAGTCTCCTGAACAAGAGGGAACGGCATGATGCGGCCACGCCATCCCTTCTGGACTTCGGTCTCCTCATCACCGCTCTTAACAACAACCATGTTCGGCTTTATCTCGAAGATAACCTTGCGCCCTTCTGACTGAATCAGTTCAAGATCCTGAGAAGTTGTCTCCCAACAGTCGTTTAGACTTTGATATGCCTTGTAGCTGTCAAGCAGCGGCACGTTCTCCAGTCGCCGATAGAGGTCATTCCCAAGCACGTCAAGTTCACGTGCCGTGTTGACTGTTTCCATTCCATCTATCAATTGAGATTTGAGATAGTCGGAATAGTCCGCAAACGCCTCATTGAAGAGTTCGTTGAAATGTGCCACGTCCGAGTGATTGGCAATAGTCTCGGCAATATTTTCAACCTTGCACTCCACATATTCCCCATCCGGGAAAAGAGCCGACTTCAATTCAGGCATCACTTCCCAGTATCGGTTGAGGAGGGCAATCTCTTTTTGCGGCACACCACCAAGCATGGAGGAATAGAAATCCCAATGCTCAATCGGTTCTGACGAGTCTACATATTTCGGTATGTTAAGGTCGTATTCATTATCACGAATCTCCTTCTGGCTCACCAGACGCGCAAATTTCTCGACCTCCTTGGGACGGTTGACAACAGCCTCAAATATCCGACGGATGTCCGAAGCGCGAAGAATTTTCTTCTTGCCGTCTTTTGAAGCATATTTGGAAGCGTCAATAAAGAGTACGTCGCTGTCATTGCGCCGCTTTTTAAGAATCATGATGATTGTGGCAATAGGAGTGCCGAAAAAGATGTCTGCCGGCAATCCTATGATGGTCTCAATCTGGCGGTTCTCAATGAGGTTCTTCCTGATTTCAGCCTCGTCACCGGGACGGAACAGTACTCCATGGGGAAGGACGATGGTCATTATGCCATCATTCTTCAGGTGATATAGGTCGTGGAGAAGGAAGGCATAGTCTGCTTTCTTTTTGGGTGCCAAGCCATAATCACTGTAACGAGGATCATCTTCCTTGTCGAGTGGACGGTTCCACTCCTGCGAGTAAGGAGGATTGCTGACCACGGCATCCATCTGTACCATGTGGTATGTGGCATCGCGGTCTTTCTCGGACTCGAAGTATGGCCAGTCGCTTGCAAGAGTATCGCCGTTGCGGGTAATGATATTCTGCGTGTTGATATGGCGCATCACCAGATTCATGCGCGTCAGGTTGTATGTATTCTTTATCAGCTCCTGAGCGTAATATTTGATGTTGTCGGGATGCTTGCCATGTTTGGTAAAGGCTTTGCCAAGCGTTATGAGCAATGAACCGGAACCGCTGGTCGGGTCGTAGACTTCCACCTGTTCACGGTCGCGAAGGTGATAAGCCACAATCTCCGCCATAAGTTCAGATACCTCGTGAGGCGTATAGAACTCCCCGGCCTTTTTACCTGCCGAGGCAGCGAAATTGCTAATGAGATATTCGTAGATATAGCCAAGTACATCATATCCCTGTTTGCCGTCCATAGGAATATCCTTAATCAGCTGAATAAGTTTGCTGACAGCAAGTGACCGAGACGAATCCGATTCACCAAGATTCTTCAATCCGGTCTGGAGTGTTTCAAATATATCCTTAAATACACGTTCACGTGTCGGATCAATATGACGGTTGAAAGCCGATAATGCATCGGTAACGTCCTTTATGCCGAACTCTCGACCTTTAGCCAGCCAAGTGCTGAAAAGATGATTATAACCTATGAAATAGCCCTGATTACGCCGAATCCAATCCACCGTCTCTGTGTCTTCCTCAGTGACTTCCCTGATGGATTCTTCATCGTAGCCATTGTCAAAAAGCCATTGTTCCATCTCTTCACTCAGGAAGCGATAGAAGATGAAGCCGAGAATATAATCCTTATACTCATTGGCCTCAATTTTTGAGCGCATCTTATTGGCTGCCGCCCATATCTTATTTGCAAGCTGTTGCCTGTTCATGGTCTTCCGGTTATAAGTTCGCGCGGATCAACATTAAGAATATCTGCAATTTTAATAAGCATTTCAAGTGATGGTTGGGCTGCGTTGGAGCACCATCGGGAGATTGTAGCTTCATTTTTGCCTAATTGTTCTGCGAGCCATTTCCCGGTACGATTCTGCTCAACTAAAACTACTTTTAGCCTATTTATCCGTTCAGTAGGGGTAGCTATATTATTTGCTGACATGCGATAATTCTTTGATGTTATTTGCAAAAGTAATCAATTTTTCCGACACAGCAATGAAAAGTGTTTGGAAATAACGTTAGATTAGTCGAGAATTGGAGGATTCAAGCTGAAAAAGTTATTGTCATTCGCGTTGAGATTAGGACGATGAGAAATAGGATATATAGAAGTAATGTCAGGATTGTCCAGCCGCGATGGAGGGTGAATGAGCCGGTGAGATAGGTGCGGATGCAGTGGGTGAGGCGATGGCGGAGTTCGGCGAGTTTGGGCTTGAAACCGGACGGGAGGTTTGAAAAGAGGGAAGAACGTTTTGGTGCATCGTTTGTAGATGTGGACGATTCGCCGAGCAGCTTTAGAAGTGCGGCATGGATGTCGCGGTAATGACGGTCGTTAATCCTGGCAACGGCGAGCATTTTATTGAAGAAATCGTCGTAGTCACGAGCGATGGCTGCGCGCCATTCGTGTACGTTGGCGATGTAGCGTTCACCTTTTGCTTCGCACTCTTGACGAAGTTTCTCTGCGGCTTGATGGTCTTCTTCCTCGTGGCGTTCTTGTCGCTGTTGGAGGCAGTCATGGCACGCTTTCAGAAACATGTCATAGATTTTAGCTGTGTCGATTTCGACATGGATCGTGCTGTCAGTCGCAACTGTTGGCTTGCCTTCAAGGATGAGCAGACGGTTCTTGAGTTCGCTAAGTTCGTTGACCTGCTGATTATGCAGACGGTCAACGTAGTTTTTATCTGTCGCGTTCATTGTAATTGATTTTTAATGTTGATGATGCTATTATCATAAGGGGTTACCGTTTTGGAAACCCCTTAGATGTGAATCGTTGAATCCGATAGGGGGTGCGTAAAACGCGCACTCCCTCCTTGGAGTGTTTGAAGGGGTGCCCGATTTGGACACTCCTTTTCTGAGAAAATATGTAAATCTGTTCAATGGATTTTCTTGCTTCGATTTGATGATTCGTCCTGTTTAGGGTGAGAATGAATCGTTCACCCCCTAAATGGAGGAATAATCATTCAACCGTTCATCTTCTGCGTTTGAATGGTTTGTGGATGTAGTGGTTTCCACGGGCTTCCTCGCGGCGACGGCGTTCATCATTCCAGCCGAGGTCGTTGGATGTACCGCCTCCGCCGGTTGTCTCTACAACAGCCGGACCCACAAGAAAATCTACTATTACTGACAATGGAATTAGGCTAACTTCCGATGGTTCAGAGGGGGTGCTATTGGGTAGCGCTCCCTCAAAAGAGTTTTCCGTTTTGGAAACCTCTTCGCCTGTAATCTGCTGATTCCGAGAGGGGGTCTTCAGAATATCGACCCCCTCATTTGAAGCTTGATAGGGGGCGGTCAATTTGCCCGTACCCACCTTAGAGTTGAACAGATGGTCTCGACTGGGGGTGGAAATTTTGGGCACCCCCACATTGGGCAACTCTCCAAACTTCCCGGCCAGCTTGCCGTATGTGAGTTTCTGCTTGGAGAGTTTGGAACCGGCAAACCGATAGTCGCCTTTGGCGAAAGAAATGCCCCTGACTTCGCCGGTCGTGCGGTTAAAACTGAAACACGCCTCGATGCCCTGAGCCTCCAGCGCACGCTGAAATTCAGCCCATGACGAAGCGTTGTCGGCAGCGGCAATGACAGCCGTTTTGAGATTGAAAAGAGCTTGCTGAACGGGAAGTAACCGGTCTCGGTTAACCTTTTCTCCCGATGAGTTGCCGAATGTCAGACCGTGACGAAACTTGATTTTCTTGCAGACATCAGCATTGCGCAACTGCTCATTGTATGCGGAGATGACACTGCCGTCAAGGGCGATGCGGCTATATACCAGATGACAGTGCGGATGTGGTTTGTCGAAGTGTCGCGCTGCGATGTACTGGGCGTTTGTGATGCCCATGTCCCGAAGCCATTCTTCGACGAGTTGCGCCATATAGCGGTCGCCCTGCTCGTTGTCCGGGAACAGATGCGCGTCCTCCGGCGAGAAGGAAATTGACACATGCTTTACCGGTTGTCCGATGTGATGAATCTTTCCTTTGCGGTCAGGATGACGCAGATGGGTGTTGAAACTGTCGGCGATTGTCTCGTTGGAAACGATGCAGACGCCCTGGAACGACAACAGTCGTCCACGTTTCTTGTCGCTCTCGATGTCGTTGGCATAGCTCACCAGTCCGGTGAAATCCACACGGTTCTTGAATTTTGCAATCATCACATTCGGAACTTGGAGAGTAAATTGAGCGTTGTTGTGAGCAGAGCTTCTACCTTCCCAGCAGCCGCATCGAAGCCCATGCCGTTGGCGCATCGTGTGAGCTGGTTCAGGTTGTTGGCGATACCCTGAAGTGAGCGCACCATCGCGTATTCTTCATCAGTAAGCGCCTTGCGGATAGACGTACCCATGACGGCACGGGTGATGAACTCGTTGAGCGAAAGCCCGGCTTCACGGGCCATGTCCTTTACAACAGCATAGTTGCCGTCGTCGAGATGCAGTTTGATTTCATTGCGGAGGCGCTGCCACTCCGGTTTGGGCTTGCGCCCACGTTTGGATTTCGGCTTATTCTGAGCCATAGAAGAGTGTATGTGATCGTTAAAAGAGAGAATACGGTAACTAAAAATGGAGGGAAGAAGGATGGAGGAGGCAAGGTTAAAGATGCGGAATCAGGATGATTTCAAGACACTGGCGAATACGGCAACCGCGAGGTTGACGGAGCCAATTTTTATGGGACATAAAAAACAACCTTGCAATCCTCCTCCATCTTCACTATCGTTTCGATTGCTGAGCACAGCTACAAACGGCTGACTTTCCGGCTACGGAATCCTGTAAGTGGAGTTGGCGAAGATGACTTTGCCCATCATCTCGTTGAGACGGTCGGCTATGCGGTCGCCGTATCTCGGCCGTATCTCCTGTGGTGTTAGGTTGGTGGTGAGGATAGTATAAAGATGACGGTCGTAGCGAGTAGTCAGCAAATCCGTGATTGGATAGAGCACGTTGCCGTAGTCCATCACCTCAAGAGACTCGGTGCCGAAATCGTCGATGGCAAGCATACGTTTATAACAGAGGCCGCGCCATTCGTCGTAATCTTCCTTGCAGACCCTTGCAAGGTCGCGGGCATTGACAATCCGGATGGAGTATCGCTCGGAATAATCATCGTCAACCTTGATTTCAAATTTGTTGAGGATTTGCTGAAACGCTTTCACAAAGGTAGTCTTGCCGTTGCCGCATCCGCCGCACAGCATCAGTCCGAATTTAGAATGGTTGCTCGTGAGCCATTCGGCAATCTCTCCGGCCTGCGTCATGAGGGCTTCGCTCATTATAAAAGTCTTGTCGCGGTGTTCAACTTCTGCCTTTACTCCGGCGAGAAGTACACGGATGGCATCGCCTTTTGAGAACGGAAGCCTAAAACGCTCCCTCGTAGTCGGTCGCTGATTTAGCTGTGATGCCAGCAGGTCGGCGAGCATCGTTGGTTGATTGATTTGTTGCATGGGTTGTCGGTTTGAGAGTGTTTTTGTTTTTAGTGATTGGTTGTTTCTTAATCCAGTTCACGAAATATCTTCGGCAGTCATCTTCTTCCCTCCCTTTCGTTCCCTGGCAACGGAGGTAGAGGAAGAAATTGCCGAGATACGATTTCAGTTCCGGCAATTCGATTTGACAGGAGGGAGAAAGAAGGGAGATGATTTCACGGAGCCACGGTTCATCGTTAACCAGCAAAACCTCAAGCTCCTCCAAACTCAAAATCTTCACATCGCCCATATTATTAGAAGAATAATTTTTATCTTTAATCTTTCTATCTTCTATATTATAGGGTGTCAAGCTGTCCGACAAACCAACTGTCGAGTCATCCTGCAAGGTTCCAGTCAATTCATCCTGCAAACATTCCGTCAAGACATCTGTCAAGACAAGTGAATACATAGGATGGGAGCCTTTGCCTGTCCCTTTGGAATAGGTGATGAGATTTCGCACCCTGAGTGATTCCCGAGCGTTTACAACAGTCTGTCGGGTCACTTGGATTGATGTGCTGATTACCGAAGTCGGACACTTGAATGGCATCTGCCACCGTCGGCTGTTTGCGCGGTCGATGAGGAAGAAGTAGAGCGCGATCTCCGCAGTGGAAAACGGTTCGTACTCGTTCTCCCGCCAGAATGAGCTGATGAGGTTGTAGATGTTCACGCCTTTAGCCATGATTGCCTGTTTTGCGTAGATACTCGTTTGCTCGCGCCTTGATTTCATCCTGAGAGGAGATGCGGACGCTGGTAAGGTAGGCATCAAGATCTTCCGGGTCGAAGTAACAGAGTTTGCCGTTAGGTTTATACATGGGGATGATGCGGTTCATCATCATCTTGCGTAGAAAGGAGAGCGAGATGCCGAGATACTGCGCCGCTTCCTTAGAGGTGAGAAGTTTTCTTTGCATATTTTATTGTTGAGTTTTCGTAAATACTTTTGGAAATACCCGGGTACTCTTGGCATGCGTTGAATACCTTTTGTTTCCGATGCAAAGTTACTGCCTCTCCAATGTGACACCATGTGGGCGCTTTGTGTCGAAATATAAAAAATGCAAACGCACTATATACTGGATTACAGCGATATAGCGCGTTATTAGTCCTTTGAGTTTAATTCAGTTGTGTTGCTGCTGTGATTAGCGTGGGGTGCGTCTCATATCTTCCCAGATTTTGACCGCATTATCGATGCTTTCACGAAATTCTATGTTGGCCGGGACATCGGACCTTGCATCGTCAAGACGATGGCTTTTATAATAGGCTTCACTAATGCCACAACGCTTCAGGAACAGTGCTGACCATTCTTTACCAAGTGCCGATGGTGAAATTAGTTTCTCAACGGCATACACCATATAGCAGATATGAAGCTGCTTGAATTTGAGGGGACAGAAGAAGTCCTGCTCTAACCTCATGTTCATGTGGACGCTGAACATCACCGGGGTGGTAAACTTAAACAAAACCTCATTGCAGGCATCATAAAGACAATTGCAGAGTTTCGCCGACACTGTATCGCGGAACTGCTCGGTGTCTTTCATCAAAATCTTCCTCATGAGCCCTCCTTGATTCGCTTGATGTCTGAAAGTATCGCGGAAGCTATGTTGTGATATTTGACAACTATTGTTTCTAAATAGTCGGGATTGAATGAGAACACCGGATTGCTTTCCATGTTCGCTTTCTCATATTCTGCATATAATCCGCGAACCTCCTTTTGCCGTTCATCGTGTTCGGCTTTTGCTTCCTCGCAACGATTTTCCGCAACGCGATATTCCTCAGAGTCCAAATCCAGATAGTCAAGCCGGTTATTAAGTCGGCAGTATGCTTTCCAATACGAATTCAATTCGACCTCTGCTTTGTGGAACCGGTCGTAAAACGGGCGCGGGTAGCTCTGGGCGATAGCCTTGAAATCAACATCCTTCAGCATTGGCATCCCGACACTCAAAAATCGCTCTGATTCCTCTTTGAGTTTGATGATGGACTTTTCCAGAGCATCAATATCAGAACCTGCCATCTCTTCAGCCTCATCAATCAGATTATTCGGTTCCGGCATCTTATCGTAAATCTCAACGATAGACAATGCATCCGCAAAGGACAATTCCTGTCCCTCGGTGATATTATTGATGACAATAAGATTTTGAATAAGCTCGTTTCTCATATGAGAATGTGTTTGAGGGAAATTGCATTATGCCCTTAGATATAGAACAGCATGAGTTCCCTTTAGTTCTCTTCAACAGTACACCTTTTTATCGTTTTGGCTACCCTTTGGCTACCCGATTTTTACAGAAACAGCTGATAACCAAGTGATTATCAGCTATTCTATGAGCCGCGAGTGGGACTCGAACCCACGACCTTTTCGTTACGAATGAAATGCTCTACCGACTGAGCTATTGCGGCGGTTGTTTTTATATGATTTATGGTGCAAAGTTAGTGTTTTTTTTTATTCCGTACAACTGCAACCAAAAAATCTTTTTATTATATTTGCATCTAAACAACCTACAGACCATGCGCGGTTTTGCCGCTCCGTCAGGATAGGCATTCTTTTGGTGCTGCGTGAGCAGACCGGTCTGTGGTATTCTACTTTTACCTTATCATGAAATTCAAGCATTTTATTTTACCTACTCTTGCTTTGGCATGCGCCCTGCCGGCCGGTGCCGTAAGAGCTATCAACAAATTTGTGTCGGTTACGCAACCCGACGGTACCGTGGTTCAAGTAAAAAAGTGTGGCGATGAGTTTTCCCATTATCTCATATCTACCGATGGCGCGCTGCTCGCTGAAGTCCAGGGCGCCTATTATTTCGGTAAACTTGATAATGCGGGTCGTGTAGCATCTACCGGGGTACTTGCCGCCGATCCCTCTCGCCGCACGGCAGCGCAAAACGCAGCTGTTACCATGGTTGACGATACCGTGGAAAGCAGAATGCTTTCAGCGCGCCGTTCAAGTCGCCGTGCCATAGCTCAAGACGGCATGGGCCGATTTACTTCCAATTTCCCCCGTAAAGGAGATATACGCGGTCTTGTCATTCTTGTGGAATACAAGGATGTGGACTTCACACTCTCTGACGCACACGAGTATTTCTCGGGCCTTCTGAATACAGATGGTTTCAGCGAGTATAACGCTACCGGATGCGCAGCTGAGTATTTCCGTTCGAATTCGGGTAATCAGTTCCGACCGGTTTTCGATGTATTCGGACCTGTGAAATTGCCGCAGAACCGCAGTTATTATGGCGGTAACGATCTATATGGTAATGACAAGAACCCCGAGGATATGGTAATACATGCCATCAGGGAGCTTGACGATGAGGTTGACTTTTCGCAATATGACATGGATGGCGATGGAAACCTTGACAATGTATTCATCATCTACGCCGGTCAGGGCGAGGCTTCTTACGGAAGCGCCTCTACCGTATGGCCGCATTCATGGGAGCTGAGCAGCGCAGGCAAGAGTTTCAAGGTGGACGGTGTTACGGTAGATACCTACGGATGCACCAACGAATGGGAACAGAGCCGTCCCGACGGTGTGGGAACGTTCATCCATGAGTTTTCCCACGTTATGGGATTGCCGGACCTATACAGCACTGCGTCCGACCTGGCATGCACTCCCGGTGAATGGTCTGTGCTCGACTACGGTCCCTACAATAATGACGGATGCACTCCTCCCAACTACTCAACGTACGAGCGTCTTGCAATGGGGTGGATAGACCCTCAGGTTATAGACGGTCCCGTATCAGTGGAACTCCAGAATCTTGCCGATGTCAACAAGGCCTGTATAATACAGACTCCTAAAGACACGGAGTATTATCTGTTCGAAAACCGCCAGCAGACGGGATGGGACACGTATCTTCCCGGACATGGTATGCTGATATGGCATGTGGATTTCGTGCAGTCTGTGTTTGACGCCAATCAGGTGAACAATTCCGCATCTCACCAATACGTGGAGATGAAGAAGGCGAGCGGTGTGAATAACGCTACCAACGCAACGGCCTGGGCCGGATGGTCATGGCCGGGCAGCAGTAAAAAAACATCGTTTACAGACGACACAAATCCTTCCATGAAAACATGGACCGGAAAGCGTCTCGAACTCCCCATCACAAACATAGCTGAAAAAGATGGCCTGATCACTTTCGATGTGGCCGGAGGCAAGATTTATGTGGAAGCCCCAATCGCTATGATTCCCGTAACCGGTGGGGACGACTGGTTTGAAGCAAGATGGAATCCCGTTGAGAATGCTACCGATTACTTCCTGACTGTTACACGTAAGGAGGCCGGCGGCGAAGATATGGTGTTCACCAACAATATGGGTAACGGAAATTCGCTTTCACTTCCCGAAGGTTGGACTTCATCTACTACCGAAGTCTATGCCACAAATACCAATTATGGTATCGCGGCCCCCTCTTACAAGATGAACTCAGACGGTGTAACCATGACCTCTCCTGTGTTTGATGCCAACGTAGTCAAAATTGAATTCTGGCATAAGGGAATGCAGGCCGAGGGCAGTACCCTCGAGGTAACCGGAGTCGATGCAGCAGGTCAGAAAGTAGAGATTGCGACAATAACTCCCAACAAATCATCATCAAAGTCTGAGTCTATCACAGAAATTCCCTCCGGCATACGTCAGGTTATTTTCACCTACCATAAGGTCAGAGGCAATATGGCTATAGACGATATAGAGATTACCACAGGCGGAAGCACATCTTCAATACTTGAAGGGTACGACCATGTATCTACCGGCGGTCTAACTTCATATAAGGTAAATTACCAGAAGGAAGAGGGCGTGGTTTACAGTTACTTCGTAGAGGCTACCGACGGTGAGCATATGTCGAAGGCGTCGGCATCGGTAGAAGTTCCCGAGGCTCTTGAATCAGGTATCGCACAGAACGTAGCTTCTGAAATTTTCGATATCGAGGGTCGTCAGGTATCGGCATATGGCGAAGTAAATATTACTGACCTTTCGGGACGCACATTGTTCAGGGGTAAAGGCAACTATACCCTTCCCGCCGCAGGTGTATATGTCATACGCTATCAGGACAAGGCGCAAAAACTGATAGTACGCTGATAAGCAGCCACGAAGAATAAATATCAATAAGAACAGGAGGATGGTTCTCTCGCAGAGCTATCCTCCTGTTCTATCATATTCCCGGCCGGGAATTCAGTTGGCCGCTTCCTCTTTTTCCATAAGTTCGAGCAGACGCATCTCCGCCTCGTCGGTGCGGGCGATTATTTCTTCGATACGGGATCCGGCGCGGGCAAGAGACTCGTGATCCATGGTTCCGGACGACATTTGGGTCTCCAATGCGTTTTTCTCCTCGGCAAGCGAGGGCAGAAGCCTTTCTAGTTCCTCCATTTCCTTCTTCTCCTTGAAGGAAAGTTTGGGTTTACGATCAGAACGGCGGTTCTGTTGCTGTGTGTCCGATGCGGTCTTCTCTGCTGAAAGAGCGGCTTTGCGTCTTCTGTCAAGTTCCTTTTCTACCTCGCGGAAAGTGGAGTAATCGCCCGGGAAGTCTTCCACCTCCCCGTTGCCGCGTAAAACAAACAGATGGTCGGCTATGCGGTCCAGGAAAAAACGGTCATGACTTACCACAATCACGCATCCTTTGAAATTCACAAGGTAATCCTCGAGTATTGTCAAGGTCATTATGTCGAGGTCGTTGGTAGGCTCGTCGAGTACCAGGAAATTAGGTTCACGCATAAGTACGGTAGCAAGATAGAGCCGTCGGCGTTCGCCGCCGCTCAGTTTCGACACGTATTTATGCTGGTCGGCATAACTGAACAGAAAATGCGACAGGAATTGGGATGCCGAAAGGGTAGTGCGGTCATCGATACGCACCTCTTCGGCGATTTCTCTTACTGCATCTATAACTTTTGTGTCTTCCTTGAAGTTCACCATCCCTTCCTGCGAATAGTATCCCCATCTTACGGTCTGACCCACGTCGATGCTTCCGGAGTCAGGTTTTATTTCCCCCATGAGCATCTTTATGAAAGTCGATTTGCCGGCTCCGTTAGGTCCTACTATCCCGATCTTTTCGTAACGCGCGAAGTCATAGCTCCAGCCGTTCAATATCGGTATGTCGCCGAAAGCCTTCTTTACATTCCTGGCTTCGAAAATCTTTGAACCTATATATGATCCCTTTACCGACAGCGAGACATCTTTCTGACTCAGGTTGACTTGCGCCCGTCCTTTGAGGTCATAGAAATTGTCGATACGGTATTTGGCTTTCGAGCCGCGTGCCTGAGGCTGACGGCGCATCCAGTCAAGCTCCGTGCGCAGCAGATTTTTTATCCTGTCCAACTCAGCCTGTTGGTTTTCCAACCGCTCTTCACGTCGACGCAGATAGTAATTGAAATTGCCGTCGTAGGCGAACACCTGCTGCTGGTCTATCTCAAGAATCTTGTTGCATACATTATCAAGAAAATAGCGGTCGTGGGTAACCATCAGCAATGTGGCCCGGGAGCGGGATAGATATTGCTCAAGCCATTCCACCATAGGAATGTCAAGATGGTTGGTAGGTTCGTCGAGCACCAGGAAATCAGGTTCGCCGAGCAAAACCCGCGCCAGGGCTGCGCGTTTAAGCTGGCCGCCAGAGAGCACTTTCATGGGGCGGTCCAGGTCGGTAAGCCCGAACTGGGTCAGCATCTGCCTGGCAAGGTCTTTTGCCGTAAAAGCCGCCTCTTCCCGTCCGGTCTGCAACGCGCCGGCCGAAGCGTAATCGAGCACCGATTCATCGGGATTGAAAGGAGGGTTCTGGCTGAGAAAGCCCACGTGCACTCCGTTGGCATAAATTATGCGGCCTGAATCGTAATCCTCCTCGTCGCAGAGCACCCGGAGCAGGGTGGTTTTACCGGCGCCGTTACGGGCTACGATTCCTATCTTGTCTCCCTCATAAATACCAAGGGTAAAGTCGGCGAAAAGCATACGGTCTCCCACCGATTTGGTAAGACCCTCAATCTGCAAAACTGATTTCATACCGCAAATTTAGCAATTAATTTAATATCAAGGCCGCGTCCGGGGAAGGGCGCGGCCTTGGTTTGGGGTGGGGTGGCGGATCAGAGGGCGGCTACGACCTCGATCTCTACCAGGGCCTGCTTGGGCAGCTCTTTTACGGCAAAGGCGCAGCGGGCCGGGAATACTTTCTTGAATTCTTCGGCATATACCTCGTTCATGGGGCCGAACAGCGACATGTCGGCAAGAAGTACGGTCGATTTGATTACATTGTCGAGCGAACCTCCGGCCTCTTCGAGGATTGCGCGGATGTTGGCGATGCTCTGACGGGTCTGACCTTTGATGTCTTCGGGCATGGCCCCTGTCTCGGGATTGATGGGGAGCTGTCCGGATACGAAAATAAGGTTGCCGGTCTGTACGGCCTGGCTGTAGGGGCCTATCGCGCCCGGTGCCTTTGTTGTGGCGATTTCTTTTTTCATGATATGAGCAGTTGCTAAAAATATTTAAGTAGCTACGAAGAATAAATGTTAGTATGTTTTTAAGAATTTCACATATGAGAGGGCTTCTTTTTGGCTGCTTCCGCAAGGTCTCATCGGTTGCAATGCCCGCATTGCGCCCTCTTCGACTTGCGGAATCATCTCAAAAATAATCTCCTCTCATATGTGCATTTATTCTTCGTAGCTACTTAAGGCCGGGCTGTGTTTACAGCTCCGGTCTTGCAAAGTTAGATAAAAATATGGTTGTGTGTTTACTTCACAAGCAATTTTTCGCCGGCGGCCATATAGATGCCGGCAGGCAGGGTTACTGACTCTCCGGCTCCGAGACGCGCCACGCGACGTCCCTGTAGGTCGAAGATGTCTATGGCTGAATCGGCAGCCTCGACTTTAACGCCACCCTTGAAGGTTTTTACGATTCTGAGGTTCTCGCTGACGGTATCTACTTTCGAGTGCTCTTCATCAGCAAACAGAACCTGCATGTGGTAGAAGTCGACAGTCATATTCATTTTGCCGCCGGGCCAGTCCGGGAAACTCCAGTTCCCTTTACCCCATACAAATGCTCCGGAATATATGCCGTCGGTAAATTCGCATATTACGTTACTATCTTCCCATTGCGCACCATATGAGTAGCTATCCCAGTCGCCAAGTTCCTGATAGAAACGGAACATCGCATCTCCGGGAGCTATATCGAACGAGCCTGTATAGGTATTTCCCATATCGGTGGAAGTAAGGGTCATGGCATCGCTGGTTATATCCCAATTCTGCGGTGCGCCTATGAGATACAGATTGCGTACTTTTGTCGGTTGATCAGGAGCTTCTTCTATACCTAAATAAACGAAGTCACGGAACATTTCCATAGTGATCTCTCCTCCGACCCAGTTGCTGCAAGTTATCGCGGATGCTTCCGGAGAGTCAAAGAGGAATAGGGAAGCACGTTCGTTATTGAAGATTTCAACAGGTGCATCACCTTTGAATCCAAGCAGGTTTGACAATCCTTCCACTCCGATTTTGAAATTGAAAGCATCGGCGGGAATGTTAATGGTTCCTCTATAGGTAGTGGTTTCTTTGTTGAGGTCAAGATACCATGGGCAATCGGAGGGACTCCATGACCCGTCGGCCGCAGGATTGGTTACGAGATAAATGCGTTGCGGCATAGCCGGCTGGTCATTGGCTGCTACATAGGTGATGGTATTATTTGAGATATTGTACTCCATCCGGATGTCGCCACCCTTCCAGTTGTCGCATGAAAAAGGAGATGTCGCGCCGAAGTTCACAAAACCTGTAGATACTGACATGGGGAAGTCGCTCCAAAGATACGTTGGAATCTGCCTATAGTTGCCTATCGCCTCATCCTGAGAATTATATATGTATCCGGTGAATTTACCCGCCGGTATGTTGAATGTTCCTGAATATGCGTAACCTCCATTGCCGTCGTATGACAGGATATATTTGTCAGACGAAACGTCGTCACCTTCCAATACAAATCTGAAAGAAGCGGGCATTTCCGGAGCATTGTCTGCCGTCGCCGTCAGTTCCTTCTTGTTCCAGTCGAGGGTGAGTTTAAGCGAGCCTTTGAGGTCACTGACATTGCTGACTGATATGTTGGCTCCATCCCATCCTTGTACTATAGTCCATGTCGCATTGGTTCCGGCAAATATGGGTTGGGAGTTGCCACTATAGGGCGCACCCCAATAATTCTCCTGGTCCGACCAGTCGGTCTTGGCTGTAAACAGCTTGAATTCAAGATAACCGCCGATAGCAGATACGTCAGCGATAGAATAGGTATAGATGCCGTTTCCTTCGTTGGTCATGGTCAGGGGTGCGGAGTCATCGGCCGGGACAGTCCAATTGTTCAGACTTCCCACAAGATAGATTTCATCGGGGTTTTGGGCTGTGGCGGCAAAAGAGGCCATAGCTATCCCGATAATACTCAAGTAGATTTTTTTCATTACAGATGTGTTGTTAAATATGTATTGTTATTGATTGAGCACTTTTTGCAAGAGACTCGTAAAATTCAATGTAAAGGTACAAATATTTACTTAACATTATTACATGATATGCGATAAAAATGTGCCGGGAAATGTATTTATGTTCACTAAGGCAATCCGGTTTCATGATTTTGCCATTCGGATAATAATGAGTAATTTTGCAGTCGATTTTAAAATTTGTCCCTAAGTAGGGGCATTATCTTGCCCTTTCGCTCTGAAAACAATATAACCATAGATGATACAAGTTAACAATTTAAGTATACAATTCGGCAAGAAGCCTCTTTTTTCCGATGTAAATCTGACATTCACTCCCGGTAACTGCTATGGCATAATCGGCGCTAACGGCGCCGGCAAGTCAACGCTTATGAGAATGCTCAGCGGCGAGCTGCCTCCCACTTCGGGCAGTGTTACCATGGGTCCCGGCGAACGCCTGTCGGTGCTTGAACAGGACCACTTCAAGTTTGATGACTGCACCGTTATCGAGACTGTGTTGCGCGGCCACACGGTATTGTGGGACATAATGCAGGAGAAAGACGCCATCTATGCCAAAGAGGATTTCTCTGATGCCGACGGTATACGTGCCGCCGAACTTGAAGAGAAATTCGCCGAGCTCGAAGGGTGGAATGCCGAGAGCGATGCGGCTGCGCTTCTGTCCGGTCTCGGTATCAAGGAAGACCGACACTATATGTATATGCGCGACATGAGCGCCAACGAGAAAGTGCGTGTGCTTCTGGCAAAGGCTCTTTTCGGCAATCCCGACAATCTTTTACTTGACGAGCCGACCAACGACCTTGACCTCGAAACTGTGTCATGGCTTGAGAATTACCTGGCCAATTTCGAAAATACGGTGCTGGTGGTCAGCCACGACCGACATTTCCTCGATGCGGTCTCGACCCATACGCTCGACATAGACTACAACAAGATAAACCTCTTTGCCGGCAACTACAGCTTCTGGTATCATTCCTCCCAGTTGGCGTTGCGCCAGCAGCAACAGGCCAACAAGAAGGCTGAGGAAAAACGCAAGGAGTTGCTTGAGTTCATACGCCGGTTCTCGGCCAATGTGGCGAAGAGCAAGCAGACCACAAGCCGCAAGAAGATGCTTGAGAAACTGAATGTGGAGGAGATCCAACCCTCCACACGCCGCTATCCCGGCATTATTTTCACCCCTAATCGGGAGGTGGGCAACAAGATTCTTGAGGTGAAGGGATTAAAGGCTACTGTTGACGGTGAAGTGCTGTTCGACGATGTAAATTTCCAGATAGAGAAGGGCGATAAGGTGGCTTTCCTGAGTCGCGATCCGCGAGCCATGACAGCTCTGTTCGAGATAATAATGGGCAACCGAAAGGCCGATGCCGGTGAATATGACTGGGGACAGACTATCACCAACGCCTATCTGCCTCTTGACAACAGTTCGTTTTTCAACACGGACCTTAATCTGGTAGACTGGCTTTGCCAGTATTCAAGCGATTCTTCGGAAATTTATCTGAAAGGATTTCTTGGCAAGATGCTGTTCAGCGGCGAGGATGTGCTCAAGAAGGCCTCCGTGCTTTCAGGTGGTGAGAAGATACGTTGCATGATAGCGCGCATGATGCTTACCGATGCCAACACACTGGTGCTCGATTCTCCTACCAACCATCTTGATCTGGAGTCTATTCAGGCGTTCAACAATACGTTGCAGAACTTCAAGGGCGTTATATTGATGTCGAGCCATGACCATGAGTTCATACAGACCATCTGTAACCGCATAATAGAGCTGACTCCGAACGGAATCATCGACAAGATGATGGACTACGACGACTATATCGAAGACGAGAAAGTGGCCGCTGCCCGCGAACGTCTATATCCGGCTGAATCAAAATAAAATAATGGAGATATGGTAAAGCATATAGTAATGTTCAAACTGCGCGGCTCGGCCGAGGAACGCCTTGATGCGGCCACGCGTTTCCGCGACGCTCTGATGGAACTTCCCGGAAAGATAGAATGCCTTGTATCCATGGAGGCTGCCGTAAACGAAAATCCGGCGGAAGATTGGGATGTAGTCCTGACGGCTTTATTGCCAGATATGGAATCGGTTTCGGTTTATGCGAAACATCCGGCCCATGTGGCCGCCGCCGCGATTGTGGCCCCGCTCAAAGAGGCCCGCGGATGTGTCGACTACAATTGCTGAGATTATAGCCGGCAGCTTCCAATTATTCTATCGGACCCAAATATCAACCCCACCGCAGCGGACTTTCCGCAACGGTGGGGTTTGTTTTAGTTTATTTATTGGGTGAATCGATTACCTGACTATCAACTTGGTCTGTTTGCCGTCGAGACTTACGATGTAGATACCGGGCGCAAGTGTGATGAAGTCTGAACCATTTACTATTCTATCGGCTACCTTCATGCCGTTGGCGTGTGTAACAACGCAATGACCGTTAGTGTTG
Source organism: uncultured bacterium (assembly GCA_905214715.1). Classification (GTDB taxonomy): domain Bacteria; phylum Bacteroidota; class Bacteroidia; order Bacteroidales; family Muribaculaceae; genus Lepagella. The sequence goes on along the minus strand of CAJMMT010000010.1, from coordinate 82,698 downwards.
CCGATTATCTCAATACCGCCATTCACAGCGCGAAGCAGTGTGCCGAGTGTATTTGTGCGTACCGATGTGAAGTCTTGTATGGTAACTGTCTCCACATTCGAACCGCGTGACTCACCACGGTCGTAGAGAGCGGTGACCTGATAATTATGTTCACCGATAGAAACGGTATTATCTACAAATTCGCAGTCGGATACCGGAGTCTCATTAAGTTTCTCACCATCGCGGAAAACATTATATCCTTCTAATTGAAGCGGAGTGGCGGATGCTGCTGAAATAAATGTGAAATCATCGAGCATAAGCATTATACCGTCGTAAACTTCCGGGCTGTAATGGATAGCGAAATATTTGGAACCCTCCGGCAGATCAAATGAATATTCTGTCCAAGAGCCGGGTACCCCATATTCGGGTTGTCCGGTTTCGGCGGGAACGAAGTCCGATGGTTCGGCACTTGCCGATGAAATCTCGAAAGTGAAGTTTTCGCGATAGTAACCATACTGATCATAAGAACGGGCGAAGAATGTAACTGTCTGCGCTGCTCCTGTCAGTTCTGGAGAAATAAGCCAGTCATCGGTGGCAAGTTCCTGACAAGGCTGCATCGCCATGAATTTGCTTCCGGTGTGGGCTACGTATGGGTTCATGTGTCCGGTGGTGTCTACAATGAAGGCGGCCATTTTGGAGCCTTGACCAGGAAGCGGATCATAATCGTCTACAATGGTGGTCGGCTCCTCATCCAGATCTACGAAACTCCAGTCTCCGAAGTTGTTGATATCGCCGCCTTTCCCATCTTCGAAGGATTCTGTAACGGGTTCCGGTGCAACATTCAGGTCAGGCTGGCTCCATGCGAGAGTTACACTGAACGGATTGGTGGATTCGGTTATCTTAGCCGAGAGATCCGTAACTGAAGGATGCGAGGGGAGACGATTGGCCACTTTGACTGTCGTAGAGGTATTGTCGGAAAGATCATCGTCATCCTCGTTAAGTATTACTGAATATTCCACTTCATCTCCATCAAGCAGAGAAAGTTTGTCGAAGAACGATACGGTAGTTCCTTTGCCTCTATCAAGAGCAGGCACCTCCCTGTCGGCGAGAACCTTGCCGTTGCGTACAAGAGATATGTTGGAGATCTCCATATCATTATTGCCTAAGTTCTCTATTTTGGCGGATATCAGGATCTCTTCATCCGGTTTAGCCTCGGCCGGAGCCTTGACTGATGTAACGGCAAGATTTCTGTCACATAAATTTTGAACGCGGATAGCGTCGATAATGGAGTAGGTATTGTTGACTATTGTACCTTGTAATTTAAGGTTTATGTCGTTTACCTTGAAGTCATCGAGAGGGAATGTAACCCTGCTCCAACCAAGAGTCTTCTGGTCGTCGGCCATATCGAACTCGGCTATTTTATCGAACCCCTTTCCTAAGTCAGCAAGAAGTTCAAATCGATTGGCTGTACGTTCTCCATTGCTCATTTCCGAGAAATATACGTAGAACGTAACTGCCGGATGTTCGATGCCACTAAGGTCGAATTTGCCTAATTGCACACCCGCGGTGGCTCCCCCTTGCTGGCCCATGATGGCGGCGCAACCGTTTGTCTCGTCTGCATCGCCCATAGCGAGCCCGGCATACATATAGAGCATGGCATCATCAAATACGAACCATTGACCGGGATTTTCGCTAAGTGATTCCGGACGTATATTAGTGTGGGTAACCCCGTCGTCGAAAGATTCCGCCAGATTGGTGCGCGGAGTGCCGGCTACAATTGGACCGAAGGCGGCTACGCTGGAGCCGTAACTGCTCTTGGCAACCACCTGCACGGTCGCGAAGGTCTGTTCGCCGGCTTCGCATGCTATTATGGTATAAGGTGATTTAGCACCTGTCGATTCAAGATATGATCCGTTGAATATAATCTGGTAGTCTATAAATTCGGAAGGCATCGGAACACCATCGCGGTCAACTGTCACTTCATCCCATGTTACCGTGAGAATCCCTGAATGGTTCTCTTCCGACATCATCAGATTCTGTGGAATACCGGGAGCGTTGACACCTACGAAGCAGGGTTTGCTCTCCGCCGACATGCCTGCATTGCCATCTGCATCGTAAGCCGTGGCTTTCCATACATAATTACCCGATCCGTAAGAACATATATCTTCAAACTCAATGAGTTCGCCGGGTGTGGGATTTTCAATATCCTTTACATTGACACCGGAACGAATCACAGATATTCTGGAAATCGAGCTTAGAGAGTTGCCACTCATGTCTTTGTCGGGAGCATAGAATCGAACGGTAACGTTAGGCGATCCATAAGTGTCGCTTTTTAGAATTTCAGGCGCGGAGGGAGCCGCCGGCATCGTAGCCTCGCGAACACTTAAATCATCATATTGCACACAGGCTCCTTCGGAAGAAGCGAATACACCGATAGAGAAGTCTCCGCTCTCGTTACATTTGAATATGATTTGTGAAGGCTCTTGAGCGAAATAGTCGGTAAGTTCTTTTTCAAGCAGTGTTTCAGTCATCCCTTCCGGAGTCTGGCTTTTACCCAGAGCGACCTTTACGTTTGGATTGCCTCCTGCGTAACCACGTGAGAGTTTTAGCTCTATAAGGTAGGTTTTACCTTGTTCAAGAGCTATCGGTGTTGAAAACACCCAGTCGTTAAGCTCGGGAGCCGTGAAAAAATCGGATATTGCCAGCTGGCCATAATATCCTCCCCAAGTCTTACCATCATTGTTGAGGTCTGCGGTGATCCATCCTTCGGGTACGGCGTTTGTTTCCACGTTCCCGAAGTCCTGAAGAAACGGCACAGGCTCTCCGGCCAGGACTCCTGATGGAAGCAAGCCTGCTGCAAGGATAGCCACTCCTGTTAGTAATGATTTATTCATACAAATTTTAGTTAAAATTAATACTGTAGATATATTATCGTATATATCTTAAATTTGATTGTATATGGTAAATATAAGCAAAATATTTAAACAGGAAGTCAATTATTGCGTTCTAATGTGTAAAATATTCCATTAATTATAATTCTTGTTGCTATGCTTTGAGGTGTATGGATATACGTTTGCGTAAAATACTATGTGATTATGCCATGAGCCTGTCGGTGAAAAACAATGAATCGGCAAGGACTTATAGCATAAGAACAAAATGCAAAACAGGATGATTCTTACGGGAATCATCCTGTTTGGTATATGGGCGATGCTGTTTTTATTTGCGTGGAATGCCGTCTTGTTTGCAACGTGCGGTTATGTGGGCTATGCGGGCCTGGGTGTCGGGGTGAGATGAGAACATCTGGGTTATATATGAACTCTGGTTGCCGTTCTCGAGTTTTTCAAGTTTCTCGAAAGAACTTACCATTCCCCATGGATTGCGTTTGGCTCCGCGCAGGAAATCGTATCCGAAATCATCGGCGGCTGTTTCCTGTTTCTGCGAATATTTCGCCGACATAAGCGCCTGTCCTATCTGAGCTAACTGTGAATCTGAAAGAGCGGCCATTGTTGATGAAGTCGAACCTATGGCATCGCGCAGCGCACCTGTCATGAGTTCGTTCTTTATAGCGTTGCGGGAATGATGTAGTGCCACATGACCTATCTCATGGCCTATGATGCCAAGAAGTTCATCATCTGTCATAAGGTCCATTATACCGCTGAACACTCTTACCGAACCATCGGCACACGCAAACGCATTAACATCTTTTACCTTATAGACTTTGAAATTCAAAGGCACGCCGTCTACCGAAGTCAACCCGTTGGTAAGATTGCGGAGACGTTTGGTGTAAGGGTCGTTCTCCGGGGCTACCGGATTCTGCGCGTCCATCTGCAGAACGGACTGGTGTACATAAGAGGCCACCTGATCGTCGGTGATGGTCATGGCCTGTATGCCCTGAGTTGCCGCCGACATAAGGCGGTTCATATCCATGCTGCTTGAGCAGCCGGTGGCGCAAGATATGGCCAGGACAAATGCCGAGGCCTGAATGAGGTTTTTTATCATCTGAGTTTAATTTTGGTTATCTGAGGGTACGTTTAAATTGTGGGTTTCAAATATGCGCCTTGCCGCACGGTCAAAAATCTGCCAATGGCCTTTCTGGGCATCGGGAATCTTGTCGGCGTCTTTGGATGGATACACCTTGAAATTGGTGCCCGGCCCGTGTGGCTTTGCCGAGAAGAAAGTATCGTAAGCCGCGTTCTTGAACCGCGCTTTGCCGTTGTCGTCGCGTTCCACACGCACTTTGACAAGAGCGCCTCCACGAGTGTCGGAGGTTTTCATATTGGATATGAAATTGCCAAGACTGTAGACCACAAGAACGTCTTTATCCTCCTTGTGGTTGCGCACTACCTTCATGGGCTGTATCACATGTGGGTGTGAACCTATTATAAGGTCGGCTCCTTCGGCTATAAGGAAATCGGCCCATGAACGCTGATTGGCATTTTCAAGAAGAACATACTCCACCCCCCAGTGCACGGTAACCACAACTATTTCGGCTCCCTTCTTACGGGCCAGTTGTATCTCGCGCGACATCTTCTCACGGTCAAGCAGGGCCACTTCCATCCCGTCGCGTGCCGGAATTCCGTTGGTTCCGTAAGTATAGTTGAGAAACGCGAAGCGTATGCCGTGAATATCCTTTATAAGGGGTACGAGCTCCTCACGTTGTTGCAGGTCGCGGAAAGTCCCGGTGTGGTCGGCTCCAAGGGAGTCGAGAGCTACAAGAGTACGCCGTGCCGCTTTCATTCCTGAATCCAGGCAATGGTTGTTTGCGGTGAGGAAAAGGTCGAAACCTGCGTCGAGCAGTGCCTGTGCATAAGAATCGGGAGCTGAAAAGCAGGGGTAACCGGAATATCTCGGACCACCTCCGAGTGGAACCTCGAGATTGACTACGGCATAATCCGCAGCCGTGATTTCGGGCGCTATGAGCGTGAAACAATCCGAGTAGTCGTAAGTGCTGCCATTCCCTTCGGCTAAAGCCTGGTCGAGTTGAGCCTGATGTTGCATGGCATCTCCTACAAAAAGCAAATCCACCCCGGCTTTAGGGGTGGATTGAGATACTGTAGCCCCTGTCAGGAAGGAGATAAGGCTGAAAACAAGGGGTATGTTGAGTAACGAGGCTATCACTTTAAAGTCTGACGGGAGAATGTGAATATGAATCTTGATTTAGCCGTGTCGAGCAGCGTCATGGCCGGCGATGCCATATATGGGGTACATGATGTGACTCTGACAGATGTAGAACCGTCTGAGGCGGATACATTCTCGGTTCCGAGCAGAACCGGAACCAAAGTGAATTCAAGTTCGCTTTCATCTATGCTCTCTTCCTGAGCAAGATTTGAGATAAAAGCTCTCAGGGAAGAGAATGTATACCGTCCGGTAGAAGAATCATAGCTGGCCCAGAAAGAGGTCTTGTTGTCAGGAACCTTCTGGTCGGCGAAAAAATCTTCAAGTTCCGATGTCGGAATCATGGCCAGAGTGGGAGGAACCGGTATCGACACATCGCCTTCTATCTTAGAAGCCGGAATAGATAGCACAAGGTTGGACACCACGGCAAGTGAATTGTCTACAGAGTTGAACCTGCCGAGAATCTCTTCGGCGGGAAACCGGAAATGTACGGCGTAACCGCCGGGGGCCGTTATGACAGACTTGCCTTGACTTGCCATATCTGCGAGAACTTTGCCGGGAGTGTATTTTACATTATTTGAGCTCAGCACCGCAGGCGACGTTACGAAATTGCATACGGAATCGACAGCCACTTTCGGTTTCTCTACCGCTTGTCCGTTTTCAATTACCGTTTCGGTGGTATCGTAATGATAGTATATCAGACTTTTTGTCTGGGTAACGTTTGCCACACATCCTCGTCCGAACGAATGTTCCACATAGATTCCGGGTATCCACTCGGCGAAAGTCGAGGGCCATTGAAAAGTTTCCGGCTCGGTGCGGTATTTCCTGACCACATCGAGCGCGAACTGGCGGTCTAGATTCATGCGTATCTGTATGGACTTGTCAGATGCGAAATTACTGCTTGTAAGCGAAAGACCTGACAATGTATAGTTCTTGACACCTAACGGCGATGAGGGGTCATAATATCCCGTGGGGTCGAAAGAATTGTCAATGTCGGAAGGGAGAGGACGCGTAAGACGGAACACCTTCACTTGCTGAGGTGCAAGCGAATCGCCGGCAAGTGAGCCGCGCGGAACCGTTATTACGACCTTCATCGAATCAATCTGCGACTCGGGTATACTGGACGGTATACCCAACGCGGGGGTTGGGAGCAGACGGGTAACGTAACTGCATTCCAGTGAGCCATACTCCGGTGTCGACAAGCGTCCCAGAAGATTGGTGGCGGCCCTTGAGTCGAATTCAGCGGTATAACGGCTTCCCGCATGGAGGTCGATTGTAAGAGTATCTATCGATATTGTTACTTCGCCTCGGCTCAGAGTGTTCCCTATGGGAGAAAGGTCGTCGTCGCAGGCCACGAACAATCCCGTCAAAGGGAAAGCGGCGGCAATGGCGGCTATGATTTTTTTCATCTTTATATCAGAGGTGAGTGTGGATAAAGTTCAGGCATCAAGCGACCTGTAAAATACTTTAAGAGCGTCGATAACCGCAGTGTTGTCTGCTCCTCGTGTCTCGTCTCCGCCGTTTGTCATATCTGTTTTCCCTTCGGCAACGCGGAATACGGGTTTGCCGAGCGATGCGATCCATTCTTCCAGTTCCGGCCTGGGTTTGGTGTTGAGCATTACAACCGCGTCGGCGTTGACTATAGCTAAACGGTGAGCCATATCAGTATCAGGCTTCAGCCCTTCAATGGAAGCGGTGTCGATGCCGTCGGCCTTCAATTTCTCTATAGTGTCTTCTCCAAGTGGTGCCGCGAGTTCTTCATCGGTAACGGCATATATGAGTTTTGTCTGGCGGAATGACGGTATTTCGTTGGCCAGTTTGCGCATATAAGGAAGAAAGAACGCCGACATCCAACCGGAGGCCTGTATGATATGGGGTTCCCATTTCAGCTTCTTCACGGTATCGGCAGAACCACGTGCGTAGAAAATCATACGCCATGCATTGTCGGTTCTGTTTGACCCTACCGGATCGCAATCCGTATCATCTTTTTCAAAAAAATCGTCGTTGTCTATGAAATAGACCTGTATTCGCGATGGTGGTAGTGAAGCGACCTTGAGAATAAGCGGATGGTCGTTGTCTCCTATAGAAATATTGGCTCCGGAGAGGCGAATCACTTCGTGAAGCTTATTGCGGCGTTCATTTACAGATCCGTACTTCGGCATGAAAGTACGTGCTTCGCACTCTTTGCCGTGCATGGCGCACATCAGTTCCCGGGCCAGAACTCCGTTGGGAGTCGCCGGGAGATATGGTTCCAGTTCCTGGTTTACAAAGAGGATGCGTTTCTTTTCTGCCATAACTATATTATTGACGGGAATGCCTTTCTGCAGGCTACCTTAAATTAACCAAAAAGAGAAACTGATGCGGAACCAAATGGCACAACTGCTATTTTATGGTTCGGCAACTTCCTACAAAATTAATAAAAATCGGTGAAACGAGGGTAAAAATAACTCCACATTATTAAAGTCGTCGCTTTTTTATCAATATTTAAGTATGGCGTGATAATGATTATGCAAGGTTTTTGCTGTTGATGAGGTCTAATTGTGAAAGTTTTAGTATTTTTGCAACCCGATATGTATAGGGCCGGCCGGAAGCCGTATGCCTGAAAATATAGAACTACCCCATATTGTACTCCCTTTCAGAGGGGACCCGATGATTATGAAGATCATTAGAAATGTATCCGAGCTTGAGTCTTATGTAAGCCATGCCCACGGCGAAGGTAAGAGAATAGGTCTGGTACCCACCATGGGAGCGCTCCACGACGGTCACATGTCGCTGGTAAAGCGTGCCCGCAAAGAGAATGATATTGTAGTGGTGTCAGTATTCGTCAACCCCACCCAGTTCAATAACCCTACGGATCTTGCTACATATCCCAGGGACGAGGAGTCGGATTTCAGACTTCTCGCTCAGGAAAACGTAGATGTGGCTTTCGCTCCGTCAGTCGACGAGATGTATCCCGATGGCGCCGTACGCACAAAGACATTTGACCTTGGCGTGGCCGCGGAGGTTATGGAAGGGCCCCGTCGTCCCGGCCATTTCCAAGGTGTCGCCCAGATTGTGAGTCGCCTGTTCGAGCTTGTGCGTCCTCACAACGCATATTTCGGTGAGAAGGATTTCCAGCAGATAGCTGTAATCCGAAACATGGTGCTCACGGAAAAAATGGAAGTCAACATAGTGGCTTGCCCGATATGTCGCGCTTCCGACGGCCTCGCTCTTTCAAGCCGCAATGCTCTTCTCACTCCCGGACAGCGGCAGATCGCCCCGGCTATCTATCGCGCTTTGAACGAAAGCATAGCCTATTCGGCAGACCACAGTGTGGCGGAGACCAGAGACTTTGTGGTTGATCTGATTGAGAAACAATCTGAAATGCAGGTTGAATATTTCGAGATTGTAGACGGCCGAACGTTGCAGCCGGTCGACGAATGGAGCGAGTCTCCATACATTGTAGGATGCATAACCGTATACTGCGGTAAGGTGCGCCTTATAGATAATATACGATACCGCGGATGAACCCTGCGCATAAGGAACATTTGAAATGCTGATAGAAGTTCTGAAATCAAAGATTCACCGTGTGCACGTTACCGAGGCGAATCTTAATTACATAGGGAGTATAACCATAGATGGAAAACTCCTTGACGCTGCCGGAATATTGGAAGGTCAGCGCGTATATATTGTGAACAACAATAACGGAGCCAGACTCGATACCTACACAATAAGAGGCAAAGAGGGCTCGGGTGTGGTTTGCCTCAACGGAGCGGCTGCCCGCATGGCTCAGCCGGGCGATATAGTCATAATCATGACTTATGCCCTTATGACACCGGAAGAGGCCGAAGGATTCAAACCTACGGTAATATTCCCGGATACAAACACCAATAAATTATAACCAAGATGTTTGCAAATCTTACAGAGCGTCTTGAACGTTCGTTTAAAATACTTAAAGGAGAAGGCCGCATAAGCGAGATAAACATTGCCGAGACAATGAAGGATGTGCGTCGCGCCCTTCAGGAGGCCGACGTGAACTACAAAGTGGCGAAAACCTTTACCGACAATGTAAAGAAAAAAGCCATAGGTCAGAATGTGCTCACTTCGCTGAAGCCGAAGGAGCAGATGATAAAGATAGTGCATGACGAGCTCGTGGAATTGATGGGTGGCGAGGAAGCCAAGATTAATATCCAGGGCAATCCTTCTGTAATACTCATGTCGGGTCTGCAGGGTTCGGGCAAGACCACTTTCTCGGGCAAGTTGGCCCTTAAGTTCAAGAAAAGAGGCAAGAAACCTCTGCTTGTGGCCTGCGACGTATACCGTCCCGCCGCTATAGACCAGCTTAAGGTCGTGGCCGGAAACATCGATGTGCCGGTATATACGGAAGAAGGTTCGAAAGATCCTGTCGCCATTGCCCGCAACGCCGTAGCCTTTGCCAAAAGTCACGGTAACGATCTTGTGATAGTCGATACTGCCGGGCGCCTTGCGGTAGATGCCGAGATGATGGACGAGATAGCATCGCTCAAAGAGGCCCTGCAACCTCAGGAGATACTGTTTGTGGTAGACTCCATGACAGGTCAGGATGCCGTTAATACCGCTTCCGAGTTCAACAAGCGTCTGGACTTCGATGGAGTCGTGCTTACCAAACTCGACGGCGATAATCGTGGCGGTGCGGCTCTTTCGATACGTGCCGTGGTCAACAAGCCCATTAAGTTCGTGGGTACGGGAGAGAAGATGGAGGATATCCAGGAATTCAACCCCGAAGGCATGGCCAACCGAATTCTCGGTATGGGTGACATCGTGGAGCTGGCGAAACGCGCTCAGGAAATCTACGATCAGGAGGAGGCCAAGAAACTTGAGGAGAAGATACGCAAGAACAAATTCGACTTCGAGGATTTCTACAAGCAGATACAGCAGATAAAGAAACTCGGCAACCTGAAAGATGTGGCATCTATGATTCCGGGAGTAGGGAAGGCCATAAAAGATGTGGAGATAGGCGATGATGCGTTCAAGGGTATCGAGGCCATTATAAATTCGATGACACCATACGAACGTCAGAATCCTCAGATTATCACCGGTAGCCGTCGCCAGAGAATCGCCAAGGGGTCGGGTACGAGCATCCAGGATGTGAACCGCCTGTGCAAACAGTTCGAGGAAACAAGAAAGATGATGCGCGCGGCATCGCAAGGAATGAAGAATCCAGCCCAGATGATGCGTCAGATGAAGCAGATGAAACAACGCAAATTCTAAGATAGATATCATAGAGATAATGTGAAAACCCATTCAGCATTCGCTGAATGGGTTTTCACATTATCAGCGTCCGCACAATATGCCGAGGGGGCAGTATTTGCAGGCCTCTTCGGCGTCATATGGAGCTGAGAATGGCACGTCAGGGTTGAAAAGCTCCTCCAGTTTGTCGGTCATTGCACGGCGAAACGACGGGGCTGTATCTTCCGACTCAGACAGGAGTTCTCCATTCCGGTTCCGGAAAGAAATCACACCCTCTTTTTTGTTAAGAATCTTAGGTACATTGTAAAGTGCGAAATCAGGGCTTATCTCTTCGAGCCCTTTTTGGCGACGTTCCAGATTCAGAAGCTCACTGTACATAAGTACCTGACGGCTATAACCCCGGCTGTCGGCCATACGGAACATCTCGGCCGGGTCAAGCTCATTGTACTCTTTTTGGTACAATAAAGAGGTCTTGTAGTCCACTATACGTATTTTGTCGGAGCCTGCCGTCCGGTCAAGGCGGTCGATAAAGAAATTCATGTTCACTTTACGGCCATCTGATAGGGGATAGCGCAATTCGGAGCCGAATTCGCAACCTAAAATCTCGAGAGGGGCGAACTGCTTGTCGCGTTCAAGTATATTTGTAATCCAGTGGGTCAGGTTGTCTGCTACAAGTTCTGCGGTGTGTGGCAAATCGCGTGTAAGATCCGACTCCGGGAGATTGAAATGGCCCCGGTTGATACTGCGTCTTACCAGTGAATGTATAAACCTGCGGTTTTTCTTAAGATTGTCAAGTATATCGGCTGTAATTACCACAGGATGGTCCAACAACCGATTCTGTTTTTCTTTGGGAAGATAGAGGTTCATCATCACCTCATGGATTATGTTGCCCTGAGTTATTGCGTCGATATATTCGCTTGCCTCATTGTCAGTGCGGATTCCCATGACACGTTCGAAGAAAAAGCGGAGTCCGCAGCTGCAATAGGTTTTAAGAGAACTTGCAGATAAAGGATACTTGCTGTTCTCTTGAAGATATCGCGACAGAATAGCCATCGTGTGGCTGTTTTTGGGTATGCTGTCTACCACTTTCCGTTTTCCTGCAAGCGTGAACGAAAACTCTTCGAACTTGATTTTACCGGCTCCGAGCAGATATTCCAGTTGCATTATATATCTTGAGGGTTCAGATCCGAAACCAACGCCTGTGCGGGCATCGTAGACAATCACTACTTCACTCGCACGCGAAATCAGGCGATAGAAGTAATAGGAAGCGAGGTTCTCCTGATGCTGCATGGGTGGCATATGATATGCCGCTCTCAGTGAATTTGGCAAAAACGACTTGGTGCGTCCCTTTACCGGCAGCTTCCTTTCGTTGGCCGATGGTATTATGACTCTGTCGAAATCGAGCGCACGTGTTTCAAGCATACCCATTACTTGAAGTCCGCTCAACGGTTCGCCTTCGAAATTGACCTGTTCGGGGGCCAGCATCCTGTCGGCAAGCGCGAAGAAGGTGGTGGGCGACATCATGATTCCATGTTCCTCCACGGCCGAGAGCAACCGTCCCAAAGCATCTATATACACATCGATATGGTCGCGGTCAAGTCTCGATTTAATAACGCCATTGTCGCCATATCCGGCAAGAATTCCGGAAACAGCCCTTAGAGTATCCGCAAGGTTGCTCGCTGTCTGTCTGGGCGTGGCATTTTTAGGCAATGGTTTCAGTAAAGGTGACAGCCCCGGGGCCTCGGCTGTGATTTCAGCTAAAGTGGGATTCATGCGGTGGGTTTTGTTGAGCCACATGTTAAGCCGGGCGATCTGTACACTTCCGGCGACGGCATGAACAAAAGGATGGGCAAGAAATCGACGCAGGTCGCGGTGATAGAAGGTAGGGGTGCCGTCTCCGGTGTGAGTGTGATGCAGAAGTGTGCGGTAAAGCGATACAAAAGATGCCGTCGATGTGAGCCTCAGAGGATATCCCATAGTGAGGTTTACGTCAGAAAATCCTTTTGGAAGAGAATAGAGCAACGGCAGAAGCAGGTTCTCGTCCGGAAGAACGACTGCGATTCTGGCATCGATAAACTCTTCTTTCGGAATGGAAACATAAAGGCGTTTCAGTTCACGACCCACTATCTTGGCTTGTAGAGAGTTGGATGGAGATGCGATAATCCTGACGCTTTCGGGTAGGGTGTCGGTGTCCGAGAGATGCAGGTAGTCTGATGCCCATTTCGGCTCCGGGAAATCGCGTCGGTTCAAGTTCAGGAATTTCGCCGGACCCTCCTGCGACGCTCCCGGTGAAAGAATCGGTCCTGTACCGTCCCAGAAAAAATCGACAAAGGGCTCAGGCCCGCAGGGACCATTGTAATTCTCGAATTTCTGCAACTCTTTAAACAGTTCCCGTTCTACCAACGACAGGGCGTTGAACCCTACAAACACCATTTTTTTCCATGGTAGTTCGCAGTTGCCGTCGGCAACGTTGCGGAGGGCGAGACGGTAGGATCCGGCCGGTGTGGCAAGTCCGCGTGCTTCAAGCTCGGACTCAAGGGCATGATATAGCGGGGCCATGGTCTGCCATAAATGCAGAAACGCACCTTTCAGTTCGGTATCGGGTTTGAACGTCTTCCAGAAACTTTCGGCTGCTTTCTCAACGCCGGGCTGATAACCGAAATACTCCTCCATGACCTTGCGTTGTTCGTCGGTTAGATAGTTGGAGGCAATCTCACGGAAGTCCTTGAGATTCTTGAAAATCTCGTCGGGATTCACGCCATACATGTCCACTTCGCCGAAATCGCTAAGTACTGTCTCTCCCCAGATTCTGAAATCATCGAAACTTACCTTCGGATCGCTTTTTTTGTCAGAGACATCATCGGTCGCAAGAAGGTGCATATACGATTTATAGAGGAGGAACAGAAGATCTATGCGGTTGTCTACGATTCGGCCTGACAGATCTTCGGCCAGTTCGACGATAGAGGTTATTTTCGGGGCAAGTATGGGTCTTGATTCAGCCTCGGCCGAGAGACGCTTCAGAAAGAAAGTTCCGGCGCGTTTGTTTGGGAAAACAAAACAGAAATCCGAGAGGTCTCCATATCTTCGGGCGTATGCGCGAGCTACTGATTGCAAAAAGGGTGTCATAAGACAAAAATAATCAAAAATCGGGACTGTACTGTAATCGAAAATGCTTAAATTAGCGATATGAAGTTCAAGGATGTTATTGGTCACGAAGATATAAAAGACAGATTACGCCATATGGCCGATACCGACCGTGTGCCTCACGCATTGCTTTTCGGGGGCCCGGCAGGGGTGGGGAAGATGAAGATAGCCAGAGCTTTCGCGCAGTACCTGCAGTGTACCGACCGGCACAATGGCGACAGTTGCGGACGCTGCCCCTCATGTCTGCAACACGCTCAGTTTGCCAATCCCGATATGAATTTTGTTTTCCCTGTTCTCAAAAAGGGGAGCAAAAGCAGGGTGCTCTCGGCCGACTGGATGGATGAGTGGAAACAATTTCTGACTGAAGAGCCGTATATGAAACGGGAACGATGGCTGGAGCTTCTCGATGCCGGAAACGGTCAGCCGGTGATATATGTCAACGAAGCAGCTGAAATAGCCCGTACGGCCATAATGTCGAACTATGCTTCAAAACAGAAGATATACCTTATCTGGTTGCCGGAATCCATGAACGTGGAGACCGCCAACAAACTGTTGAAGCTTATAGAAGAACCTTGGGAAAACACTATTTTCCTTATGGTTTCCAACGAGCCGTCGCAGTTGTTGCCCACGATTTTCTCGCGTACGCAGCGACTGAACTTCAGACCTCTTTCAGAAAATAATATAGCGGAATATCTGATATCAAAAGGTGTTTCTGCCGACAGTGCCGCGCGTATAGCGCGTCATTCGGAGGGGAGTGCCCTGAGGGCCGATGAACTGGCTCTCGACAAAGGAGAGTCGGCCGAGTTCGGGAAAATGTATCGCGCTATGATGCGCGCCACATATGGCCGCAATATCGCCGAATTATATGAACTTTCCGAACACCTGTCGGGATGCGGACGGGAACATTCATCCCGTTTCCTCGACTACTGCTCCCATATGGCCCGCGAGAATTTCATGTATAACCTGCGCATGCCCCAGATTGTCTCGCTCTCTCCCGAAGAAGAGGAATTCAGCCGGCGCTTTTCGCCGTTTGTGAATCACAGGAATGTGGAGAATCTCGTGGCCGAAACGGAGCGGGCCCGTCATGAAATAATGAGAAACGCAAACTCAAGAGTGGTATTGTTCGACATGATGCTTCAGATTGCCCGATATATCAGAGTAAAGTAATTTTTAATGCACGATAAAAGTGCGCGTAATCTATGATTTGTAAATAAATATCATTATATTTGTAGTTTGAAGTCAGGGGAGGGAATCAACCAATTTTTCAGTTCAAACCTTATGAAACCTACATTGTTTATTTTGGCTGCCGGTATGGGCAGCCGTTATGGTGGTCTGAAGCAGCTTGACGGCCTCGGTCCCTCGGGCGAAACCATCATGGACTATTCCGTATATGATGCCCTGCGTGCCGGATTTGGCAAAATCGTTTTTGTAATCCGTCATGACTTCGAAGATGAATTCCGCAAGAAAGTTATAAGCAAATATGAAGGACACGTTCCCGTCGAGGTGGTTTTTCAGGACGTGAAGAATGTACCCGAAGGTATAGCCACCAATCCCGAGCGCACGAAACCCTGGGGCACCGGCCACGCTGTTCTCATGGGCAAGGATGTGATTAAAGAGCCATTCGCGGTAATCAATGCCGATGACTATTACGGTGCCGAATCATTCCGTATACTCGGCGATTTCCTGCGTAGTGTGGAGGGAAAGAAGGGAAGATACTGCATGATCGGTTTCCGTATCGAGAATACTCTGAGCGAGAATGGCGGCGTTTCACGTGGACTTTGCGAGGTATCGGCCGATGGTAATCTTACCGGAGTTACCGAATGCCATGGTATCCAGCGCAAGGAGGGCAAGCTGGTGCAGACCATTGCCGACGGTACCGAGGCTTCCTTCCCCGAAGGAGCCAACGTGTCGATGAACATGTGGGGTTTCACTCCTGATTATTTCGACTACTCGACTGCGGCGTTCCTTGATTTCCTGAAAAAGAACAGCCAGGAGCTCAAGGCTGAATTCTATATTCCTTCTGTGGTAAACGACCTTATAGAGGCCGGGGAGATAGAACTGAAGGTGCTTGAAACACCATCGAAATGGTTTGGTGTGACTTATGCAGCCGACCGTCAGGCGACTGTTGACCAGTTCAAGAAGCTTGTGGAAGAGGGCGTTTATCCTGCAAAACTTTTTTAACGACTATCATGACTAAGATATTGGTAACAGGTGGAACCGGATATATAGGATCTCATACCGTGGTCGAGCTTCAGCAGGCCGGCTATGAAGTGGTGATTATAGACAATCTTTCAAACTCTAACCGCGATGTGCTGAAAGGTATCGAGGCAATTACGGGTATCGCGCCTGTTTTTGTAGAGGGTGATTGCACTGATATGGAGACGTTGCGCCGTCTGTTCAAGGAGAATCCCGGTATAAAAGGCATCATAAACTTCGCGGCCTCTAAGGCAGTGGGCGAGAGTGTCCAGAAACCGTTGCTATACTATCGCAATAACCTGAACACGCTTATAAATTTGCTTGAACTCATGCCGGAATATGGTGTGAAAGGTATCGTATTCTCATCCTCCTGCACCGTTTACGGCGAGCCTGATGTGAATCCTATAGACGAGACCGCTCCAATCAAACCGGCTACCTCGCCTTATGGCAATACCAAGCAGATTTCAGAGGAAATCATAACCGACTATGTGAAGTCCGGTGCGCACATAAAGAGTATACTGCTGCGCTATTTCAACCCTGTAGGCGCCCATCCTACCTCGCTGATAGGAGAGCTTCCCAACGGGGTTCCTAACAATCTTGTACCTTACCTTACGCAGACGGCTGCCGGCATACGCAAGGAACTGACTGTTTTCGGCGATGATTACAATACTCCTGACGGAAGCTGCATACGCGACTTTATCGATGTAGTGGATCTGGCCAAAGCTCACGTCGTGGCTATGCGCCGTATGCTTGACGGCGAAGATACCGATGCAATCGAGATATTCAATCTCGGTACCGGTCGCGGAGTGTCGGTGTTCGGTCTCATAGAAGCCTTCGAGAAATCTACCGGCGTGAAAGTCCCTTACAAAGTCGGACCGCGCCGCGAAGGCGATATAGAGCAGATATGGGCCGTTCCCACCAAAGCGAATGAGGTTCTTGGTTGGACAGCGGTGGTACCTATCGAGGAGACAATGAAGAACGCCTGGAACTGGCAGTGCCGTCTTCCTAAATAAGCTTGCCCTACTGCAAAAGCCTGAAGGTATCTGTGTGGACTCAAAATAGTACGACTTGGAATTTCTCGAATCCGTAATAAACGATCTCGGCTCTACCGAACTCTCGATATGGAATGCCAGCTTCCGTCTGGTAGTAAGCATGATTCTCGGGGTTCTGGTAGGAGCCGAGCGTAAACGCAAAGGGCAGATCGCCGGCGTACGCACGTTCGCTCTTATCTCTATGGGTGCATGTCTCGCGATGTTGCTGTCGATATATGTGCCTCAGGTATATATGGGACTGAAAAACGGCGATCCCGGTCGTATCGCGGCTCAAGTGATAACCGGTGTCGGTTTCCTTGGAGGCGGTGCCATGATACATCTGAAAGGCGCGGTAAGAGGTCTTACAACCGCAGCCGGTATTTGGATGACCGCTATCATAGGCATGGCCGTAGGCGTTGGAATGTACTGGTGTTCACTCATAGCTACCGGACTGATACTCGTTACCCTGGTATATATGGAACTTTGGGAGCATAAACGCAGTCTCGGTCAGGAGAACAGGGCCATAAAATTGCAGGTAAAAGGCATTGTAGACGATATCCAACCCTACAGATTGGTGTTAGGTAAGCATGATGTGCATCTATCCACCTACTTCCTGCGTTATGATTTCGACAATGAGACCACGGAGTTGAATTTTGTGGTTCTGGCTCCCTCTCACCGCAATTATCTGCCCATGTTTGAGGAGATGAGAAAAATAACACCGACGCAGTCCATAGTGCTTACCAGTCCGACATGACCGTCCCTTTATCGGGATTTATTGCTGTCTGATCCGGGATTACTAATAAACACGACATCGGGTCTGCAAAACTTCTGTTTTGCAGACCCGATGTCGTGTTTATTTCATTGTATTGTCAGAGTGTCGACAGGGCGTTGAGAATCTCTGCTCGTGCTGCCAACAGATCTATATAATCAAGTTCCGCTTCCATATAGTAATTGCGTTCCTGAAGATATTCGAGCAACGATAGCCTTTCCAGCCTATATGCTTTATAAAGCATATCCTGTGGGGATTCTGTGTTGAATACCGGACTAAGTTCTGTCAACGACGCCCGGGTAGCGTCAAGCCGGGAACACCATATCCTTACCTGTGCCGTCAGTGATTCGCGAATGTTTTCGGCATTGCTTTCGGCAGCGACAGTCGCGGCCTTGCTTGCCGCACGTTTCCCTTTCGATGAGAATACGGGTAGGCTCAGTCCTATCTTGCCTCCATTGAAATGGGTTTCCTCCTCATAGGCATGAATGTATCCTAACGACAGCGATGGAAATAGCTCCCTGTCGACCGATTTCTGTCGGGCTCTTGCCAGACAGGCTTCAGCGGTAGCCAATTTTACATCGGGAGTTCCGTTGACTTTGTCGATATAATAGGCGGTTCCGAATCCAGGGTCGTCGGGAAATGAGGTATCGAATGATTGCAGTATGATATCTGCGTCAGCACCGCATAGCGCAACTATTGCCGCACGGCATTCGGAAACCGCACCTTTCTCTTCTTCTATCGCGGCTGCGAGTCGTCCTTTCTCTATGTTTATCTTATAGGAATCCAGAGTCGTGAGACGACCATGTTTTATTCCGGCTTCTATGATTAGAGCCATACTGTCGGTGGACGCTTCGAGCCGATGAATAACATTCAGTCTGCGCGTAGCCTTGGCATAGGCTATCAGCTGCGTGCCGACTTCATTTTCCAGTGAACGCCGACGCGATTCCAGACGAGAGATTTCCGCGTCTTTTTGCGCTTTCGCTACATTGCCTCGCGCGCTATAGGCTCCGGGCCAGTCGATAGTCCATGATATACCCGCGTTCCATTTTGTCTGGCCCCTCGTGCCCCACATATGTTCCCCCTCTATTTCCGGATCAGGGAGATTGTTGTAAGTACGAGATTCCTTTATCGTGGCATCAGCCTCCGCCGCATAGTATTTTAGCGATGGCGAGTTTTCGACAAGTCGGGATAATGTGCTGTTGAAATCGGCAGCCAGGCCCGATACAGACAGCAAGAAAGAGGTCGAAACGGCAGCGAATCTGTATATATGGTGGTTCATGTCTATTTCTGTATATGTTCCGGTGCAAAGATAATAAAAACCTGCAGACCGGACGGCCTGCAGGTTCTGTTCTGTTCAGATTCCAGAAGGAATGTTTGTCAGAAAGGGAAGTCTATACCAAGGAAGACGTTGGCATTGGAGTTTAGAGGTACCATCTGTTTGCTGAACTTGCCCGGTATGCGGTCCATACCTGCGAAAAGGTTGAATCCTGGCACACGCAGGTTGACCATCCAGCCCATGCCTACACCGTAAGTGCCGGCGACGCCGTTGATGTTAAGACCGATGATTTTGCATGGCTCGAAGTTGGCAGACAGTCTGAATTCGGTAGATGTGAGGGGTCCGGCTATGCGGGTAGTGTTGAGAAGACCGAAACGCACCTTGCGATAAACGGGAAGCTCATATTCCACTCCGAAGTTAAGTGTAGCCTTCAGATTGTATTTGAAGCTCTCCACACCGTTGTCTGTGAGTTGGTAGAGTTCCGAAATGTCGTCTGCAAGTTTGTCCCACTCATCATCGGCATCGTCATCGTTGCCGCCTACTTCGAAAGTATATTTGTCGGTGCGAACCTCCCGGAGGCCGTTGGTGCCGGCTTTGGCACATTCGGAGAAGTTTATGAAGCCGAGGTCGGTTACGGCAGCCGAGAAACGGAAATCGCGCCATTGGTACTCCGCTCCAAAGTCGAAGGCTACGCCAAAACCGTTGGGAGCCGATATGTCGTCGGTCTGAAGGCCCGATACATACTCTTTATTGTCTTTACTGTTGTAGTCATGTTCGTAGGTTACGCCTTTGATTGCGGTGAAAACTTCGGCGTTTGAGGCTATGTTCCATGAATCTTCCTGAAGTTCGAGGTATGCCTCCTTGAAGTTGGCTTTCAGCGCCGCGGCTCCTACAAGGAACTTAACTGTGGCGCCTACTCTGAGACCCGGCACCTGCTTGATGTCGCGAGAATGGTTAAGGGCGATTTCAGCGTATCCCACACCTTCGAGGGCAAAATTTGAAATGTCGTATTTCTGATTTGATATGCCCTCTTTCATCAGGGAGATAAGTGATTTAGGCACAGATATGCCGGCATCGGCTACAACGTTTATGCCTACGGTATTGTATCCGCCGAAAGCCTTGAACCCGAAGTCGATCACTCCAAGTTTGAGACCGACTCCCAGCTTGTTGTGATCGTGGAATTTGCTCATTACCTCATCTGCTGTGAGCGAGGGGTTGGTGAATAGCATTGTCTTGCCGTCTTTGGCCCAGATGAAGGAATTGACATTGAGCGAGCCTTGCATACCGATATTGAGGTTTCCCAGTGCCGGGAATCCTACATATCCTTTGCCGGTGTTACCGAATGCAGGGTTCATCTGATGACGGTACAGGTAATTCTCCATGAAATAACCTGAGTTGACACTCTGGGCCGAAGCTGACAGAGAGATTGCGGCGACGGTGGCCGCTATGGAAAACTTATATAGTGATTTCATTATTATTCCGGATTAGATTTTAAAAATCAGTTTCTATATAGCCGTCTACAGTCAGCTTTATATTCTCTAATTTTATATATTGGTCTGGCGATAACGGACGAGAGTCGTTTGTGCCGACAATGCGTGCGCGATATTGCACAGCGTCTATATCTGTAATAGGGCTGTCAGATGTAGATTCCACAATAATGGTAATGGGCGAGTTGGCGTTCGGTTGGAGATTGACGCTATTTGATTTACCCAGTCTTTTGCCATCCTTGTTCATGACGACAAGGTCCAGTTTTATGCTGAAAGGTATGTTTGTGATAGCGTTTGCCGTGAGTTTAAGACTGTTGATGCTTATGTCTTCCATGCCATCGTCGTCGCTTATTCCGTCTTCTGTCTTGGCATAGACTATGGTTGAGCCGGGAGTCATGGCCAAAGGAGCGTAGAATGTATATTCCCCTGTAGTTGATGGTATGACTCCGAAGTTGGAACCGTCGTTCTGTTTGATGGGGAAATTAACGGCATTCCCATAGAAATGAAGATTGTCGAGCGATACGCCTATTCTTTTGGGTAGACCGGCTGCTCCGTCCGGAGAAGAAAGGATGGTGTTCAGGCCTTCGTAGGTAAGCGTGGTGGCACCGGGATATTTGTCAAGAAGATTCAGATTCTTGATGTCGGTTGCCATGGCTATGTTATAGTCTACCGGGCCGTTCTCCCAGCCTATTGTGAATGTCGGGGATACGGCCTGTTTCTCGCCGTTGCTGAATTTTGAGTCAAGAGCTATGCGTCCCGAAAGTCCGGTATGATAATCGGCGGTAGTGTTTTTAGCGCCGAGATATATCTGCGGATTTACGAGGGTGATGTCAGTTTCAGGATCATTGAGGAAATCGGGGAGGTCGGTAAGCTCTATCGGGTCGATTTCTATACCTTTGATATTATAGTCCACTTCACCTGAAATTGTGGCGACGTCAAAAGAGGTGATCGAGTAGTCCGCGCTCAAATCGAACGAAGTTGGGAGGGTAATGTGCTCCAGATTAGGAGTCAAAGAGATATGTCCCCCTTTAAGTAGACCGGCCTGCCCGTGATAGTCGATGGCATGATTCACTATGTTAATGTCTGCAACCTTGGCGTTTAGCATGCCTGCTTCAAGTATCACTTCTATTTTATTGCTGTAGCCGTTGGTCTCTACCGTCTCGTTGAGCGTGGCAATTCCGCTTATAGGATCGTATGAGCCTAAATTCAGACGGGCGGCTGTTTTGCCGTCGGCCATATAAAGTCCCTGCGGAAGTTTTAGCTTGACGTTGGAGAATGATATTTTTCCTACGTTGTTTGCCAGAGACTGGGGAATGTAAAAACTGATGGTTAAAGTTATCGGTTTATGGCTTGTGAGATCGTTGACAGATATCAGCGCAGGGTCTATGTCGCTTGTCGCGAAACTGAAATCAGTAAGCATATCGTCATGGATATCGTAGCTTACTTTCAGGTTGTCGAGGTCTATCGCACGCTTATGAACAGGAAGTATGCCTGAAGCCGAAAGTGAGATATTGGTGGAATTGATGTGGGGCGCATTTACATGCACGGGGTCGATAGAGACATCATCAGACGTGAATGTTCCCGATTTCTGAATGGCATAGATCTTCTTGCCGTCGATTTCGGTTACACAGATGTTCTCGTTGTCGTCAAGATCAATTACATCGTCAAGTTTTATTGACTCGAACTTAAGACCGACAGAAAGGTTTCTGATTGGAATTCGGGTGGTGGTGTCGATGTCGCTCAAATCGTAGTTGTCGTCGACACAACCTGACAAAAGTAATGGCGCGGCTATAAACGCGGCATACTTCAAGTAGTGGTGTTTCATATTGTTTAGGTTAGTAAATTCAATATATTTTACAAAGTTAATTAAAATTTGTCAAATCATCCAATTAATGTTTTGGAGGTATCGGAAAATCTTCTTTCAGATGATGTTGAGGTCGCTCTGAAAGAGGCGAAATCATGTATAAGACGCAAAAAAATGCATATAAAAGGAACTGTTAAAAATGGAAACCACGCCGCCGACTGGCAAGCGTGGTTTCCTTCGGAAATATCCGGAGAGAGGAGTCGGGTTGAGTTATTCTTCGGTCTGGGTTTCGGCGTAAGCCCTGAGAAGTTTCTCCTGAACGTCGCTCGGTACGAGCTCGTAGTCGGCGAACTTCATAGTGAAGCCGGCGCGACCGCCAGAAATGGAGCTGAGCGAGGTGCTGTAGCTAGCCATCTCTTTAAGAGGTACGCGAGCGTTAAGTCGTTCTATACCGTGGTCAGATTCCATGCCCATAATCATGCCCCTGCGTCCCTGAAGGTCGCTCATGACATCGCCCATCGAATCGCCGGGAGTCATTACCTCCACATCGTATATGGGTTCGAGAATCTTCGGGTTGGCGTTGCGGAAAGCTTCCGAGAAGGCATTGCGGCCTGCGAGACGGAACGAGATTTCGTTGGAGTCTACGGGGTGCATCTTGCCGTCGTATATCATAACGCGTACGTCGCGGGCGTAGGAACCGGTCAGCGGTCCCTGCTCCATGCGGTCCATGAGTCCCTTAACGATAGCGGGAATGAAGCGGGCGTCTATGGCGCCTCCCACGATGCAGTTATAAACCACCAGCTTGCCGCCCCACTCAAGAGGAATTTCCTGTTTGTCGCGGACATTGAGCTTGAATTCCTGATTACCGAACTTATAGGTGTCGGGTTCTGGCATCCCCTCGGTGTAAGGTTCTATGATAAGATGAACCTCGCCGAACTGCCCGGAGCCGCCGGACTGTTTCTTGTGGCGATAGTCGGCGCGGGCGGCTTTGGTGATTGTCTCGCGATAGGGTATCTTCTGCTCGGAGAACTCGACGGGAAGTTTCTCGTTGTTCTCGATTCTCCATTTGAGGGTGCGCAGATGGAATTCACCCTGGCCTTTGACCAGAGTCTGTTTCAGTTCCTTGCTCTGCTCTACGATCCATGTGGGATCTTCCTCATGCATACGGGTAAGTATGCCGGCCAGTTTCTCCGCGTCGCTTTCAGTAACGGGACGTATGGCGCGTACATACTTTGGCTGAGGATATTTTATGAAGTCGAACCGGTATTCGCATCCTTTGGCGTCGAGCGTATTGCCGGTACGTACGTCTTTCAATTTTACGGCGGCTCCTATGTCGCCTGCTTCAAGTCTGTCTACAGCATTTCTGATTTGGCCGCACACGGTAAAAATCTGCGCAAGACGCTCTTTGCCGCCGCGTGAAACGTTCTCCAGATCATCTCCGGCTTTCAGTGTGCCGCTCATAACCTTGAAATAGGAAACCTCGCCGATATGTGGCTCCACGGAGGTCTTGAAGAAGAACACCGACAGCGGTCCTTCAGGATCGGGTTTAACCTCGACGCCTTCAGTGGTGATGGGAGCGGGCATATCGGTAACGAAAGGACAAACGTTGCCGAGGAATTCCATCATGCGGCGTACGCCCATGTCCTTACCTGCGCTCACTACGATTACGGGCAGGATGGAACGGTCTATCAGACCTTTGCGTATGCCGTTTCTCATTTCGTCTTCGGTCAGGTGTCCCTCCTCGAAGTATTTGTCCATCAACGATTCGTCGTTTTCTGCGGCAGCCTCAACGAGTATATGGTGGAGTTCGTTGGCCTTTTCAAGCTGGTCTTCCGGAATCTCGCTGATTGTAGGCACGCCTCCGTCAGGCCCCCATTCATATTTCTTCATCAGCAACACGTCGATAAGCGAGTGGAATCCGGGTCCGCTTTCAAGAGGATACTGGATAGCGACTATCTTCTGGCCGAAGCTTTCGCGCAGTTGCTCCATAACGTTGTCGTAGTCGGCTTTCTCTCCGTCTATTTTGTTAAGTGCGAATATAACCGGCTTTTTCAAGCGTTCGGTTGTGCGGAAAATATTCTGGGTCCCAACTTCCACGCCATATTCGGCGTCGATGGTCATGACTGCGATATCGGTAACGCCGAGGGCGGTGTATGCGTTTCCGATAAAATCGTCTGCTCCGGGGCAGTCGAGAATGTTGAGCTTCTTATTGTTGAATTCGGCACTGAAAAGGGTGGAAAATACCGAATAACCATATTCTTTTTCAACCGGGAAGTAGTCTGAAACGGTATTGCCGGCTTCTACGGTACCGCGACGTTTTATAACTCCACACTCGAAGAGCATGGACTCGGCGAGTGTGGTTTTTCCGGAGCCCTTCGAACCTAAGAGGGCTATGTTTTTGATTTCGTTAGATTTGTAAATCTTCATGCTGTATAAGATTTTAATATCCAGTGTCGACCGCAGGCGTGGCTTATGAATTGAACCTTGTCTGCAAGAAGAGCCGAACAGGAGGTTGTTGGTATTATCGATATAACGATCGGTCGACATAGTGCCTGCGGCGGGAGAGTAGGAGAGACAGAGAAGAGCGGGCCGGAATCTGAAATAGGCGTTTTGTCAACCGCAATGCAATTTACAAACTTTTTGCAATCTTTTTCGAAATATTTTTATGTTATAAAACACGTTTTTGATTTGAACAAAATGGCCGTTCGTTGGTTGCATGGATAAAAAAGAAAGCCCCGCTGTCATAAGTAAGACTGCGGGGCTTGGATGCTCTTGGTAAATGATGCGTCAGGCTTTCACCTTATCGCAGATTGCCTTGAAAGCTGCGGGGTTGTTCATGGCCAGGTCGGCGAGCACCTTGCGGTTGATCTCGATGCCTGCTTTGTGTATGAGGCCCATCAGCTTGGAGTAGGAAAGATCCTCCATGCGTGCGGCGGCGTTGATACGCTGAATCCAGAGAGCGCGGAAGTTGCGCTTTTTCTGCTTGCGGTCGCGATAAGCGTATGTAAGACCTTTCTCCCAAGTATTCTTGGCTACGGTCCATACGTTGCGGCGCGAACCATAATATCCGCGGGTGAGTTTGAGGATTTTCTTACGCTTTTCTCTTGAAGCGACGTGATTTACTGATCTTGGCATTGTCTTTTAAATTTTGAATGGGGGCGGCTACAGTTCTCTTAGCACTTCGCATTACGGCCCGTCATTCGGTTTTTGAATTTAATTGATTTCTTGCCGACACTTGCTCGCGGGGGTCGGCAACCCGCTCTTCAAAGAGCTGAACGCTTAACGCAGATTCAGCAGATCCTTTACCTGACGGCTGTTCGCGCTGTCGACCAGTGCGGTGTGATCCAGGTTGCGTTTACGCTTGGTGGATTTCTTTGTCAGGATGTGGCTGTGATACGCGTGTTTGCGTTTGATTTTGCCTGTGCCGGTCAGCGCGAAGCGCTTCTTGGCGGCGGCATTGGTCTTTACCTTAGGCATTGGTTAAAAATTAGTAGTTTGTAATTTACCTCGGCACGTGGTGCCTACGGTCTCTTATTTTTTATTTATTTTCTTGCCCGCCATAACACGGAGATTATGGCGGACCGGAAAACCATATTAATCTTCGGCCTCGTCGCTCTCTTGCGATTCCTGATTTTCAGGTTCGCTTTCCGCAGGGGCAGCAGCGTTTTTGGCGGTGTCTTTTTTAGGAGACTCTTTCTTCGGTGCGGCTTTAAGCGGGGCGAGCATTATGATCATGCGTTTCCCTTCAAGTACCGGCATCGTTTCAAGCTTGCCATATTCCTCGAGGTCGTTGGCGAAACGAAGCAACAGAACTTCTCCCTGTTCCTTGAACAGGATTGAGCGTCCGCGGAAAAAGACATGGGCTTTTACTTTAGAACCCTCTTTCAGAAATCCGATGGCATGTTTCAATTTGAAATTGTAGTCATGATCATCGGTCTGTGGGCCGAAACGAATTTCCTTGACTACGACTTTGGCAGCCTTCTGCTTCTGTTCTTTGGCACGTTTCTTTTGCTGATAGAGAAATTTCTGGTAGTCCAGTATGCGGCATACCGGTGGTTCGGCGGTAGGCGAGATCTCTATCAGGTCCAGTTGCATAGAAGCTGCAAGACGGCGAGCCTTGTCTATGGGGTATATGCCGGGCTTGACATTGTCTCCTACCAGGCGTACTTCCTGGGCGCGTATGCGCTCGTTGGTTGCATACGGGTCATTGCGGCGGTCGCCGGGGCGTTGACGTTGTCCCGGTTTCGGACGGCTCCCTCCCGGGTGCCGAGGGCCGGCAAAGTTCGGTTTTTTCTCCATTAAGTGGGTTTTCGGTTCTGGTTTTTTCGCTTTTTTATCTGTAGGTTGCGGTAAGATTACTCCTTACGGGATGTCTGGGCCTCAACCTCAGCGTTGATTGCAGCTGCAAAGTTAGCAATTTTCATTGTACCTTTGTCGCCTTCGCCTTGTTTTCTTACGGAAACTTCGTCATTTTCCGCCTCTTTTTCACCTACGATGAGCAGATAAGGCATTTTTTTCAGTTCGTTGTCGCGAATTTTTTTGCCTATCTTTTCGTTACGGTCGTCTACAACGGCGCGTACTCCTGCCTTGTCAAGCTCTTTTACCACCTTGTAGGCGTAGTCGTTGAACTTCTCGGATATGGGAAGGACCACAACCTGTTCGGGTATAAGCCAGAGCGGGAGCTTGCCGGCCGTGTGTTCGAGCAGTACGGCCACGAAACGTTCCATCGAGCCGAACGGAGCGCGGTGAATCATCACCGGACGGTGTTTCTGGTTGTCCGATCCGGTGTATTCAAGGCCAAAGCGTTCCGGCAGGTTGTAGTCTACCTGAATGGTACCAAGCTGCCAGCGACGTCCTATGGCGTCTTTTACCATGAAGTCAAGTTTGGGACCATAGAATGCAGCCTCTCCCTCTACCTGACGGGCCTTGAGTCCCTTCTCGGCGCAAGCCTCGATTATTGCATTCTCGGCAAGATGCCAGTTCTCATCGCTTCCTATGTATTTTTCCTTGTTCTTGGGGTCGCGCAACGATATCTGGGCTTCGAAGTTCTTGAAGTCAAGGGCCTTGAAGATGTAGAGGATTATGTCCATTACTTTGAGGAACTCATCCTTTATCTGGCTGGGGGCGCAGAAGATATGGGCATCGTCTTGCGTAAAGCCGCGCACTCGGGTCAAGCCGTGGAGCTCGCCCGACTGTTCGTAGCGGTATACGGTGCCGAACTCGGCCAGACGTAGCGGAAGCTCGCGGTATGAGCGTGGGTAGGCTTTATATATTTCGCAGTGGTGAGGGCAGTTCATGGGTTTGAGCAGGTATTCCTCGCCCTCTTCGGGGGTATGGATAGGCTGGAAAGAATCCTTTCCATATTTTGCCCAGTGGCCCGATGTTACATACAGAGTTTTGTTGCCGATATGCGGGGTGATTACCTGCAGGTATCCGTATTCTTTCTGAATCTTGCGCAGGAATTGCTCCAGACGGTCGCGCAGGGCGGCTCCTTTGGGAAGCCAGAGTGGAAGGCCGGCGCCGACCGTGGGAGAGAATGCGAAAAGCTCCATCTCCTTGCCAAGTTTGCGATGGTCGCGTTTCTTGGCCTCTTCGAGCAAGGCGAGGTATTCGTCGAGCATCTTCTTTTTAGGGAAAGTGATGCCGTATACGCGCACGAGTTGGTCGCGCTTTTCGTCGCCACGCCAGTATGCTCCTGCCAGCGACAGTATCTTCACTGCCTTGATGGGAGCGGTCGAGGCAAGGTGCGGTCCGCGACACAGGTCGGTAAACGCGCCTTGGGTATATGTCGATATGGTGCCGTCTTCGAGTTCCGAGATAAGCTCGCACTTGTAGGTTTCGTCGCGATCTCCAAACATCTTGAGGGCATCGGCTTTCGATATGTCCGAGCGTACTATGGCCTCTTTGCGGGCCGCCAGCTCCATCATCTTCTTCTCTATTTTGGGGAAGTCTTCCGATGTCAGCTTGTGTTCTCCCGGGTCGATGTCGTAATAGAATCCGTTTTCAATCGCCGGTCCGATACCGAATTTCACTCCCGGATAGAGTTCCTGGAGGGCTTCGGCGAGTAGGTGGGCCGATGAGTGCCAGAAGGCATGCTGGCCTTCGGGCGAATCCCACTTGAACAATTCTATTTTCGCATCCTGGTCTATGGGGCGAGAAACGTCCCACTCCTTATCGTCCACTTTGGCGGCCAGCACATCGGCGGCAAAGCGCGACGAGATGCTTTCTGCAACCTGAAGCGGAGTTACACCGGCTTCGAACTGGCGTACGCTTCCGTCGGGAAAAGTAATGTTTATCATTGTATGTTGTCGTTATATATTTCTCACTTAACTATGCCTTTGTCTGCAACCGATTCCGGCAGGGCGATCATGCTGATCGCCGTCTGTAACGGAATGGCGGCATCGATGCGGCCATATCAATTTGCAAATATAATTCAATTCATTCTTTTCAGCAAATTGTAGGAGGGTAAAACACCCAATTCTCCGGCTTTCGAAAGGTCGGCGAACGCTTCGCGTTTCAGTCCGGCCTGCAGTCGGCAAAGTCCTCGGTTAAACCATGCGGCACCGAGATGGGGATCGATTTCTATAGCTTTGTCGAGAGACCGGGTGGCTTCAGCGTAGTCGCGCTGCGAATAATGGATGGCGGCTTTGTTGTACCAGGCGTATGGATTGCGCGGATTGGCCTCTATTACTTTGTCGAGGTCACGCAGGGCCTGGAGCTGGAGATCAAGAGAATTTTCGGCTATGCCGAGATAAGTTTCGGCCGTGGCTTTGCCAAGATATGCGAGAGTGAAGCCGGGGCTGCCCTCTATGGCCTTGCCGAATGCCTGTATGGCGCCCCGATAGTCTTTAAGCATTGTCATCGCTATGGCTCTCATGAAGTGGTCTGCGGGGCGCTGCCGCTTGCTGTCGGACGCGATTTCGCTCAATTCGGCGAATTCGTTGTCGGTCAGCGCTCCCCATCCGTTACTGAGAGTAACGGGTTCTCCTATGTATCCGGCGCTGTTGAATTCCGCGAGTTCCCTGAAGGTATCGGCGCCGGTCTGTAGCGACCGGCGTGGAGCTCCGAGTCCGAGCGTGAATAACGCTTCCGGCTCTACCGCGATGTTGCGGTCTTGCACGCGACCTTTTATACGCTCGTTGAATGCGAGTTCAGGTTCGTCTGACGGTTCTACCGTAACCAGACGGTTGAACTGCTCCATTACCTCGGTTTCGTTTTCGGTTTCATCGGCATCTTGATTCATGTTCTGACGGTTTTGTCCCGATGCTATCGCCGGCCGGTCAAGCGGATTGCGATTGGGATCCTTCACGTAAGCCGATACCATATTGTCCGCCTTATGTATGTTGGATGCTGCCGAGCGCAGATCGCCTGCCAGGCGGTTGCATTCGGCCATAGCGTAATATACGGGATAGAACCGCGGGTACTGCGCGGCTATGGCCTTGAAGTCTTCAAGAGCCTGACGATATTGGCCCAGTTCAAGACGTACCAGACCACGGTTGTAAAGGGCATGGAAGTTCCTTGGCTGAAGCCTCAATACTTCTGTGAAGTCGTCGGCAGAACGCTCCAGATCTTTCACCTCAAGCCGGAGCAATGCCCGGTTGAACAGCGCGGGTATATATTCCGGTTCTATCTGGAGGGCGTAATTATAGTCGGCCATGGCGCCGAAAAAATTATCGTCGTTGTAGCGCATATAGGCACGGTTAAGATAGAACTCCGGTTGTTCGGGGCGAATCAGTATCGCTTCATCCATCTCTTTAAGCGCATCCTGCCACTCGCGTCGGTCGGCGTGAATCTGAGCTTTCATCAGCCATGGGTTGAGGAGTGTCCTGTTTAGGGCTATGGCGCGGTCGGCATCGGCAAGCGCAGCCACTGTATCGCCACGCAACAGGTTCAGACGACCTCGGGCGGCCACTCCTTCATCGAACTTGGGATGGCTTTTCAAGAGACGGTTGAATGTCGAGTCTGCCTGGGGATAGCGTCCGGCCTGAGTTTCGGCCACACCTTTATAATATAGAAAATAGCGGTCGTAGGGGTTGGAAAGCAGCCCGGTGTCGTAATCCGTTATGGCCAGGGAGTCAAGGCCCATCTGCTGGCGTGCGAACCCACGCAGCTTATAGGCTTCGGTCTTGAACTTGTTGCGTTCGAGAGCCGCTGTGCAGTCGGCTTCGGCTCCTTTATAATCGTCGAGGTTAAGTTTCGCGAGAGCTCTGTAGAAATAAGGGTCGGCCATATATGGTTTAGCCTTGATGGCCTGGTTGAAGTATTGTATGGCCAGCATGTAATCTTCCATCGAGAGTACGTTACGGCCTATGTTCAGGACCTGTTCGGCGTTGACTTGCGCGGAGACCGACGCAGGAAGCATGAAGCCACCGGCCATAAGGGCGAATGCCGTAACACGTGCATGAAGGAATGTCTGCAGAAATTTTTTCATCCTACAAATATAATCAATTAGTCAGAAGTAATAAACAGGTTCCAAGTTTATTATCCGCTTGAATTCGCATGGCGGATATTATGGGGGATATTATAGTCTTGCATGCCGCTGTTTTCTGTATCAATAATAAAATATAGGCGGCGGATTCGTTAGTCGTGAAGAATCCGCCGCCGTTTAACAATGTTGCCGTTCCCGGTTATTCAAGTGTTACGAGTTTGTTTTTAAACAGACTCTAAGCGGCCGCCTATCAGAATTTCCATTCCGCACCAGCCATTACAGTGGCACGCGGCATCGGGAAGCCATAATTTATCTGGTATCTGGTTGCGGTAAGGTTTTCGCCTTTTACAAACAGTGTCAGAGGTTTATCAAAATCAAATGAATAAGCGGCGCGGGCATTCAGCAGGGCGTAGTCTTCTTTTGATTCCTCGGTATTCAGTCCCCAGACACCCAATATATCGAGCGTGAACTGCCAATGTCCCGGTGTATAAGCGACTTCTCCGAAAAGTTTGTTCTTCGGGGCTCCTACGATACGAGTGTCGGTATGGAGGTAGGCGTAGTTAGCTGTAAGAGACCATTCCGGATTTATATTGTAAGTCGTATCCAGTTCAAATCCTTTGTTTATAAATTTACCGGTATTCATGTTTTTGGATCTGCCGTCTACCATTACGGTCTGGATCATATTGTCCCCGTTGATATAGTATAGCGACAGACCGAGATTCAGACGGCTGTCCCAAAGCCATTGCCGAAGTTCTACCTCAAAATTGTCCATCCGCTCAGGCAGGAGTTCCGGATTGCGAGGTCCGTACATATATAGCTCACGTATATTGGGCGAGCGGAATCCTTTTCCATAGCTGAATTTTATACGGCTCGCGGAAAGGGGTCGGAGAATGAAGCCGGCTTGCGGCACCCATTCGTCTCCGAACTGCGATGAGTGTTCCAGCCTGATTCCGGCGTTCAGGCGCAGGATACTGTTAAACAGCGACTGCTGCATCATCGCATATCCGGCAATTTCGTTCACATGCCTGTCGACTATCGGCGATTCCTCGCCATCGGTCTTGTCTGTATTGTATGCCTTGCCTCCCCAGTGTTTGAAATCCAACCCCACACTCAAATCGTTGCCTCCCCATGGTTTCACGGTCTGGTATATCGTGGCGCCCATGTTGAAATCCTTCGAGTGGAAGAGATAAGTGCGCGGTTTGTTTCGACTGTCAAGTCCATCGTCGATGTCATGCTTTCCCCAGTTGTAATATACTTGAATTCCTCCGGATGTTATTTCATAGCGGTTCTTGACGAAGACCGATGCCGTTGTCCTAAGTTGCTTCGCCCACATGTCGAGTGGCAATTCACGGTAAACAGAGCCGGGATTGTCAGCCTTGGTCTCAGTGAGCATAACATCGGCTCCTGCTTCCCAATGACTTGAAAAGTTGTAACTGACAGATGCATATTGGTTCGCCAGCCAGTAACCCATGCCACGGCGATTGCCGTCGGAAGATTCATAGCTTGCGGCGGCAAAGGCGCGCAAGCCATCATGCTTATATCCCCCTTTCGCTCCATATTTCTGGGTTCCGTAGCTCCCTCCCATAGCACGTACCGAACCGGCGAATCCCTCCTGTGTGGCATGGCGGGTAATGAGATTCACCGAGCCTCCCATCGCTCCGGATCCATAAAGCAGGGATGAAGGACCGCTTACGACCTCTACCCGTTGAACATCGTTGGTAACATAGGTGTCCGGTAATGAATGACCGAAAATCCCGGTCCATTGCGGTTGCCCGTCAATCAGGAACAATACCTTGTTTCCACCTCCTACACCACGTATGGATACTGCGCCGGCGCCGCCTCCGCTTACGCCATAGCCGGCGAGTCCGCGCTCTGTTACGAACATTCCGGGGATTCTATTCTGCAATACCGGAAGCAGGTTGGTTTCGGTGCTGTTGTCGATTGTCGCGCTGTCTATGATCTTTACATCCAGAGGAAGCAGCGGCACAGGTGCTTTGGCCGCACTTTCGACAACCACGACTTCATCGAGAACCCTTGTCGTATCATTTACCTCCGTTCCGCCCGCTGTCGCCATGAATGGAGATAAAATGCAAATCGCCAATGATAATGAGGTTTTCACGTTAACCACTATATTTCATTCAAAGTCCATCCGGAAAACTTGTAAAGAACTTCCTTTCCTGTTTAGGCATCCCTCCATCGGCATTAGCCTGTGCTTTTATGGCTTTAATCATGAACGCCATATTCCGGCCAAGATTGCGCATGGTCTGGAGACCCTCAAGGTCTTTTTCCACATCTTCGGCGGAAAAACCGTGTACCTCATTCCAGTATGTGCTTGAAACTATCGGCATTGAGTTCATGGTGAAATACTTGTTGATTTCTTCCATCGCGGATGTGGAACCGGCACGCCGGGAGGACAGCACGGCGGCTCCGACTTTCATTGTCTTGTCTATCGTAGAAAATGTGCTGTAGAACAGGCGGTCGAGAAATGCCAATGCCTGTCCGTTCGCATGGGCCCAATAGACCGGTGATCCCATCACAATACCATCGCATTCAGCGAATTTCGGAGCCGTTTCGTTTACCAGATCGTTGAATACGCACTTGTTATGTTCTCGACAATAGTTACATCCGATACAACCTCGTATGTCCTTGTTGGCAACCTCGATACGTTCCGTTTCGATGCCATTCTCATTGAGCGTCTTCTCCAGTTCGGTGAGGGCGCGGGCTGTGCAGCCATTTATGTGCGCGCTGCCGTTGAATATCAAAACTTTCATATATGTTCGAAGCTATGATTCAATTTAATAAAATTAATCAATTGTTAGTATAACGTGTTTCCATGATTTAAGAGTCTTTGCAATTCAAGGATTCATCAAAAAAATGTGGATAGTATGAAATCGAGAAGTTTTAGACAAGCTCTTAGTGGGCTCCTTCATTTTTTCTTGATGATTCTCGCACATAAAGTGATGAAACTCTCTATGCGAGCTTTGCAGTAGCCGATATTCTGGTTTTCAAATCTTCCAACTTCAAGGCATATTTATCGCTTTCCAGAAGTGTTCCCTGAACTGTCTTTCCGCTGACGGTAACATACTGTGTCTTGACATGGTACATTTTCCCTTGAATCTGTGGGTAAACGCGAAAGCGAAGGATGCATAGGAATGAAAAACGCAGATTTGCAAAAATTAGATAAGGAGGAGGTGTCAGGTAGAAAATTGGAGACTGTGCTCACGGTAAATTAAACAGCGCATATAAATTTAAATGGCGGTTTTCCCAATGATTACGGGACCCGCCTCTAAAAATATAAGGTTATTGATATGTCCTAAACAGTATTCAAGTTCATGATAAGAAATTCGTATCGGGTTAGTGCGTGAGCATTAAGATCGTTATGGTTGCGACGAGGTTAGAAGCGAATGTAATCTCAATAGGGAGGGCCTCGGTCCTCCCGTTTTTTCATCAAAGGACATTACCTCAGTTGGTAGAGGACCATCCTGATAAGATGTGAAGTCTCTGGTTCGAGTCCAGAATGTCCTACAATTCCTTTTTTATATGGGGGGTGGAGAGTTGTTTAACTCCAAAATAATTTGTAAATTTGCCATTATTATCAAACATCAAATTATGGCACATAAATTCATTAAAAAGAACGGAAAATACTACAGAATCAACTCAGATAAAACCTAGGGAGAAGTTCAATTTAAAGATGGTTATTTTTATTGGACATAGCCTGATAAGGTTAGAGTGAGAGCTAAGCTTGACAATAATCTTACTGATATGGACTATGCAGAGGAGTAGCATGGTAGTAATACATTAAGATTTCTTTCTAACCTTGGTAAGAATCCTAGTGCTGCCATTACAGACGGAGCTCTTTATCTTGCAAATAAAGCTGGACTTCCCGCAAATGCTTCTCATTATCTAAGAGATTTGTATATTGCATTACCTTATAAGGGTCGTGCTTTTATAGAAGGGGCCGTTAGGACTATGGGGAATGACAAGACTTTTAATTAGAATTATACAGAAGCATTAAGCGATCCAGGGATTTTAAATAGGGTTTTGTCAATAGAACCTCTTGTTTCAGATAATACTGCTTTTACCGAGGAAGAATTAAAATTAATCAAAGAGGCTGCTGGAAATAGATCTAGGATTACAGCCAAAGATATAAAGCGAGTATCTGAGAATAATAGATATGGCAGCACACAAACTCCACTTACAGGATATTTCTCTCCTGCAAAAGTAATTTAGAGTAGCATTGGGCAGAGTGGAGGCAAGAACAACATCTTAGTAGATTATTACGATTTTAACACTGAAAGCTCAGAAGCGAAAAGTGATAATTTACTATATTGGAATAATATGTTAGAAAAACCTGGATTTAATTATCCAACTTTAAGAGGAATTGCTCCGATAGTTAATTCTACCGAAACAATGCCTGACAAATATAAGATTAAAACTGTTATAAATTTAGATGAATGAAAAAGAAAATTGTAATAATTTTGGCGATGTTGACTTTTTTAGTCGTTGCCTGTCAAGGTTTCTATTTAAAAAAGTTACAAAACCGTCCCTACAATCCAGTACCTCTTAGTAAGGAACTGAAAGAACGTATTAAATCTGATGTATCAGTGATGGACGACGCTTCTTCAATAGTACGGTATAGTTGTTCTCTTACTGCTGAATTATTATCGTTCTCAGGGGAAAATGATATTCTAAGAGGTAAGGCAAATTGTATCGGGTATGCTCAGCTTTCTAGTACAATTTGCAACTACGCTTTTAGTGTATTTAATGGGGAAGATAAGTCTATAAGAAATTGTGTAGCTAGACCTGTTATAGGTACAGTTCATTACTGCGGGCTTAATCTCAATAAGCTGCTTCAGAATATATTACCTCAAAAGCATAAATCTTTCTTCAAAGATCATGACTTTATGGAAGTCAAATTTAGTGGAGGTGATATAAGATATGTCGATGCATGTATCTATGACTACTTCGGAAGAAATGACTTATAACTCATGCGCATGAGAGGTAAAAAAGAGACTATGCCGTCATGATGGGGTGGCATAGTCTTTATTTGATCCTGAAACAGCCACAGGGAATATTTCAACAAGGATTACCTAGGATGAATTATAGAGTATTTGACTTTTTGTCCTACTCATAGCACAACTACCTCCTTTCTACCATAGTCAGCAAATCCTTTTTGGATAGGCTCAAGGTAATACAAAATTAAGCAATTTGCTACGTTGTTATGTCTTAATTTTATAAGCTCATGCGCATGAGTAATCTCCTTCTTGCCTGTCGGAAGGAGTTCTGAGCTATAAATGACAGGTTATGAAAGCTCAGAGAACTCTGGCATTGGAGCATTGCATCAGAGTATAAATAATTGCACTTGCTCCGTCATAGTCCAATTAGCTACCTGTTATGTATATGTCGGAATGAAAGTGGTTATTCAAAAAGATTTGAAAAGATGAGATTTGGTTGTGTGGTTCCTGTGTTGTTTGGTTTCTCATTGTTTATGTTAAGCGAGATGAGTTTGAAGAGTGATACAATCAGTTCAAGGATGAGTAATCTGTAGCTCTTTTAGGTAGAACATATGGTTGTATTATGGTGTTTTTTATATGTACAGTTTCTCAAGTATAAGCAAAAAAATCTCTAACTTTGCAGTTGATTTGTACAGCTCAATTATTGATCAAGATTCTATTAAACACGATGTCTGAAAAGAAAAGAATAGTCATTGTCGGCGGTGGGTTCGCCGGCCTGAACCTTACTAAGTCTCTCGACAGGTCTAAATTTGATATCAAGGTTGTGGACCGCAACAATTTCCACTCATTCCCGCCTCTGTTTTATCAGATAGCCTCGTCAGGTCTGGATGCCAGCAACATATCGTTTCCTTTGAGGCGTGAGTTCAAGAAGCGCAAGGGTGTCACCTACCACATGGGGCATTTGAAGGGGATAGATACGGCCGCGCATACCATAACCACAAGTTATGAGACAATAGAATATGATATGCTGGTACTTGCAGCCGGAACCACCAACAACTTCTTCGGTATGCCCGATATGGAGAAGAAGGTATATTGCATAAAGACCGTGGCGGAAGCATCGCGTTGCCGCGATGCGATTCTTGACCGTCTGGAACGCGGAGCAATATGCACCGATCCCGCACGCAGAAAGGAATTGCTGAGTTTTTTAGTTGTAGGCGGAGGGCCTACGGGTGTCGAGATCGCAGGCGCGCTCGGTGAGATGAAGCGCGATATTCTTCCGCGTGAGTATCCCGACCTGAGTCCCGATGATGTAAAAATCATTCTTGTGGAGGGTGCTCCTCGTTTGCTTGGTGCCATGAGCCAGGAGGCCGGCGAGAAGGCATACCAATATCTTAAAGACCTGATGGTGGAGATAAGACTTAACACCATCATGAAAAGCTATGAAGACAAGATAGTTACTTTTGCCGATGGTAAAAGTGAGTATAGCGAGACCCTTATCTGGACAGCCGGTGTGAAAGGCGAGACCATGCCGGGGCTTGCCCAGGAGTATCTCGGACGCGGAGGCCGCATAGTGGTAGACGAATACAACCGTGTGAAAGGTCTCGAGGATTCGGTATTCGCATTGGGAGATCTGGCTCTGATGCCGACTGAAAAATGGCCTAACGGACATCCGCAGGTTGCTCAGCCCGCTATACAGCAGGCCAAGAACCTTGCTAAAAACCTTAATGAAGGGGTATTCACCCATAAATTCGAATATAAGGATAAAGGGTCTATGGCAACTGTCGGTAAAAACCGTGCAGTGGCCGACCTTGGCAATCTGAAACTTTCAGGTAGGATAGCATGGTGGATATGGATGTTGATTCACCTTATGTCTATTCTGGGTATGCGCAACAAACTGAATGTGCTGTTAAACTGGGTATGGAACTATTTCACATACTCCACATCCCTAAGACTGCTGTTGCGTCCTACAAAATATCCGGAGCGCAGACACTGGGGAGACTGATTTATGAGTTTTAAACAACTTGCCCCTTTTCCAATCTATATTGTAGGGAACGGGAGCATAGAGATATTTGGAACATAAAGATACTTGGAAAATGAATAGAAAAACGAATAGCAGATTAAAAACATTCGCATTGATGGCTACGGCGGTATCTATGGCCGTGGCCGCGTCGGGATGCTCATTGTTTAAAAGCGATGGCGGAGGTTCCATGGAAAAAGAAGTGGTGCTTCCGAACGATCGCGAGACGTTGCATAAATCCAAGGCCCAGAAGGTCTATACCTCGGCTGAACTCGCAAAGGGTATGATAAAGGGAGACTGGACTATCGAGGAAGTGCTCGGGCAGAAAGCGGTTGGCGAGAAAACTCCTTATCTACGTTTTGAGTCCACGGAGAAAAGAATGTATGGTAATGACGGTTGCAATGTGATAAATGCATCGTACACCTGCAATCCTGCTGACAGCACCATGCGTTTCAGTCAGATTATCTCTACAATGATGGCATGCGGCACCGAAGGAATAACCGATACTCAGATACATCAGGCTCTCGACGCCACACGTCGTTACTCCTGGGCTCTCGATGGGCATGACTACAGACTGACACTTCTTGATGAGGCAGGACAGCAGGTGATGAGCTTGGTGCATTGCAACTTCGAGTATCTTACGGGAGCATGGCATATCGTGGCTATCGAGGGTGATCCGATTGATGTGCAGGGTATGAATATCGTTATAGATGTGGACGAAGGCAAACTGCACGGAAACACAGGATGCAATATAATGAATGGAAAAGTCGAGACAGACCTCGATACCCCGAATTCAATATCCTTTTCAGCTATCGCTACCACGCGTATGATGTGTCCGGACATAGAATCCGAAACGAGACTCGTAGTAGCCCTCGAGGAGGCTACTTCAGCCAGGGCTCTGAGCGCAGATACCGTAGAACTGCTCGGTAGCAACAGGCAGCCGGTAGTCAAGATGGTCAGGATAGACCCGAAACTTATGGAAAACTAAGATGCCGGCAGAGGTAAGAGTAGATAAATGGCTGTGGGCAATGCGCGTTTTCAAGACGCGCACCATAGCCACGGATGCATGCAAGAAGGGCAGGGTTATGATGGGAGGAGTGCCGGTGAAACCGTCGCGTACTGTTAAGGAAGGTGATATCATCGATGTCAGAAAGCCACCGGTTACTTACACATTCCGTGTAAAGCAGGTTACGCAAAACAGACTCGGTGCCCGTCTCGTTGAAGGTTATCTTGAAAACCTTACGCCCCAAAGCCAGTATGACATGCTGGAGATGGCCCGTATATCAGGTTTCATAGACCGTCAGAAAGGACTTGGACGCCCGACAAAACGAGAGGGACGCGAGATGGCCCGTTTCCGTGAGGAAGCCGCCGACAATTTCTTCCTTGACTGGGAAGATGACGAAGAGGATGATTAACCCCGATAAATACTGATCAATCCGTTAATCCTTACAGGAATCAGTCGGATGATTTTGTATATACGGCTATTTTTAGTAACTTTGCGGCGGTTTGCACGAATATCAGTGCAGACCGCCTGCCATATAAGAGCGTCGGGATGGATGACATTCCTGCTCCGACGGACTCACGTGTGATGGGAAAATAAATCTTTTATTTCAAGTAACACAAACACAATGAAGACTTTTGAACTTAAAGCCGAACCGCGTGTCGAACTCGGCAAGAAGGCTGTAAAGGCTATCCGCAACGAAGGTAAGATTCCCGCAGTGCTCAACGGCGGCAAAGTTGTAGAACTTCCCTATACCGGATCTCTCAAGCCCGGTGAGAAGATCGTCGAAATCGACAAGAAAGGCCACAAAGGTATGATTACCACCGATCTCGTGGTTACTCAGGAAGGTGTGCGCAAGCTCATCTATACCCCCGACATCTATGAGATTAACCTTGAAGTAAACGGCGAGATCCGCAAGGCTGTGCTTAAGGATATCGATTTCCAGCCCGTTAAAGATACTATCCTCCATCTTGATTTCCTGGAAGTATTCCCTGACAAACCCATCGTAATGGAGGTTCCCGTTCAGATCGAAGGTCACGCCGAAGGTGTTAAGGCCGGTGGTAAGCTCACTCTTTCTATGCGTAAACTGAAAGTGAAAGCTCTCTACAACGCCATACCTGAACGTTTGGTGATCAACGTAGACAACCTTGGTCTCGGCAAGACCTTGGCTGTAGGCGACCTTCACTTCGAAGGCCTTGAGTTGATGAACGCGAAGAACGCTGTTGTATGCGCCGTTCAGCTCACCCGTGCCGCACGTGGTGCCGCTGCAAAGGCCGAGAAGTAATCTGTACGGCAAGTTCTTACAAGCATACCGGGGAAAGCCTTACGCTTTCCCCGGTTTTATTTCACTCTCCCTATGGTTAAATTATTCGATTGGCTGTTGCGCGTGGTGCATTCTGTAAGTTATACTGATCCCTCATCTGCCAGGACCGACGGCCCGGATAGCGATATGAAGAAATTTCTTATTGTTGGTCTCGGCAATATTGGTGCCGAGTATGAAGGTACGCGTCATAACGCTGGCTTCATGGTAGCCGATGAACTGGCCGCCTCCTGTGGGGCGCGGTTTGAGTCGTGCCGTTATGGCGAAATGGCCCTATGCAAAGTGAAAAACTGTGAATTGATGGTGCTTAAACCATCCACCTATATGAACCTTAGCGGTGTGGCCGTAAGATGGTGGATGAACCATGAGAAACTGCCTCTTGAAAACCTTCTTGTGGTCGTCGATGATCTCGCATTGCCGTTTGGAACTCTCCGGCTCAGGCAACGTGGTTCGGATGCAGGACACAATGGGTTGAAGAACATAGCGCAGGAATTGGGAAACCAGAATTATTCACGGTTGAAATTCGGTATAGGCAACGAGTTTTCGCGTGGTGGCCAGATTGATTTCGTATTGGGCCGTTTTCCGGAAGAGGAACGAAAACTATTGCCCGAGAAGTTGAAGAAAGCGTCTGATTGCGTGAAGGCATTCTGTCTTTCGGGTCCGGCTTTCGCCATGAACCACTTCAACGGCTGATGTATAACGACCCTCATTCCCGGTAACCGTATAAACTAAAGAGGCTGTCTAACAACCGAAGTTAGGCAGCCTCTTTAGTTTATACGGTTTTACAGGTGTCGTTTATATTTCGCTTATGGCGGGAGTCTCATGCGGTGCGGGCTCATTGTGGCCTTCCTTGATGAAGACAACGCAGATGGCGCCTATGGCTATCGATATGCCGGCTATGAACATCATCATGTATTGCGGAGCTACGGTATCGGGTGTGCTTATGGCTCCGAGTATGCCGCGTCCGGCAAGAGCCGCGATAATCTGAGGTATACATATGGAGCAGTTGAACAGACCGAGGTATGCGCCGATGTTGCCGCCTTTAAGCGAGTTGGTAAGGATGGTGAAAGGCCATGCAAGCATCGCGGCCCATGCGCACCCGATCAGGACGAATGCCACGAACAGCATGTAGGGATCAGTCAGGAAAGCCGCCATTATGAATCCGGCGGCGCCAAGAATGAGGCTGAGGGCGTAAGAGAATTTGCGCGAGCTGAATCTGGGTAGCACGGCAGCCCATATAACAGAACCGATGGCCTGCACGGCAAACAGAACGCCTACCCAGTTTCCTGCTTTGTTGTATTCTTCCGAGGTGGCGTCCAATTCTTTCTGTTTGATTACAGTGGCATTGGCTGGAGCAGGAA
This sequence comes from uncultured bacterium, assembly GCA_905214715.1. Taxonomy (GTDB): domain Bacteria; phylum Bacteroidota; class Bacteroidia; order Bacteroidales; family Muribaculaceae; genus Lepagella. Next base: position 41,607 of record CAJMMT010000010.1, on the reverse strand, counting down.
TCTGGAACTCCTCGACCTCGTCAAGGAAAAGTTTTCCTGTTTTCGGGTCTGTGTTCATTATTCCTACGCTCTTAAGGGTTACGTTTTGCGGCAATGTGCTGAGATCCATTAATTCCTTACCATTCTCGACAACCACCTGATTGTCGGTTGTAAGAATGTATTTGGCTTCTATCTTCCGGTCTTTGCCGTTGGCATCGGTATATTCAATACCCTTTACTGTAGTTACAGAGGGGGTATTGAAAGCATTGCTGGCTATGGTGCCGGGTGTGTAGGTCCACATGAACAGGAACGCGAACCAACAGAAGAATTGTACAAGACCGACAGTCCAGAATGTCTTGGGAGCGTGTACGAGAAGCTTAAATAGATTTTGCTTGGGTTTCTCTTCTTTAGATTCGGAGATTCCGTTGTATTCATTATAAAGATGCGGTGGCCACTCCTTGATTTTCACCAATGAGTATACCACACACAGCAACAGAATTGCGGCACCTATGTAGAAAGACCAGATAACAGTGGGAGGAACCTCGCCGGAAGGAGCTACGTTGCTAAGACCTATCCAGGTGAACAATATAGGAAATATGTAACCTACTATCGAGCCGGCATTGCATAGGAAACTCTGAATGGAGTAGGCGAGCCCTTTCTGCTTCTCGTTTACCATGTCGCCCACAAGCATCTTGAACGGCTGCATGGCCATGTTGATCGATGTGTCAAGCAACATAAGCGCTATAAGACCTACGAAAATAGCGGATGATATGGTAAGACCCAAAGAACCTGCATTGGGCAACAGGCACATGACCAGAATGGCTATAAGCGCGCCGGCTATGAGGTAGGGCAGACGACGGCCGAAGCGGTTCCATGTCTTGTCGGATGCGGAACCTACAATGGGCTGTACGATGAGACCCATCAAAGGAGGAAGAATCCAGAAATAGCTTAAGTCATGGGGATCAGCACCGATGGTGGTGAAGATTCGCGATACGTTCGCGCTCTGTAGCGCATACGCGATCTGGACACCGAAGAAACCGAAACTCAGGTTCCATAGTTTCCAGAAACTCAAATCAGGTTTGTTTCTCATGTAGAATGTATTTAGTTGTTTTAATTATTCTTTTGTCAAATTAGATTTATGCCGCCATATGTGACTGTTCCACACTATTTCATTTTTCAGCAAGCGAATATAACCATGCTATCTCGTTCTCCCATATCTCAGGTTCGGGAGTCTCGAGGATAATTGGCATTGAATCGAACCGGGGATCATTCATGAAGCGTCTGAAGAATTCTTCGCCGAGGGTTCCTTTGCCTAACGATGCATGGCGGTCTATGCGGGAACCTAACGCGCGCATGTCATCGTTAAGATGAATGGCCTTAAGATACCGACCGCCTATGATGTGGTCGAACTGGCACCAGGTGTCGGCATATCCATCTGGTGTGGCCAGATCGTATCCTGCAGAGTAGGAATGACATGTATCCAGACATACTCCGGCCCTATCCTTGTCTTCTATCTTGTTTATGATATGAGCCACGTGTTCGAACCGGTGTCCGAGATTGGTTCCTTGACCGGCAGTTGTCTCTATCACCGCCATTACCCCCGATGTCTTGTCGAGGGTTATATTTATAGACTCGGCTATACGGTCAAGGCAATCCTCCTCAGGCATCTCGCCAAGATGCGAACCCGGATGAAAATTTAAAAATTTCAGACCGAGCTGCTCGCAACGCTTCATTTCGTCAAGAAACGACTTGCGACTCATCTCAAGTTTCTTAGCATCGGGCGAACCCAGGTTTATAAGGAAATTATCGTGAGGCAGAATCACATCCGGAGTATAGCCATTGGCTTCACAGTTCTCTTTAAACAGTTCCGCTTCCACATCGCTTATAGGCTTGGAGGTCCAGCGCGTATTGAACCCGGTAAAAAGAGCGAATGCCTTCGCTCCTATATCGGCGGCGTTGAGCGGTGCTTTCGAAACTCCGCCGGCCACGCTTACATGTGCCCCTATATATTTCATGGTCAAATAATTTTAAAGTCTGTTCCTCCCTTCATAAACTGATATTACCTGTATCGCCTTATTGGTTTAATAATAGCTCCGGCAGATTCCGATAGATATGATAGATATGACAACAGGTATATGCAATCTTCCAAACAACAAAGTTATAAATAAAAATCGGTAAGCCAGTCCTTTTTTAAGAGAATGTTTGAATTTAACTTCCATTCACACGAAGAGGATTTTTTGAGATGTTTCCGCAAGTTGAGGAGGGCGCGGTGCGGGCACCGTAACCGACGAAATCTTGGCGGAAACAGCCAAAAAAGACCTTCGGGGGGATGGAAAAATTTTTCAAGTAATCTCTCAATTATAAATTCGTGTTAAATTCAAACATTCTCTAAGATTGTTTGGAAGCTTCTTATTTAAAAACTTAGTTAAAAAACAGTGCTGAAACCGGGAAAGTGGATATAAAAGGAGAAGTAAGTTTCTTGCGGCAAGTCATATTTTTTGTATCTTTGACAATTGGAGACATGTTCTCCGATGAATATATCATATCAATATTGGAGGAGCATAAGTGTTTAACATGAATAAAATTATTATTTCTGCCGCATTTGCGGCTATGATGGCTTTCCCAGCGTTTGCTGACAGGCATGACCATTGTTGTTCCGTGGAATCTGTTAAAGATGGGAATAGCCTATGTGTTGACGATCCCTTCTGGCTCGGTGCCGATATATCAGCCACAACCATGGACGAGGCGAGAGGCCGCTTCACGAAGAACTCCAAAGGAGAGCAGGTCGAGACCACGAAACTGATGAAAGACCTGGGCATGAATGCTATCCGTCTCCGCGTATGGGTCAATCCCGATAAGGGTTTCTGCAATCCAGACGACGTGTTGGTCATGGCCAAACGCGCCCGTGATCTTGGAATGCCTGTAATGATAGATTTTCATTACAGCGACTGGTGGGCTGACCCCGGTAAACAGAACATACCGGCTGCCTGGAAAAAACTTGATTACGAAGGTATGAAAAAGGCTGTTGCCGAACATACCCGTAATACCCTCATGCCGATACGTGATGCCGGTGTCGACGTTAGATGGGTGCAGGTAGGCAACGAAACTACAAACGGAATGCTTTGGGACATGGGCCGGGCACAGACCAATCCGGAGCAATATGCCGGTCTTTTTAAAGCCGGGGCCGCTGCCGTGAGAGAGGTTCTTCCCGATGCCAAGATAATAGTGCATCTCGACAACGGTTTCGATCGCGATCTGTATGACTGGAATCTTGGAATATTGCGCGACAACGGGGCCGTATGGGATATAGTCGGAATGAGTCTTTATCCCAAATATGCCGTAGAGTGGTCGAAGCTTCCAGATGAAACCACGGCGATAAACCGCACCATAGAGAATATAAAGCATGTAAAAGAGAAATTCGGTACCGATGTCATGATCGTAGAAGTCGGTGCTCCGGCTCTCGAAGGAGAGAAAAGCAAGAAGACGATAGAAGCGATTATCAAAGGAGCTGCCGAAAATACCGATGGAATATGTAAAGGTGTGTGGTATTGGGCTCCCGAGTGTAATTCCGGAGATCTTGATGGCTATACCCTCGGTGCGTTTCTCAATGATAAGCCTACTGTGATAATGGATGCTTTTACGGAGGCTGCAGAGAAGTATAACGTCCCTTGTTGCAACAAATCTAAAAAATGACCTGAAGTACATGAAGGTACTCTTAAACTAAAGACACCATGTCTTCCCTCAGGTTGCTGATACCGCTGTTATGTTATGTTGCCGGAACACTTGTCGAGCGTTACGGCAACATTCCTTTATGGTGCGGCTCTTTGGCGGTATTGGCAGGCGTCGCGTTGTTGTTCCTGTTTAAAAAACTCTGTCAGTCGCCGGCCGGTGTCATTGCCTCGGGCAAATGGAATTGGTTTGGTATCGCCCTGATGTTTGCCGGAGTGGGGGAAATAGCGGCATCATTGGCTCCCAGGGCCGATGAATCACTGGCTATGCGTAATCAGGATTTTGCCCAATGGCGTTCATCACTTATGCCTGAAGAGAAGCTGCATATAGATGTGTCTAAGGTTTACACGGGCGAATATGGCGATGTGCTGAAAGGAACGATAGCTGACGGCGGACAATGGTATGGGTGGGGCATTACGTCCTTCTGCGGAGCTGTAAGCGTGTCGCCTGGAGATTTAGTTTCGGTACCGGCAAAATCGGTTCAGGGTGGTTATGCACGTGACGGGGAGATAAATGTAGTTCTGAGTTTTCTGGAGCGTAGAGTGTGGTCCGACCGACTTCATGATGTTCTTGTCGGTGCTATAAATGGTTCTGAAGTTACGCCTCAGACAAGAGGATTGCTATTGGCCTTAATAGCCGGCGAGGGTGATGCTGTGGATGCCGCTTTCAGAAATGCCATGGCCGATTCTGGTCTCGCACATATACTGGCGCTGAGCGGTATGCATGTGGCTATAGTGGCAGCCTTCGTAATGGCATTGCTGTGGCCTTTGAAGCTTTTGGGATGGTGGAAACTACGTTTGGCATTCTCCGTTGTTGTGGTATGGTTTTTCGTGATTGCCTCCGGGATGGCCGACTCAACGTTGAGAGCTGCTATAATGTTCACGGCGGCTTCTGCGGCCTACCTGACCGAGCGACATCGTAATGCTACTGATGCTCTCATCGTTGCGGCTTTCATTATCCTGCTGTTCTCGCCCGACTCTGTGATGAATGCCGGTTTCCAGCTTAGTTTTCTTTGTGTGGTGGCATTGATTGCTTTCGTCGAACCTCTGAATCTGATAGACCGTCGTATGCATCCGGTACTTTATAAGTTCGTCACTCTGCTGCTTGTGCCGATGGTGGCGACTGTTGCGTCGTGGTCGCTCATAGGATATTATTTCGGAAGTATTCCTTTAGGATTTCTGCCGTTGAATATTGTAGCCGTACCATTGCTTCCTTTCTATGTTGGAGTGGCCATTGTATTTATACTTCTTTCGGCCAACGGACTCCATGTAGATTGGATGGCGCGGTTACTTGATTCAGCACCGGCTTGGCTACGTTCCGCTTCCGAATACATTGGCACCGGCACTGTCATTGAAGTGCATCTTGAGGTATGGCATGTGTTCTGTTGGCTTTCGCTGCTTGTTTTGGCATGGGCGCTCATGACTGCCAGAAGGACCAGGCGGCTTCAGCCTGACGATGAAGCATAGCGAGACCGTTCATGGTAATGGCACCGTGGGCCGAGCAAATCTTCATAAATAAAGTTTCCTCGGGATTATAGACGAGATCGAACGCTATCTGTCGTGGCCGGGATGTAATGCCGTTATGGCGCATGTACTGGAACGGGAAAGGTGGAGCGCAATTGGTTTCCGGATACATGCCGGCAGGTGTGGCGTTGACTATTATGTCGGCTTGCCATACCTGTTCCGGAGTAAGCTCGTTGTATTCGGTAACTCCTTTGCCACAATGTCGTGAAACGACTGTCGGTTCAAACCCCAGTTCTCTGAGACCGGCGCATACGGCTTTGGAGGCGCCTCCGCTGCCGAGCACGAGGGCTGTACCGCTCTTTTCGCGATTGATGACGGCTGTACGTAGAGATTCCATGAATCCTTCCACATCCGTATTGTGGCCCTTCAGTCGGTAACCTTTCGGTGATTTCGCATCGGAAATGACCTTTACGGTGTTGACAGCTCCTACGGTATCTGCCAGCGGAGTGAGCTCATCGATGAATGGTATTATTTCTTCTTTATAGGGTATGGTTACGTTGAACCCTACAAGACCGGGCATTGATTGTATCCGTTGAGGAAGCTCCTGGATAGTCTCAATCTCGCATAAGGAGTAGTGGGCGTTCCTATGCTCCTTACGGAATCTGTCGTTGAAATAATTTGCCGAGAAGGAATGTCCCAATCTACGGCCCACAAGCATGTATTGTTCTGTCATTGTATAAAAATGGCGCATCCCGGATAAGAGATGCGCCCTGTACTGTATTATTTGGTTACCAGATTACAACTCTCTCTTGTTCCGGTCGGAACATCGGGTCGCCTTCCTTGATGGAGAAGGCCCGGAAGAAAGGTTCTATGTTGCGCAGTGTGGCGTTTACACGGTTTTTGCCGAGTGAATGGGGATCGGTGTTTGTACGCGAGAGAATCTCTTCGTCACGTATGTTTCCGGCCCAGAGATTTGCATAGGCGAGGTAGAAACGCTGGTCCGGAGTAAAGCCTTCTATAACCGCAGGTTCTTTTCCTTTCTGCGATTCGCGATAAGCCGTCAGGGCTACACGTAATCCACCCTGGTCGGCTATGTTCTCGCCGAGTGTGAAGCGACCGTTGGCATGCACGCCGGGTGCCACTTCCACTGCATCGAACTGAGCCACAAGCTTGTCGGCCAATGCCGTGAATTTCTCGGCATCTCCGGCTGTCCACCAGTCGTTAAGATTGCCGTCTTTGTCATACTGACGGCCGGAGTCATCGAATCCATGGGTCATTTCGTGACCGATCACAACGCCGATTGCTCCATAGTTCTGGGCATCATCGGCTGTAAGGTCGAAGTACGGGGCTTGAAGTATTCCGGCGGGAAAGCATATTTCGTTGGTGGTGGGGTTGTAATAGGCGTTTACGGTCTGGGGTGTCATGTGCCATTCGCTCTTGTCTACAGGTTTACCCAGTTTGGCATAGTTGTCGGCGGCGAACCACTGTGAAGCCTTCATCACATTCTCCAGATATGACTTTTCGGGGTCGATGGTGATACCTGAATAGTCTTTCCATTTGTCGGGATAACCGATTTTAACGGTGAAGGTGGCCAGCTTTTCGTGGGCCTTGGCCTTTGTTTCGGGACTCATCCAGGTAAGATTGTCTATATGCTTGCCCAATGCGATACGAAGGTTCTCTACAAGCTGTTTCATGTACTGCTTGTTCTCCTCGGGGAAGTATTTGGCTACATACAGCTCGCCTACGGCCTCGCCGAGCATTGAGTTGGGCATCGACATTGCCCGTTTCCATCTGGGCTGTTGCTCTTCGGTGCCGCTCATCACACGGTCGTAAAGCTCGAAATTGGCATCGATAAAGGGGTCGCTGAGCAGGTTCGAAGACTCGGTTACGAAATCGAAAGCCATGTAGTCCTTTATGGTCTGAAGGTCGAGCGTGGGGAGATAATCGTTCAGGAATGTAAGGTAACGCAGTCCCGAAACGTTCGCTTTGTCTACGTTCAGGCCGAGGTTGGCGAAATAACGATCCCACTCGATATTGGGGAATTCTTTACGGATCTGGTCGATGGTGCGGATGTTGTAGCGTAACTGCGGATTGCGGCGTTCTTCGCGTGTTATCTTGTTTTTGGCGAATTCCGTCTCAAGCTTGATAACATTCTCCCATACCCTTTCGGCATCTTTGCGGGAGTATCCGGCAAGCTCCATTATATCTACCACATATTTGTGGTATGCCTTCATTATGCGATCGTTGGTCTCGTTGCTGACCAGATAGTAGTCGCGGTCTCCGAGTCCGAGTCCTACCTCACCGATATGCAGTATGTTCATATCGGAGTTTTTCGAGTCGGCACCAACTCCGGTTCCGAAGAAGGAACTTGACACTCCATTGTGCATCATGGTAAGCATGTCGGTGAAGTCCTCCTTTTTCATCGAGTTTATTTTCTCGAGGTATGGTTTCAGCGGAGCGGCGCCTTCACGGTTAAGACGCACGGAATCCATGCCCATGGCATAGAGGTCTGAAACCTTTTGGGCGTTAGTGCCTTTTATTTTACTTTCAGGGTTTTCAGAAAGCTTGGTGATCAGTTCTTTCAACTGCGTGCGTGCGTTTTCACGCAACTGGTCGAAAGTGCCGAAACGGGAATATTCGGCAGTGAGCGGGTTGCGTGCCATCCAGCCACCACAGGCGTACTGGTAGAAATCATCTCCCGGCTTGATTGTCGGGTCCAGATTGGCTGTGTCTATGCCGTGAGGCCCGGAAGCTGAGGCAAAGAGAGGCAGAGAGGCTAAAGAGGCCTTTAAAATCATTTTTAAATTCATTTTACGGGTGTTGCAGGTTATCATGGTATTGAGTTGAATCGTGCATGTCGTGCGGTTTATCCTTCACTTAAGGAGTCAAGTTCCGATTGGGCGAGTTCCCATACCGACATTGCGTTTTCCAATCGCTTGCGGGCATCATCGTAAGCAGCCAGAATTTCGGCTGATGCGTCGCCCGACGATAGTGCGGCTTCGGCTTCGGCCTGGGCTTGTTCAAGGCGTTCTATCTCAGCTTCCGCATCTTTCACCGCCTTTTCGGCTTTGCGTATGATGCGCTCACGGTTTTTCTGTTCCGCATAGCTTAATTTGGCGCTTCCTTTGGGTGTGGGCTCCGCCTGCTCCTTTGCAGATGCGTTTTGGATGCCGTTGGAAGCGGCATCCGCATCTTTACTGTTTTCCGCAGATTGCGGTTTTACGGTATCGGTGCGTTGGGTAAGGTGCAGCTCGTCAAGAGCGTTCAGCTTCCGTGCCCGGAGGAAGTCGTAAATTCCTCCTAAGTTTTCGCGCACCTTGCCTCCTCCGAACTCATATACTTTTGAAACAAGCCCGTCGAGGAAATCGCGGTCGTGGCTCACTACAATCACCGTACCTCCGAAGTCGCGTATGGCATCTTTGAGTATATCCTTGGTGCGCATGTCAAGGTGATTGGTGGGCTCATCGAGTATGAGGAAGTTGACGGGCTCAAGTAAAAGCTTGATCATCGCCAGACGTGTTTTCTCACCTCCGGAAAGGACTTTCACTTTCTTGTCTATGTCTTCGCCACCGAACATGAAGGCCCCGAGAATATCTCGTATGCGCGTGCGTATGTCGCCGACGGCCACATTGTCGATGGTTTCGAACACCGTAAGGTTTTCATCGAGCATCTGAGCCTGATTCTGTGCGAAATATCCTATCTTTACATTGTGCCCGATCTTGAGGTTGCCGTCAAAGGGAATTTCGCCCATTATGCACTTCACAAGCGTGGATTTACCCTCGCCGTTTTTCCCTACGAACGCCACTTTGTCGCCGCGACGCAAGGTGAACTCCGCATGGCTGAACACAAGGTGCTCGTCGTAAGCCTTGGATACATCTTCTACTATAAGAGGGAAGTCGCCCGAACGCGGTGCCGGAGGGAACTTGAGGCGCAGACGTGAATTGTCAGTCTCGTCTATTTCTATGGGAACAAGTTTCTCAAGCACCTTTATGCGGCTCTGCACCTGCACTGCTTTTGTAGGTTTGTAGCGGAAGCGCTCTATGAAGTCGCGGGTGTCTGCTATGAGTTTCTGCTGGTTTTCCCATGCACGCCGCTGTTGTTCCACGCGTTCTTTCCTCAGCTCCACGAAAGGTGTGTATGAGACTTTATAGTCATATATCTTTCCGCAGTTTATCTCTATGGTGCGGGTAGTAACGTTGTCTAGAAATGCCCGGTCGTGACTTACCAGCATAACGGCCTTGGCTTTGGTAAGCAGAAACTGTTCAAGCCACTGTATCGACTCTATGTCAAGATGGTTGGTGGGCTCGTCAAGCAGTAATACGTCAGGACGCTGAAGAAGAATTTTTGCCAGTTCCACGCGCATGCGCCAGCCGCCGGAAAATTCCGATGTCGGACGTTTCAGGTCGGAGGGCGCGAACCCGAGTCCGAAAAGAGTCTTCTCTATTTCAGCCTCCATGTTTTCGGCACCCTCTATGGCAAGCCGTTCGTGGAGATATTCCATCCGTTCGAGCAATTTCGTATACTCTTCGGATTCATAGTCGGTGGCCTCGCTTACCCGTCTTGTTACTTCATCGAGTTCTGCTTGGCGGTCGGTCAGATGCGCGAATGCCTTGCGAGTTTCATCGATAAGTGTGGTATCGTCCGACAGCTTCATCTGCTGAGGCAGATATCCTATGGTTACTTCGGATGGAGACGTTACGGAGCCTGACGTGGGGCTCTGTAGCCCTGCGATTATCTTGAGCATGGTGGACTTCCCTGCGCCGTTCTTGCCGACAAGTGCGACGCGGTCGGTGCGGTTCACCACAAAACTGACATCGTTGAAAAGCGGTTTGGCGGAAAAATCCACACAAAGATTATTAACAGAAATCATACCGCAAATTTACTAAAAAATAATGACATACTCGCAGTAAGCTTCGGTCATTAGTCGTTAGTCATTGGCCATTAGTCGTTGGCCATTGCAGTTGCGTCTACTTGTCGTTAGTCATTGCAGTTGTCGGTTACTTGTAGCTACCGTCGACTGTAACGACTTATTCCCATGTTCGACGCGTAGCCCGTGCCCCGGTAGAGGGCACGCAGATAGTAGCCGCGCGGGTAAGCGGTGGCGGTCGCGAAGCGACCGTCGACGCGCACCCCGCGGTCGTAGTTTTTGTTTTTTCCCCGAGCACCGAGTGCCTTGGGGCGCGAGGTGCTCGGCGACGCCGTTTTAGACACGGTACTATATACTTTCGATTTCGATTTTTTGGGGGGAATATTTACACGCCGATCTTACGGCGCGCCTCTGTGTGCTACTGTTTCGTCAGTGAAAAGACAAAGAAAAAGATCCGCGTGCCTATTCCCCTCCCATCCGTACCCTGTTTCCTTCCCCATCAATTCGTTCCTTGTTCTATTACCTATCCAACTGACCTCATACTGATAACTGTTCAAACTTGAGTAATTGTTTGGAATCGTATTCAGATTTATTACGTCTGAACACGACAATCCCTCCGGATTTGTCGGGAAGATTGTATTTTCCGGTAAACGTTAAGAGGATTTCCACTGTCTTCCCCTCTCTTTCCGAAGGCGCAGGCCGCTCCGGTGTGGAACGGCCCGCGCTGTTTGTCATGGTTGGGGAAGCGGTTATTTACTTCACGTATACTATTCTTGCCTTGTCGCCCTTACGCACCACGTACATTCCGGGCGCAAGCTGCTGCTCGCTGTCGCCGACATAAATGCCGTTGATATCATATATCGCGACCGGCCCGTCTGAACAAGACTCGGCAACCGGACTGTCGACACCGCTGAACTCGATTTCCCGGATATCGTTGAAGTACATCCACGGGCTTGTCCTTTTAGCATTCTCAAGCCCTCCGACAGCCACATTCAGAGTGGCGTTAGCATAAACCTCGTCAAGAAAGACATTTTTTGCAGCCCCAATAGGCTCCTTAGTATTGTAATTTACCTCTCTTATATTCTGGCTGAGAAACGCCTTCTCTCCGATCGTCTTTACCGATGACGGTATATCCACCGATACAAGAGAACTACATCTATAGAACGCCAACTCTCCAATCGACGTTACAGATGATGGTATATCCACCGATACAAGAGAACTACATCCATCGAACGCCAACTCTCCAATCGACGTTACAGATGACGGTATATCCACCGATACAAGGGAAGTGCAATTTTCGAACGCCCTATCCCCGATCGTCATTACAGATGACGGTATATCCACCGATACAAGGGAAGTGCAATTTTCGAACGCCCTATCCCCGATCGTCATTACCGGTTCCGGTATTGTCACGGATGAAAGATATGCACAATTATAGAAAGCATGTGGACATATATACTTAACGGGATAATCAACCCCGTCTTTACTTACTTTTGATGGAATTATCAGTTCCGTTTTCTGAGTCGGATGGTTACCTATCACCTCCGCATATGGGCTGCCGCTTTCGGGCTTGAACAACCGGAATACCAAATTGTCATATTCTAACACAATTTCATCAGTCCCGATTCCCTTAATATGCCTGAAGTGCATCCACGGACTTGTCATTTTAGCCTTTTCGACTCCTTCGACAGCTACATTCAGGGTTGCGTCCTCGTATACTTTTTGATCGAAGATATTACTGGCACATTTAATTGGTTCCGCAGTATTATAATTTACCTCTTTTAGAGCACGCATAGTGGCGAACGTCGAGAACGCCCCATCCCCGATCGACGTTACCGATGACGGTATATTCACCGATACAAGGCAATTGCAACTTACGAACGCGCTCCTTCCAATCGAAGTTACCGATGACGGTATATCCACCGATACAAGGTAATTGCAATATACGAACGCCTCAGATCCTATTGCAGTAACTTTATAATCAATCCCATCTTTGCTTACTTCCGATGGGATTATCAAATTTGTTTTCTTATACAAGTAATTTCCCGCCACCACTGCGTTATAAGTATATTTGTTAAGTGTGAATTTTATACCTCCTTCCATCATCACAGTCGTAAAGGCAGAGAACGTTACCAACGATAAGAGTAACGTAAGTAGAATTTTCTTCATGGATGTTATATTTTACAATGGCTTGTTAATAATATGAATCTAATCATGCTGTAGAACATTTTCATCTTCAAGGTAACTGATTGGAAAAGATAACGACACGCGGATCTTACGTCGTGCCAAGGCGCTCCTGACACGGATGTAGACGGATTAACGCGGATTTTTTCTCTTAACCCAATCCGGTATATTCTTGAATAAGCGACACGCCGATCGCTTCGCGCACGGATATGGCTGATTAAACGCGGTTGCCAACGTTACGGCTACGCTGTTTTATGGGCTAATCTTTTCACCAGGGAATCCGTTCCTCGTCCGTCATATCCGCGTAATGGAGCCTGCGACATACCCGTGTGCCGGTCTCGTCAGTGCAAAGACAAGTAAAAATCCGCGCTAATCCGTCTTCATCCGCGTTGCGAGCGCCACAAGCGCGGCGAAAAGATCCGCGTGCCCTATTCTATCCAATCAATATATACCCTGTCTTATATTTCAATACCAAGTAATTAGGGTTTTATGATTTGATTGGGCAAAACTGATAACTCGTCCTTTATCATCTGTCTCATACGAACATTCATCTCTCCTGCTGTCTTGCCAGGTATGCTCATAACCGGGCTGATTCTGATAAGAATTATATGAATATGACTGAAGAATGGGCAAGTGTTTATTTCTTGTATTACCCATATAACCTTGCGTAGACAAAATGATATCTATGATACCCGGATATTTAAAATCTTCGCTAAGCCATGACACCTTACCCATTCCTTCGTTCATACTGCTATAATGGTTTGAAATCGGATTCAGATTTATTACGTCAGAATACCCCCATGTACTTGCCGAATCAAAAACATATTGCCATTTCCCTTCATGATCACTTACATAATGTTGTTTTATTTGCTTTATATCCCCGTCTTCCCATTCAAATACTATATCAATGGTATTTTCTGACAAGTCATTTCCTGTAAGATAAAAGTAGTGCTTCTGAGCCTTGACAAGATGACCTTCTTTATCATATGTATAGGTTGTCTTTCGGCCATCTCTGTCTATCATTTCTGTTATCAACCCATCGGTAAGTATGAACTGATATGTACCTTCCTGACCGCTATCTTGTAACAACATAATTTTATCTTCGGAGTATTGATAAAGATGAGTTTCTTCTCCATCATGGATTTTTGTTACACGGTTGTGTTCATCATACTCAAAAACATACTCATCGTATGTTGATTTGATGGATTTGACTTTGCATACATCGTTAAGATTTTTTCCGGCAGGGGCACCCTTATACTTGTTTTGTTCCCCTTGTTCAGTGTTTGTCGGTTCATCGTCAGCTCCATCTTCCTTACTGCTGCAGGAAGTCAAACAACACGCCGAAGCCATAAGAACGGCTAATAGAAGCAATAGTTTCTTCATGATTGTGGTATAATTGCCGCAGGACCCTCTTCTTTGGCATTAGTAAGATTAGTAAAAAAGAATGCGTGAGAGCCAATCGTTTCGCCCGTTCACGCTTGTTGAGGCCTTCGCATTGCCCATCTTCGTTGAACGAGCAAACAACGCAGAGGCCTCACGCAGAATATGTGCAAACACACCAACAGCCAACGCTCGCGCGCCTGCCGTCGATGACATATACATATCCATAAGGCATCTACCGTTTGCTACATTCCTGACGAAGATTTGAAAGTTGCGAAGTTTCAACAAGCCAAGAAAGAGCGTCAAGTAAACGCTTCCATTATATCCACAGACTCCGGCCAACTAAAACTCACATGGAGTCAGCGGCAAAAGTCTGTGTTTGCAAAAATAATGAAAAATAGTATTTGAACATAAAATCCACCAAAAATAAAATCAGTGATACATCACCGTCCGCAGTACACTCAGACATATTTTGTACCGTTAAGCTTAAAAATATGGCTGATTTCCACAAACCTTACGTCGCGCCGCAGCGCTCCTGACCCGTATGGAGCCTGCGTCATACCAGCGTACCCATCTTTTCAGTACAAAGAAAAAATCCGCGAAAATCCGTCCCAATCCGCGTTGCGAGCGCCTCAGGCGCGGCGAAAAAATCCGCGTGCCTATTCTCCTCCCATCCGTAAAGAAAGTAAATCCAATCGGAAAGCTTGACAAGTGTTGACTCTTATTGGCCCTTGTAAGGGCGAGCGTCGGTGTCTGACAGGTATTGGTTTAATCGGGATATGTGGGTTGGGGTGGTGCCGCAGCAGCCGCCCACAATGTTTATAAGTCCATCTTCCAAGAGAGGTGTCAGCTTTGCGAGGAATTGTTCGGGAGATATATGGTATTCTCCCCGGCTGTCCGGGAGACCGGCGTTGGGATATAGGATAAGCGGGTAGGGGCTTGCCTTGGCGAAGCGTCTTGCAATTCCTGTGAAACGATCGGAACATTCCACGCAGTTGAATCCGATCGCCGCCGGTAAGTAGGGAGCCGCGATGGGAAGTATCTCCTCAGGGGTGTGGCCGGAAACCATTTTGCCTGTCGCTTCGGAGATTGTCATCGATATCATTATCGGAACTTTTCTCCCCGTGTTTCTTATTCCGTGATCTGTTCCTGAAAGAGCGGCTTTCGCATTTTGCAGGTCGAAGACCGTCTCTATAAGGAGTAAGTCCACACCACCATCCAAAAGCGCCGAGGCCTGTTCCGTATATGCTGCCTCAAGTGTTTCGAAGTCTATGGGGCCTTTCAACGCGTCTGTGGAATCAGTTGAGAATGATAAAGGAAATGCCGTTGGACCGATGACTCCGGCTACAAATCTGGGACGGGCAGGATTTAGGCGTGTATAGTGCCGCGCACGTTGCACTGCGATTCTTGCTCCGGTAAGATTCAGATCGCGTACCATATGTTCCGTGGCATATTCCCGTTGGGAGATAGAGTTTGAGTTGAATGTGTTGGTCTCTATTATGTCGGCTCCTGCCTCAAGATAAGCATCATGAACCGAGGCCACGACTTCCGGGCGTGCCAGATTCAGGATATCGGGATTTATGGAGAGTGGTCTATGATGGATGCTGAATCCTTTTATTTCATTCCCATAGGGTACACGCTTGCGTAACTCCACCCCCATGGAGCCGTCGAGCAACAAGATTCGATCGTTAAATATCTCTTCCGGATTCATGTTATAAAGATATGGATAAAGTCTGAATTTTCAAAGAAATGGTTATCCTTACCAATAAGTATGTGGACGTTGTTTTGATATTGGGTGTAGGTGGTATAGGATGGTTTTTTGTTAACATTACTTAACAGCTTCATGATAAATTTCGGCAGAGCATGAATATAATTTTGCAGTGTGAGAAGGGAAATGAGAACATTCAACATTTCGGAGGACGCTCTGCGGGTTTGAAAAAGAAATATGCTTTGGATTTCATAGTCGACATACTGGCAGGGCGTTCTCCATTTTCAAAACTAATTTACATCATTATGAAAGAGAAATTCAACAGCTACATGTTTGGCAACTACACGAAAGGAGAAGGAACCAAGGGTTTGAGATGGCTTGCGATACTGGCCGGCCTTGTAGTGATGCTGCAATTGCGCAGCCTGATTCTATAGATACTGATATCGGTCTAATACGATTGTGTAGTCCTCTGTCATAATAGAGCAACCGGGGTCTGCTGTCATCGCGACGGCAGACCCCGGTTTCCTTATTTAAAATAACACTTATATTTTATCGTACTATCTTGCGTTGGCCGGCTGCGGATTTCACTACGTAGATGCCACGGTCAAGATGATTGATAGAGAAGCTGCGTTGGTTGTCGGTCAGGTCGGTACTCATGATAAGTCGTCCGTCGGTGTCGTAGACAGCTGCGAAATCGCCGCCGGAGATAGTAACCATTTTAGACTGACGGTCATATGTGATACCTTTTGCAGCTGCTTCCAGTGCATTTGCCTCAACACTCTCGGCTTTGCAAACCTGCAGTTTGTCAAGAGCAAAATATGTCGGAGTGTTGTCTCCGTATGCGCTTACATCGGTGGTGGACATTGTGAACCACAAGTCCTGAACCTCGCCTAACGGGGTTAGGTCAACATATTTCCAACCGCGGGTTATGGAGAGGTCTCCATTGGTATATGATGCGAGAACCGCCTCTACCTGACGGTCGGTTTCATCGGCTCCCGTACCGTGGATAATTACCTTAAAGCAGTCTCCCTCGGTGAAAGGACGGCAGTATCCGTCGCCATTCTCTATGGAGTTATATGGCCATGTGGTAAGGTTCAGATATACACCGATGGGCTTGTAGATGAGTCCATCGTTGAAATATATTTCAGCAGGACGTTTGGCAAACATACGGCTGGCATAAGCCACCATATAGGGAACATCTGCGGAGGTTACGGGAGCTCCATACTCATCGAGTTTAACTTTGCCATTCTCGTCGAGAACTATGCCGCCCTTCGCCATGTTGCTGTACTGATAGGTAATGAAGTCGCTCTGACCCCGGTCTGCTGAGTTGGATGCTGTAAAGCCCCACCATGTGCCATAGTCTGACATGGAGTTGTGCATGAATGAGAATACCTGACTGTCGATGGTGAACTCATCATCGTTTAAGGTTTCTGTCCAAGCTCCGGTCTTGGCGTCGAATTCCAGTGGAGTAAGAGGTTTGGTGAGGTCAAGAGTTACAATGTCTTCGGCGGATGCCGAAAGAGCGAGTACTGCCGTTGCGGCAAAAAATACTTTTTTGAAAGTTGCCATAATTGTTGTATTGAAAATTTGGTTGAATCATCGTAGCCAAACCGATGGCGAACTTTCCGGGGAAGGAGGGGTAGAAATGATCAGATACGACAAATACTGACGCTATTGCGGAATAGCGTCGTGAAATAGCCGACAACCGTACAGAACGGCGCAGCGCGTAAATATCGCGTCTTGATTCAAACATTGCAGTCAGAGACACCAAAGTCCGGGTGTCGCCTCGGTTTTAAACGGAACGGCAGAAGGTTTTCTGACTTAGCTCCTCGTTATGCCGATGCCTTCCCGTCATCCCTCGTCTTGGCGGTAGTTCATTAACTAAAAACAATACTCAAGACGTGAGTGGAAAAAACAGTGACTTGCATTTCTGCAAAATCGGCATACTCAAGCGGAAGCAATACAGCAGCGGCTTCTGTCCGGGATTCTAACCCGGTTCCCTGCTCTGCGGTTCCTGATACAAAAGTAATAAAAACTCCTTATTACGGCAATACACCGCTCGGAAAATTGACACAATAAAAAAGGTCTTCACGGGACTTCCGTAAAGACCTTTTTGTCGGATATTTTATCAGTTCAGGCTATTGCATTACATCATGCCGCCCATGCCGCCCATGCCGGGATTGGGCATAGGAGCAGGATTTTCCTCTTTCTTTTCAGCTATTACGCATTCGGTGGTAAGGAACATACCGGCGATGCTGGCTGCATTCTCGAGGGCTACACGGGTTACCTTTGCCGGGTCGATCACACCGCTCTCAAAGAAGTTTTCGAAAGTATCGGTGCGGGCGTTGTAACCATAATCGCCTTTTCCCTCCTTTACTTTCTGGAGGATTACGGCACCCTCTACGGCAGCGTTATCCATAATCTGACGCATCGGTTCCTCGATGGCGCGACGTATGATAGCTATGCCGGTGTTCTCATCATCGTTGGCTCCCTTCAGTTGGTCGAGTTTCTCCAGACAGCGGATATAAGCCACACCGCCGCCGGGAACGATACCCTCTGCAATTGCGGCACGGGTTGCGGACAGGGCGTCGTCGACACGGTCTTTCTTCTCTTTCATCTCCACTTCAGAGGGTGCGCCGATGTAAAGGACTGCCACACCTCCGGCCAACTTGGCCAGACGCTCATGAAGTTTTTCTTTGTCGTAGTTGGATGTGGTGGTCTCTATCTGGGCCTTGATCTGGTTCACGCGGTTCTGGATAGCCTCTTTCGAACCTGCACCGTTCACTATCGTGGTGTTGTCCTTGTTTACAGTTACCTTTTCGGCGGTACCGAGATCGGTCATCTGTACCTGTGTGAGCTGCATGCCCTTAACCTCGCTTATTACCTGACCGCCGGTCAGTATGGCGATATCCTCAAGCATCTCCTTGCGACGATCGCCGAATCCGGGAGCCTTGACAGCGCAAACCTTCAGAGAGCCACGGATACGGTTTACTACCAGAGTTGCCAAAGCCTCGTTGTCTACATCCTCGGCGATGATAAGAAGGGGACGGCCACTCTTGGCTACGCTCTCCAATACCGGAAGGAGTTCCTGCAGGTTGGAAATCTTCTTGTCGTAAAGAAGAATGAGGGGACTGTCCATCTCACACTCCATCTTCTCGGAGTTGGTTACGAAATAGGGTGAGATGTAACCGCGGTCGAACTGCATGCCTTCAACGACATCTACGGTTGTCTCGGTTCCTTTCGCTTCTTCTACTGTAATCACACCCTCTTTCTTTACTTTCTGCATAGCTTCCGCTATCAGACGGCCTATTTCCTCATCGTTGTTGGCAGATACGCGGGCAACGTTTTCAATCTTGTTAATGTCGTCATCTACCTCCTGGCTCTGTTCGCGTATACCCTCGACAACAGCGGATACAGCCTTGTCGATACCGCGTTTCAGATCCATTGGATTGGCACCTGCGGTAACGTTCTTCAGGCCTACGTTCACAATTGCCTGAGCTAATACGGTGGCAGTTGTCGTTCCGTCGCCTGCCTGGTCGCCGGTCTTTGAGGCTACTTCTTTCACGAGTTGGGCGCCCATGTTCTGGAACGGGTCTTCAAGTTCTATTTCTTTAGCTACGGTTACGCCATCCTTGGTTATATGGGGCGCTCCGAATTTACGCTCTATGATTACATTGCGTCCTTTGGGACCAAGGGTTACCTTGACTGCGTCGGCAAGTGCGTCGACACCTTTTTTAAGCTCTTCACGAGCGTTGATATTGAATTTTATATCTTTTGCCATTTTGAATTTGAATTTAAGTCCTGATTGTATCAGTCGATGATTCCGAGAACGTCGCTCTGACGCATCATGAGATATTTCTCACCTTCATATTGAAGTTCGGTTCCGGCATATTTGCCATACAGTACTACATCGCCGGCTTTAAGTATCATTTCTTCATCTTTAGTTCCATTGCCTACAGCCACTACAGTACCTTTAAGGGGCTTTTCTTTAGCTGCATCGGGAATATAGATACCGCTTGCGGTTACTTCTTCTGCGGCGGTCGGCTGAATAAGCACACGGTCGCCAAGAGGTCTGATTGCCATGATATAATATTAAATTTTATTTATAATTTGTTTTGTAATATATGTACCGGAAACTGCATGGATATGGTTGCGACCCTGATGCAGTTGCCTTTCGTTTTGAAAATTATCAAATTCCGTGCCAAAGCCAAATAATCAACGCTTCTACAGTGTATATCGTTTACACTCTCATATAAAAAAAAGAGACCGCTTCCTGAAGCGATCTCTTTTACTATATAATTCTGAAAATCCGTTATTTGGTAAGTATGTAGGTACGTTGAGGGGCGAGTATGCCTTTCAGCTTGCCCTTGGAAACCTTGAATTCTTTGCCGTAAACCTGATCGCGGTATGTGCCTGACGGGAGGTTTGTAGGAAGATCGACGTTATTGGCGTGTACGCTGAGATTGACAAGAGCGGCACCTTTTTTGCCACGGTTGACAAGAAGCACCTCTCCATTGTCAGAGACTTCTATATCCTCTTTCTGACCCTGCATGGCCTGACGGAACTTGTTGACCGCAGCGACTTCCGGATGGAAGTACTCGTCATTGCCGGGTGCGCCCATGATGTTGTCGCCCCAGTAATTCTTGCGGGTGGAGCCGGCGGGTCGGCTGAAGAAGAGAGGTGTACCGTTCTGACGTGCGGTAAGGAACACCCAGGCGGTGCGTATCTGGTCATCGGTAAGGCCGGCGCTTTCGTGAGCGTTGCAATATGTATCGTGACTCTCTACCCAGGTCGTCAGGAATTCAGGTGCGGCTGAGTGGCACCAGTTCTTCAGGTCCATACCTTTGGCGTTTCCTTTTTCGAGCATTTCACGTAATACGTATCCGTAGCTCGATGCTGTCTGTCCGAAATAGTCCGCATACTCGGCTTCGGGCACATTCTTGTCTTGAAGCACTTCGCCGTAAACGAACAGGTCATCATATGGAACGGTCAGCTTGACACCTTTCACACTCTTACGCCCTGTGGCTACATCCCAGAAATCGTTTTCCTTTACTCCCGACGCAGTGTCTACGGGATCGGAATGAACACCTATGTGCTTGGCGGTGTCATAACGGAATCCTCTTACGCCCAGCGAAAGAAGATCGTTTACAAACTCCATGTAATATTTCTGGAAGTCCGGATTCTCGGTGTTTACGTCGGGAAGTGCGCCAGATCCCCAGAGGGTGCATTGGTAACGGTCGTTATAGTCACGCACCGGAGTGAGACCCTGGGAATGGTACATCTTGTCGCGTCCGCCTACAGCCTTGTAGAAATCTTCCGATACCGCATCCACATCGAAAGCGGTATGGTTGGGCAACACATCGACAATTATGCGTATGTTATATTTTGCCGCGGAATCCATCATCTGTTTCATCTCTTCGCGGGAGCCAACTATCTGGTTGCCTATTTTCCAATCGGTAGGCTGATAATAGTAATACCAGTTTCCTTTGGTGACTTCGGGATCGAACAGCTTTTTGGAACTTCCCTCGGGATTGAAACATTTCTGTACGGGCGATGTCTGAACCATCGTAAATCCGGCATCGGCGATGCGTTTCATATTTTTTGCTATGGAGGGGAAATTCCAACTCCAGGCGTGAAGAATGGTCTCGGTATTGACCGCGTCGGGATTATGGGTGACACGATCTTTGGCTGCTATGCCTGGCGCGGCGACGGCAGCGAGCGTAGCGATGGCAATTATTTTTTTCATGTAGGAATACTTATTTATTTATATTTTCCGGTTTCGGATGGTGAAGTACAAATTTACCACAAAATTTATATATTCCCAAAATCAGTTTATGAGCTTCACTTCGTCTACATCGGGAATGGCTTTTATGTGTGAGATTATGGATTGCAACTCATGGAATGAGTGTACTGCGAAACTGATCCTTATTTTTACTATGGCATCGGATGTTTCGGTGTTGATGCTTCCTATGGATAGGTTCAGCTGGTTGGTTATGCACTCCACAAGGTCGATTATCATGTGGTAGCGATCCACACATGTTATCTGTATGGTAACGGGGTAAAGCACATGCTGGTCTTCCTTGAAGTCAACGGAGGTGATGGAATCGCCATCTTGCGTGGCGAGTTTAATTACCAACGGGCAATCCCTTTTGTGGAGGGTTATGGAGCCGCTTTTCTCCCGAAATCCTATAACCTCTTCACCGGGTATGGGGTGGCAGATAGAGCAACTGTCATATTCCGGTTTCGGCAACCGGGCCAGATATGAGTTGATCGCTTTACGGGCCTTGAATGTAACGGCGAAATCAAGCCAACGTTTTTCAGGGTGAGATGCGACATCAGGATAGATCTCCACAATGTCGCCACGGTGCAGAATAGTGTTGATGGGAGCCAGCCGACCGTTGATACGGGCATATTTCGCATGTTCGCCCAACTTGGAATGAATCTCGTATGCGAAGTCAAGTACCGAAGCCTTTTGCGGCATTATCACCGGTTTCCCTTGTGGCGAGAATACCATAATGTCGTCGTTATAGAACGATGATACGACGTTCTCTATAAACGCACCTCCCTCCTGAAGATGAGTATTGCGCGATATGTCTTTAAGAGTGGCGCGGAACTTGTCGATCCACCGTCTTATATTGCTTTCGCAGCAATCAGCCAGACAACCGAGCTGGGAGTTGCGCACCATTCGCTCCGAACTTATATGGACTTCCTGCCAGCGTCCGAAGTCCGCGAGAAGTTTAAGGTGAAAGCTCTGATAACCGTTCTCTTTCGGCGAGTCTATATAGTTTGAGATTCCTCCGGGTTTTTCTTTGAAACGTTCTGTAAGCAGTGAATATATACGAAGCGTGATTTCCTTTTCCGAAACATTCTCTTCGCCTTTGAACACAATCTCTATGAAATGCCGATACTTCAGATGATCGAAATCCTCACCATATTTGCGCATCTTGCGCCAAAGGGAATAAGGCTGGCGGTATTCGGCATATACACGGCATTTTATGCCGTGACTGGTAAGGAGAGAACTGATCTCGTCGGTAAAAACTCTGAGATGAGTGCGATTTTTTTCGCGGTCCGCTTCTATTTTGCTTACAAGTTCGTTATATTCGTGGGGGCAACGGAATTTCAGACTTAGATTCTCAAGTTCGGTCTTTACATTATAAAGGCCGAGGCGCGTGGCCAGCGGAGCGTAAAAGTAGTCGGTTTCCCCGGCTATCTTCATCTGTTTGTCGGCTCTCATAGAAGAGAGGGTGCGCATGTTGTGAAGACGGTCGGAGAGTTTCACAAGCAACGCCCTCACATCATACTGTACCGAATTGAGCATCTGTTTGAAGTTGTCGAGTTGTTTCGACATCTCGTATTTCTCCTTTTTCTGCTTGGTGACGGCCCTGACCAGAAAAGCCACGTCATCGCCGAAGCGTTGCAGGATATCTTCGTTGGTATAAGGTGTGTCTTCGACCACATCGTGAAGAAAGGATGCAATTACGGAGTTGACATCAAGCATAAGTTCCGTAGCCGCTATGTTTGCGACTGCGATAGGATGCAGGATGTATGGTTCGCCGGTCTTGCGTTTCTGCGGGGCATGAGCTTCCCGGGCAAGTTCGAAAGCTTTTTGTAGCCGGGCATAGTCGGCGTCAGAGACTCGGGGTCTCATGGCATCGAACACTTTTTTTGCCTCTCGTTCTATAATGGGAGTATAGTCTTTCTGGTCGGCGTCGAGTTCGCTCATGGGTCTGCTAATTAGTTAAACCGTGTATTCGGTATATTCTGGATAATAACTATCTCGGTAAAGATAGTATAAAATTATTTAAATGAATATCGGTAAAGGGATAAAAATGTGCAAAAGAGGGTCATTTTGGTCTGATTGCCTTTCGGAAGAGGGCGATTCGCCGGAAGAAGGCCAAAGGGAAGGGGGAATATACATCCATATTCCATTTTGTTCGTCGCGTTGCGGTTATTGCGGATTTTTCACAGCCGGTAGCCGCATTGCAGACTGGCCTCGTTTCGTTTCGTCGCTTGCCGACGAACTGGCACTCCGCGTCGGTGAGATTCCGGATGTTGTGCGTACCATATATTTCGGAGGCGGTACTCCGTCGCAGATGCCTGCGGACATGTTCAAGACTCTGATGGAATCTGTCAGGAATATTGTTTGCAGTACCGGACACATATTGAATCTTCAGGAGGTTACGGTAGAGTCGAATCCGGACGATATTACCGTGGAACTCGCCGATGCTTGGAAAAGCGTGGGGGTAAATCGTGTAAGTCTTGGAATCCAATCGTTTCTTGAAGATGAGTTGCGTGTAATGGAACGCCACCATAATCCGTGCCACGTAGAGAAAGCGCTTGAGATTTTACATGGCCGTTTCAGCAACATATCGGCCGATCTTATTTTCGGACTTCCCGGCCAGTCTCTTTCCGACTGGCGTTTTTCTCTTGAGCATGCGCTCGATGCCGGCATCGCCCACTTGTCGGCTTACTCTCTCAGTTTCGAGGAGCGTAGTCTGCTCACATACCGTAGAAACCATGGTGAAATCAAAGAAGCCGAAGAGGTTGATACCGCAGCGATGTATTCGCTGCTCCTTGAGATGACATCCAGAGCGGGAATGCGCCATTACGAGGTCTCCAATTTTGCCCGTCCCGGTTTTGAGTCTCGCCATAATTCATCGTATTGGAATGGTCTTCCTTATATAGGTGTGGGCCCATCCGCTTCAAGTTATGATGGCGTGAGATGTCGCAAGACGAATGCACACAGTCTTGTCGATTGGGTCCGGAAAGGAGAGATGGAAATCCTGACAGATGAGGAGATGTTTGCGGAATATGTATTGACCCGTATGCGCCGTGCCGAAGGAATAGATGTTAAAGACATGAAAAAACGGTTCGGACAAGATACCGCGGAATCTGTGATTGAGAAAGCCTCCCGGCTTGCGGAAGCGGGTCTTGTAACAGAAAAAGATGGAAGGATAAAAGTCACGGACGAGGGCTGGATGGTTCATGATTATATTTGTACCGAACTTTTTTGAACCATTATGCACCGATAATGAAAAATTAATATATCTTTGCAACCGGAAACAGGTTTAAGGTGTTTATGTTTAAAGTATGTGAAATTGCATGCTCTAATATTAATCATCAGGAGTATGTTTTATTTTAGAGAATGTTTGGGTTTAACTTCCATTCACACGAAGAGGATTTTTTGAGATGTTTTCGCAAGTTGAGGAGGGCGCGGTGCGGGCACCGTAACCGACGAAATCTTGGCGGAAACAGCCAAAAAAGACCTTCGGGGGATGGAAAGAATTTACATTCATCCCTCAATTATAAATTCGTGTTAAATTCAAACATTCTCTTAAGACAAGTTAAAAGTAAACGTACTCTCAGCGATGCCATATGGTATCGTAATTGACAGGTAAAAAACATTCTAAGAAAGATGAATGCTTTCTCTCAGGCCGTGAACTTTGTCAAGATGCAAGGTGCCGGCAACGATTATGTCTACATCATGGCGCTCGATGCAGTGCCTGAAAACCTTCCGCTTCTTGCTAAGAAAATCTCAGACCGTAATTTTGGTGTCGGAGGCGATGGCCTCGTGGCCGTGATGAAATCGGAACGCGCCGATTTCCGAATGCGCATGTTCAATGCCGACGGTTCTGAAGCTCAGATGTGTGGCAATGCCATACGTTGCATAGGCAAGCTCGTTTATGAAAAAGGACTTACACACGAAACCACTGTCACTATCGAGACATTGGCCGGCATTCGCACGCTGGACCTTACGGTCAGCGATGGTGTGGTAACGTCGGTCAGGGTCGACATGGGCAAGCCGATTCTTGAGGCCGAACATGTGCCGGTTATACATGACGGCAAGGGACCTGTGGTCAACAAAGAAGTGGATGTTGACGGAATGCTATTCAGAATCACTGCTGTAAGCATGGGTAATCCTCATGGAGTCCTGTTTGTGAATTCCATATCTGACGACATGGTACATAATATAGGTCCCCGGCTTGAAGATGCCGATATTTGGCCTGAAAAGGCAAATATAGAATTTGTTACGGTAAACAACCGTCGGGAGATGTCCATGCGTGTATGGGAACGAGGCAGCGGTGAAACCCTTGCCTGTGGTACAGGAGCCTGTGCCTCGGTAGTGGCGGCTGTGCTCAATGGTCTTACCGACCGTAAGGTTACGGTAAGGTTGCGTGGAGGCGACCTTACCGTAGAATGGAGCGAGGCCGACGGTCATGTTTACCTTACCGGACCGGCCGTGATGGTGGCCGAAGGTGTCTACTATCCCAAATCATCCCCCTTGATGGTGTAGCCCGACGGCTGCACCTTTTTTATTAAACAGGCTCTGAACAATTTATTAATGAAATGATAAAAGTCAACGACAGCTTCCGTCTGCTTCCGGAATCTTACCTCTTTTCGGAGGTTGCGTCACGGTTGCGCGAGTTTCGCGCTTCAAATCCCGGGCGCGACGTGATACGAATGGACATTGGCGACGTTACCCGTCCTCTTGCTCCTGTGGTTATAGAAGCCATGCGCAAGGCGGTAGACGAGATGTCGGCCCGCTCCACATTCCGAGGTTATGGTCCGGAACAAGGTTATGACTTCCTGCGCGAAGCCATAGCGAATGGAGATTACCGCGCCCGCGGTCTTGAAATAGATCCCTCCGAGATATTTATATCAGACGGTGCCAAAAGCGACCTCGGCAATCTCGGCGATATATTCGGAGAGGGTGTCAGGATAGCAGTGGCCGACCCCTCATATCCGGCTTATGTAGATGCGGCCGTCATAGACGGGCGTGGAGGAGATCTGTGCGGCTACCGGTGGAAAGGTCTGATATATCTGGAATGTAAACCGGAAAGAGGCTTTCTGCCCGAATTGCCGGGTGAGCGTCCGGATGTTATAATCCTTTGCTATCCCAACAATCCGACCGGGGTGTCCATAACTCTGGACGAACTACAGAAATGGGTGGATTACGCACGCCGGGAAGGTTCGCTGATAATATTTGATTCCGCCTATGAGGCTTATGTGTCGACTCCCGGAGCAGTACGGTCGGTCTATGAGGCCGAAGGCGCGCGGGAGGTAGCTATAGAGGTGAGAAGCTTCTCTAAGACGGCCGGGTTTACCGGCATGCGGTGCGGATACACGGTAATTCCGTCGGAACTCATGGGTCAGTTTGCCGACGGCAGTGTAGTGCCTCTGCGCAAGCTGTGGAACCGTCGGCAGTGCACCAAGTTCAACGGCGCTTCTTATATAGTGCAGCGCGGAGCTGCCGCTCTTTATACCGAAGAGGGGCGCATACAGGTACGCGAAAGTGTGGATGCTTATATGGCCAACGCACGCCTGATAAGAGAATCATTGTCAGAATCGGGTTTCAGTGTAGCAGGAGGTGTCGATTCGCCCTACGTCTGGGCACGCAGAACGGACATTGATGATTCCTGGCGTCTTTTCACTCTATTGCTTGAAAAGGCCGGGGTATCATGTACGCCCGGAGTCGGATTCGGAGATCTCGGCGAAGGGTATGTGCGTTTTACAGGTTTCAACACCTCGGGCAACACTGCCGAGGCAATGGGCCGGATAAATAAAATTTTTAACAATCATTTACGTTAATCAGTTAGCAGTCATAGGAAACTACTTAAATATAAAAAGTATGTCTAATCTCAGATTCAAGAGCGTGGAAGAGGCTTCTTCACGCAAGGCAGTGAAAGTCGAGCTCCCTAAGGAAAGGGTCGACAAGTATTATGGCAAAATGGTGTTCAACCGGCAGAAAATGTTTGAATACCTTCCCAAGGACACTTACGAAGCCCTTGTGAACGCCATAGACCAGAAGCAGCCTCTATCACGCAAGATTGCCGACAGCGTGGCCGAAGGCATGAAACGCTGGGCAATCGAAAACGGTGCGCGCCACTATACCCACTGGTTCCATCCCCTTACCGACGGCACCGCCGAGAAACATGACGCTTTCATAGAGCATGACGGCAAAGGCGGGGTAGTCGAGGAATTCTCAGGTAAACTGCTTGTACAGCAGGAACCCGATGCCTCAAGTTTCCCCTCGGGCGGTATCCGCAATACTTTCGAGGCTCGTGGATATTCGGCCTGGGATATCTCTTCGCCGGCCTTCATCCTTGATGGTACACTTTGTATCCCCACCATTTTCATTTCATATACCGGCGAGAGCCTTGACTACAAGACTCCGCTGTTGAAAGCCCTGAACAGTGTCGACAAGGCCGCCACACGTGTGGCCCGCTATTTCGATCCTGAGGTCAATCATGTAAGTTCCTATCTCGGTTGGGAACAGGAATACTTCCTTGTCGACGAGGCTTTGTATGCCGCACGTCCCGACCTGGTAATGACCGGACGCACGCTGATGGGTCATGAGTCGGCCAAGAACCAGCAGCTCGAAGACCACTACTTCGGAGCTATCCCCAAGCGCGTCGAGGCCTTTATGCTTGATCTTGAGAATCAGTGTCATCTCCTCGGTATACCGGCTAAGACACGCCACAACGAGGTAGCGCCCAACCAGTTCGAGCTTGCACCTATATTCGAGGAGACCAACCTCGCCAACGACCACAACCTGTTGCTGATGTCGCTTATCGCCGAGGTCGCGCGTCGCCACAATTTCCGTGTGCTGCTCCACGAGAAACCGTTTGCCGGCATCAACGGTTCCGGTAAGCACAATAACTGGAGTCTTGGTACCGACAAGGGCGTACTGCTTTTCGCGCCCGGCAAGACAGCTGAGTCCAACCTGCAGTTCATAACATTCGTAGCAAACGTTATGGCGGCCGTACACAAGCACAATGCGCTTATGAAGGCTTCCATCATCAACGCCACCAACGCCCACCGTCTTGGTGCCAATGAGGCGCCTCCGGCAATCATATCGATATTCCTCGGTTCGCAGCTGTCGCAGATTCTCGACGGTATCGAGAAGAAGGATTTCGATGAGGATGTGAATCTTGCCAAGAAAGAGGGTCGCGACCTGAACGTGGCGCAGATTCCCGAGTTGCTTGTCGACAGCACTGACCGCAACCGCACAAGCCCCTTCGCCTTCACCGGTAACCGTTTCGAGTACCGTGCGGTAGGTTCTTCGGCCAACTGTGGCGCGGCGATGATCGCGCTTAACGCAGCCGTTGCCGACCAGCTGAACCAGTTTGCCGACAACGTGGACCGTCGTGTAGCCGAAGGCGAGGACCGTACACGTGCTATCCTCAAGGAGGTGCGTCATCTGGTAAAGGAGAGCCGACCCATACATTTCGACGGCAACGGATATTCCGATGAATGGAAGGAAGAGGCCGAGAAGCGTGGTCTTGATACGGAGACATCCGCTCCGCTTATATTCGATGCATATCAGGATCCCAAGAATGTGGAGATGTTCGTGCGCACCGGTGTGTTCACACCTGTTGAGCTACAGGCCCGCAATGAAGTGAAGTGGGAGATGTATTCGAAGAAGATCCAGATAGAATCGCGCGTGTTGGGCGACCTTGCCATCAACCATGTAATACCTGCCGCCACCCGTTACGAAAGTCTTCTGCTCGACAATGTCTACAAAGTCAAAGAGCTGTTTAAGGGTGATAAGGCCGACAAGATAGCACGTCAGGATATGGCTGCGATCGAGGCTATGGCCGACCACATGGCGGCCATCAAGAGTGGGGTGGACAACATGGTGGAAGCACGTCACATAGCCAACCGTAAACCCACCGAGCGCGACAAGGCGATAGCATATCACGACCTGGTGATGCCGGTAATGGAAGAGATCCGCACCCACATCGACGCGCTCGAACTGATGGTTGATAACGAAATCTGGCCTCTTCCCAAGTATCGCGAGATGCTATTCATTCGCTAAATACCTTATATTGGGTCTCAGACCTCTATAGACTATCGGACCGCGAAACTGTCAACAGTTCCGCGGTCTTCTGTATCATTCCTTTTGACTTAACTGACAGCTTGGTGCGTACTTTATTATGGCTCTATGATGTCAGAGACGTAGCGGACCACGGAGAATCGTAGGATCGATCATCCGGCGGGGTATTACTTTTACAAGGACTGACACCACGCTGTTGAGTATTCTTTCGCGTACGTAGTCGTGGCGGATATATAGCGATATACGGCGCATACTCATGCAGTCGCCGTTGAGAGGGCGCACATTTCCGCGCTGTCGGTCGTTGAGCATCGGCAGATGCATCTCCGGAATTATAGTGAAACCTCCGTTTTCATCTACGACCCTTACCAATGTCTCGATGTTGCCGGCTTCGTAGATACGGCGTCCGGTATCGCGTGCCTTGCAGAAACTGAAAGCGCTCTCCCGAAGACACTGAGCCTCTTTCATCACCCACATGCTTTCATGGCTAAGTTGCTCAGATGTGAATTCGGGCATACTGCGTCCGCAGTTATCCGACAGATAAACCCAGAATGGCTCTTCGTAAAACGGAATCTCAAATATATCTTCGCTTCCATGTCCCGACGTGGCGACAGCTATATCCGCAGTTCCTTTTCCAATCGCTTCAAGCATGGCTTCAATCCGCATCTCCTCGACTGTAAGTTCCACCTCAGGACAATCGGAACTATAGAAACGTATGAATCCCGGAAGTATATAAGGTGCTATACTCGGTCCGACGGCTATGCGTACCTTTCCGGAAAGTCCGTTACGTGTGTCGGCCACAATCTCTGATATACGCGCCGCCTCCTGTACCGTTTTCACAGCCTGTCTCACAATCCTGTTACCTGTAGATGTCGTCTCTACATTGCGTCCGGAGCGGTCGAAAATCCGTACGTCGAGCTCTTCCTCAAGTTTTGCAATCATTTTACTGAGGGTCGGCTGTGTTATACCACAATGATCCGCGGCCTTGGCGAAACTGTGGAATCGGTCTACAGCTATTATATATTGTAGTTGCTGAAGAGTCATATCGATAGATTTTATCTATGCAAATATAGCTAAAATCTGTTGGTTGTCTATGATTTCTAAGTTAGCTTTGCGTAAATTAAATATACAACAGATGAAGCATATAATCGTAGGTGGAGTGGCCGGCGGGGCCACGGCAGCAGCCAGAATACGCAGAATATCCGAAAATGATGAAATCATACTCTTTGAAAAAGGAGCTTACATATCTTACGCCAACTGCGGTCTCCCTTATTATATAGGAGGTGTAATTGCCGACCGCGACAGACTTTTCGTGCAGACTCCTGAGGCATTTGGACGTCGGTTCGCGATAGATGTAAGGATAAATTCCGAAGTCCTGGCCATACATCCCGAGCGTGGATGCGTGGAGGTGAAAGGCCCCGACGGCTCAATTTATGAAGAGAGCTATGATCGCCTGCTTCTTTCTCCCGGTGCGTCGCCGTTTGTGCCGAATCTGCCGGGAATAGATCTGCCTGGAATATTCACTTTGCGTAATGTTTCGGATACTGATGCTGTAAAATCCTATCTGTCGGAACATGATGTGCGTCGTGCGGTTGTCGTAGGGGGCGGTTTCATAGGTTTGGAAATGGCCGAGAATCTCAAGGATGCCGGCGCGGAAGTTGCTGTTGTCGAGATGGCGGATCAAGTCATGGCCCCTGTGGATTATTCAATGGCGGCCATAGTGCATCAGCACCTCGTTCAGAAAGGTGTGTCTCTTCACCTCAGCACAGCCGTAACCTCTTTTGAACGCAAAGGGACGGCGATAGAACTGACTCTTGGCGACGGCGGAAAACTGACAGCCGACATTGTGATACTCTCTATTGGTGTGCGCCCTGTAAACTCTTTGGCTGTCAAGGCAGAACTGGCAATAGGCGAACGAGGTGGAATAAAGGTCAATGAGTACTTGCGCACTTCCCACCCGGGAATATATGCCGTTGGCGATGCGATTGAGTTTTCTCATCCCGTTGACGGCAAGCCATGGATGAATTATCTTGCAGGTCCGGCAAACCGTCAGGCCCGGATTGTGGCCGACAATATGGTGAACGGCGATACTGAAAAATATGAAGGGTCGATAGGAACATCGATAGCAAAGGTCTTCGACCTCACGGTGGCGGCCACGGGAATGGCTGCCAAACGGTTGCGTCAGGAAAATATTCCTTATCTTACCGCCACCATACATCCCAATTCTCATGCAGGATACTATCCGGGTGCCATGCCTATGACAATAAAGGTTGTGTTCGCTCCGGAATCGGGTCGTCTGTTAGGTGCCCAGATTGTGGGTTACGACGGTGTGGACAAACGTATAGACCAGTTTGCAAGGGTCATAAAGGAGGGTGGCGACGTTACCTCCCTTATGCGTACCGAACATGCCTACGCACCACCTTATTCATCGGCCAAAGATCCTGTCGCACTGTCAGGATATGTGGCCGGAAACGTGTTGAACGGGAAGATGCAACCGATATACTGGCGGGAACTGAGAGACATGGACCGCAAGGAAATCACGCTTATCGATGTGCGGACGCCTGAAGAGTTCGCCACAGGAGCGATAGAAGGTGCCATAAACATACCGCTCGACGATATGAGGCAGATGATGGACCGCATACCGGTTAACAAACCTATAGTGCTCTATTGCGGAGTAGGCCTGCGCGGCTATCTTGCTTCGTGCATCCTGCGTCAGCGCGGATTTGAGAATGTGCGCAATCTTGTGGGTGGACTCAAGACCTATCGCATTGCTACGGCTCCGATCGGCAAGCCCGTCTCGGAAAATCCTGTTTCTGGGAAGTCATCGCCTGTGCAGATTGTTTCTTCATCCACTTCTCCGTCAATACGTATTGATGCTTGCGGTCTTTCTTGTCCGGGACCTATAATGAAACTTAAGCAGGCTATGGAGAAAGCGGCTCCCGGAAGCGTTATAAACATTGAAGCTACCGACCCCGGCTTTGTACGGGACGCTCAGGCGTGGTGTGAGTCGACAGGAAACTCGTTCCTCTCTCATGAGTCTTCGCGTGGAATCTATTCAATCAATGTAGAAAAGGGTAGCGGTAGACCGGAGGCGTCAGCCGCAGGGAGAGGAAAAGGAAAATCGTTTATTCTTTTCAGCGATGACCTTGACAAGGCTTTGGCCACATTCGTGCTTGCCAACGGAGCGGCCGCCACAGGGGAGAAGGTAACCATCTTCTTCACCTTCTGGGGCCTGAACGCAATCAAGAAGGATAATAAGCCGAAGGCAAAGAAAGATATTTTCGGACGTATGTTCGGTATGATGCTGCCGAAAAACTCGCATGGTCTGGCATTGTCAAAGATGAACATGATGGGACTCGGTCCCAAGATGATGCGCTACGTTATGAAACGGAAAAACATCGAGTCGCTCGAGACTCTGCGCGACATGGCGGTGGCCAGCGGTGTTGAATTCATAGCCTGCCAGATGTCGATGGATGTAATGGGAATCTCGAAAGAAGAGCTGCTCGACAACGTAACCATAGGAGGCGTAGCCACCTACATGAACCGCGCCGACAAATCCAACGTCAACCTCTTCATCTGAACCGCCGGTTAATCTGCAATCGAAATAGAACGGAAATAGCTGGAAAGTAGAAATGCGGAAAGAGCAAGAAAAGAAGAGCCGGGGGGTTACCGGCTCTTCTTTTTTGCGTACCATTCGTAGATTAGCGGCATCAGGTATAGGTTCAGTAGGGTGGAGGTCAACAGCCCTCCGAGTACAACCACCGCCATCGGCGATTGTATCTCGTTGCCCGGTTTGTCTGAGGCTATTACCAAAGGTATCAGTGCTAAAGCCGAGGTCAGAGCAGTCATCAGAATTGGATTCAGACGGTCGGCCGAACCTGCGGTAACAACTTTGCGTATGTCGGTTTCCTTGGCATGTAGCTGGCGGTATTTGGAAACTAACAGTATTCCGTTTCTCACAGCCACTCCGAATAGCGTTATGAACCCGATTATGGCCGGAATGCTGACTATGCCTGAACTCAGATAGACGGCCAACACCCCGCCGATAAGTGCGAAGGGAAGGCTCACCAGGATTATAAGTGCCAAGGTAAGGTTGGCGAACTCGCCGTAAAGCAGAAGGAATATCACCAGCAGAGCGGCTATGGTAGTAAGCACGAGAGTGCGGGTGGCTTTCCGCGCGTTTTCAAACTGACCTCCATACTCGATACGATAACCCTCGGCGAGTTTTATCTTGTCGTTTACGGCCTGCTTTATGTCGGCTACCACACCGGCCATATCGCGTCCCGAAACATTTGCCGATACGACAATCTTGCGCTGCACATTCTCGCGGCTGATTGAATTGGGGCCGGTAGCCGATACAATCTCCGCGACTTCCGAAAGAGGTACCTTCGTACCGTTACCGGTGTCGATAAGCGCGTCGCCTATGCTTTCGGGAGTGGCATAACGTTCGTCAAGGCGCACCACCACATCGAAGCTGCGTTGTCCTTCGTAGATTTCCCCTATCTTCTCGCCGGAGAAGGCCCGCTCTACGAAATCATTGAATTCGCCGATGGTGATACCGTTTCTCGCCAATGCAGGGCGATTGGCTCTTATCTGAATCTGGGGTGTTTCGGTCTGTTGCTCGACAGCCACGTCCACCAGACCCGGTATATCCTCGATGGCATCCTTTATGCGGTTGCCGGTCATAAACAGCTCCGGCAGATCCGGACCGAAAATCTTTATGGCGATATTGGCCCTCGTGCCCGACAGCATGTGGTCGATACGATGGCCTAAGGGCTGCCCGATCGTAGCGGCTATACCGGGAATGCCGGCCAGCCGGTGTCGTATGTCGGCGAAGACCTCCTCTTTGCTACGGTCCGCAAGTCGGAAGTTTACATCGATTTCGGCGGAATTGGTCATCTGCGAGTGCTCATCGAGCTCGCCGCGGCCCGTGCGACGGGAAGTGGAGGTAACCTCCGGTATCTCCAGCAATTCACGTTCCATCAGATTACCGAGCTCATTGTTGACATCGAGCGATACCCCGGGGCTGGCTACGGCGGAGATAGTCGCCGAGCCCTCGTTGAACTCAGGCAGGAAACTCTGGCCCATGGTAAAGCATAAGGCCAGCGACAGCCCCAGAACTATTCCTGTAGCGGCTACGACAATTTTACGGTGGTTGAATGTCCACGCGAGCGAACGTGCATACAGTCCCGACAGCTTTCTCGATACCCATCCCTCCTTGCGGTTGCGTTCCAGATATTTGTCAGACGACAGAAGCAATTTGGAAAGCAGAGGGGTAACAGTCATGGCCACTATAAGCGACATGAACAACGATACTATGTAAGCCGTTCCCAACGGTTTTAGCATTCTTCCCTCCATCCCCGACAGGAAAAACAGTGGGATGAAGGCCACGATAATGATGAAAGTGGCGTTGAGGATAGATGCGCGGATCTCTTTCGAGGCCTCGAAGACCACGTTGAATATGGAGCGTCGCTCCTCTTTGGGCAACGCATGATTCTGTCGCAGTCTCTTATATACGTTCTCCACGTCTATTATCGCGTCATCTACAAGCGAGCCGATGGCGATACACATGCCACCTAAGGTCATGGTGTTTATGTTCATTCCCATAAGGTGGAGTATTATCATGGTCCCCAGAAGCGACAGCGGTATGGCTATAATGGAGATAACGGTAGTACGGAAACTGTTCAAGAACAGGAACAGCACTATTATTACAAAAACCGCGCCCTCTATAAGCGCCCGTCCTACGTTGCTTACCGAAGTCTCTATGAAATCTGCCTGGCGGAATATGCGCGTGTCGAGTTTCACGTCAGACGGAAGGGTTTTGGCTATCTCCTTGAGATTGGCTTCTATTTTTTCGGTAACCTCGAGAGTGTTGATATTGGGTTGCTTCGAGATGGAGAGGATGACGGCCGGCTGTGCGTTGCGAGAGGCATGGCCCATCTTTATAGCGCTTCCGGTGCGGACCTCGGCCACATCGGCGAGGGTAACCGGCTTGTCTCCGTTCATCTTCACGAGACTGTTGCGCAGGTCTTCAAGATCCGATGTGCGGGCCAATCCTACGAGTGAATATTCATTGCCGTGGCTCCGTATCACTCCTCCCGATGAATTGTCGCTGAAACTGCGTCCTACGGCATCGATCTCAGACATAGTAACTCCCATGGCGGCCATGCGTACGGGGTCGGCTATGATCTGATACTGCTTGTAATCCCCACCGATTACCGTAACCTGCGACACGCCTCCTGTGGCGAGGACCGCAGGCTTTACCGTCCAGTCGGCCAGTGTACGCAAGTCCGCCATCGAAGTAGTGTCTGATTGCAGACCGACGAACAGGATCTCTCCCATCACACTCGATTGCGGAGCGAGCACCGGAGTAACACCTTCAGGCAACGACTCGCCGAGCGTAACCATCTTCTCGCTCACAATCTGACGCGCCTTGAAAACATCGGCACCCCAGTCGAACTCGACCCATACGAACGATACTCCCGGCAGAGAGGCCGAGCGCACGCGCCGTACGTCGGTGGCGCCGTTCACGGCAGTTTCTATAGGGTAGGTTACCAACCGTTCTATCTCTTCTGTGGCCATCCCTTTGGCATCGGTCATGATCACCACAGTGGGGGCGGTAAGGTCGGGAAATACATCTATGTCCATCTGGCGCGAGGTCCAGATGCCACCGCCTATCAGCAACACCGCTCCAAGGATAATCAGAAGAGTGTTGCGTAGGGAAAAGCTTATGATATTGTCTATGAATTTCATACCTCGGGCCTTGTTAGTGGACGTGTCCGGCATGGGCGTCGAGCGCACCTGACGCCTGAGCGAGTTTAACCATTACGGCACCTTTGCCTACGACTCTCTCCCCCTCCTTTATACCTGAAAGGATCTCGGTATAGAGGCCGTCGGAACGTCCGGGTCTGACGCTCCGTTTCTCGAAGTATGCGGGATGGACCTGCACATATACGAACCACGCGCCCTGTTGCTCTATCAGAGCGTCAGACGGAACGGTCAGCGCTTCGTCGCCTCCGTAGGTACGTATGCGCATGTCTACGAATTCTCCGGGAATCAGCGATGCCCGTTTGGGCAGACGGAAAGTTACCGGTACCATCTGTGTACCTTCCGTAACGCCTTTACCTACCGATACAATACCGCCTCCGTCGGCTGTTACCTCTACATATTCATCGCTGTTCATAGGGCGGAGAGTCGCGGAGGCG
The DNA here is from genome assembly GCA_905214715.1 of uncultured bacterium. GTDB lineage: Bacteria > Bacteroidota > Bacteroidia > Bacteroidales > Muribaculaceae > Lepagella. The sequence continues at coordinate 5,258 of CAJMMT010000010.1, read as the reverse complement.
ATTCCGGATAAGCGTTTTATGTAGCGTACGGGAACATCGGCTTTTACGAATAAATCACGGTTGCGGGCAACGGTGGCGAGCGGTTGTCCCGCTTCAACATATTGGCCGTTGACCACATCTACCGATGTTATGAAGCCGGCCATAGGGGATGCGGAAGCGGTGTTTCCGCCACTGAAATTACCGCTGAGATGACGGTAGTTGGCTTCCGCCGTTTCGTAGGCATTTCTCAGTTGCAGTATCTCGGCTTCGGCGGCGAGTCCCTCTTCTTTCAGTTTCAGACCCCGCTGATATGCATCCCGTGCCGCTTTGAAATCACTCTCGGCCTGACGCAGCCTCACCTTCAGGCTGCCGTCAGCCATGACTTCCGGATTGACGCGGAACAATGTCTCGCCCGATGATACCGCGCCTCCTACGGTCAGAGAAGGCTGAGCGAAATGTACTGTTCCCGAAGCGCGGGCAACGATTGTCTGCACATCGCCGGCCGACGGCTCTATGCGTCCCGTAACGTTGATGATGTCGCCGAAAGGCCGTAAGGTGGCTTCATCGGTCGAGAAATCTATTTTCCAGCTCATCTCTTTGCTGAAAGCGGCTCCGTTGCTGACATGAGGCTCAGCTTTGGCGGCGGCCTGGTAGGCTTCGTGTTCGTCATCGTAAACCGTAAGACCTGATGTGGTTTGCGTGGCGTTGCCGGCCGGAGATTCTATCCGTAAGGTAAGTGTGGCGTTGCCTGTCGCAGGTGGAGTGAGGAAGAACTCATATATGCCGGGATTATGCGTCTTGTCAATGGTCTGCGACACATTTTTGCCTCCCACACTAAGCGTAGCCGTAACCTTGCCTTCGCCCATAGGCTTGAAATTCTCAAGCATAGTTATATGGGTTATGACATGGCTTTTCTTGCCAATACATAAAGGGTCGGCCTCCGCGAAAATTTCATAGCGTTCTCCATATGCGGTAAGATAGAGCACTTCGTCGTGCTTGTGTTCCTGCTCTTCGTTTTGTTGATTGCCATGGCCGCAAGATGCCATGCCTACGGCAGCCGCGATCGTAACGGCAAAAATGGTCCGGTATATCCTGAGTTTTTTCATTCGAATATTTTTCTGAACAGTTCGTCAATCTTGCCGACTTCGATTATATCGGCTTTCATTTTTTTCGGTGTCCCCTTGAAATTCCCCTTTGGAACATAGATGGTATTGAACCCTAACTTCGCCGCTTCGGCTGCCCTCTGGTCTATGCGCGTAACGGTCCTTATCTCGCCGCTTAGTCCGACTTCGCCTATGAATGCCGCGCCCGAGGGTATGGTGATGTCGAAGTTGGAAGACATTACGGCTACCACCACCGCCATATCAAGCGCAGGGTCTTGGATCTTTAGACCCCCGGCTATGTTGAGGAATACATCCTTCTGCCCCAACCGGAATTTGGCCCTTTTCTCGAGAACGGCCAGAAGCATGTTGAGGCGCCGTTGGTCAAAGCCGGTAACGCTGCGCTGCGGAGTGCCGTATGCGGCACTCGAGACCAGGGCCTGCACTTCCACAAGGAAAGGTCGCGCTCCTTCTGTCGCAACGGCTATGGCACGCCCGCTCATTTCCCCTTCGAGATGATCGGAAAGCAGCATCTCCGACGGGTTCCTGACCTCGCGCAGACCTTTCTCCACCATCTCGTAGATACCTATCTCGGTAGTAGACCCGAAACGGTTCTTGATACTGCGCAATATACGATACAGATATTGACGGTCTCCTTCGAACTGCACTACAGTATCTACTATGTGTTCGAGCACTTTAGGACCGGCTATCGCCCCGTCTTTGTTTATATGTCCGACAAGAATCACCGGGACTCCCGATTCCTTCGCATAGCGCAGAAGTGATGCGGCGCACTCCCTGACCTGACTCACGCTTCCGGCGGTAGATTCTATTTCCGAAGATGCTATGGTCTGTATCGAGTCGATTACAAGCAGTTCCGGCTTCATGTTCTCGATGTGGGTGAAAATGCGCTCAAGGGATGTTTCGCATAGGATATATGTGTTGTCGGCCACTTTTCCGAGTCTGTCGGCACGCAGCTTCAGCTGCTGGGTGCTTTCCTCGCCCGATACATAGAGGATACGGCGGTTGCGTATGGATAGAATATTCTGCAGAAGCAATGTCGATTTGCCTATGCCCGGCTCGCCTCCCAGCAAGGTGAGGCTTCCGGCCACGAGTCCTCCGCCTAATACTCGGTTGAGCTCTTCCGACGGCATGTGTATCCTGGGCTCCTCGGAAGGTTCGATTTCCGAAAGCTTTACCGGACGTGATGTGGAAGTAACGAGTCCTCCTTTGGGAGCGACCCCTTTGCCGGTGGTTACCTTCTCTTCGACGAATGTGTTCCATTCGCCGCAGGCAGGGCATTTACCCAGCCATTTCGGCGACTCATTGCCGCAGCTGGAGCAGAAGTATACTGTTTTAGTCTTGGTGGCCATTGTTTTATCTTCTTCTGAATTCTGAGAGAACCACGGCTGTGGCGGCTCCTACGTTGAGCGATTCACCGTGTATGCTGTCGAACGGAGGTATTGTAAGCGGTCTCGACACAAGTCGGCGCATATCTTCCGACAATCCTTTACCTTCGTTGCCCATGGCGATAAATCCTCCTGCGGGTAGTTCGGCATGATAAATGTTCTCTCCTTCGAGCAGAGTCCCGAAAAGAGGTATCCCGGAATTGGCCGCTACAAGTCGTGACAGGTCGGTATATACAATCTTGACATGCGCTAACGAACCCATAGTGGCTTGTATCACTTTCTGGTTGAAGACATCGGCGCAGTCGTGAGATGCGAATACCGTGTGTACCCCGAACCAGTCGGCGGTGCGTATTATTGTGCCGAAGTTCCCGGGGTCTCTGACTCCGTCGAGCAGAAGATACAACTTTCCCGGCTCCGGATTTTCAGTCCCGTCGTTTTCGGGTTCCTCCGGCATGGCGAATATGGCTACCGCCGAAGGTGGGGTAGAGAACGACGACAGGCGTTTCATATCCGCAGCGCGTATGAGCCTTGTTTTTTCAATACTGACATTCCTTACCAATTGGTAAAGGGCATTTTCCTCATCGGATAAATCCCATGCGGATGCATCTACAAGCAATGTCTCAAGCTTGAAGACATCCGATATGTCGGAAATCGATTTGACACCTTCCACGGGAAACAAACCCCGTCGGCGACGCATCTTGGGCGTGTCGAGCGATGCAAATATTTCAAGTTTTGTTTTTGATATGTATTCGGGGTCGCGCATATGAAAGGTGTGTATTATGCAAATATAATGAAAAATCGGATAAGTGATATCAGAACAGATCACGCTTCGGGAAAGAAGAGGCATACCTACCTCGAAGGTTTTCTATCAGCCGCGACAAGTCCCGGTTAAAGCGGTGTCCGGTCCATACACCGGTGTTTGTCAGTATCACCCAGCAGTCGCCGTTTGGGAAACGTTCTATCACGGCATGGGTTGACGACAATGTTCCGGTTCGGGTCCATCTGCCCTCGGCGGTGCAGTCTACCCATCCGCGGGCCCGTTTCTCATCTTCCGCATGTTCTGTAAGCTTGTCTACGGAACTGGACGAGATAACATCAGGCCGGCGCGGGTTTTTGTCGATAGCCGACACCAGTCGGGCCAGATCTGTAGCGGATGTGAGCCATCCGCCGGCTCCGGCAAGTCCGTTCACATTGCTGCCTCCATACACACGGTCTACCATGCGTTTGCTGCCGTTGTACTCCTCGACTTTCACACTGTCTGGTCCGTAATATCTTACCTCGTCGGCCATACGGTCGGTATAGTAATTTGTGGCCGGACGGAAATCATAGCATCCCGCAGGATTGAGAACCTCGCTCTTCATGAAATCCCAGTACTTCTGTCCCGAGACTTTCTCTATTACCATGGAGAGCAACTTGTAGCCGAAATTGGAATAACGGCGCCCGTACCCCGGTGTGAAAGCTAACTTTCTGCCCAATACAATCTTCACCAGTTCTTCGTCGGTAGGCGGTGCCTTGAGGTTCTTGGCTTCTATAATATCCTTGGTGTTGAACATCGGGTCTCCGGCTCCGAGTCCGAAACCACCTTCATGCAGAAGCAGATGGTCTACGGTTATGGTCTCCATTACAGGATTGCACATGGCGTCGGTATATGAACGGTCGTTAAGAACGCCATTGGGCCCGAACACAGGAGTGTCGAGCGTCAGCTTCCCTTGTTCCACTAATTTCATGATACCAATGGCTGTAACAAGCTTCGAGGCCGACGCGATACGCATGATGTTGTATGGCTCCATCGTCCTTTTCTGTTCGACATCTGCCCATCCGAATCCTTTGGAATAGAGTAGGGAATCGTTACGTACCACCGCCAATTGCATGCCTCTTATGTCCCATCGTCCCATGAAACGGGCAATTTCGTTTTCCATGGCATGCAGTTCTGCCGTTTCCGACATGACATTGGTCAGGCGACGTCCGGCCGGGGCGCTCCGTGCCACCGATGCGCTCTCTTTCCCGACATTTGATCGGGTCATTCGCCATAGACCGAATTCTATGATTATAGCCATAGCCGCGCAGATAGAAAACACGCAGGCTATGCGGATTCTGAAATCTTCTTTTCTCATCGCGAGTAGGTCAAGATAAAGTCTGAACGACTTCGTTTGAACACCTGCAAAAACAAATTCAAAGTTAGCCATAATTTCAAAAACAACCGCAACCTTGTGGCGATAAGTTGACTAAATGCCGGACGAAAGTATTTAATGAGAGTAGGGCAGACTACTATTGTTATCTAAATTGGAAATGTAACCGATTGATGATCGGATAAATAAGAAATGAAGATAAAAATTCTTTAAAAAAACTTGCCGAAAAATTTGGAGAAACGGCAAAATGGCAGTAACTTTGCATCGCTGAAACGGAAAAGACCTCTTGAAAAAGAGCGATTCCAAAGCAAAAAGACATAAAATTGCCTTGTGGTGTAATGGTAGCACGCAGGTTTCTGGCACCTTTAGTGAGGGTTCGAATCCTTCCAAGGCAACTCATTAAAATTGCAGTCAGCTGATAATCAGCTGACTGCAATTTTCTTTTGTCATATTTGCACAACATTTGCACAACAGAATTAGAAAATGGGGGGTCAGCGGATATTCCGGGTCAGCGGATATTCCCGGTGGGTGGGGAAGTTGTCAAGAGTATAGTGTTGCGAGTCTGAACATGAAGAATTTGATGTCTCCAACACCGCGGAACTGAGTTCTGAAAGCTTTGATTTTTGCATTGAAGGATTCCGCCG
>CAJMMT010000009.1 GCA_905214715.1 uncultured bacterium | reverse complement strand
AACTAACTGCGACATTCACGGAACACGGAATGTCGCAGCTTATCAAGGGCGTTTTCTACCCGATAGTGGACGATTAAAAGCCCTTGCCCTTAGTGCGCTCGTAAACGGCCTCCCGACCCGAATCTACATTTTTGATGCGGAACTGCACCTCGCAGCCCACAGGTATATCTCCGGGTAGTTTTGTTACGAGTGAGGCTATAACGGCATCAACCGTTCCAAAACCTATGTCGGTCAGCTCGGCGATAACCTCACCCTTGAAATAGGCTCGCGCATAGACCATCATTTTTTTAGACAGCCGGAAGAGTTTTTCTTCGGGCTGCTCGATGTCTTTGGCGCGCCCTTGCTTACTCGGTAAGTTGCTGAAGAATATGAAGTCTATAACCTTTGCGTTCAGTTCCCATGCCGGCGAGAAGTCGAGTCTTACATAACCGCGTGTTATATTGAAACCGTGGCTATGGTTCATGCCGAATGCTACCTCGTAGAGATTGGCATCGCAATCATTTTGCGCTATGGTTCCCCATGTATGGCGGAACGTGTAGACGCAATAGTAGTCTTCTTTCTGCATACCCATATCCTTGCAGATTTTCTTTATCCCGTTGTTTACGTTGGCACTGAAACTGTCGGAATCACAGTAACGTGTGTGGAACGTGAACAGGTACTCATCATCTTCGGGTGCAAGGTACTTCTCGAATACGGACTTGATGAACGGCTCGACGCGCATCTCGATATATGCTTCATCTCTGCGGCTATGGCGTGTCTTAGCTCGCTTATAGCAGATAGCCCCGTGGCGGTAGTTGGACTTCTTTAAGTTGAACAGGTCTACTGTATTGATGCCACCAAGACACAATACAAGTTTTGCGACATCGCGACCCAACTCCGGCAGAGATGAAATCATCTTGCTTTCGGGGAGCGGACGATTGAAGAACTCGCGGCAAGCCTCAGCACTGATGGCGAGTTGCTCTGCTTTCTCGCTTTTGGGGATTTTGACTCTCGGCCACGGGTTGAACTTAATCGGGGTAATGCCTCTTTCATCATCGTTCAATTCTAAGATTGCAGCCTTGAATATTTGGCGGACACATACAGGGTACATCTCTTTGGCTCTTTTTTTCTGCGCGAGAGTACCTATCCAACGTTGCAATACCGCAGTTGTGAGGTAAGAGAACATTACCTGCGTTGTTCCCATGTATCTTTCGAGGTGGGCGACCGCTAACTTGTAGTTCTTGGCATTTCTTTCGTGGCCTTCGTTGATCATGCGGGCGATGTGCAACTTGGCATAATCGCTGAAATTCACATCGCTTTCAGCTGTGGAAAGAAATGCAACTACTTCCTTGACACTCCAATTTGAAGTGTCCTGCAGGTTGAGTCGCTGATTGAAGTTGGTTATCAACTCCGTGCAATACCTGAGAACAGCGTTGTCGCGTATCTCACGGCTTTTTGTTACTGATTTTTTATCCACCACTTTGCCGGTCTTAATGAAAGCCGACTGTCTGTCGTGAATTACCCGGATATAAACTGGGTAAAATCCATCTGCGCGTTGTTTCTGAACGCATGGTCGGAGGGTTGCCATATCTATTATTGTTATTTGATTGATGTTTAATCCTTGCGGAGTTTTTTTTATTATCAATCAGATTGTTACAACCCTTTTCGACTCTCAACAACGTTCTCAACACGCTCTCAACAAGGGGGTGAAAAACTCTCAACTATTTCTCAACAATCGTGTGCAAACTGCTCGATTTGTGTGTCGAAATGCACATTTGGGTTATGAGTAAATTAGGCCGTAACCTCTGATTTTACAGAGCGTTACGACCTAATTGTTTGTGATTTAAGAGTTGTCGATTAGTCCTCTATCGCTGCCTGAGCCGCAGCTACTCGGGCGATGGGTACGCGGAAAGGAGAGCAGGATACGTAGTTCATGCCGAGTTTCGCGCAGAACTTCACGCTGGAGGGCTCACCACCGTGCTCACCACAGATACCGACTTTCAGGTCGGGATTTGTGGCACGGCCTTTCTCAACACCCATTCTTACCAGCTGGCCTACACCTTCCTGGTCGAGTACCTCGAACGGATCTACCTTGATAACTCCATGTTCCTTATAGAACTTCAGGAACTTGGGAGCGTCATCGCGGCTGAAGCCGAAGGTCATCTGGGTCAGGTCATTGGTACCGAACGAGAAGAAGTCTGCAACTTTAGCTATCTCATTGGCGGTAAGAGCGGCGCGCGGAACCTCGATCATAGTGCCGATCTTATAACGGATGCTGGTACCTTTCTCCTCGAATACCTTGGTCGCTGTGCGGGTAATTACATCAGCCTGATTCTGCAACTCCTTGAGGCTACCTACAAGGGGAACCATGATTTCGGGCTCTACCTTGATTCCGCGCTGGGTGCATGCAAGTGCGGCCTCTATGATGGCGCGTGTCTGCATTTCGGTGATTTCGGGGTAGGTGATTCCAAGACGGCAACCACGATGACCGAGCATCGGATTGAACTCTTCGAGAGAGTCGACTTTTGCCTTGACCTCTTCGAGCGAGATGCCGAGTTCCTCTGCCATTACCTTCTGGGTAGCGGTCTGATGAGGAACGAACTCGTGCAATGGGGGATCAAGCAGACGGATAGTTACACCGAAACCATCCATAGCCTCGAAGATACCTTCGAAGTCACCACGTTGCATAGGCAGCAGTTTGGCGAGAGCTGCGCGCCGGCCTTCCTCGTCGTTGGCGAGAATCATCTCACGGATGGCTTTGATACGGTCTCCTTCGAAGAACATGTGCTCGGTACGGCAAAGACCGATACCCTGGGCACCGAAGTTGCGTGCCTGTTTTGCATCGCGAGGAGTGTCGGCGTTTGTGCGTACCAGAGTCTTTGTATATTTCGCAGCCAGGTTCATGATGGCACCGAAGTCTCCATCGAGTTCAGGCTCTACCGTGGGAACCTGTCCGTCGTAAACATCACCTGTGGAACCGTTGAGCGAAATCCAATCTCCTTCTTTGTAAACCTTTCCGCCCATTGCAACGGTCTTGGCTTTGTAGTCTACAACAATTTCGCCGGCACCGGATACGCAGCACTTACCCATACCGCGGGCAACAACTGCAGCGTGGCTCGTCATACCGCCGCGCATAGTAAGGATACCCTGGGCTACGGCCATACCGCGAAGATCTTCAGGCGAAGTCTCGATACGGATAAGAACCACTTTTTTCTTCTTTTCAGCCCAAGCCTCTGCGTCATCGGCCTGGAATACAATCTGGCCGCACGCAGCACCGGGAGATGCGGGGAGACCCTTGGCAACCACTTTAGCACGTTTCAGTGCACTCTTGTCGAATACGGGGTGGAGCAGCTCGTCAAGCTTCTGGGGCTCCATACGCAGCAGAGCGGTCTTCTCATCGATCATGCCATCGCGCAACAGATCCATGGCTATCTTGACCATAGCGGCACCGGTGCGCTTGCCGTTACGGGTCTGGAGCATCCAGAGTTTACCATCCTGGATAGTGAACTCCATATCCTGCATATCCTTGTAATAATCCTCAAGTCTGTTGGCTATGCCAATCAGTTCGGCAGCGCAGTCAGGCATGGTTTCCTGAAGAGCGGGATAGTTTTGACGGCGTTCTTCCTCCGAGATACCCTGAAGGGCGGCCCAACGACGGGAACCTTCGATTGTGATCTGCTGGGGAGTGCGTACACCGGCAACCACATCTTCGCCCTGAGCGTTGATGAGATACTCGCCGTTGAATATATTTTCGCCGGTAGCGGCATCACGGCTGAAAGCTACGCCGGTAGCGGAGTTGTTGCCCATGTTGCCATATACCATAGCCTGAACGTTAACAGCGGTTCCCCATTCTTCGGGAATCTGGTTCATGCGGCGGTAGATAATGGCACGTTCGTTCATCCAGCTGTCGAATACTGCGCAGATACCACCCCAGAGCTGCTCCCATGCAGATTCGGGGAAGTCCTTGCCGGTGTAATCTTTTACAGCCTTCTTGAAACGCTTCACCAACTCTTTGAGATCGTCAACTTCAAGTTCGTTATCGAATTTAACCCCTTTCTCCTTTTTAACTTCATCCATGATCGCCTCAAACGGGTCGATATCGGTCTTGGACTGGGGCTTCATGCCGAGAACGACGTCGCCGTACATCTGTACGAAACGACGATAGCTGTCCCATGCAAAACGAGGGTTGCCGCTCTTCTCGGCCATGGTGGCGACTGTCGCGTCGTTCATGCCGAGGTTGAGGACTGTATCCATCATACCGGGCATAGAGGCGCGGGCACCTGAACGCACTGACACCAAAAGGGGATTGGTAGGATCGTCAAATTTATTGCCGGTGAGGGCTTCTACATGGGCTATTGCCTCTTTTACGTCTTTTTCTATGTCTTCAACAACTTTGTCGCGACCATACTGTGTATATTCGGTGCAGACTTCAGTGGTTATTGTGAAGCCGGGAGGAACAGGCATTCCCAGCAAGTTCATTTCCGCAAGGTTGGCTCCCTTGCCGCCGAGAAGGTTTCTCATCCCGGCATTACCTTCGGCTTTACCGTCGCCGAACGTATAGACTTTCTTTGCCATTCGTAAAAAATTATTTTAGGTTTTCTTCCTTGAACTGGTTGGTGAGCCGCCTATGTGCATCAATCAAAAACGATGCTACGTGTCATTGAAAAACGCAAGACATAAGGCAGGAGTGCAAATATACAAATTTTGCATCAGATATCAGCTATATAACGCAACTTATTCTTAATTTTGCACATTAAAAATGTTTAGATTCTGTTTAATATTGTCCAAAAGTAATAGGTAACGCATTACCTACTATCTGGACAAGCCGGATACAGTTTTTTAATATGGCAAGAAAAAAGAAACCGCTTCCGCTGTTGGAAGGTATAGAGATAAACGGAGTAGCAGCCGAAGGTAAAGCTTTGGCAAGAGTCAGGTTGCGGGAAGATGACGATTCTCAGATTGTTGTATTCATACCCTACGGCGCACCCGGCGATATCGCCGATGTTCAGCTTGACCGCAAAAAACACTCCTACGCCGAAGGGCACATAGAACGTATTATAAAACCATCGCCTGTGCGCGTTGAACCGAGATGCTCACATTTCGGCCTATGCGGCGGTTGCAAGTGGCAGCATCTGCCATACGCAGAACAGCTGCGCCACAAACAGCAGCAGGTTACAGATGCCCTGACAAGAATAGCGAAGGTGGAATTGCCTGAAATATCACCCATAATCGGTTCGGAAGAAATATGGGCCTACCGCAATAAAATGGAGTATACTTTCAGCAATAAGAAGTGGAGAAGCTGGGAGGATATAAAATCAGGAAAAACTTTTACCGACGCGCCCGAAGGTCTCGGGTTCCACATACCGGGAGCTTTCGATAAAGTGCTTCATATAAACCAATGTCTGCTTCAGGATTCATTGGGAGACCGTATACGAAATTCTTTATATGAATTCGCGACTGCCGAGGGGCTTTCATTCTATGACATAAGGGATAACACGGGATTGCTTCGAAATATGATGATACGCATAGCCTCTACCGGAGAGGTCATGGTATGTCTGCAATTTGGCGAAGACTCGCCTGAAGAGATAAGAAAAGTCATGGAGTGGTTGCAGTCGACGTTCCCGGAGATTACCTCGCTTCTATATGTGATAAATCTCAAAGCCAACGATACCATATCCGATCAGGAAGTGGTATGCTGGTCAGGACCAGACTATATCGAAGAGAAAATGGAAGGATTGCGCTTCCGCATAAACGCCAAATCGTTCTATCAGACAAACTCCCGGCAGGCCCTGCGACTTTATGAGGTGGCACGTCATTTTGCCGGACTTGACAACCAGGATGATGGGCAATCTGTACAGAAACCTTTGGTCTACGACTTGTATACCGGTACAGGGACAATCGCCAATTTCGTTGCGAAAGGCGCGTCAAAAGTGATAGGCATAGAGTATGTGGAGGCTGCAATAGCAGACGCCAAGCTTAATGCCCGGGTCAATGGACTTGACAATATCGAATTCTTTGCCGGTGATATGAAGGATATCCTTACCGACTCGTTCGTGGAGAAACACGGCAGACCTGACGTGATGATTGTAGACCCACCGAGAGCCGGAATGCATGAGGATGTTGTGAATGTGATTCTGCGTGCTGAGCCTGAAGTTATCGTATATGTGAGCTGCAACCCTGCCACACAGGCCCGCGACATAGCGCTGCTTGACGGTAAATACCATGTTACAGACGTTCAGCCGGTAGACATGTTCCCTCACACCCACCATGTAGAGAATGTTGTAAGACTTGAACGTAAGAAGCAGTAACCCGTAATAATAAAAAACGGCATTCGATTTTTTCAAATGCCGTTTTTTATTATTACGGGTTACATAGGCTATTAATAGTCTATATCATATTTGTCGAGGAAAGACATAGTCTTCGCGATATAGTCCTGCATGACTACATCCTCGTCTACAAAGGGTACCTCTCTGCGGTAAGCTTCCATCACCTGCTCTATATAGGGTGAGGATTTGAGCGGACGACGGAAATCTATACCCTGAGCGGCGTTCATAAGCTCTATGGCAGCGATGTACTTAAGGTTGGAGATAATCTTATGAAGTTTTGTAGCTGCATTGGCACCCATCGACACGAGATCTTCCTGTCCGTTGGAGCTTACTATGGAATCGCACGACGCAGGCCATGCGTACATCTTGTTCTGGCTCACTACAGAAGCCGCGGCATACTGCGGTATCATGAAACCGGAATTAAGTCCGGGTTTAGCCACAAGGAACTCAGGCAGACCGCGCAACCCGAGAATAAGCTGTGCGGTACGACGCTCTGAAATGTTGCCGAGTTCATGCAGGGCCACTCCCATATAGTCGAATGCAAGCGCCAGGGGTTCACCGTGGAAGTTTCCGCCGGACACTACGAGGTCTTCATCGGGGAATACCGTGGGATTGTCGGTTACAGAATTAATTTCTGTATGAAGCACGTCTGTAACGTGGATCATGGCATCTTTCACTGCACCGTGAACCTGAGGAATGCAACGGAAAGAGTAGGGATCCTGTACATGAGCTTTCTCCCGTTTTATTATTTCGCTGCCCTCGAGCAGTGAACGGAATACCTTGCCCGTCTCGATCTGTCCGGCATGCGGACGTACCTGCTGGATACAATCCCAGAAAGGTTCTATCCGACCGTCGAAAGCCTCAAGGCTCATGGCTCCGAATAGATCGAAGCATTTAACCATATGCCAACCGTCGATAAGTGCCTTGATACCGTTGGCACTCATGAACTGCGTGCCGTTCAGCAGCGCGAGTCCCTCTTTCGATTTCAGTTTGATAGGCTTCCATCCGAAAATTGAATTGGCCTCATGAGCGGCAATGATTTTGCCCTTGTAATAAACCTCGCCTTCTCCTATAAGCGGCAGGAAGAGGTTTGCAAGCGGAGCAAGGTCGCCTGAAGCGCCAAGCGATCCGCGATCGTAGACAACCGGAAGAACATCGTTGTTATACAAATCAAGTATTCTGCGGACCGTTATCTCCTGAACGCCACTGAATCCCAGCGAAAGAGCATGAGCTTTCAGCAGAAGCATCAGCTTGATTATTGTCTTGTCTACGGGAGTGCCGATAGAGCAACTATGACTCTTGACAAGATTCTCCTGAAGTGTGGAAAGTTCTTCACGGGATATATGCTTGTTACACAGCGAACCGAACCCTGTGGTAACACCATATATCGGTGTAGTGTCCCGATCGGTTTTCGCATCGAGATAATCGCGACACTTGTTGATCTTCTCTACCGCTTCCTGCGACAGAGTCAGTTTTGCATTATCTTTAAGTATTTGTTCTATCAAGCTGTAATCAAGCTTAGACGAACCGATTGCATATTCTTTCATATCTGATGTCAGTTAATTCCCCCTGTTTTACATATCTGCTCCATCGACTACCTTACCTCTTGAAATGGTAGTCCTCACGCAGTTCATTCCTACATAATAAGGCAGGAAATTGAGATTATCGAATTCAAGTATAGCCACATCACCCAACTTGCCTTCTTCCAGAGACCCCGTTTCGTCGGCCATACCGACTGCTGCCGCCCCGTTAAGTGTAAGTGCGGTCAGAGTCTCCTCCACAGTCATGTTCATGTAAATGCAGGCCAACGCGATAGTCAACGGTATCGAACCGCTGAAACATGAGCCGGGATTAAGGTCTGTAGCCAAAGCAACGGCCGCACCGGCATCTATGAACTTACGCGCCGGTGCAAACGGTTCCTTTAAGGCAAAAGCGGTGAGTGGAAGCAATGTGGCCACGACACCAGCCTTGGCCATTTCCTTCACGCCACGATCACTCACATGCAGAAGATGATCTGCCGATACAGCACCGACCTCGGCGGCCAACTCCGCGCCGCCGAGAGTTACTATCTCATCGGCATGAAGTTTAAGCTGATAACCATGCTCTTTGGCGGCATTGAGAAGTCTGCGCGAGTCTTCGATCTCGAACACATTCTTTTCAGTGAAAATATCGCAGAAACGGGCCTTGTCTTTAAAGCGAGGCAACATCTCGTCGATAATCAAATCCACATATTCCGCCGTTCTCCCTTTATACTCCTTTGGAACAGCATGGGCACCAAGGAAAGTGGATACGACATTGAGTTTACGTTCAGGGTCGTCGGCGAGCATTTTGATAGCATCGAGCATCCTCGACTCGCTTTCTATATCAAGCCCATATCCGCTTTTGGCTTCGACAGTAGTTACACCATCGGCAACCATCCGATCGATAAACCACTTCGCTTTTTCAGCAAATTCGGAAGCTGTCATGCCGCGGGTGGCATTTACGGTTGACTGAATGCCACCACCACGCTCCATGATACTCATGTATGAGTCGCCTTTAAGACGCCATTCGAACTCATCCGGACGATAACCACCGAAGATCAGATGGGTATGCGAATCTACAAATCCCGGAACAGAAACCCTGCCTCCGGCATCTATCTTGCGTATGTCGCCATTGTAATCAGGAAGATTCTCCCGGCTTCCGGCATAGAGTATCTTACCATCTACGATAAGGATAGCTCCGTTGTCTACAGTATGTAAAACACGCATATCGTTACCCTTCCGGGCCTCATGGCCCAAAGGGGTAACGATACGTGTATTTACAATCAGGATATTTCTCCCTTTCATTTATCCTTCGAGATTACTTTGTTCACCTTAGCGAGAATCTCGGCCTCACGGGCCACGGCCTTTTCGGCGATATCGCGAGCTTCTGCCAGGAGTGATTCAGCCACTTCCCGGTCCTTGAGACCCTCGGCATTGATCATGACGTTAAGCTGGGCACCGAGTACGGCGCTTCTCGCGGCGAGTGCACCCACGCCTGCATCGCTTACCGAAGCAGGATTACCTTTATCGGTCATCGCTTCGAGAACATCAAACGTCTCATAAGCTGCTTTCATAGTCTTGAGTGGCACCTGCGTAGCGTAAAGGGTAGCCTCCTCCATGGCCTTGGCACGGGCTGCCTTTTCGGCATCAGTTTTCTTCGGCATGGCGAATACGGCCATAATTTTGTTGAAGGCCTCCGTATCCTCATCTACGAGATCCATCAGACGGTCCTGTATATGGCGACCTTTCTCGGCGACATCGGAGAACTCTTCCCAACGGTCGTCCCAACCTGCCTTATGTGAAGAAAGATTGGCCACCATCGTACCCAAAGCTGCCGCCAATGCTCCCATATATGCCGAAATGGAACCACCGCCGGGAGCCGGGGACTCCGAGGAAGTCTCATCGGCAAACTCCTTGCAGGTCATGTCGGTAAGTTTCTTTCCCTCTTTGCCGCTTTCAAGCATGTATTCTATAACCTTTTCATCGGTGTCGAACGGCTTCAGTTCATCAAGTCCCATAGACTTGACCGCTATCCTGATAATTTCCGAGTCAGGGAGACCCACTGAACGCTGCTGCATTCTCAGGTAATGCTTGCCGGCCTCGATAAGAGCCCTCTTGGGGATAAGACCAACAATTTCGGTACCGGTAACGCGAACACCACGGGCTGCCGCCGCGCGGCTGACCTCGTCGAACGCCTTGTGAAGAGGCGTAACGCCCATATCGGTTATATTCATGGAAACCTGAGCGATACCATACTCATCGATAAACCAGCCTATGGCCTTTGTGCTTTTAAGAGTGCCGGGAATCATTATAGGATTGCCTTTCTCATCCTTCATCGGTTTGCCATTAGGCTTACCTCCCTCACGCATAGGCCGTCCCTTTTCACGAACGTCAAAAGCGATGGCGTTGGCACGACGTGTGGAAGTCGTGTTCAGGTTGAAGTTTACGGCTATGAGGAAATCGCGTGCGCCTACTGCAGTGCAACCTGTATGTGCCACTTGCTCATCCCAAGGTCTGTTGCCGAAATCAGGACCCTTGTCGGTACCCATTCGTGCGCTGAGCCCTTCATATTCACCCTCACGGCAAACAGCCAGATTTTTACGTTCCGGTCTCAGAGCCGAAGCTTCATAAGCATAACAAGGTATTCCCAGTTCAGAGGAAGCTCTGCGGGCAAGTTCTCGCGCAAGTTCAGCACACTCCTCGAGTGTGATTCCAGACACCGGGATAAGGGGGCATACATCCGTAGCGCCCATGCGCGGATGTGCGCCGTGATGCTGGCTCATATCTATGAGTTCAGAAGCTTTTTTCATACCTCTGAGAGCGGCCTCGATTACGGCTTCGGGTTCTCCCACGAAAGTTACCACTGTGCGGTTGGTGGCTTCACCGGGATCCACATCAAGCAGTTTTACTTCGCCTCCTTTTTCTATGGCATCGGTTATAGCTTTGATAACCTCTTTGTTGCGTCCCTCTGAGAAATTTGGAACGCACTCTATGATTTTTTTCATTTTATAATCTTATTTTCCGTAAACGAGTTTTTCAAGCATCACTCCGTCGGCTATGAACGGTTCGGTAATCATAAATCCGTTGCAACTTTGGGTATCGTTCCATTCCGCAACCGTCGACATGGCGTTTTCATTACGTGCCCAAGATCTGCGGGCAACACCGCCCATAACATCCCACAGCATGGCTTTTGTCAGAATTTCATCTACACGTTCCGAGCCATCACAGACCATACCGAAACCACCGTTTATGGCCTTGCCAATTCCTACTCCGCCACCGTTATGAAGAGCCACAAGGCTCATGCCGCGGGCGCAGTTGCCGGCAAAACACTGAACGGCCATATCGGCCATGACATTTGATCCATCTTTGATATTGGATGTCTCACGGAAAGGAGAGTCGGTACCTGACACATCATGATGGTCGCGGCCAAGCATGATAGGACCGACCTCGCCATTTCTCACCATCTCGTTGAATCTTAGGGCGATCTTCAGGCGACCCATGGCATCCTGATACAGAATACGGGCCTGGGTGCCTACAACAAGCGCATTTTTTTCTGCATCACGGATCCAATTGTAATTGTCGCGGTCCTGTCCACGTCTGTCAGGATCTATACATTCCATGGCGGCATGGTCTGTTTTTATCAGATCTTCGTGCTTCCCGCTGAGACATACCCATCTGAAAGGTCCGTAGCCATAATCGAACAGCATGGGGCCCATGATGTCCTCGACATAAGAGGGCCAGATGAATCCATCTTTCTCATCTACTCCGTTCTTTGAAATTTCCTTGACACCGGCATCATATACAGCCTTCATGAAAGAGTTACCGTAGTCAAAGAAATAGGTACCGCGGGCCACAAGAGCCTTGATGGCCTCATAATGGCGTTTTAGTGACTCATCCACTTTCTTACGGAACTCTTCGGGATTGTCGTGAAGCAATCTCGTGCGCTCTTCGAAAGAGATGCCTACGGGACAATATCCACCCTCATATACGGCATGACATGATGTCTGGTCGGAAAGAAGTTCTATCTTTTTGTCGTGCTTGACGGCATATTCCAGAAGATCAACCACATTGCCGAGATAGGCTATGGAAACAGGTTCTTTTTTTGCCATCGCATCTTCGGCAAGCCGGAAAGCTTCCGGTATAGAATCGGTAACTTCCTGTACCCAACCCTGATTACGGCGAGTTTCTATACGCGAAGGATCTACCTCGGCGATAATAGCGGCGGCTCCGGCTATCTCTGCAGCTTTCGGCTGAGCGCCGCTCATGCCTCCGAGACCGGAAGATACGAATATATGGCCGCGCAAATCTCCATCCTGAGGTACGCCGAGCTTCATACGGCCGGCATTAAGTATAGTGTTGAACGTACCGTGTACGATACCCTGGGGTCCTATATACATCCATCCGCCCGCGGTCATCTGACCATAGTTGGCCACACCGAGCTGCATGGCTTCATGCCAGTCGTGAAGGTTATCGAAAAGGCCAACCATCATGGCATTTGTTATGATGACACGGGGAGCATCTTTGCGCGAGGGGAAAAGACCAAGGGGATGGCCTGACTCCACAACCAGAGTTTGCTCATCGGTCATTTCCTCAAGATATTTCTTGATCAGTCGGTATTGCAGCCAGTTTTGGCACACCTGTCCCGTTTCACCATATGTAACAAGCTCATATGGATAAAGGGCTATGTCGAACGACAGATTATTGTCGATCATGACCTGAAAAGCCTTTCCTTCAAGGCAATTGCCCTTATATTCATCTATAGGCTTGGCTTTAAGGTCTCCTTCAGGACGGAAGCGGTAGGCGTAAATTCTTCCGCGTGTGCGCAATTCCTCAAGGAACTCCGGAGCTGCCTTGGCATGAAGTTCTTCCGGCAGGTAACGAAGAGCGTTCTTAAGTGCTGTTACAGTTTTTTCAGGCGACAGTGTATAGCCGCGGTCCGGTGCCCGTCTTATGCCTTCTTGAAAACCGGGCATTTCGGGCCATTCATTACCAAGATTGATACGATTTGGTTTCATGAATATATTTTAGATTTAGGTTTGTTATCGAATAGAGGACAAGGAGAGAATCACTTATTCTTAAGGTGAAGGCGGATAACCCTATTTACTGTAATTATTTACAATTTCGGTGACTGCATCACTGTCTGGGATGAACGAGCCATCTGTTTGCGGCGCTACCAGATCACCAAGCATATAATAGTCGTATTCCGCGAAATCTTCATCCGGGTCATCGATAATCACTGCATCGAGAGTTTCGGGACTGATACGCAATTGCGCTGCGTCGCCGAAACATTCTTCATCATTGGCAAAATCCTCAACAAGAGAATATATGCGATTGTACATATCGTCTTTTATCTCAGCCATTATTAAAAATTTAAAACAGCTATATGAATTATATTAATACATCCCCTTCCATATTAATGCAAAGATAAAAGATTCGACCCAATTTTGCAAACGGCGAATTGAGGTATATAAAAAGTCGATGCCCCATATTCGGAACATCGACTGATTTTTTCACATAGGATAACTATATCAGGACAAAGTGCCGTTCTCCGCCTTTTCGATCATGTTTTTGTCGGCAGTGATATATACCTCCACACGACGGTTGGCGGCACGACCGGCTGCTGTTTCATTGCTTTCCACATAGTCGGCCATAGGTATTCCTTGTGCTGAAAGACGGGTAGGAGACACACCGCAGTTAGCCAGATAGCTGAGAACTGAATCGGCACGTCCGTTAGCCACTTTCTCGTTCACGGCCATAGTTCCTGTGTTGTCGGTAAATCCGTAAATCTGAACATTAGTATCAGGATTGTTCACAATATTTGCGGCAAATTCTTTCAATTCCTTTTTGGCAGTTGCGCTGAGGGTTGTGCCATTCGTGGGGAAGAGGATACCGCTATCGAAAGTAACCTTGATTGCGGCAAGTCCATTCTGGTCTTTCACTTCCTCGATCTTGGCGGAGTTTGCAAGCTGTTGCTCAAGTTCCTTTTTCTGTTTTTCCATACGATTGCCGATAAGGGCACCGGCACCGGCACCCACACCTGCGCCGATTGCAGAACCGATTGCGGCACCTTTGCCACCACCGATCAACGCACCGATACCCGCACCGAGAGCGGCACCGCCGCCACCGCCTATAAGGGCACCTTTACCTGTGTTGGTCATAGAAGAGCAAGAGCCGGTAAGAAGCATCAGGGCAGCCAGTGCTGAAACCCCTGCGATTTTAAATTTTTTCATAAGCTTATATAATGATGTACTTGAAATGTATATTTATCTGGATCGGGAAATCGTCCCACATTGTGGGTTTGTCCGTTCCTAATATGGTATCGGAAGTGCGGACATGACAATCCCTTCTACATAAATTAACGCGATCAATCTATAATTGTTTTGACAGGTAACAAACAATTTATTAAATTTGCATTAATGACATATTTGAAACGCATATTCAATATAGCTTAACTACAATATTTTCAAAACATGAAACTAAAATTTCTAACAGCCGGTATGCTCGCGCTCACAAGCGTGGTATGCGGCAATGCTCAGGATATCAGCTATCCTGATTTTTATATCAAAGGTGAGATGTGCGATCCTCTCTGGGGGGCGCAGGAAGACATGAAGTTCCAGCGTGATAACGACATCTATCATATTACGCTTCCCGGACTCGAAGGAGCATTCAAGATCAGCAATGACGATTGGAGCGTTAACTACGGCGGGGAGAGCGAACAGACCTTGTCAGACAACATCACTGTTACCGGCATGCAGGACGGTGCCAACTACATGGCCGACTTTAAGTCTGCGGTTACCATATCGTTTATTTATGACGGCTCATCCAAAACACCTATTCTCTTTTCCTTGGATGGCGAAATAATAAAGCGTGGGGAGGTGAGTCTGACTTCAGGAACACTTCCGGTACTTTACATAAATGTATATAACGAGAATGGGGAGCTCGACAACGAAATAATATCCAAAGATCTGGATCATAAGAATTATTTCTCCGGCGAGTATTGGCTTGACGCAAATGGATGCACTTGGATGGAAGGCGCGAAAGACCTCGGATCGGCTGCTGAACCGCTACCTCTCGAAATAAAAGCCCGTGGTAACTGGACCCGCAAGGGCTTTTCCAAGAAACCTTTCAAGCTTAAACTCGGTAAAAAACAGTCTATGCTTGGGATGACCAAGAGTAAGCATTACGCCATATTGGCCCACGCCGACGACTCGTTCGGATATCTACGCAATTTCGTTGGGTTCAATCTTGGCAAACGTATCGGTCTGCCCTGGACCCCATCACAGCAACCTATCGAGGTAGTGATGAACGGTGATTACAGAGGACTCTATTTTCTGACGGAATCCATCAGAATAGGAGACGACCGTATAATGATTGAAGAACTCGAAGACAATGTATCTGAACCGGCTCTTGTTTCCGGTGGCTACCTTGTTGAGCTTGACAATTATGACGAGGACAACCAGATTCGTATGGAAGAGAAAGGGAACGGCTCCGGATACAAAGACATGCTCAGGATCACATTTGACACTCCCGAGGAATATTCAGATCTTCAGAGAAGGTTTGTAACAGATCAGTTTACCGCGATCAACGACTACGTTGGTGAAAATTCCGATAATCTCTGGTCTTATCTTGATCTTGACGATGCGGCCCGTTACTATATTGTTGAAGAAATGATTTCTCATGTAGAGTCATATCATGGTTCAACCTATCTGTTCAGAGATCGCGGCGAGGGACAGAAATGGCACTTCTCTCCGCTTTGGGATTGCGGCAATGCGTTCGTAGGTCCAACTGACGACTTCTTTTACAACCACGCACCCTACGGTTGCACCTGGATATCTTCATTCAGACTTAACGGCAAATTCAACGAAAAGGTTAAAGAGACCTGGAAGTGGTTCATGTCAAACCGCATGGATGGTCTGCAGCATGATATAGAATCATATTGCGCAAGCCTTAAGAAAGGTGCGGAATATGACTACAAACGTTGGCACAACCAACCCGTTCCTGATGGCGGCATGCCGGTTGTAGATAACCGCGACATGGACAACCGCATGAACACCGTTGTATCACATCTCGAAAACAAGGCAAACTGGCTGATTGGACAGTTCGGAGACTTCAGTACCGGTACATATACGGAACCGGAGCGTGATAATACCCCTGCGGCTCCGTTACCCGATTATGCCAAAGGTGGTGAGTCTGCCGTATTCGTTATCGATGCAGAGACTCCGGGATGCGAATATTACGACATGCAGGGCATGCGAGTTTTACATCCTGTTAAAGGAGAGCCCTACATTATCGTCAAAGAGGGTAAAGCCTCAAAAAAAGTGTTTTAATAGAAACAGCCTACAGTTCATCGGCATCAGCAGGTTTGCCCATGGATATAGGGCGGTAGAAACACCCTAATGTACGCGCAAGACGCGAACCCTCGTGGCCGTCTGGAAATGAGAAGCTCACTTTAAATCCTTCTCTCACCATTTTCCGGACGGCATCTATCTCAATCTCCGAAATATCTTTGATATATACATGACCACGGTATCCTCCTTTAGGCTTCAGGCCACGGGAGGATACCGTTTTGTTTGTTTTTCCGCTGCGCATGTCTTCCATGGCCAGCTCAAGGAAATTGTCTGCCATATTTATAGCACATCAGTCATCATGATGGTGATGATGTTTACGATGTTTATATCTGTTCTTATAATACTTACGGTCAGCCTTTCTGCATTCTTTCAAATATTTGCGGTAGGCTTTCTGTTTTTTCTCATATAGCTTCCATGCTTTCTTATCATGACGGTAACGCGGTGCTACGGGTGGGCCATAAAACCGCTGTCCGCCATAATACCAGTATCCGGGAACGTAACAATCATCATTGCATGATCCTACGCCAATCTGCACACCGGGAGCACCGAGATTCAGATAAAAGCTATCTGCTGAAACGGGTAGGGAAGAAGCTCCTAACAGCATCAATCCCAATAGGAGAATCTTGTTTTTCATAATCTATCAGGTTTCAGTATCCTGAGATACCATTCATATACCTTATAGACGCATAAATCGGTCATTAGGTTTAAAGACTCTCTGAAAAAGCAATGATTTTCACTATTCTCTGATTTAGGCTCCCTTATGTAACACAATCATCCTAACATACACATGTCAGGGGCGAGCTTCATAAGAACCTCGCCCCTGATTATACCTTCACTCTTTTACCGGAAGAAATGCGAAGATTACCGCAGCAATTATACATATGAACGACGCCAGATACTTCCAGTGGAATTTTTGACCTTGAAATATCAAGACTGCAATAATGGTGAAGACTATCAGTGATATCGCCTCTTGGATAATCTTAAGATGGAACAGAGTAAAGGGCCCTCCGTTATCTATGAATCCTATTCTGTTGGCAGGTATCATGAAGCAATACTCGACCAACGCCACGCCCCAGGATGCCAATATCACAACATACAGTGGCCAATTGGCGGATATTCCGGTCTGCTGAAGCTTAAGATTGCCATACCACGCGAATGTCATGAATATATTCGAGATAATCAGCAGTGCGACAGTTATCAATGCGGACTTCATAATTTATATGATCGATAGTCTTCCATTCTTTTTCAGTTCGCGCTAAGGGTCTCTGTCTCTACCACTCTCCATGGAGTATAATGAATCAACAATGCTCCTCCATTGTAAAAGCCCCCCCAATTGCTTATCCGATGCAACTCTATGGGCATCTGCAGCAACTCAGTTTTGGGAACCGGCACATTGAAATCACCCTCACTCAGAGCTAAAGCCGGAATAAACCAGTTTGCCGAATCATAGCCTGTAGCCGCATAGTTTGGATAAGACTTCAACGGTCCTCGGTTGAACAAAGCCGTGTAGTCGGATATGAAGGTTTTACCGGCTTCACTATCCGGATTGAAATAGAACCTTGAAGGGATTATCACGTCATTACCATACAATTGTTCGGTAAGCGGGTCGGCAAAGGTTACCCAATTGGGTCTTCCTATGATGGTTATGGTAAGCAAAGGATTATCGTTCTTGGCTTCCGTTATCTGCGCGAGCAGTTTCTCCACATCTCCCTTATCGGTAACATCCGCCACAATCAACAGTTCAGTGTCGGAAGGCAGAAGCGTAGGATTAAAGTTCTCAAGCTGTATCCTCTTGCTTTCGCCAGAAGGGAATCCAGCCGCTATAGCGTCAGCCATAGCGTCGCTGCCCATACCTTTGGAAATCGTTACAAGCTTACGGGACCCGTATTTCTCAGCTACGGCTTTAGCGATCATCTCATTGAAATAAGATGAAGGAGTCAGCAACTGTATAACTGACGGCGAAGATGTATACACATCGCTTTTGGCATCGAAAACATTTATGGCTTCCGTACCGGTGCGGCTTCCGTAGCTTAAAAGCCATTCGGAGGCTCCTTTGTCAGAGAGGGTGAATACAACCTGTGGGTTGAATGATTCCAGGGTATCCACAACATTTTCTACAGGGATATTTGCTGCCATAATTTTCAAGTCAACCTTATAGCCGGGATTGCCAAGTTGTTTCAATGCAAGCAGAAATCCACGGGAAAACTCGATGTCTCTGCGTGCGTTCGGATCATCCAGCATAAGAGCTATCCTTACATCCCGGATATCATCGCTGGTGTCTATATGATGTATGGAATCATATATCTCTCTTCTGCCTTCAGCATTCTCTTCCCTCGGGTCTGTATAAGGAATCTCTTTTTCCACACTCACTGTTTCTATTACAGGAACGGCAAGAATCTCATTTTTTTTGAGTTTACCGACATCCTCGTTAGCTCCCTTGAGATCTTCTACAGCAACACCGGTTTTACGCGAAATAGAACCCCATGTGTCGTTCTTGTCAACTTTATAGGAGGAAAGCGAACCTACAGTCTGGGCTTCTACCAAAGTACGCTTTACCTTTGGTTCACGGTCATGACTTGGTATCTTGAGTGTGGATCCGGCACGGAACGCACGGTCGGAAACTCCGGGATTGGCCATAAGAATGTCCTCTACTGTCAGTCCGAAAGTCTTTGCCGTAGAATAGAGAGTGTCTCCCGGTTTGATAATAGTATAGAAAAACGGTATTTTCTCAGGATTCCCAAAGCCAGCTTTTTCCTGATCTATGTTTATCACTTCACCGGCTTTTATTCCATTTCTTGCAGATGGATGGGCATCGTAGATAACAGATATGGGTATATCGTACATTTTTGCAATCGAATATACCGTTTCACCTCTTTTCACTTCATGGCTGAGAATAGGAAGGTTAGCCGGAGGTGCCGGAGCGGCTTGCGATGGTTCTATTTCCACAACCGACACATTACCGGTAGGGTAGTATACAATCTCATCTTTCTTAAGACCATCTGAAATAGCGGGGTTCAGACGTACGAATTCAGCTTCGTCCCAACCGAAACGGTGAGTTATTCCGTATACCGAGTCTCCTTTCTTGACCTTGTATACATAATACTGCTGACCGAGAATCTCTTTAACCGGCAGATTCTGCGCCAATGCGAACGCGGCTACCGAAGTAGTCAACAATGCGGTGAATATCTTATTTTTCATATATGGAATTTCACTTTATTCTAAACCAATATCCAAGAGCCAACGATATTGTCATTGAGTTTGACGCGCTGAATACATCCGCTCTTTTCGATGGCATTATATTCCCAAGTCCATAATAGAACCTTGCTTCAAGGCTCAACGAGTTTTTACGGTTGATGTTGAACTCTCCTCCGAGACCTGCACATATACCATAGTCAAATCTGTTTGAGATCTGCATGTCTATCTGGTCATTGGTTCTGTTGCGGTCGGGGAAACCTGGTTCATGTTTCCAATCATAAGGATTGAAATTCGATTTCATGCTGTCGCCAAGCATATAGCCTACTACCGGACCAGCATTGAAGAAAAACCTTCCTCTCCTGCCGAAATAGATATGAGTCATCACCGGTATTTCGATATAATTCAATGTCCTTGAATAAGAAAACGGGGCATCCTCGAAATCTTCAGTCCAACCTCGCTGCGTAAAATCGAGTTCGGCGATAATTCCAAAATGGTTTTCTTCGATATAACGGAAAGTAAAACCGGCGGTAGCACCTACCTTGAACTTCTGGCTAACCGAAGGATGAAACATCACCTGCGACATGTCGGCTCCGCCCCTGACTCCCAACGACACGTTTCCGGAATAATGGGTTTGTCCATAACCCGAATGTACCGAGAGAACCAGTATCAGTACCGGGAGGATAATATATCTGCAATACTTTCCTAACACCTTATTGAAGAATCGCTTTTTCATATTGGTATAGATCAGAAAAGCACGTAATAAAGATAAATGGCACTTGCCGGCATAACCAAAAGGAATGAATCTATACGGTCAAGGATACCACCATGTCCTGGTATCAGATTACCTGAGTCTTTTATCATCAACGTTCTTTTGATCATGGATTCAGCCAGGTCTCCCCATGTAGAGAAAACTGTTATCACGACTGCAAGTCCAAGCCATGCAGCCAAACTTCCGGATAAGCCGAAAAACGCGGGGCAGAATAAAGCGAAACATACAGCCGCAATAATATTGAATCCGAGTCCACCCAAGAAACCCTCGAAAGTTTTCTTGGGAGAAAGACGCTCAAACAGCTTGTGCCTACCCAGCCAAGAACCAATCAAGAATGCTCCGGTGTCGTTTATCCATATCATTATGAAAATAGCCAGCAGCACATTCTCGTTTACAACTCCGGCCTGTGAGGCCAGGGTAACTCCGCTCATAAGGAAAAACGGGAGGCCGATATATACCTGCATTGCAAACGACATGGCGAGACTGCGTATAGGATTGTCGTTTTTTAGATAAAGCTCAAAAACGATTCTTGCCACTATTACAGCTGCCCATAGCGGTGCGAGTCCTAAAGAAGGGCCGAAAGCCAGAATCATTAATCCGGCTATGTCGAGAATAACAGCCGGAGTTCTGCGCCGAGGCAAACCGACAGTAATTTTTGTAAGTTCTATTCCCGCAAGCACAGCGAAAAGGGTACTTAAAGATTTTACCCAAAACGGGCCTCCGAGAATGCAGAGTACGATTACCGCTACATATATCGAGCCTGAGATTGTGCGTATCGCGAGCGAATTAGCCATAGATTATTGTCCGTTTAAGATGTGTCTGCATTATCTTCCCGCCCCATATGCAGACACTGTAGATAATATAACTTACAAAAGTAGAAAAAACCGTCGGATTTACTCGCGTAATCCGGCGGCTTTTTGATTTGTTTTTTATTTGTCAGATGGTATTTGATTATATTTCATCCGCCCCGAGGGGTGTCGCGACAATCTTGTTGTGCTGATTCTCGATGAAAGCCAATATCGCATCTCGTTCACGGCTGGGACTCACATCTTCCTTGATGCGGCGCACAGCGTTGAATATCGATGTGTTGCTCTGGTATATATGGCGGTAACACTTGGCTATGTCATTTATTATGTCATCGCTCTTATGACCACGGCGCAACAGGTAGGCATTTACTCCGAAATAAGAGATCGGATTGTGGGCCATGATAACATAAGGAGGGATATTTCCTGTTACACGGCTACCTCCCTTTACCATTACCCAGGGACCGATATTGCAGTCCTCATGGACAATGACTCCCGAAGAAAGTATCGAGCAATGGCTTACACGCACATTGCCGGCTATCTTGCAACCGTTGCCTATCACGCAATGGTTGGTTATGAAACTGTCATGCCCGATATGGCTCTGCGCCATCAGGAAGTTCTCGTTACCTATATGCGTTTTCCCGCCTTCATGTATGGAGCGGTTTATGACCACATGTTCGCGTATGGTGTTTCCATCACCTATCTCGACTGTGGACTTTTCACCTTTCCAACGGAAGTCTTGCGGATCGGCGGCAATTATGCAACCTTCATAGATTTTGTTGTTATTGCCTATACGCGCACCATCAAGTATGCTTGTATGAGGCCTGATAATGCAATTGTCGCCAATTACTACATCGGCTTCGATAGAAACAAACGGACCAATGGTGATGTTGTCTCCGAGACGAGCATCGGGATGGACACTTGCCAGAGCACTTATATTATTTGCCATATGATTCAATTTTAAATTGTTTAATCAGCGTCCACCACCCACGGCCTGATACAGGGATATCATTGCCGCAACCTTGTTATGCCAGCATGCCAGAGCCGACATCTGAGCTTGAAGTAATGCAGAACGAGATGTCAATACCTCAAGATATGTGGCGCCGGAATTAAGCTGGAAGAGATCTTGAGTGTATTCTACGGCTTTCTCGAGATTATCTACCTGCTGTTCTACATATTCACGTTTCTCACTTGTTTTCTGTATCTGGACCATCGCGTCGCTGACATCGGCTGCGGCTGTGAGAACCGAATATTCGAAGTTATTCAAAGCCTGCTGCTGTGCGGCCTTCGATGCTTCAAGGTTTGCGATGTTCTGACCCCGTGAGAAGAGGGGAGCCGTAAGTGTTCCGGCAAGATTGAGAATCCACTCGCCCGGATTCTTTATGATAGTTCCCAGGGTATTGGTGAATCCACCTGTCGCGGAGATTGCGAGAGAAGGGTAAAAAGCTGCACGGGCGGAATTTGTCTGATAGTATGCAGCCGCGAGGTTGCGTTCAGCCGCATGTACGTCGGGACGGCTCGCCAGATAGGAGAGGGGCACACCCTTCTGTATCTCTACCGGCATATCGAAATTAAGATTCGAGGTTACCTCCCAGCTCTGAGGATATGTGTTCAGGAGAAGCGAGAAAGCGGCCTCAGCAACTTTAATCTGCTGTTCCAGATCCGGGATGCTGGCCATGACGCTGTAATAGTTCGCACGGCTCTGCACCACAGCAGCCTCGTTGGTACGTGCTGCCTGCTTCATAAGTTCCATGGTCTCGACCTGATCTTTCCATATCTCGGAAGTACGCTGAGTAAGGCCAAGCTGCTGGTGAAGCAGAACAAGAGCATAATAGGTGGAAGCCACCCCGCAGATTATCTGCGAACGCGCGGCCTGCTCGTAAGCCTCGGCCATTTCAAGACTGGCCTTCGCACCGCGCTTGCGGTTCAGAATCTTGCCGAAGGCATCTATCTCCCAGTTGGCGGCAAGAGGTATGGTATAAGACCACTTGTTGTTGCTCCAGGGGAGTTGATTACCACCCATGTAAGATATGCCGCCCGTGGGCGCGAGCGCAAGCGAGGGGAAATAACTCAGTTTGGCGCCTTTCAGTTGGGCACGCGCCTGATCGACAGAAAGACGGGCATTGTCAAGATTGGTGTTCTGGGCCAATGCCTGACGTATGTATTTCTGAAGCAGGGGATCTGTAAATACTTTTTCCCATCCAAGGTATGCCAATCCGGTAGAATCGTTGTTTTCAACGGCGTTCCTGTAGTCCTGAACAATGGGATTGTCATCACCTTCAGGCAATTGATATTTTTTATAGATCTGGCAGTTGCTGAAGGTTACTGAAACCAAGGCAAACGCCAAAATCAATTTTATCTGTTTCATATTGTTTTTTTAATTTCTCTTCCTGTAGCCGCAGTATAGCCGACTACAGGAAGAGAACTGTGGCGTTTAAATATCAGTCTCGGGATTCGCAAGTTCTGCCGAACCTCCATATTGTTCTATCTCTGACCCGATCTTGGTGTTGTCGGTATCATTCCACTTCGGCGGAGAAACCTTCTCCTGAAGTTTCTGGAAAGCCACGAACAAGGCCGGAACGACAAGAACCTGGAATATCATGCCTATCAGCATACCGCCTACGGCACCAGTACCGAGTGCCTGGTTGCCGTTGGCACCGGCACCATGGGCGAACATCAGAGGCAACAGACCGATGATCATGGCCAATGATGTCATAAGAATAGGACGCAGACGGGCTACAGCTCCCTGAAGAGCGGCTTTGCTTATACCCATACCTGTCTTGCGACGGTCAAGCGCGAACTCTACGATAAGAATAGCGTTCTTCGCAAGAAGACCGATAAGCATGATGAGAGCGATCTGCAGATAGATGTTGTTCGATATGTCGCGTAGGTCTGCGAAGATGAATGTACCCATCAGACCGAACGGCACCGAAAGGATAACCGCCCAGGGAAGGAAGTAACTTTCATACTGCGCAGACAGAATCAGGTATACGAATACCAGAATCAGCATGAATATATAAGCTGTGGAACCTGAGCCACCGTTGGCTTCCTCTCGGGTCATACCGGAGAATTCAAAAGTGAAACCTACGGGCAGCGTGGCATCCGCCACACGGTTGATCGCCTCAATAGCCTCACCGGAAGAATACCCCGGATTAGGAGAACCGGTTATGGCTATACTGGTAAACATGTTGAATCGGTTTATCAAGTCCGGACCATAAACACGATGTAGTGAAACGAAGTTGTCTATCGGAGCCATCTCGTTACCGTTCCGGACCTTTATCTGCTTCAATGTTTCGGGATTGACACGTGCCTCAGGCGAAGCCTGCATCATGACGCGATACAATTTACCGTAAGAGTTGAAGTTAGACACATACATACCGCCATAGTAACCCTGCAAAGCCGAAAGGACTGCGTTCTGTGTCAGACCGGCCTGCTTGACCTTGGCGACATCAATATCTACCATGTATTGCGGGAAGGTCGGGTTGAAGGTCGAGTATGCCATCTGGATCTCAGGCTGAGCGTTCAGCTGGCCTATGAATGTCTGGTATATCTTAAAGAAATTGTCAAGAGAGCCGCCGGTCTTGTCCTCAAGTTTGATTTCAAAACCGTTGGTTGCCGAATAACCGGTAATCATAGGCGGCTGGAAGAACATGATGTTCGCTCCTTTTACCTGCTGACACATACCGATAAGCTGAGCCACAATAGCATCTGACTTCTGCGATTTCTCTTTTCGCTCATCCCAAGGTTTCAGCTTGATGATGAATGAACCATAGGTATTACCCTGGCCACCGATAAAGCTGTAACCTGTAATCGCGGTACGCGATTTCACGGCAGGAAGTGATCCGACGATACTGTCAACCTTGGCCATTACCTCTTCGGTGCGCTCCTGCGAAGCACCCGGCGGTAGCGTTACGGCACCCATGATCGTACCGGTATCCTCGTTCGGGACCAGACCGGTAGGAGTGATGCTCATAAGCCATGCAAGCACAGCTATGCTTATGGCGACGAAACTGAACGATAGTACCTTATGTCTGATAAAGAAATCGGTTGCCTTACGATATACTCCTAAAAGTTTGTCGAACGCATTATTGAACGCATTGATGAAACTTTTCTGGAAGATTCCTATAAGTGCGAACAAAGCTACGATTATGGCGATTACCGATAGAAGCACATTCTCGAATGTATACCACCCAAGCACCAGGAATACAATCGCTGCGATAAGGAGAATAGTAGTTACAATAGGAGGCATGTTGAACTTCATGCGCTTCCTGTATGTCTCTTTGACGACTTCGCCTGCGGCGCTGTAAGCCTGTCCCATCCGTTCTTTCAGCGATGCATCGCTGTTGTGAGGCTTAAGGAACAAGGCACACAATGCTGGAGAGAGAGTAAGAGCGTTGACTGCCGAAAGTCCGATCGCCATTGCCATGGTAAGTCCGAACTGACGGTAGAACACACCGGAAGTACCGCTGAGGAATGACACCGGGATAAACACAAGCATCATTACCAGCGTAATTGAAATCAGAGCGCCTGCAATCTCACGCATGGCGTCGATCGACGCGTTGCGGGCCGATTTATATCCTTGGTCGAGTTTCGCGTGTACGGCCTCTACCACCACTATCGCATCGTCGACCACAATCGCTATCGCCAATACCAGAGCCGAAAGCGTAAGGAGGTTAATGGTAAATCCGAATATATAGAGCAGGAAGAATGTACCGATAAGAGCCACCGGTATCGATATCATAGGAATTAGAGTGGAGCGGAAATCCTGCAGGAACACGAAAACCACGAGGAACACGAGTATGAAGGCCTCGATAAGGGTTTTGATAACCTCATGGATAGATGCGAACAGGAAGTCGTTAGCACTCATGGTCTCTTCAAGAAGCAGTCCTTTAGGCAGCTCTTTACGAGATTCGTCGAGCAGTTTCTGTATGTTCTCGATTACCTCGGTCGCATTGGAACCTGCGCTCTGGAATACAATTACAGAAGAACCAAGGTGTCCGTTGTTGAGGTTCGAGAAT
Organism: uncultured bacterium; assembly: GCA_905214715.1. Taxonomy (GTDB): domain Bacteria; phylum Bacteroidota; class Bacteroidia; order Bacteroidales; family Muribaculaceae; genus Lepagella. The sequence continues at coordinate 90,123 of CAJMMT010000009.1, read as the reverse complement.
CCATATGTAAGACGTCCGAGTTCTACCTTGGCGACATCCTTGAGTCTGAGAGTCTCGCCATCTTTTGTAGCGCGAATAATGATATTCTCGAATTCATCGGCATTTGCAAGACGTCCCTTGTATCGCATCACATATTGGAACGACTGGTCACCCTGTTCACCGAACTGACCAGGAGCGGCTTCGATATTCTGCTCGGCAAGTGCGGCGGAAATATCGGAAGGCATAAGGCCGTACTGCGCCATTACATCAGGCTTGAGCCATATTCGCATGGAGTAGTCGGCTCCGAATGCCATGGCATCACCTACGCCTGGTACACGCTTTACCTGAGGCACGATGTTTATCGCTACATAGTTGTCGATAAACTGGGTAGTATATGAGTCGGTTTCATCATACAGAGAGAACACCATAAGCATAGAGCTCTGACGCTTCTGTGTGATCACACCTACCTGGTTTACCTCGGCCGGAAGAAACGAAGCAGCTTTTGCCACACGGTTCTGCACATCGACCGCAGCCATGTCGGGGTCGGTACCCTGCTTGAAGTAAACCTGAATTTCAGCTGAACCATTGTTGGTTGCCGACGAGAGCATGTAGTCCATGTTCTCCGCACCGTTGATCTGTTCCTCCAGAGGTGCGATAACCGAATTCAACACCGCTTGCGCACTCGCACCGGTATAGGTTGTCGACACGCGAACTGTAGGAGGTGCGATGTCGGGGTACTGCTCGATGGCAATACTCGACAGCCCGAGCAGACCGAAGATAACGATAAACACCGATATCACGGTCGAAAGCACCGGCCTGTTTATAAATCTGTCTAAGTTCATTTTTATTCTTTAGATAGTCCGGGAATCAAGATTATTTCTTAGGAGTGATCGCCATACCATCGCGTACGCTTACTCCAACGCCCTCTATTACAATCTGGTCTCCGGGTTTCAGTCCTGATGTTACGATATAGTTCTTACCATCATTGTTTGCATCTATGGTAATAGGGGTAGAGTGCACCTTCGCCGAATCACCGAGAACATATACGAACTTCATGTCTTGAATCTCGAATGTCGCGGTCTGGGGCACAAGGATAACGCCAGACTGAGGATTGGGCACAAGCACTTTACCGGAGTTACCACTTCTGAGCATACCATCGGGGTTAGGGAAAGCGGCTTTGACAAGCGCGGAACCGGTAGCCTGATCAAGAACTCCGGATATGGAAATGATTTTACCCTTCTGAGGGTATATAGAGCCATCTGCCAACTGAAGTTCCACCGGGGGAAGGGTAGGTAAAGCCGCCGCTATGGTACGTTTGCCACCTTCTGTAAGATTAAGAATCTCTTTCTCGGTCATGGAGAAGTAAGCCTCCATACCACCATTGTCGGAAAGCACAGTTAGCAAAGTCTGAGGACTTACCAGAGAACCTTCCTTATTGTCTATCGTGCCCACTATACCGGCAGCCGGTGCCTTTACTACGGAATATGAAAGATTTTTTTGAGCCGAAGTAAGGTTCGCCTTAGCCTGATGAAGCTGTGCCTGGGCGGCATTCAAGGCATCCAGACTTGTCTGATATGCCGTCGGAGCTATGATATTCTTATCCAGAAGAATCTTGTTGTTGGTAGCATTGGTTTGAGCCGTGTTTACATTTGCCTTTGCAACCTCTACCGCAGCACGTGCCGCATCGACGGCAGCCTGGAGTTGAACCTGGTCTATGGTAAACATTACCTGACCTGCACTCACTCTTTCTCCTTCTTGCACATGAACCTTAGTAAGAAATCCGGAAATCTGAGGACGTATCTCTACATCATTTTTGCCATGCAATGTCGCCGGATAAACAGTATTCAGATCGGCATCTGTTTCTCCTACCGTGAGTACTGCCAACTCGGGTGCCTGCTGCTGCATGTCCTGCTGCTTGCCCTTACAACCGGCAAACAGGGTTCCGCCTACTGCAACACAGAGCATTACCCGTGAAAAATTACTGATTTTCATATAAAAAACTATTAATTGATATAATTTGCTGGAATTGGTTCTACAATTATTAAGTAGTTACTTATGATAAAAGCCGGTAAACTGAAGAACATGTTTTTTGTTCAATACATCTACCTGAGCTGTACTTGCTGTCTACATAATACAATGCTATAGCACATTGCACACTACAAAATTAACAAATTTAACCTACATAAAGTCCTACACAAGGTTAGAACCGTACCAAAATATTGAAATTTTAGGAAATATAGACCAACCTCTTTGACCTGATAAAAAGTAAAACAAAAGAGTGTAACGCCTATGTTTCAATCAATTATATTTCAATACCCGAAGAGTATTAATAATTCATAAATATTGTAAAATGGAATAGTCGTTTTGCGACATGCACGCAGACGAAATTATGATGTATGACTATCCATCTGACAAATTCAGACCCCGATTCTATTTTAGAATGGGGTCTGAATGCATGTTTATTTATTGAAAGGTGGCGGAGTGCCGGGATCATCGTCATCGGTCCCGTTATCGCCGGCCTCTACTTTATCTTTGACGTTATCTTTGTTTCCGGAATCTTGATTCGCTTGCTTTTCGGCATCGAGTTCCTTATCTCGCTTTGCAAGCAGTTCAAGCGCCCTGCGCTCATCTTCTTTTCTGTTGAGTTCTATTATTTCATCGGTACGTGATTTCCATTTACGTTTGCCGAGAATAGCTTCGACGTCATCATGGAATATCACCTCGCGTTCCACGAGCATGTCCCGTATCCGATTATGCTCCGAAGCATATTTACGAAGAATATCTTTCGCGCGTTCATACTGTTCATTTACGATTCGCGCCACCTCCTCGTCTATGATTCTTGCAGTATCCTCGGAATAGGGTCGGGTGAATCCGTAATCCTGACCTGTGGAATCATTATAATTCAGGTTAGGCAGTTTGTCGCTCATACCGTACATCGCTACCAGTGCGCGAGCCATTTTAGTTGTTTTCTCAAGGTCATCGCTGGCACCGGTACCAACCTGACCGAGGAACACCTCTTCAGCAGCTCGGCCTCCGAGCATTCCGCACATAAGGTCGAGCAACGCTTGTTTCGGAACTATCTGACGTCCTTCCGGCGCATACCATGCGGCGCCAAGGGCCCGACCTCTCGGCACGATGGTAACTTTTACCAGAGGGTTACCGTATTGAGTAAGCCAGGAAATTGTGGCATGTCCGGCTTCATGCGTCGCTATCGCCTTCTTCTCATCGTCGGTAATGATTCTGGAACGTTTTTCCAACCCACCGACTATACGGTCTATGGCAGCCATAAAATCGTTCCAGTCTACCGCTTTCTTGTTGTTACGGGCCGCTATCAGCGCAGCCTCGTTGCAGACATTGGCGATGTCTGCACCTGAGAAACCTTGGGTCTGACGGGCGAGTTGCTCCACATCAAGGTCTGAGTTAACCTTTATGTTACGGAGGTGGACGTTGAAAATCTCCACTCGGTCAGTGAGTTCAGGCAGGTCAACGAAAATCTGGCGGTCAAATCGTCCCGGACGCAACAATGCTTTATCAAGCATGTCGGCACGGTTTGTGGCGGCAAGTATGATGACACCGTTATTCGACCCGAATCCGTCCATCTCAGTCAGCATCTGGTTCAACGTGTTTTCACGTTCATCATTGCTGCCCATATTTGGATTCTTGCCACGCGCACGACCTACGGCATCGATTTCATCGATAAATACGATACAGGGAGCTTTCTCTTTTGCCTGTTTGAAAAGGTCGCGCACCCTGGCGGCACCGACACCCACAAACATCTCTACAAAATCGGAACCCGACATCGATAGGAATGGTACATTAGCCTCACCGGCCACAGCCTTCGCAAGAAGCGTCTTACCGGTTCCCGGAGGTCCTACAAGCAACGCTCCTTTAGGTATCTTGGCACCAAGTTCGGTATAACGCTGAGGATTCTTAAGGAACTCCACTATCTCTTCTATCTCGACTTTAGCTTCGGCAAGGCCGGCCACATCCTTGAAGGTTACACTTGGCTGATTCTTCTTGTCGAATATCGTAGCGCGCGACTTGCCTACACTGAATATTCCGCCCCCTGCACCTCCGCCACCGCTCATGCGACGGGACATAAAGAACATGAAAGCTATAAACAACACGAGAGGACCGAAATACCAAAAAATCTTCATCAAATCCGACCCTTTGTCGTAATTCACTTTTATTTCAGGTTTGCCGGCTGCTCTCAGCTGTTGATTCCACAGGTCTATCTTGTCCTGAATCTTGTCGTTAGAGGGAATGGTTGTCTTCAGTCTGTGTTCCTCGTTAGGTTGGGTTGATTCCGTACGGGGAAGGCCCTGATTTTTCTCACCTGCGCTGTTCAGTACTCCAATCGCGGTGCCGTTCTGCGAAAGCACCTCGATTTTGCTGAAGTCTCCGTTCAGAGCCGCCGACTCGAAATCGGTCCAATCCACATCTTTTGTTTGCGAAGAATCCTGAAAATAATATAGACCCAAAAGCGCGAGAGCGATCAGGGCATACATCCAATACAGATTGGTAAGAGGAGATTTCCCTCCTTTACCGGGGCTATTCTTAGGTATTATGGCCATAAATTCATGTTTTCTCTACGAAATACTCATGCTTGATATAGAAGTTGTTTCTATTTTTACGTATACTTAAATTATTGAAAGAGGTGGGTTAAACCGCCTCCAGATCCGGAATCAGTTCGCAGGGTGCGTCGCTCCATAGACCTTCGAGGTCGTAATAGCCGCGCATGTCCGGTACGAAGATGTGAACCATAACTGAACCGTAATCCATTATTATCCACTGGGAGTTACGGGTACCATGAATATTGACCGGTTTATCGCCAAGGTCAGATTTCACACGTTCTTCTATTGAATCGGCTATAGCGCTTACTTGAGTAGGTGTTCTACCTGTCCCGATTACGAAAGTCTGAGCCGAGGCACCCGCTATCTCCGACAAATCGAGTACCCGTATGTCGGTACCCTTCTTGTCTTGAATCGCATCAATGATGCAAGATGTAAGTTTGTCAATTTTTATTTTAGGCATATTTACTTAATAACAAATCTCGTGCCGCTTTTGTTCCGTTTTCCCCGAATTCCGAAAGACTCCGGAAAGGTTACCTTTCCGGAGTCTTTCGATATCCGCAGGATTTATTGTATCCGTACCTATTCTAAGCCGTTATAACGTGATTCTATTACCGACCAGTCTATCAAATTCCATAAAGCCTCCAGATAATCAGGCCTCCTGTTTTGATAGTCAAGATAATAGGCATGTTCCCAAACATCGGCAACGAGAAGCGGACGCAGGTATTCTTTCATCGGATTGGCGGCATTGGGTCCTTGTGTAATAAACAGATTGCCCTCGCCATCGGCTGAAAGCCAAACCCATCCCGAACCAAACAAAGTAGCGCCCGCGTCGGCAAATTTTCTTTTGAATTCGTCAAAGCTACCAAAAGTTTCTTCAATCTTTTCTCTAAGTTTCCCGGATGGCTCCTTCTGACCACGAGGCGCGAACTGGAAGAAATAGAAAATATGATTCCATGCCTGCGAAGCATTGTTGAAAATCGCACCTTCCGATTTCACCACAATTTCCTCAAGTGGCATTTCGGCATACTCTGTACCTTCCGTAAGGGCATTCAACTTATCAATATATGCGCTTTCGTGCTTACCATAGTGATATTCCACTGTTTCCTGCGAAATATATGGAACCAGCGCATCAGGGGTGTAGGGGAGACGTGGTTTTGTGAATTTCATAATTCCGATATTTTGAAAGTTTCTGTTTTCACAACACATTACAGCCCATCATGGTTCAACCTAGGGTATCACCTCGTGAAAGCACGTCTGTTTGTAAGCATTGACATGCGATACGCCTTATCAATCGAAAAGCTGATCCCAGTCCTTCCACACAGGTTGACGTCCGGCCTTCGCTACCGCTTCTACCACTTGTTCCGGTGTTCTTGAATCAGTAACCTCAAACTGCTCCAGAGACTCCGGAGACACGGCATATCCTCCCGGTTCAGTCTGGCTACCCGCACTCATCGAAGTAACACCTAATGTAGCCATATGATTCCTGAATTCGGAATCCTCTCGTGTAGAATATGAGATATCGACATCGTGATCAAATATTCTGAATGCGAATGTAAGGAGTGCCAGGTGTTTATCGTCAATGATGCTCGTAGGTTTATATCCACTTTCCGAAGGACATAGGCGAGGGAAATTCACAGAGTATTTGGTGCGCCAATATTTACCTTGCAGATAACGCAGATGACGCGCAAGCATCACGGCATCGCCACGCCAATCCTCAAGACCGAGCAAAGCTCCCATCCCGATTTTATGCAATCCCGCTTCACCCATGCGGTCGTACCCGTTCAATCTCCAGTCATAAAAACTTTTCATTCCATGAGGATGATACTTCTTGTATGCCTGACGATGATATGTTTCCTGAAAACATGTAACGCCATTCAGTCCGGATTTCGACAGCCTATAGTATTCCGCACATCTCAAGGGCTGTACCTCAATGGTCAGATTGTGGAAATATGGACGGCATACATGAAGAACCTTTTCAAGATAATCCACGCCTGTAAGCGACGGGTATTCGCCAGACACGATAAGCAGATTCTCGAAAGGCCCAAGTTTCTTTATCGCTTCGCATTCCTGATTTACCTGCTCAAGAGTAAGGGTGGTGCGGGTAAACGGGTTATCATGATTAAAACCACAATACACACACTTATTAGTACATGCATTGCTCACATACATAGGTATGTAGAGTGATATAGTATTGCCGAAACGCTCCTGTGTGAACCGTCGGCTTAGCGAGGCCATCCTCTCTATAAAGGGCATGGCGGCCTCTGATATCAACACTGCGAAATCTTCAGGTGTCAGCGGCTTTGCATTTCTTTCCGCGCGTGCAAGCACCTTCAGCACATCCTGTTCGGTAGCATTCTCTACCATTCCGACAGTTTCATCCCAATCCCATTGGTCGATAATGTCGGCAAATCCGACGCCAAACCTTTTGTCGGGCGTCGGATCTGATTTGAAATTTCTTATAATATTATTTTCAGTTGTCATGTTATCATTCGCAGGCATCAGCCGCTATATCCTGAGAAATACGCATCGCGCAGAAATTAGGTCCGCACATGGTACAGAACCGGTCGTCGGCGTCAGGGGCGTTGCGGCGAGATTCCATATAATACTGTTTGGCACGGTCCGGATCCAACGACAGGTTGAACTGATCCTTCCATCGGAACTCATATCTTGCCTTCGACAGAGCGTTGTCCCGTACTTCCGCTCCGGGGAAGCCCTTGGCGAGGTCTGCGGCGTGAGCGGCTATCTTATAGGTTATGACACCTTCACGCACATCGTCAAGATTCGGAAGCGAAAGATGCTCCTTGGGCGTTACATAGCATATCATCGCGGTGCCGAGACTGCTTATAATGGCAGCACCGATAGCAGACGTTATATGGTCATAGGCAGGGGCGATATCCGTGGTTAGAGGGCCAAGGGTATAGAAAGGCGCATTATTGCAGACTTCTATCTCCTTTTTCATATTTTCAGGTATCTTATGCATAGGTATATGACCTGGACCTTCGATAAGAACCTGTACATCGTGTTCCCACGCGATCTCGGCCAGTTTCCCCATTACCTCCAGTTCAAGGAACTGCGCACGGTCATTGGCATCATGAGTTGAGCCCGGACGCATTCCGTCGCCGAGCGAAATTGCCACGTCATACTTGTTGAGTATCTCGCATATCTCTTCAAAATGCGTGTAAAGGAAACTCTCCTCATTGTGCAGCACAGTCCATTGGGTCATAATGGAACCTCCACGCGATACACAACCGGTAAGACGCTCCTTGACAAGTTCGGCATGTTCTCTAAGCACTCCGGCATGGATAGTGAAATAATCCACACCCTGCTCGCACTGTTCGATAAGAGTATCACGGTAAATTTCCCATGTTAGTTTCCTTACATCTCCGTTTACCTTTTCAAGTGCTTGATAAATAGGCACTGTGCCTACGGGCACCGGGCAGTTGCGGATAATCCATTCGCGAGTCTCGTGGATGTTATCGCCGGTAGATAGATCCATGAGTGTATCGCCGCCCCAATAGCAACTCCAGACGGCTTTCCGTATCTCCTCTTCAATACCGGAAGATAACGCGGAGTTGCCGATATTCGTGTTCAGCTTCACACTGAAAGCGCGTCCAATAATCATTGGTTCGGCCTCGGGATGATTGATATTGGCCGCGATTACGGCGCGTCCGGCCGCTACTTCATCGCGTACGAATTCGGGAGTAATATAGCTTTTTATGCCGCGTGCCTCATTGTCGAGATTCTCTCTGATGGCCACATATTCCATCTCCGGAGTTATTATACCTTTGCGGGCATAATGCATCTGGGTCACACGTTTACCTTCGCAAGCCACACGTGGTTTATGTTCCACAGGGAAACGAAGGTCGGCTAAAGCAGGATTATCCCTTCGTTCGCGTCCGTAACGGCTTGTTATATCAGGCAGTTCTTCCGTATCCTTGCGATTTTTCACCCACTCTTCCCTATGTCGGGGCAATCCCTTGTAAAGATCTATCTGGACATTGGGGTCGGTATAAGGGCCGGAAGTGTCATACAGGGTGATATCTTCATTTGGATGCTCTACGCGCTTGCCATTCTCAATGGTAACGGTAGGGTACTGTTTCACTTTGCGCATCGCCACCCGGATAGGGAAAAGTTTGCCGGGTACATATATTTTTTCCGATTTCGGATAAGACGACACGTCTATGTTTTCAATCTTCATGATAAGTAGTTATAGGTATATTTTGTAAACGCCATTATGCATTATACACATACGTACACCTGGCGTCCTGCTTATTTGTTAAGAAAAGAAGTGAGAGGAGAAGTGGCCTGGGCAGTAACGCTTACGGCACCGAGACCGGCAAGATATGCTTCTCGTCCCGCTTCAGTGGCTTTGGCGAAAGCCTTTGCCATCATAACCGGATCGCCTGCTACGGCTATCGCAGTATTGACAAGCACCGCGTCCGCTCCCATCTCCATGGCTTCCGCAGCATGTGAGGGCGCGCCAAGACCGGCGTCCACTACCACCGGAACCCTTGACTGCTCAATGATAATACGCAACAGGTCAGGAGCAACTATGCCTTTGTTAGTTCCTATAGGAGCGGCAAGAGGCATTACTGCGGCGGAACCTGCTTCTTCAAGCAATTTACATAATACCGGATCCGGCTGCACATAGGGCAGCACCACGAATCCATCTTTTGCAAGCATTTCCGTGGCTTTCAGAGTCTCTACCGGGTCAGGCATAAGATAGCGTGGGTCCGGGTGAATCTCGAGTTTTATAAAGTCGGTTTCAAATATCTCGCGACTCATCTGGGCGGCAAGAACCGCTTCCTTAGCATCGCGCACACCGGAAGTATTTGGCAGAAGCTGCACATGATCCCTGTTTACATGGGTCATCATTTCGTCTGAAGCCTCATTGAGAAGATTAACCCGCTTCATGGCCACGGTTATCATCTGTGATTCCGAGGCCTTGATGGCGGCGAGCATCAGATCGGGCGAAGAGAATTTACCCGTACCTACAAAGAGACGGGAAGTAAACTCTCGGTCTCCTATTTTCAGTATATCTTTCATTTCTAATAAAATTACCCCATTCCGCCAATGATTCACTGAATCGGGATAACAAATTCGCACGTCATCGCTACAGTCAAGACTCCGAATCATCATATAGCGGAGAAAGACAAATTTAATGAAAAACCGCTATCAGTCCAAAACATCTTCGACATTTTACCCATGTGTAGCGATGACTTAGAGAATGAGAGTATGCTTATATAGAATGAGAGTATGCTTAGCTCATGTTCAAAGTAAATTAAAGTTAAAGGAATGTAAAATATATTTCTTATATTTGCGGTGTTAATAATCGTATTTGCTTTATTCTTGAAAACTAATACCAAATCATAACTGTACCAAATCATTATCGTATGAGAAAAGCGATTTTAGGAGCAGCATTACTTACATGTCTCACAGCTGCAGCTCAACAACCAAAAATCTACATTGCCTTCCAGTGGCATATGCATCAGCCTATCTACACACCGGGAGAAAATGTGATAGAAACTCACGAAGGAGGTTCTTTAAGCTACGATCTTCTTGATGTTTTCACGTCAAGGACAGGAGCTTATACCAGCTGGCCGGCTCAGGCGGTTGACAAACTGATAGCCCACAACCTACCGGGAGGAGCACAGGTTTCCTTCTCAGGTTCACTTGTGGAGAATCTCAACGTCCTTGAGCAGAACACGTCTCATTTCCAGAACTGGAAGAAGTCCTGGAAAGAGTACATCGGTAAAAAGACATCTCTGGGAAATCCGCGCATCGACATGGTGGCGTTCGGTTATTATCACCCTCTGATGGCTCTTATCGATGAAGAGGATGCCCGTAAACAGATTCAGAAGCACCGCGAATGTTTTAACGAGAATTTCCCGGGCATGAATTATTCCAAAGGCATATTCCCTCCCGAGAACGCCTTTGAGGAACATATGATTCCGGCTCTCGTGAAAGAGGGTATCCAGTGGGCTATGGTAGACAACTCGCACTTCGATCGCGCCACAAAGAACTACCCATGGGTTAAGAATTTCTCTATGGTAGAACCCAATCAGGCCGATGTAATCAACGAGAACCCAGGCGACTGGACGCACATAAACGATCTTTACTGTCCGGGTCAGATTTCGGCCGCATGGGGTCATCGTCCGCATTGGATGAAGTATGTTGACCCGACAGACGGTACTGAATACAAGATGATAGCCGTACCTACATCTCTCGTATTCGGCAACGAGGATGGTCGAGGCGGTTTCGGCGCACTACAATATGAAAAATGCTTGAGTCAGCTTGAAGCTTTCAATAATGACCCCGAGCATCCTATCCTTGTGGTCCTTCATCATGACGGAGATAATCACGGCGGCGGTTCGGCGAGCTATTATGGTTCCAACTTCCAGGAATTCGTGAATTGGCTTAGGGCTAATCCCGACCGTTTTGAATGCACTACCGTGCAGGACTACCTTGATCAATTCCCTCCTGCCGATGATGACGTTATCCATGTGGAGAGCGGCAGCTGGTGGGGTGCAGGTGCCGATCCGGAATTCCTGAAATGGAACGGCGACAAAGGATCTTATCCCGGCACTACCGAAAAATACAGTCCTGACCACAATAGTTGGGGCATCATCACGGCAGCCTCGAACCACGTTAAGACAGCAGCTGCAATAGATCCTGACAACAGTGATGTAACTGAAGCCTGGAACAATCTTATGTGCGGCGAAACAAGTTGCTACTGGTATTGGGACGGTACGGAGCAATGGGATTCCAAACCGGCCACGGCCGCGAATCTCGCTGTAGGGAAAGTGGCATCGGTAGTTGCCTCCGGAGATGACAAGACCGGTCCGTCGATATACCACCCGCAGCGCGAACCCTATAATCCCGGTGGAACGGAATGGGGAATTTCCCAGCCGTCAGACTTCACCGTTTGGAGCTATGTGTACGACCTGAGCGGGCTCAAATCGGTTAAACTCAAATATCGTGTGGATAAAGACGGCATCAATTCTCTGGCGTCAAATCAGAATGAGACATATGCCGGCGGCGATGAAGTAGGACCATGGCAGGAAATCGAGATGAGCGGCAAGAACATTGCGTCCATTACCAATCCGCTTCCGACTTACAAAGCAGAGGAATACTCAGCAGAAATAAAGGGTCTGGAGAATGTTCTCGTAGATTACTATATCGAGGCGACCGACAATAAAGGCAATGTGAGCCGATCGATGATTCTGCATGTATATGTAGGTAAAGGAACGCAAATCGACCCCGACCAGCCTTCGGTACTGGGATCGTACACTATCTCTCCTGAAAACCCGACAATAAACGATATCATTACCATCACGGCACCTAACGGACGCGAAGGTATTATCCTGCATTGGGGTGTGAACGATTTCGAGAAACCCATCGAGGCATATCTTCCCGCAGGCTCGCAATATCACTCAGACGGAAAAGCGGCCCGCACGCCTTTCACACGTAACTCCGAAGGGAAATATGAAGTAAAAATAGGTCCGTTCAATAATCCGGAACAGACGGTTACTCATATCAGCTTTGTTACCAACACCGGCAGCGACTGGGACAATAACGGCGGCAAAGACTACCGTATCGTACTCAGCAATCCCACTTCTATGGAAGAAATGGGAGTCCAGCCAGAAGAAACAGTTGAATACTATAATCTGCAGGGTATACGTGTGGATAATCCTGTAAACGGCATCTATCTATGCCGAAAAGGATCCAAAGTAGCCAAAGTATATATTCGCTAAAAGTATGTTCTTTTATTTGTGTTAAAAATAAACATGCTCTAAAGCGGATAAGAGATCATAATGGCGGTTCCGGCATAGCCGGAGCCGCTTTTTCAATCCTTACTGATTTTGGGGTGCGGTTATACTTGTTTCGGAACAGACGGTTGAAATAAGTTACACTGGCAAAACCGCTATCATAGGCTATGTCTGCTATGTTCTTGTCTGTGTGAAGCAGCATTTCAACAGCACGTTCGAGACGGATATCATTCATAAATTCTGAAAAGCTCTTTCCGGCATGGCGGCGCATGAACGTGCAGAACGCCGACTTGTTCATTCCTACATGGGCAGCCATTTCTTCAAGCGATATTTCACGGGCGTAATTGCAATTACAGAACACCCGCACATTTTCAAGACGCTGTTCGATACGGCTCAACGTATTGTTTCGCCCAGCAGAAACATAAATGTCTGCGGCAGCTATCGCCTGGAGTAACTCAATCATTTTCGGTGTACGTGCATTGGGCGTTATACCACGCATGTCTCCCAGCAATTCATACGCCTTATCATATGCAGTCCCACCGAGACATATAGCATTGGTCAGCGATTTTAGCTTATTTACTACACCGGTTATCTCCGGAATCGCGAATGCGAGTCTATCAAGTGTCGCCGTTTCGAAGAGGATCGTTATATTCGATATATTTCCGTCTGCATCCGTATATGTCGGGTCAAATTTCCACACATGAGAAATGTGTGGCGGGATAAGTATTATTTCCCCTTCGGAGATAGGCTCTGTGAGGTCGCCGACAGTACGTACCCCGGCACCACATATTACATGCGACAATTCCCATTTGGAATGGGAATGCGCGCCTATCTGGCGAACAGGGGGAAGACAGACATAATCAAGTATAAATGCCGCGGTGTCCATAATGCAAATATAGTTCAATTATTTTAAACTATCAGTAAATATAATGCAATGCATTCTTACTAACTTTGCTTCATAACTAACATAATATTTATGACACCTGAAGCAATTCCATTATCCTCAAAACCGAGATTTGAAATACTTGACGGACTTCGTGGAGTAGCCGCCATGATAGTGGTGGCGTTTCATTTATTTGAAACATATTCAAGCGGCCCGAGAGACCAGATACTCAATCACGGTTATCTTGCTGTAGATTTCTTTTTTGTTCTTTCGGGGTTCGTGATAGGCTACGCCTATGATGACCGCTGGAAACGGATGTCAACCTGGAATTTCTTCAAACGCAGACTGATACGCCTGCAACCGATGGTGATACTTGGGTCTTTTATCGGTGCGTTCTGGTTCTATTTCGGAGCTGCACCAGGATTCGAACTTGTGATGCAGACTCCGTGGTGGAAAGTGCTGCTGATACTTGTGCTCGGTTGCATAATGTTTCCTACACCGCCATCAATGGATATCCGTGGTTGGAAGGAAATAAACTCTCTTAACGGAGCGCAATGGTCGCTTCTGTGGGAGTATATCGCCAATATCCTTTACGCGTTGCTTATACGCCGGTTCAATACTATTTTACTCGCTGTCTTCGTATTTCTGTCGGCATTTCTGACGATTGACCTCGTCATGAACATCGACGTGTCCGGACTTCTCGAAATTCGGAACTATGCTAAATATACCGTCATAGGTGGTTTCGGGCTGACACCAGACCAAATATATATCGGTATGTGCCGTCTGCTTTATCCGTTCTTCGGAGGACTGCTGCTCTATCGGCTGAGCAAATGGCGTATCAAGATCAAACGTGGCGCGATGACATGGTGCTCATGCGCGGTAGCCGCCACTTTAGTGGTTCCTCATATCGGAGGTGAGACACATGCATGGCTTAACGGACTTTACTGCGCCTTAGTAATTCTGTTCGTGTATCCTGCTATAGTAGCCGCCGGAGCCGGAAGCGAGTTGAAAGGGAAACGCACAACTTCCATATGCAAATTTCTCGGCATGATTTCCTATCCGCTCTATATCACCCACTATCCCATGATATATGTGCAGATGAACTGGGCGGCGCAACATGCCGACGCTCCGCTCGGCACCCACATCTGGGTTGCGGTCAGCATATTCATCGCCTCGATCGCAGTGGCTTACGCAAGTGTGAAAGCTTACGACATTCCCATCCGCAAATGGCTAACCGATAGATTTATTTATTCAAAAATGAAATCATAAGATTAATCAAGCGTTATTGACAATACTATATCTTCGCATATATCCGATAGTTCTTGATATACCTGCGCTTAGATTTCCCCTCCGTCTCAATTATTTACAACATGACGGAAGGGTACGTTTTATCAATTCAACAATAATTAGGGTGATGCATCCTTAAACTCGGGAATTATAGTTAAATTTGCACCGCGGAGGATCATTCCTCTGCACGACATATTGAGATATAAATAGCGTTATGCTCATCTTGTAAACTGAAAACGTAGGAAATTTTCTAATGATGCAAGAGATGGCATAGTGGTTCTCACGCCTATAGCGTGGGCCTCTATCGTTACATCCGCATCATTCGGTTTCCTACGACCGTCAGTTTGGAAGTGGCATAGTTGGCTCACGTATTATTTTATACCCCGGCCGTAAACCACGGTTTTGATTATGAACTATAAAAAATTCAATTCCTATATTGACTGCCCGGCAGTGGAATACTGGGAGAAACTATGTATGGAGGAAGGTGTTCCCATTCATTACAATCGAGGTGATTACTTCTTCCGGGAAGGAGAAGTGGCAAGATATTTCGGATTCATACAGTCGGGAACACTAAAATATACGGCTTATGGCACGGACGGTACCGAGTATATATTAGGATTGGAATTTGCCGGTGAATTTGTTTCCGATTTCCCATTCTCCTTTCACGGCATAAAGGCCCGCACCTCTGTAATAGCCACCACACCATGCGATATTCTGTGTGTTTCGACAAAACAGATTCAAGAGCGTCTGAATCAAGACAATGAGCTTATGTCCGTCATATTGGAATCTACTGAGGCCGTGTTCAGCACCGTTTATGACAGATACAAGGATTTATATACCAAGACCCCTCAGCAGCGATACAACGAATTGATTTCCCTGCATCCTGACTTATTCTCGCTATTCTCACTTCGCAATATCGCTTCTTTCCTGAAAATCACGCCCACTCATCTAAGTAGATTAAGAAAAAATATCTGAAAGGGAATGTCACTTTTCAACATTTGTTGATGTCTGAAATATAACGGTACAGTAGTTTTGCATTATAAAGGTATGTTCACTGAGAATGTTTGTATTTAACACTGAGTGATGAATCGGACGGCGCAATATATAGCCGCTCCACTCGCTACCCGCAAATAGGTTGCGGTAGGCATTTTCATCGCATCAATCCCAGTGGCTTACGCAAGTGTTAGAGAATGTTTGATAATAACCTGATGGTGCTATGGAGATATTTGAATTATTGAGTTGGCGAAGGTTTGGCCACAAAGAGCATTTATTGTCCGAAACGGGATGACCGTCCGGAATCGTACAATCATCTTAATTTGTATTTAGCTTATTGATAACAGGTTGACATTTAGGTATAAGTTTTGTAATCTTATGCCGGCGGCGCTATTTGGCCGTATGCTAAATATTAAAATGATTTATTAGACACTATGACAGGACATAGCAAAGAACACATGACTCCAAAGAGATTGGGGTTCAACAAACTTCTTATTTTCACAACATTGTTCCCGTTGTTATCATCAGCTCAGGATGTTGAAAATGATTCGATAAAATTACAGGAACTTCAGGAAATAGAGATCCAGGCACCTAAAGTCATAAGGAAAGCGGACATGGATGTCTATCATCCATCAAAAAGTGCTGTCGAGAACTCGAAAAACGGCATGCAGTTGCTCAATAATCTCATGATACCATCTTTAAGTGTCAGCGACGCACTTGGCTCTATCCGCGCGTCCGGGCAGTCGGTACAGGTGCGCATAAACGGTCGCGAATCGACTGTTGACCAAGTGCGGGCACTGCTACCGGAAACGATAAAGCGCGTAGAATGGATCGACAACCCGGGTCTTCGCTATGGCGGTGCTAATTATGTGCTGAATTTCATTGTAACGAATCCTACCGTAGGTGGTTCACTGATGACTATGGCCCGTCCGGCAGTAAATCAGGCATGGGGATTCTATATGGCCGACGCTAAATTCAACACAGGTCGTTCCCAATGGGAAGTGGGAGGCCAATACAAACTCACCAATAAGATAAAGACACACCGCGATTATAAAGAGACGTTCATGTATCCCGACGGAACATCCCTGACGCGCAATGAAACATCGCGCGGCGGATCGCTTGATAATACCCAGGCCGGGGCGTGGGCTTCATACAGTTACATCAAACCGGACACGACTGTGGTGATGGCGGAACTCCGCCTATGGCAAAATGTAACCGACAAGACTCTTTACCGAGGTATTCTCTCGATGAGCAACGGCTTGGATAATATACTGCTGACTGAATCGCACGGGAACACGGGGCCTACACCATCGGTTTCACTTTATTGGCACCAAAACCTTCCAAAAAAGCAGATGTTGATTGTGGATTTCAGCAGTTCTTTCTATTTCGGACGATCTTTTTCAGATTACCTGGAGCAAATGCAGTATTCTCCGAATTATCTTACAGACATACACACCTCGATCAAGGACAGGAACCAGGCCTATGCAGTAGAAGCCAATTATATTAAGAATTGGGGAAATGGCCGTCTGACTGCCGGAGCATCTTACACGGCCAATCGTAACCGCTCTCACTATGAGAACCTTGACGGAAAGATATTCCATCAGCGACAAGACAAAGTCTACTTCTTCGCGGAATATTTCCATCGCTTCGGCAAATGGACGGCAACCGCCGGTATGGGTGTGCAATATACCGATTTTCTATTTAAGGAAACGAATCAGGGAAACCATTCATGGAGTCCGCGTCCTCAGGCTACCATCACTTACTCTTTGAACCAGAATCATAATTTCCGCCTCAACTTCACATCATGGCAATCAACACCATCTCTCGCCGAAACCAACATCGTGCCCCAGCAGCTTGACGGTTTTCAGTGGCGCGTAGGTAATCAGAATATAAAGACTGCCAACTCATATATGTTGACGTTCCGCTACGGATTCAATTTGCCACGTGTAAACGGTATTTTCGGTGTGAGAGCCTTCACTTCGCCCAACGCCATAACCCCGCTCCTGTATTGGAACGACAACCGACTCATAACCACATATGAAAACAGCCGCGGGTTGCAGAATCTCTCGTTCTTCCTCGCTCCTCAAATTGACATCATACCGAATTGGCTTATGCTCAGCGGCTATCTTCAATACAGAATGGAACGTATGCGTGGTACGGGATATGACTTGCATAGCGACGGATGGAGCGGCAACGCGGAGATATCAGTCTCTCATTGGGGATTCACTCTCACAGGACAATATATCCGTGCCCAGCGCGACTTATGGGGCGAAAAAATATCATGGGGAGAAGATATGAATATCATCGATCTCAGTTACAACTGGAAATCGTGGCAGTTCAGCGCGGGTATCATAATGCCGTTCGGCAAATACGATCAGGGAAGCGAGTCTCGGAGTAAATGGAACACCAACGAGCAGCATATGCGTCTTGATATGCGCATGCCATACATAGCAATAAACTATAATCTGCAATGGGGGCGGCAGAAACGAGGCGCTCAAAAACTCGTGGATATCGACGCCAACGCAGACCATTCCACGGCAGGAGGAAGATAAAACAGTTTTTTCACATAATGCAGGAACCCCGACAGAGATGCCGGGGTTCCGTTTTGTATATTTAAATTTCTTTATTTCTTTTTAGCGGCTGTCGCGCAAGCATCGACAAATCGGGCTGTTTCTGCGGCTATGTCATCGGCAAACGCTATGGCTCCGCTTACAGCGACCCCATTTACGCCTCCCTCGGTCATAAGCGGTTCAACATCCTCAAGCCTTATGCCGCCTACAGCAACTGTCGGCAGCGTTATATCTTTTGCCGTCATTTGGGCTGTTATAGCCTTTATCCCTTCAATACCGAGTACAGGTGCAAGATTCTTCTTAGTCTCAGTATATCTGTACGGACCAATTCCTATATAATCCACATCGAGACTTCTCACAGCGAGTATGTCGTCGAAAGTGTTTGCAGTGCATCCAATCACCGCCGCCGCGCCAAGCAGCAACCTGGCCTGAGAGGGAAGCATATCTGTTTTGCCAAGATGAACGCCCCCCACATTAAGAGCCTTGGCCAATTCCGGATTGTCGTTAAGTATCAGGAAAACTTCTTTCTCAATGCACAATGGCATTATCTCATCCACTACTTTTTTTATCTCTTCGTCGGAAGCTCCCTTCATTCTTATCTGAATCCAGCGGCCACCTCCCTTTATGACTTCGCGAATCTGATCTGTAACCGGAACTTTACATTCCGTATTTGTAATATACTGCAGCATATATATGTGTTTTAGTATTCTTAGAACATTACCTGTGTCAACAGGGTTCATTCCAGAGAGCTCCCATCATCGCTGCTCCGTAAAACCCGATACTTTCAAGAAAAGGCAATCTTTCCGGGGTAACTCCACCCAAAGCCACTACATTTTTCCCTACAATAAATGGTGTAAGCGAAGAGAGGTCTTCTGGAAAAGGAGAGTTGTAACCGGGCTTTGATATAGAATCGTAAATAGGGGAGAGGGTTACATAATCATAACACGTCCCACAGGTTGCCATAAGTTCCGCTATAGAGTGCAGGCTTTTGCTTACGGAACGTGCGTTGGATGGTGGCACCGGATTACGCGAATTAAGATGCACACCTCCAAGATCAAATCGGTTCAACAACGAGAAATGATCATGCAATTTTATCCGCGTATGCAGATCAGATGAAATGGAATTAATCAAGGCCTCTGTTTCTTCCCGGCTCCAATCCGGCTTCCTGATATGCACGATATCAATCTTTTTCTGCGCAAGAAAACATTTTATAAGTTTCCCTTCGCAAGATATTTCATCTGCCGTGGGATTACCGGACCCGGGCAGAGTGATGCCGATCTTCAAGAACATCTCCTATACAGCCTTTTGTCAACCGCCGAAAGCGATTTTTACAACTGTTACCTTGTCTCCTTCCTTTAGCAGAGTGGCATCCCACATATTCTTACGTACAACCTTGTCATTAATAGCCAAGGCCACACCACGCGATCCTATGTTTTCCTGTTCTGCGAGACGCGATACTGTCGGCTCTGCCTCGCATGCGAACTCTATAATTCTGTCGTTGAGATAAATCTTCATATCTTATGTGTTTTTAAGCGCAAAGAAATCAAGCGGACCTGTTCCTTTGCCGATCTTCTTTAATCGGCTGCCTTTCAACGCTTCGGTTACAAAGTATTTCCCTTTTTCAATCGCGACAGGCAGTTCCTCCCCTTTGGCGAGATAGCAAGCTATCGCTGTCGAAAGAGTGCAGCCGGTACCATGATTGTTGGGAGTAGAAACTCTGGCGACGGAATAGGTACGTTCACATATGCCGCCATTTTTATCATGATAGGCAAGATAGTCGGTCGCATAATCATCATCGCCATGTCCGCCCTTAAGCAACACGGCTTTACATCCGGCAAGCTCCATAAGCCTCAAGGGAAATAACCGAATGTCTTCGGAATCTATAACCATACCCGATAACCATTCCATCTCAGGAATATTAGGAGTAACCAAAGTAGCCAAAGGCGCCAATTCGTTTATCATTACCCTTACAGTCTCTTCGGTATCGCCCGAAAGAGAACTCCCGGCAGAAGCCACGAGCACCGGGTCGAGCACTACATTCTTAAGTCCGAACTCCCTTATGGAGTCGGCCACAGCATGTGCTATTCCGGAATTACCGAGCATACCGATTTTTACGGCATCTGGGCTTATATCTTCGACAATCGCCTTTATCTGTGCTTTTACGAATTCAGGTTTCGTATCAGCGATACCTTGCACGCCTAAAGTGTTCTGGGCTGTCAGTGCGGTTATGGCCGTCATGCCATACACGTTCAATGCACAACAGGTTTTCAGGTCAGCCTGAATGCCCGCGCCCCCGCTACTGTCAGAGCCGGCTATACTTAAAACCGTTTTGATGTTGTTTTCCATCATGGAAGACTTTATAAAACCTCAGTTCAGCTTTTCTTTGAAAGTCAACTCCCTTTCCCCTCGGCCTTCCGAATCGCCACGATACTCTTCCGGGAGGGAAGACTGGATTGTCTCGCGGCATTGCGCCATAAGCTGGCGTGTGTTGAATCCACGCTCTCCGGGATATATGGGCTTATGTATTGTCAGGACTATTGTACCGGGATGACATGCATAGGTATATCGCGGCATCGCCTTGAAAGAGCCGTCTATAGTAATCGGGACCACCGGAAGTTTAAACTCCGCCGCAAGCATGAAAGCACCACGCTTAAATGGAATCATCTTACCATCCCAACTACGGCTTCCTTCCGGGAAAATGACAAGAGACATGCCCCCCTTCAATTTAGATTCGGAATCGGCGATTGTGCTTCGGATAGATGTAAGACTGCTGTCGTCCACAAACACGTGGCCAGACTTGCGGCATGCCGGTCCAACCATGAATATCTTTTCAAGACCTGCTTTCATGAGCCATTTGAAATTATGGTTCAGATAACCGTAAATGGCCCATATATCAAACGCTCCTTGATGATTGGCAACAAACACATAGGATGTGTGCTTATCTATATTCTCACGTCCTACGACCTTTACGCGTATCATCCATAGGCAACATACGAAACGACTCCACAAATGGGCCGGATAATATCCCCACCCGTGCGTTCCGAATATTGTCGTGCCGATTATGGTTATGAGTGCCGTGAAAAACGTAACCACGATGAATATAGGGCCGGCTATGACCCATTGATAAAAGATATAGAGTATTCTGCCAACTGAATACATAGTGTCCTGATAGTTATTTATTGTGTAAAATTAAGAATAAAAAATGGAATATCCACTCGTAAAGGCTCTAATTGAACCTGACCGGACCAATATCTGTTTCTTAGAAAGAAGACATTTTTAAATGTAATTGTATTATGGAAAAATTTGAAGAAATCATCCAGTCTCCGACTCCCGTGTTAGTCGACTTTTTCGCCACTTGGTGTGGACCTTGCAAAATGATGCATCCCATACTTGATGAACTGCATGAAAAGATGGGAGATAGAGTGAGGATAATAAAAATAGATGTGGACAAGAACGAAGAACTGTCGGCCAAATACTCCATACAGTCGGTTCCGACACTTATGATATTCAAGAACAACAAACTTGAATGGAGAGGTTCTGGAGTACATAGTGCGGCAGATCTTCAGCGTATGCTCGAAGCTTACCTTTAGAATAGGTCCACAGTTAAACTTATAGCTGTTAAAGCTGTCAAAAGAGAGTCCGGAATTAACCGGACTCTCTAATTTGAAAGCACTATGAAAAGAACGCTATCTATTTCGGTTTTACTGCTTCTCTCCATCATATCGTTTGCTTTCGCTTCGGCTGCCACGACGGGTGCGAAAAAATCTTTTTCAGATGAAAGCCTCAACTATGTAATTACATATAAGTGGGGACTCATTCATAAAGATGCGGGCACGGCCAATCTGTCGTTAAAAAACAAAGGCAATAACTATGAACTTATACTTACCGGGCGCACAAAACCATGGGCCGACAAGATATACCAGGTTCGCGACACCCTTTATTCGCAAGTTGCGAAAGATGGATTTCGTCCACAACGCTATATCAGAATCGCTCATGAAGGCGGAAAATTCTCCAAAGATGATATCCGTTTTTCATATTCAGGGAGTGTGGTAAAGGGTACAGT
Source organism: uncultured bacterium (assembly GCA_905214715.1). Lineage (GTDB taxonomy): Bacteria > Bacteroidota > Bacteroidia > Bacteroidales > Muribaculaceae > Lepagella. The sequence goes on along the minus strand of CAJMMT010000009.1, from coordinate 68,005 downwards.
TGAAAAAAGACGCGAAAAAGATGGGAAGATCAAAACCTCCAACGCGTCAATGACGGCCTCAAACGCGGCATACGATATGCTGTCGGTGTTCTATTATCTGCGCACAATAGATTATTCCGCTCTTGACAAAGGAAAGGTTGTGAAAACTATCCTTTTTTCCGGTAGCAAACGGGAAACGGTGAAAATACGCAGTCTTGGAATAGAAGATGCGAAAATGAAAAACGGGACCAAACGCAAGGCGTATCACATCAGATTCAACTTCACCTCTGACAACGGCAAAAAATCAAGCGATGACATAGACGCATGGCTCTCATATGATTCCGAAAGAATACCTTTGGTAATCATAGGCAAACTCCCTATAGGCAGTGTAAGATGCTATCTGATATAAAAAACTATAACAACACCCTGCGGAACAATCTTAGCCGGGTGTTGTTATAGTTTATAGGGGTGGGATATATACTTTTCAACATATTCTTATTATTATTGGATTATGGCAAACAAAAGAGAATTTAAAAAATATGTCGACGCTCTCGGAGCCTCGATTATCAGCGAAATCGCTATTGCATATGAAAATGTAGAAGGCGCCGATAAAGATGGCCTTCAGAAAGCATACACAATAATTCTCGGGGCGGTATACAATACAAAAAACAACGCCAATGTTTTCTTTGACCGCGGCCGCAAAGGTTTTGCCGATGTAGCCGAATACAGCAAAGCTAAGAAAGAATTCTTCCGCTCTCTTTTCAACAAGATAGAGAAAGACTTCACCGATCAGGTGAACGAAGGACTTAAAATCTTCAACGCCGCACTTCCGGCCTCCGAGAAAGAGGCAAACAAAGAAATTGCTAAATAAGGCTCCGAAAACCAATGGGTATCTGGAACACACTGTTTCGTCTTACGGGATGGAAGATTGACTGCAAAGTCTGTCTGCCAGACAAATGTGTGATATGTGTGGCTCCTCATACCTCCAATCTCGATTTCCTTTTAGGACTTACCGCATATAAAGCTATGGGAAGAAAAGCCAATTTCTTAATGAAGAAATTCTGGTTTTTCTTCCCTCTGAAGTATTTATTGAATGCTCTTGGCGGCATACCTGTAAATCGCAGACCTACGGACGCGAGGGACAAAAGGCACTCGCTTACCGCAAGCATCATTGAGAAATTCAAGCATTCGGCCTACCTTAACCTCGCTGTCACTCCTGAAGGAACGCGGTCTGCCAACGCAAAATGGAAAACCGGATTCCTGACCATCGCCAAAGGCGCCGGTGTGCCGGTACTGCTTGCGGGACTTGACTACAGGACCAAGACAATAGTTTTTGATTCATTTATTTTCCCGGGTCCGGACATTGACGAGGATTTACGTAGAGTGAAAAACTTTTATGCCGACAAAAAAGACTGGGCCAAATATCCCGACAAATTCCTGACCGATGAACAACCTTAACGTATGCCTATGTCCCATGCGGATAAAATGGGAAGACAAGGAGGCAAACCTTAAAACTCTTGGGACAATTGCTTCGAGAATACATCCTGATACCGATCTGCTGATATTGCCCGAGACATTCTCTACCGGCTTTCCGGCCGGCGACAAGGAGCACATACGTCCTATGGCCGAGCGCAGCAGCGGAGAGACAATAGCCGAACTGAAGAGACTTGCCACACGATACAATATGGCCATAGCCGGTAGTTTCATCGCCGATGTCGGAGGATCTCTATGCAACAGGGCATTCTTCATAGAACCGGGCGACGAAGAGACATTCGCCGACAAGAGACATCTTTTTACGATGGCCGGAGAACACAATTCATTTTCCCGGGGATACGAGCGTCTGAAAGTGAGATTCCGTGGGTGGAACATAGCCATGATTGTATGTTACGATATCCGTTTCCCCGTATGGTGCCGTAATGTAGACAATCAATACGACCTGCTCATTGGCGTGGCCAACTGGCCTAAAGTAAGGGTCGACGCCTGGAACAAATTGTTGGTAGCCCGTGCTATTGAAAATGAATCTTATGTCTGTGGAGTGGATTGCCTGGGTAAAGATCTGGGTGGATTCGAATATGACGGCTCTTCCATGGTAATAGACTTCAAAGGTAAAACCATGGCCTCATTCTCCGAAAATCAGGATAGCGACAATGCGGAATCGCCTCTGATATACGCCTCGCTCTCGCTTGAGAAGCTTGAAAGTTTCCGCGCCAAATTCCCGGCATGGAAAGATGCGGACAGTTTCACCATAGAGAACTTATAGGATAATCCTCCGAAATTAAAAAGATATCGCCAATCGATTGTTTGTATCGATTGGCGATATCTTTTGTCTTTATGCGAATTTTTTCAATCGCGACGTTCTATCCGGGCGGCGTCAAGCCGCAGAAGTATGAATAACAATATTGTAAAACCCCATAGAGACGATCCGCCGTAACTGAAAAACGGAAGCGGTATTCCGATTACAGGGCATAACCCTATGACCATTCCTATATTGATCATCAAATGGAATATCAGATATGACACGACGCTGTATGCATACACACGTGCGAATGGCGTGCGTTGGCGTTCGGCGATGTGTATAAGCCTCAATATGAAGGCAAGGAAAAGCAACAGAACTGCCGCAGACCCTACAAAACCCTCTTCTTCACCAATAGTGCAGAATATGAAGTCTGTATGCTGTTCAGGCACATACTTTAACTTTGTCTGGGTGCCGTTAAGGAATCCTTTGCCGACCAAACCACCGGAGCCTATGGCTATCTTTGACTGATTCACGTTATAACCGGCACCTCTCAGGTCTTCCTCTATTCCGAGTGCCACCTTTATACGCATTTGCTGATGAGGTTCCAGAACATTACCGAAAACATAGTTTACGGAAAACAAGAAACCAACAGAAACCAATGTAAATGCAATTGTAATCAGATACCGCTGGATATGTCGCTTGAACATATACATTCCTACATACACAAGCGCACCGATTATTGCGACCAGAAAATATACCAATCCCGGCACTATAACTCCGAAAGCGGCGAGAATGCCAACAATGGCACCGCTTGCCAAAAAGCCTACAAGCACGTTACGGGCAACGTAGGCATCCTTGCAGAAAAAGGCAAGGAGAGCTACGAGAACCACCATAATCAATATGAAAACGGTAAATTCTCCTGCCGGTATTCCCAACAGCAACGGAGTTGAAAACTTGACGGCAACCACAAAGAAGGCTATGGCACAAAGGATGCCGAACAGTACAAGACCACTCATTCCCTCACGATACAGCACGAATACGAGCGATATATATACCAATGCACTTCCGGTTTCATGCTGCAACAATATAAGGCAAATAGGTATAAATATAATTATAAGAGCCCTGAAATAATTGCTTATCTTCGCATTCAGAACGAAATTGTATGAGTCGAAAAGTTTCGCGAGCGCAAGAGCCGTTGCAAACTTGCCGAATTCCGCCGGTTGGAGAGACACCGGGCCGAATACAAGCCAGGAACGGGACCCCTTGATATTGGGCGCAAGAAAGATCGTAGCGATAAGGACAAGCACCACAACGCCGTAAATAGGGTAGGCATACGCTTCATACATGCGATAATCTATCAGCAAAAGCATACAACCGATAAATAGAGACAGTCCGATCCACATAAACTGTTTACCGGAGAACTCTTTTAGTGAGAACATGGAAGTGGCGTCAAAGTCGTAACTCGCGGCATATATGCTTACCGCGCCCCCGACCACAAGCAGGAGGTAAAGCACTATGGTAATCCAGTCAATAGCCTTGAATACCGATATACTGTTATCGCGGTTTCTGTAATCCATCAGTTTATTTAATTTTGCTGTATGTCATCTGCTTCAGAAAGAAATTTTGCTGGCAACCATTCTTTCTTCTATATGTTTCCGGCCTTCCGATATATCTCCGTTAAGATATTTCTCGATCATCAGCGAGCCGATCGGCACACCGAATGCCGCACCGTAACCTGCATTTTCCACGTACACCGCCACTGCGATCTTGGGATTGCCATAAGGTGCGAAACCCATAAATGCCGAATGGTCCTTGCCATGAGGATTCTGGGCAGTACCGGTTTTGCCACAAACCTCGATTCCCGGAATATTCGCGCCACGGCAAGTACCGCCGAGAACGGCCATGCGCATACCTTCGGCCACGACATCATAATATTCTTTCCTGATTTTAGGTTTATGTTTCTCGGTATACTTGGAATCAATGACCGTGTCGGCCACTTCTTTTACCACGTGTGGAGTGCGATACCATCCCCGGTTGGCTATAGTGGCACATAGATTTGCTATCTGCAAAGGCGTGGCGAGTATTTCTCCCTGACCTATCGAAATGGATATTATACTGTTGGCACTCCAGTTAGCTCCACGAAACGAACTACTGTAGAAATCGGGATTAGGTATAAATCCACGGCTTTCATGTGGCAGATCAATCCCAAGACGATATCCATATCCCATCTCAACCATATAATTCTTCCATTTTTCAAGTTGCCCGGCAGGCTTTGTACCGCGTTTGTCTATGAAATTCTTGAATCCCCAGCAGAAATAGGCATTGCAACTTGTCTGTAATGCCGGTTTGATGGCTATAGGAGAGCCATGTGGATGGCAACCGACACGCAATTTGTTTACATAACCTCTATGACAGGGATACATTGTGGATGTTGTTACGGTTCCCTCCTGCAGGAATATCAATCCTTGGGTAGGTTTAAATGTAGAACCTGGCGGATATGTACCTTGCAGTCCGCGGTCGAACAATGGTTTCTGCGGGTCTCTCACAAGACTGGCATAGTTACGTCCGCGGTCTTTACCCACAAGCAGCGAAGGGTCATAGTTCGGTGATGTTACAAGGCAAAGCACCTCTCCGGTCTGCGGTTCTATAGCCACTATTGCGCCACGCTTGCCGGCCATAAGCTTCTCGCCATATTCCTGAAGCTTGATATCTATACCCAATGTAAGGTTCTTGCCAGATTCGGGAGCTATATCATGAATACCATTCTCATATTTCCCCTTGATACGCCCATGGGCATCTTTCATGAGAATCTCCACTCCTTTACGTCCGCGCAGCAACGTCTCATAGCTTTTCTCTATTCCGAGGTCCCCGGTATAGTCGCCGGCGCGGTAATAGGAATCGCGTTCTATATCGCTACTCGACACCTCACGTATATTGCCCAGTACATTTGCACCGGCAGGAGTGGCATACTCCCTTACCGTACGCTTTTGGATAAAGAATCCCGGAAACAGGTAGAGCTTCTCTTGCAACCGCCCGTAATCTTCCTGCGACAGATGAGAGATAAGTTTCTGGGGTGTATAGGTGGAATACCCCGGATTCTTACGGGGATTTTTCATATCGTCCAATCGCGCCAGAAGTTCATCGCGTGTGATATCGAGTGTCTCACACAGAGCCAATGTGTCGAACCCTGCCGCTCCTATATCGCGCGGGATGAGCATCACATCATATGCAGGACGGTTCAGCACCACAAGTTCGCCGTTACGGTCATATACCAATCCGCGTGCGGGATACATTATTCTACGCAGAAAGGCATTGCTTTCCGCGCTTTCCTTATAAACATCGTTACCTATCTGCAAGGTAAACAATCTTATGAGGTATATCAGGACAATGGCACACAGAAATCCCCCTATGACATATTTACGGTTGCCAAGACTATAATCTTTTCGCATTATATGAGTCAAGTATGCAGTCGGTACTTATCAGTACCATGAAAGTAAAAAGAGTACTTGCCCCGGTCATAATCAGAATCTGACCCACATTGGCGAAGTTGAAATATTCTATTGAAAAACTTATGAAACAGAATATCGCTGTCAATGTAAGCAGATACTTTGAATATGCACCCCATCCCATAGTGGCTATACATGGCGTCTCGCCTTTGGTCTTGTCATCTTTTGAGATGTAAGAGAAGGTTACAGGCCGTTTTACCGATGCAAGCAATACCGACGCAAGAGAATTAAGTCCCGGAGTATCGGAAAACACATCCACGATGAAACCGGTAAGGAAAGCTATTGTATAAAGCCAATTGGTACTGAGAGAAAGAGGCAGACGCACTATCAGGTATATGAATATGAAGCATACTGCAGTATTGAACAACACAAGATTGTTGAATACCAACACCTGAAGCAGTGTCAGTACCAAAAACAGAAGCATGTATTGCAACAGACTTTTCGACATATCAATATACTTACTTCTTGGGTATCACATCATAGCTGGCCAAAGAATCGAGTTCAGGTTTAAGATGGTCCTTGATCACTCTTACCTGGCCCAATGTCTTGAAATCGGAGCTAAGCCGAATTTTCAATATATAAAAATTATCATCGCCTCCTTTTACCCGGTTCATTACTTTACCTACGAGAATGCCTTCCGGGAAAGTAGTCGAAAAACCGGAAGTGACAATGCTGTCTCCTGTACGGAATTTCACATGCCGCGGTATTTCTTCCACATAAGCGATTGTCGGGTCGCCACCTTTCCAACTTAAAGATCCTACATAAGGAGTATCCTTAAGTCTTACAGAAAAGTGTTGCGTCTCGTTAAGCAATGAAATCACGCGTGCCGTGTTCTTGCCTGTCACATTCACTATGCCTACAACACCGTTGTGGTCCACGACACCCATGCCGGCACCGACTCCATCCGCCTCGCCTTTGTTTATTGTAAAAAAATTACGAGGATGACGTGTGGAGTTGTTTATTACCGAGGCAAGGACATAATTGAATCGCCCATGGTTACCCTTTACATCGCCGAGTACCGAATCCGCAACCAGGGTTTTCAATTCTGCGATCTGACTTCTGAGATTCAGAACCTCATTTTCAAGTTGGGCATTGCTGGCCTGCAAATCCTCGTTTATAGCTTTTAGACCGAAATATCCTGTTACGCCGGCTACTCCCGAATAGAGAGTGGTAGATACTTTATTGGCCGAAGTAAGATACACAGACTGCCGGTAGCCCGGAGAGCTGAACAGCAATATACACGACAGCAGCACATAGAACGTAAAGACGAACCATGTGCTGTATCTTATTATAAAGTTCAGAAGATTTCTCACCTACATTCCATATTATGAAGTAATTTAAAAAACTTAAATCACTTCTATCCGCAATAACAACATATCGCGGAATTGCCGATAATTGACGGATAATATCCTTATCAGCGGATAAGGAATGAGAAACGGTTTATGTTCTTGAGAGCCACACCGGTGCCCTTGGCAACAGCACGCAAGGGATCATCCGCTATCTTGAACTCGATTCTCATCTTGTCAGTGAAACGCTTGGCGAGACCTCTGAGCAGAGCACCGCCACCGGTAAGATATATTCCATTTTTCACAATGTCGGCATATAACTCAGGTGGAGTCTGCTCAAGGGCGGCCAGAATGGATTCCTCCATTCTTGCTATCGACTTATCTATGCAATGGGCGATTTCTTCGTGGGTTACGGGAACCTCCATAGGGAGCGCGGTCATCTTGTTGGGCCCATGCACTATAAAAGGCTCGGGCGGGTTGTCAAGTTCCGTAAGGGCTGAACCTACATTTATTTTAATCTGCTCCGCCATAGTAGAACCGACCTTGAGGTTGTGAACCCTACCCATGTGCTCCTGAATATCGGTCGTAAGAGCGTTTCCGGCAAGTCGTATGCTCTTGTTGGTTACAATACCGCCAAGAGATATCACCGCTATCTCAGTGGAACCGCCGCCTATGTCTACTATCATGTTTCCTTCCGGAGCCTCTACGTCGAGACCTATCCCGAGAGCGGCAGCCATAGGTTCGTAAATCATGTATACGTCGCGACCGCCGGCATGTTCCGAACTGTCGCGAACGGCGCGAATCTCAACTTCAGTACTGCCCGAGGGTATGCATACTACCATTCTAAGGGAAGGGGAGAACCATCTGCGCTTTGAGCTTACAATCTTAACCATGCCACGTATCATCTGTTCGGCGGCATTGAAATCGGCTATCACTCCATCACGAAGCGGGCGTATGGTGCGTATGCCCGGCGGTTCACGGCCTTCCATAAGATGCGCTTTGGCACCTACGGCCAGAAGTTTGTCTGTTTTATTTTCTATGGCCACAACCGATGGTTGCTCCACTACTATCTTGTCGTTGTGAATTATGATGGAATTGGCAGTTCCCAAATCCATTGCAATTTCTTGCGTAAATGAAAAAAGTCCCATTCTTAAGATATGAATTGGTTCTATGATACAGGAAGTTAACGTTACGCAAACCTCCATTTGCATATTACGGACAAGGTTTCCGGCAAATGCAGATACAAAATTAACAAAAAATATCGTTCCAAAACTCTTTAAAAACGCATATAGATAAAAAAAAAGTCAAATCATAATGATTTGACTTTTTTTAACCCTCTGTATAAATAGAGGGCGCTCAAAACATCGCTGCTTACAGAGACATCGATTTTAATCAATTATTGAAGTATGTTTCAAGAGCGTAGTTGATAGCGTCGCTTACATAGTCGATGCTGCCATCGGCGTTAGGCATCTGGCGTGCATGGTCGACTATCTGCTTTGCAACTTCAAAATAGTTGGTCTTCAAATCCTTGCGGGCTGCCTGAGCCTCAGCGCTGTTACCCTCGATGGTGTTCAGCTTTTCGGCACCTATGCGATAAATCTTTTTGGCAGCGTTCTTTAGGGTCTCGAAATCCACACCGGGAAGCGAAGCGGCTTTACGGTAATCGGCTTCTGATTTCTCTTCATTGCCGTTCACGTCATAAACATAACCGCGAAGACCGTAGAGCCATGCGTTATCGGGATTCTTGGCGATCTCGGCGTCCATCAGTTCAAAGGCTTCATTATACTTGCCATCGTTGATCATAGCGTTTACAAGATTGCTTATGAACAGAGGTATGGTAACGCCATATTTATTATATCCGGCACGGGCTACATCTATGATGTTATCTTTAGCGAGGTCAGCCTTGGTACTGTCCTGTGCAATTTGCTGCCAAGAAGCTATTTCCAGCACATAGTTCTGTGCTTCCGGGTCCTCATATCCTGCTTCACGTGCTTTTTTCAGAGCCAGAGTTGCTTTTTCAGGCTGCTGCGAGAAGTATGCGGCCAGACCTGCATAGTAATATGCCAATGAGCGCTGTTCGGGTGTAAGAGCAGGGGCACTCTTTCCCATCCAGGTTGCTTCAGGAAGGTTCGCATAGATCATGAACAAATCGTACGCGTCGTTATACTTCTTGTTATTATACTTGGTACCTCCGGCATTGAAGAAATCGCCCACATGTCCGCCGATCTTTCCTACGATTTTCTTTGAAAACTTGGGATTTACCTTTCCTTTGGCATCAGGAATCGAATCAAGAGGAAGTGCTTTCATGAAATAACCATAGCCGGAAAGGAGCTCGTCAGCCATTGTCTCCGGGTCGGCCGAAGGATCCTGAGGATTGATCATACCTGCTTTCACGCCATTGTCGAAAGCATCGAATTCAAGCTCTCCTGCCACGAAATATGTGCGCACGTCATTGGCGGTCTCGGCATTTCCCATTGCACCCTTTATAAGACCACGCGCCTCATTAAGTTTATCAAACTTTCCAGACATCTTCGCGGCCTGGTCTACCACTTGTTTCTGGGCCATGGCGCCAAACATAGTTGTCGCGCAAAGAGCCAATGTTAGAATTTTCTTCATATCTATATAATGAATGAATATTTGTTTTGCACTTGTTCGAATGTCCTTATAATGTCGCGCCATTCATTATAGAATAACTGACCAACATAGATAAGACACCCTTTGGCTTAAAAAGTTTATCGGTCGATTATCATTCTTCAGCGATATTCCCGACATTTGACTCCGACGGGTCTGTTACTTCCATCCCGATAGTTACCTCGCCGTTTTCAACCTCTGTTTCTTCTTCAGTTTCTTCAGGGGCGGAATCGACCTTGCATACGGAGGCAATGGTATCGCCGCGCTTCGAGAGATCGATCAGACGCACACCTTGTGTGGCACGCCCCATAACACGAACCGACGAAACCGGCAGACGCAGTGTTATGCCGCTCTGGTTTATTATAACCAGGTCATTGTCATCGTTCACATTCTTTATGGCAATCAAATCGCCTGTCTTCTCGGTTATGGCCATTGTCTTCACGCCCTTGCGACCACGGGAAGTTATTCGATAATCTTCAAGAGGAGAACGCTTTCCGTAACCTTTTTCAGACACAACCATGACTGTTTCGTCGGGGGCCCCGGTCATTGTAATCATGCCTATCACCTCATCTCCTTCACCTCCCAGCATCATTCCGCGTACACCGGTGCTGACACGTCCCATCTCACGAACATCTTTCTCATTGAATCGGCAGGCGCGGCCTTCCCTGTCGGCAAGAATAACCTCGGCATTCCCATCGGTAAGACGCACGGCTATAAGGCGGTCATCCTCACGTATGAGTATGGCGTTAACACCCTTGGCGCGCGGACGCGAGTATGCCTCAAGCGATGTTTTCTTGATTACGCCGAGTTTGGTGGCGAATATCAGGTTATGGCTCTTGACATATTCGGGATCACCGAGATGTTTTACCCTGATGACGGCGTTGACGCTGTCATCCTGTTCTATGTTAAGCAGATTCTGTATCGCACGACCTTTCGAATTCTTGGCACATTCGGGAATCTCGTATACCTTCAGCCAATAACAACGTCCTTTATCTGTGAAGAACAGCAGATAATTGTGGTTGGAAGCAGGGTAGATGTGCTCTATGAAGTCTTCATCGCGGGTATCGCTTCCTTTCGAGCCAAGACCGCCGCGATGCTGAGTGCGGAACTCGGAAAGGGGAGTTCTCTTTATATATCCGAGGTGAGAGATTGTTATTATCATCTCATCGTCGGGGAAGAAATCCTCGGCGTTCATATCGCCCGAGAAAGGATTGATACGTGTACGACGCTCATCGCCGTATTTGTCGCGAATCTCGATAAGCTCCTCCTTCATCACATTTCGACATACATCGTCGTTGTTCAATATATCGTTCAGGTGAGCTATGAGTTTCATCAGCTCTTCATACTCGGCACGGAGCTTGTCCATTTCCAGACCGGTAAGCTGACGCAGACGCATCTCTACGATAGCCCTGCTCTGCACATCGTCAAGGTCAAAGCGCTCCATCAATCGGGCACGCGCCTCATCGGTGGTACGCGACGAACGGATTATAGCTATCACTTCGTCGATGTTGTCGGTGGCTATCATCAACCCTTTCAGAATGTGGGCACGCTCTTCAGCCTTGCGCAACTCATATCTTGTGCGGCGTATCACCACCTCGTGACGGTGGTCTACGAAAGCCTGAAGTATCTCTTTCAGGCTCAGCGTGCGCGGACGACCATGAACCAAAGCCACGTTATTGACACTGAATGATGTCTGCAGCTGTGTCAGCTTGAACAGTTTGTTGAGAATCACACGTGCGTTGGCATCGCGCTTGATATCGATGGCGATATGAATGCTGCCGCGGGCCGATGTGTCGGTAATATCGGCAATACCGTCGATTTTTTTCTCCTCGACGAGGTCGGCTATACTCTTCACCAGATCGTTCTTGAGCACGCCGTAAGGAATCTCGGATATTACAATCTGGTCGTGGGTGCCAGTGTTCTCAATCTCGGCTTTAGCCCTCACGATAATACGGCCACGCCCGGTCTCGAAGGCGTCCCTGACACCCTGCAAACCGAAAATCTCACCACCTGTAGGAAAGTCGGGAGCCTTGATATGCTCCATGAGTCCGTCAAGATCTATATCAGGATTGTCTATCAACGCCAAAGAAGCATTCAGAGATTCCGTCAGGTTGTGAGGGGGCATGTTGGTGGCCATACCTACGGCAATACCCGAGGCGCCGTTGACAAGAAGATTCGGTATACGTGTAGGCAATACGGTAGGCTCCTGAGTCGTGTTGTCGAAGTTGGGAATGAAATCTACGGTTTCCGAATCAAGATCACGCAGCATCTCCTCGCCCATTCGCGACAGTTTGACCTCAGTATAACGCATGGCCGCGGGGGAGTCTCCGTCAATGCTGCCGAAGTTACCCTGACCGAATACCAAAGGATACCTGAGCGACCAGTCCTGAGCCATGCGCACCATGGTAAGATATATGGAGCTGTCGCCATGAGGATGGTAATGACCCATGACGTCACCCACTATACGCGCTGATTTCTTGGTATCTCCTGAAAAACTGTTACCTACGCGGTCCATGCCGAAAAGCACGCGACGATGTACAGGTTTGAAGCCATCACGTACATCCGGCAGGGCACGCGACACTATCACCGACATTGAATAGTCGATGTAAGCCGCTTTCATTTCCGATTCTATATTAATCGGGATAATCTTGTCGTCTCCTTGCATTCTTTTATCTTTTAGGATATTCTTACCCGGTTTTGCCTCAACCTTCCATGCGCCGCCGGCCATGATGACATATGCCGTAATCCGGAACACTGTTACCTATATTAAAGGCCCGGGAAATCCCTATTATTTTCAATCTACAAATTTAAGAAAAATTTAACTCTTATTCATTAGCCTGAGTTGCTTTTTTAAATTCATCCATCCTCAAAAAATGTTAAGAGAGTATTCGAAAATAATTGGCACGCGTTTTGTTATACAGATAGGTGATGTCTGTCTCCAGTCAGAAACTCATATTAACGGGGAGATGGCTTTAGATAGGGAAAAATATAGCAATCGATATAGATGAAAAACGAATTTTCAAAAAAATTCCTGCCTATAATCAATGCGGCCAGAGAGGTAGCCGAAGAGTTCAACTCTCCTGCTATCGCCCCTGAGCATTTTATTTTGGCAGCCTTGCGCAATCCTGACGGATATGCCGTAAAGATATTGCGTCAGCTCAATATTCCTATTGCTAAAATGGCAGAGGAACTTGAAGAACATATACCTCAGATAGACTTTTCAGAGGAATCCACCACAACGCTTTTTGACCATGAGTCGCGCTTCACGATGTCGGCGATAAGGATGTTGCAGCTCGCCACAGTCGAAGTGCGCAAAATGCAATCGCAAGTTGTGGGCGGAGAACATATAATACTGACACTGATTCACGATAAAAACAATCTACAGTCTGAATTCCTTAAAAACTTCAAGGCAGATTATCTGAATTTTGATATTTCCGTTCAGAGTATCGGCCCGGACGGTCCGGCGCCTTTCACCGGCATGCAGAAAGATACGGAAGATGACGATATGGAAGACGACGATGAGGAAGAAAGCGACTCTACGGCACAATCCCGCGGTTCCGGATTCAGCCGCCAAAGTGGCAAATCGTCTTCAGACCGTCAGGGAAACAAGGGTGGCAAAAGCGACACGCCGGCTCTCGACAAGTATGGATATGATATGACACGCGCGGCGGCGGAAGGTCGCCTCGATCCTGTCGTAGGACGTGATAACGAAATTGAACGTCTTGCCCAGATTCTGTCTCGCCGCAAAAAAAACAACCCGGTGCTCATAGGCGAACCGGGAGTTGGTAAATCGGCCATTGTCGAGGGTCTTGCGTTGCGTATAAATCAGCGCAAGGTTTCGCGTGTGCTCTTCGATAAGAAGGTGATTGCACTCGACATGGCGGGCATGGTAGCCGGAACCAAATACCGTGGACAATTTGAGGAACGTATCAAGGCGGTATTGAACGAACTTGCCAAAAACGATGACATAATCTTGTTTATCGACGAGATACATACCATAGTGGGGGCCGGCGGAGCTCCCGGCAGCATGGATGCCGCCAATATGCTCAAACCGGCACTTGCCCGTGGCGAAATACAATGCATCGGTGCAACAACTCTTGATGAGTATCGCCAGAATATAGAGAAAGACGGTGCGCTTGAACGCCGTTTCCAGAAAGTTATGGTAGAACCTACCACACCTGAGGAAACATTGCGCATACTTGAGCAGGTTAAGGAAAAATATGAGGCTCACCACAACGTATCATACACTCAGGATGCACTTCAGGCCTGTGTAGACCTTACTGAACGTTATGTCTCTGACCGCAACTTCCCTGACAAAGCACTCGATGCTCTCGATGAAGCCGGTTCGCGTGTACATATCACCAACATAGTAGTGCCTGAACATATAGAACGGCTTGAGAAAGAGATAGACGAGGCCACGGCAGCCAAACTGGAGGCTGCCCATGCCCAGGACTTTGAAAAGGCGGCTGCGCTGCGTGATACGGAAAATCGTAAACGCGAAGAACTTGAGAAAGCTAAGTCAGACTGGGAAAAGCAACTCGATACAGAGCGCGTGCCGGTGGACGGCGACAAAGTAGCGGAAGTCGTAGCCATGATGACCGGTGTTCCCACCCAAAGGATAGCTCAGGCTGAAGGATCGAGACTCCTGCACATGGGCGACGCCCTGAAAGGTTCGGTTATCGGCCAGGACGATGCCATAGTAAAGACAGTAAAGGCCATACAACGTAACCGCATAGGTCTTAAAGATCCGAACAAACCTATAGGATGTTTCATGTTCCTTGGGCCTACCGGAGTGGGCAAGACCCATCTGGCAAAAAAAATATCGCAATATCTCTTCGATTCGCCCGATGCACTTATCCGTATGGATATGAGCGAATACATGGAGAAATTCACGGTATCGCGCCTTGTTGGAGCACCTCCGGGATATGTAGGTTATGAAGAGGGAGGTCAACTTACCGAAAAGGTACGGCGCCATCCTTATTCCGTAGTACTTCTCGACGAGATAGAGAAGGCGCATCCCGATGTATTCAATCTGCTTCTTCAGGTTATGGACGAAGGCAGGCTGACCGATTCTCTCGGACGACGCATAGACTTCAAGAACACCATCATCATAATGACCTCGAATGTGGGTTCCCGTCAGCTGAAGGATTTCGGCGGTGGAGTAGGCTTCAATACCGAAAGTGTATCTAAAGATCAGGCACACGGCGTAATAACCAAGGCTCTGAACAGGGTGTTCTCGCCTGAATTCCTGAACCGTGTCGATGATATAATAATGTTTGACCAGCTTGACCGCGACGCAATATCCAAGATTATAGATGTAGAGCTAAAAGATTTCTTCGAACGCATAGAAGGTCTTGGATTCCATCTTAATCTCACTGACGAAGCAAAGGGATTCATTGCCGACAGAGGATATGACAAGAACTTCGGTGCCCGACCCTTGAAACGGGCTATCCAGAAGTATCTGGAAGATGATCTCGCAGAACTCATGCTGACACTGAACGCCGAAGGAAAACTTGGAGGAACCATCGATGTCTCGTATAAGGAAGGAGACGAAAAACTGACTTTCACATATAGGGACGTGGAATGATGGGATATCTGATAATCAGTCGGTAAAAATTTATTAATACCCCGAACCTGCCTGGGAGGTTCGGGGTATTTCTTTTCAACGGGAATACCCTTTGAAGGGTATTTTGTTTCGCGATAAAACATTTGCCTCCTCAAATCCGTATAGTTTATGGGTATTAATTAGAATCCGAATAAACCATAGTATATGAGATTATCTGACCTAAAACCGGGAGAGTCCGGCGTAATAACAAAAATACTTGGTCATGGTGCTTTTCGCAAGCGGGTTATGGAAATAGGATACGTAAAAGGCAGAGTGGTCAAAATGATTCTCAACGCCCCACTTATGGATCCTATAAAATTCTCGCTCATGGGATATGAAGTGTCGCTAAGAAGGGCGGAAGCCAGTCTGATAGAAATAGTCACACTCGAAGAGTGGCAGGCTGCAGAACATGACAAGATTGAAAAGGCAGGCGTTTCGGCCCACGACGAAGCCGAGGATTCCCGGATAAGGCGCGACAAAATTATAAATGTCGCCCTTCTTGGCAATCCCAATTGTGGCAAGACCTCTCTCTTCAATATAGTTTCCGGGGCACACGAACATGTAGGCAACTATGCGGGTGTTACCGTAGATGCGAAGGAAGGCTCGCTCAAATATAAAGGCTACAAGATAAATATAGTAGACTTACCCGGAACTTACTCTCTTTCCGTTTACTCCCCGGAGGAGCAATACGTGCTAAGATATCTTAAACAAGAGACTCCGGACGTTATAGTAAACGTGGTGGTGGCCTCGAATCTGGAGCGCAATCTGTATCTCACAACTGAACTTATCGACATGAACCGCACTATGGTGATAGCGTTGAACATGTACGATGAGCTTGAAAAGAGTCAGTTGAAGTTCGACTACGCCACTATGGGCAAGATGATAGGAGTGCCGATGATTCCTACAGTCGCCTCGAAAGGTGTCGGCATCAATGAACTTCTCGATGCCGTTATCAAAGTCTACGAAGACCGCCATGAGGACACCAGACACATACACATTCAACTGCAGCCCGATCTGGAAGAAGCAGTAAAGATTCTCAACAACAAGCTTAAACAAGACCCTTTCTGTCTGCAACATTTCTCGCCCAGGTTTCTGGCCATAAAACTCCTTGAAGGAGACAAGGAGACTGAAACCATGCTGGCCGACACGCAATGTTTCGACGAAATAATATCCCTGCGGGACGAACTTGTAGACAAATATCAGAAGAAAACCGGTGAAGACGTGCAATCGGCTATCGCGGCCGACAAATATGGCTTCATCCAAGGAGCTTTGGCCGAGATGCTCACCGGCGACAAGGTCCATGAAGAAAAAGCCACCAAGGTTATAGATTCGATAGTTACGAGCAAACTGTTCGGATTCCCGATATTCATTTTGGCCATGCTCGTGACTTTCTGGGCCACTTTCCAACTGGGGTCGTATCCGATGGAATGGATTGAAAGTCTTGTGAACTGGATATCATCGCAGACGGAACGCTTCATGCCCGAAGGACCGCTTAAGGATCTTCTGCTCGACGGCATAATAGGCGGCGTTGGAGGAGTGATTGTATTCCTTCCCAACATTCTGATTCTCTATGCTTTCATATCATTCATGGAGGACTCTGGGTATATGGCCCGGGTAGCTTTCATAATGGACAAGCTCATGCACAAGATGGGGCTGCACGGCAAATCGTTCATACCGCTGGTTATGGGCTTCGGTTGCAATGTTCCGGCCATAATGTCGACCAGGATTATCGAGAGCCGCAGCAGCCGTCTGATAACCATCCTCGTCAATCCTTTCATGAGCTGTTCCGCACGCATACCCATATATGTGTTGCTTGTCGGGGCTTTCTTCCCGAAACATGGAGCTTTTGTGTTCCTTGGTCTATACCTTCTGGGGCTGATAGTAGCGGTGCTTACCGCAAGACTGATGCGCAAGTTCTGGTTCAAGGCCGATGAGACTCCGTTTGTGATGGAGCTGCCTCCATACCGCACACCGACCATGAAATCGACCATACGCAACATGTGGGCCAAGGCAAGCCAGTATCTATCCAAGATGGGAGGCGTGATACTCGTGGCTTCAATTATAATATGGGCCTTGTCGTATTTCCCGCGCTATGAAATGAAGGATGTGCCGACGAAATACCAGAAAGAAACGTTGGCCGATATGCCGGTAGCGACTATCGAAAGCCACTCAAGCGAGGAAATCGATCAGCTTATACTCAATTCCTATCAGCAGGAACATTCTTTCCTCGGATATATCGGCAAGGCGTGCGAACCTGTGGTCCGTCCCATGCAGTTCGGCTGGAAGACCTGTGTCTCTCTGATAGCCGGAGCCTCAGCCAAGGAAATCGTGGTATCGACACTCGGTGTGTTATACGTAGGCGACGATGACTCTGCTCTGCTGTCGAAAAGGCTTGTTACTCCGTCAAAGCTGACAGGAGAGACACCGTTTGACGCACCCAAAGCACTTGCGTTCATGGTGTTCGTATTGCTTTACTTCCCATGTATAGCCACGCTTACGGCCATAGCACGCGAGACTGGAAGCTGGAAGTATTCGCTCTTCTCGCTCATCTACAACACCGGTGTGGCATGGATATTGTCGTTCCTGACATACCGAATAGCGTTGCTGCTTTAAAAGATAAATCAATTATTTTTACAGGGGCGGTCCATAAACGGGTCGCCCCGTTAATCATGAAAAGAATAGGACTTCTTAGCGATACCCATTCATGCTGGGACGACCGCTACGCAACATATTTCGCGGAATGCGACGAGATTTGGCATGCAGGCGATGTTGGCGATGCCGTGCTATTGGAGCGTCTTCAAGGTATTGCGCCGGTGTTCCGTGGCGTATGTGGCAATATAGACCACGGTGAGGTACGCAGATTACTGCCCGAACTTACGGTGTTTCAGATCGAGGATGTGAAAGTTCTCATGACCCATATCGGTGGCTATCCAGGACGTTGGGCACCCGGCATGAAGAAACTTCTGCAAACGGAAAAGCCTCTGCTCATGGTAGACGGGCACAGCCATATTTTAAGAATAAAATATGACACCGAATTGGGGCTGCTGCATATAAATCCCGGGGCTGCCGGAACACAGGGATGGCAGAAAGCGCGTACGCTGGTCCGCTTTACCATCGACGGCGCAGACATACGCGATTGCGAGGTCGTGGAGTTAGGGAATAAGGGGTAGTCGGTTGTCGTTTGTCATTTGTCATTGGTCATTGATCATTGATCTTATTGACCCAGGCAGGATTTTCCGGAATATGGAATTGTCTTACAAAAAAATCAGGAGCCGCGGTTACGTTCGGCTCCTTTTTTCGTATCTTTATTGTAAGCAATGAAAACAGACAATCTGACATCCTCATTCATGGCACTTCGCGACAAGTTGCACAGAAGCGCTCTGGGATTCCTCAAGAACGACGAGGATGCCAGAGATGCCCTTCAAGATACATTCTTCAATCTTTGGAAAAGGGGAGATGTGGAGACCGAAGCCGAGGCCCGCAACAAACTATTCGCGGTGTTGAAGAACATATGTATCGACAGACTTCGCAAACCTCGTACCTTTTCATTAGACGATACCGGAACAGACATATTGGAAGTAAACCCTGATTCCTGCGAGGATATGAAAAAGTTTGAATCATTGCTTACCATTGGACTGACAGATATTCAAAAACAGATTTACTCCCTTGTAACGCATGATGATATGGAATATGAAGTAATTTCCGCAAATTTAAACATGTCGGTAGAGGCAGTAAGAATGAATATGAGCCGAGCCAGAAAGAAAATAAGAGAAAACTATAAAAAACTTGACAGATGAAAGATTCCAATCCCATACTCACATTGCATGAGACGGAAGAGCTATGCAGGTCATACTTGCAATGCCAACTATCGCTTCTGGAAGAAAAGGAATTGCAGTATGTTCTTGAAAGATTGCCTTATGATTCGACGATTATCAGGCAAGCAAAGGAATCTATGATAGCTGAAGGATTGATCTCCCGGAGTAACCGGATTCGGAGAAAACCGAAGACCCGATGGCTCGGATGGAGCATCGGCATCGCCGCCTCCTTGGCAATTTTATTCTCGGTTTTTAATCATGACGGTGAAAGTGGGAAATACGGAACCGCTAATCACTACTTAGGTAGCGGCACCGTGATTGCATACGTAAACGGGAAACAGCTTGGACCGGAAGCCTCGGAGAAATCCGTCAGAAACGCCATAGAGCAGGCGGAAAGGCTGATGGCTATGGCCAATGCCAAAGAACGGGAGGAAGAGAGAAAACAACAAAACATAATGAATATAACTTCTGATTAATATGAAACGTTCCATTTTGATACTGTTCAGCTTGATTTGCGGATTTGTAGCCATGGCCGCACCACCCAAACTGAATGTCGAGAAACTCTTTGACGGTTCCTATAATTCCGATGAAACCGTATCAATCCATATTTCCAAATCGAAAGATAAATTCTTTCGAGGGTTTACGGTTACGAACAATGCCTCATTGGTAAAGAAAGTAACCAATCTTTTCAAAAAGGATGTTGAAAAGGCCAGCAAATCTCAAGACTTCATAGAGAAGGGCAGAATGACCTATTCATCCATGACGATTACGAATAATAACCATGATATAAACGTGGGAATATCCTATCAACCGGACAATTCATGCTACCTTTTTATAACCGGGCCCAATGAAGCGTTTAAGTAACGTTCAAATATCGTCCGGCATAATACTTCAATAACAACTCAGTAATTATTTAGCTATGAACAATATATTCATACTGCTCTTCGGAGCGGTAGCACTTTTCACACCCGTTTCGGCCCAGGAAATAACCGATTCGGTTTCAAACGCAATGGAAAAAGAACTGAACCTGGACGAAGTTGTGGTAACAGCGAAACGCAGCGTTATAAAACAGAATCCTGACCGTATAGTGTACATTGTGAAAAACGATGAATATGCGGCTGGCCTCAACGGATTCGAGTTGCTCGGCAGGATACCACGTATATCCGTAACAAACGATCAGGTAAGCGTTGCCGGCAAGAACTCGATAAGATACATAGTAGACGGACATCTCCTTGACATGACCGACGAGGCATTGACTATGAAGCTCAAGAACCTCCAATCCAATGGCATTGAAAAGATAGAACTTCTTACTTCGCCTCCTGCCAGATATGCATCCGGAGACAATGTGGCATACATCAGCATAACCACAAGGAATGAATCGCTCGGTACCCGTGGTAATATATGGGGACGCGCGAAACATTCGGATTCATTCGGTTACTCCTCCGGGGGAAACATAAGTCATACCACCCGAAAAGTGGAATTATCCGGAGATCTCAGCTGGAACGACTCCAAGGGAAAGAATGACATATGCCATGAATATAGGTTCGTTGACCATATGCAGATCTCCGAACAGAGGAACCGGTTCACCTGGCGCACTTTAGGGGCGAACGGACTTTTCAAGTATAAGTTTGGTCCGCACTTCAGTACAGGAGCGATAGTCAATTACAGCAGAAACACGATAAAATCTGTTTTAACCGATATGACGGTCAATAACGGAATCGCGATGAATTCCACTTCAATCACTCCTTCATATCCTGAAAATGCGTTAACTCTTACCGGATTCGCCGACTGGAACATCGATTCTACAGGGAAAACACTGAGCTTGACTTACAATTGGTTTGACAAACGAAGCGACTCCATGTCGGAGGTTTCTTCCGTATGGGACACTGATAATGAATCCCATCTTACCAGGAACGCCGGAACCAGGTATGATATTCATTCAGTGAAACTCGATGCGGTTCTTCCGTTCCAGAAATGCAAGTTGGAGACCGGGGTTGCATTCACCTCAATCGGGAATAAGACCGATCTCGGCATATTCCATGATTTGAATGGGATAATGGCAAACGATCCTCGCCAAAGCAACAAATTCAGATATAATGAGAAAACTACCGCCTTCTATATAACCGCCGAGAAGAGTATCGGAAACTCATTGTTCGGCAAAATAGGCATCAGATACGAACATACCGGAATCACAGGGATACAGGAGACAGATAACTCTCATCATAAACAACACGGCAACTACCTTCTACCGTCGGTAATCATCAGCTGCAACATACCCGGAGCGGGAAGAGTGTCCGCCGACTATTCGATGGGTATAAGCCGACCCAATTTCGGAGATCTGAACCCATTCCGATATTACAATACCGTGAATAATTATTTCACCGGAAATCCGGACCTTGAATCGATTATCAGTCATAATATCGGAATCAACTATGGCTTCAAGGGGCTATATGCCGTCTTGTACAGTTCATGGTACAGGAATGCCATAGGTTACATCACCCGATTTGAAACCGACGGAATGCAATATACCACACCTGAGAATTGTCTCAACACAATAAAAACGGGATTGTATGCCTCATATAACCGTACTCTTTTCGGATGGTGGAACATTAATCTGGGTGGGGAGATATTTTATTCCGGAACAGAATCCGGAATCACAGATTTCATACAAAAAGATGAGTCCGGATGGAGCGGAAAGATAGAACTTAACACTTCATGGATGCTTAATCATACAAAGACGCTTATCTTGAATCTGAGATGCAGTCATTACTTCCCATATCAGGACAAAATGGTAAGTTACGATAACCGCACATTCCTGAATTGCGAATTACGATACATGCTTTTTGACAACAGACTGACCCTTTCGGCATCGGTAACGGACCCTTTCAATTGGAGCAAGACCGCATCTGACGCGCATTATAAAGATTACAGCTTACATTCAAAGACAGATATCCACCAACACTCCGTAGCTTTGAGGATATCATATTCTTTCGGAGGCAAGAAAGTGAACAACGTTTACCGGTATACCAAAGAGAAAGAATCCCAACGCTCATATTAACCAAAATACAATTATATTACCAAGCTGTAATTACACTTGATATTGATTCACGCAATAGCGGGTTTCATATCAAGTGTAATTCCGCATTGATATTGACATCATCCTGTTATTTCTACATAATTACCTTCGGGATCGGCTATGGCGCATTCATAGTAGCCGTCGCCTGTGGTCCGGGGATTGCTCAGGATTGTGATGCCATCTTCTTTGAATCTCTTTGCCATATCGTCAACAATTCCCTTGCTGCCAACAGAGATGGCGATATGCGCCAGCCCTTTCAGGTCGCCTCTGCTCGCCGGAGCATCTTTGCCGGGTATGTTCATTATTTCTATTCTCGCTCCTCCATCCTCAAACGACAGAAAATAGGAACTGAAATTCTTTTTGGAATTTACATACTTGTCATTGCAGCTTACATTGAAATAACGCATATAAAACTCACGAAGCAGTTCTATATCCTCTGCCCAGATTGCTATATGGTCAATTTTCATCTTGTTTTGCAAGTGTTAAAAAAATTAGTTAATGCATATTTGGGAGTTTATTTGAGGTATTCTTCGTAGCTACTTATGGATTTATTTTCCATATCAATGTTCTATTGTTTTTATAACCTTACAAGGATTTCCTACAGCTATAGAATGGGGAGGTATGTCTTTGACCACTACACTTCCGGCTCCGATAACGCAATTATTACCGATAGAGACACCCGGTAGCACCGAGACTCCAGCTCCAATCCACACGTTGTCGCCGACCGAGATTGGACGGGCATATTCAAGTCCCTTGTTGCGCTCAACCGCATCTATTGGATGTCCGGCTGTATAGAAACCGCAGTTGGGGGCGATGAACACATTGTCGCCGAATGTTACCGGCGCCTCGTCGAGGATCACAAGATTGAAGTTGGCGTAGAAATTTTTTCCTACGCTGATATTGTACCCATAATCGCAGTGGAACGGTTGCTCTATGAGTAATCCCTCTTTGACACCACCAAGTATTTTGCGCAACAGTAACTCACGGGCTTCTGTCGCACTGGGACGCAGTTCGTTGTAATCGCGACACAACTCCTTGCATTTTAGACGTTCGGCGATAAGAGTCGGATCGTTGTTTGCATCGTATATCATGCCGGCAAGCATTTTATCTTTTTCTGTCATACTTATATATAACCATTTGTTTGATTAACTTTACAAAATTAACAAGTTAAGTTACAACAGACAATGGTCAGAAATAACCATTCTGCAGATAACAGAAAAGCACTTGACAAATTGCTCCGGTCTGAAAATAAGACAGATGGAAGTGTTCCTTTGTCGGATATCTTGGTCAACATGCGTTTCCGGGCACGTGTCGAAAATATCCTGATTGTTGTCAGCGATATGGCTGAAGGCAAAAGTTATATCATAGCCGGGGAATTCGCCCGAAATCTTGACATCGGCGCGTATCAGCAGGAAAACTCAATATGGGAAAGTAAAATACTTTCTCTTATGTCGCCGGCGGAACAGGAGGAAAAATATATAGCCGAACTGCGTTTTTTTCATTATCTCAGACATCTGTCCAAAAGCAAAAAGACTGACTATTATCTTGTTTCAAAACTGCGGTTTCGCTTTGCAGATGGCTATATCCACGATGTATTGCACCGAATGTATTATATTTTTGACAAAAATAGCGAGAACGTTAGATACGCCATCTGTACTTATGGGCCGCTTCCTTTTGATTTCAAAGGTAAGAGTTATGTGGTAAATTCCATTACCGGAATAAAGGAGGAACTTACAGCCTCTACAAACGATTCAATCCTTAGTCATCGGGAGTGTCAGATTCTTGCTATGATAGATTCTGGAATGAAAAGCGCTGAAATAGCAGACCAGTTGAATATCAGCATCCACACCGTAAGTCGTCACCGGCAGGAAATAATCGGCAAACTTCAGGTAAAGAACACCCACGAAGCCTGTCGCTTAGCAAAATCAATGGGAATGCTTTAACCCAATTGCGCCCTTTCCCGTGTCAGCTCAATAGCTTCTTTCCCGGAAACATTGTCGATATCGATTTTTACCATACAGACAATATCGATAAAGCGTGAAATTTCAGTTTCGGGGTCAATGTCGGGGCTGTATTTTTCGCTCAACAATCGTAGTGCTGCAATTTTTTCATCAGTTGATTCAACGAAATGAGTCTTTCCGAATACTATCGCGCTGCGGAAATATGAAGTGAACTCTTCTGGTATCACATCGTCCTTGTCGACTATACACAACGAACATTTAGAATTGCGCTTCAGTGCATCAATCTTATGCCCTTGCACTGCGGAATGAATGTAAATCGAAGTCCCGTCGTAAACATAGTTTACGGGGACTGAATAGGGATAACCATCATCGCCCGAAACCGCCATTACGCAATACTTACCGTTCAGCAATATCCTACTCGTTTCTTCCGTAGAAAGTTGTTGCTTGAATCGTCGCATAGTCCGTGTCATCATCCTAATACTTTAAGTCCGACAATTGAAAGGATGAGGGTAGTGATGAAAAAGATGCGCCAGAAAGTGGCGGGTTCGTGAAAGAACACAATTCCTACTATTACTGCTCCTACCGCGCCGATTCCTGTCCAGACAGGATAGACAGTTCCTATTGGCAGTCGCTCGGCGGCCTTAGCCATGAGATACATGCTCAGCGACAAGGCGGCAAGGAATCCGACCCACCACCATGCGAGTTCCTGACCTGTAGCAGTCTTGGTCTTGCCGAGACAAAACGTAAAGCCGACTTCCATGAGCCCGGCTAAGATAAGAATAATCCAGTTCATGATTTCACTGTATTTTAGTTATCCTGTTCGAGGGCTGCAAGTAATCGGCTCGCCATATGCACGCGAAAGATTCTCGGCGTCTCCTTCCTAAGGTTATGCAAAATTAGCAATAAATTCCCATATCAAGAAACAACCTCATTGGAAGAACTGTATTTTCAGGATAAGGCGAATCATCATTATAACAAATCAGGTGTTATCCATCTGAAAAATGTCTCTGCAATTGACATCGTATCAATACAACGGCAAAATTATGCAAATAGATTCATCCACAAAAGCCTGTCTGCCAGATAATCACGTTCTTTAAATAGATCGACTATGTTAATATGACCTTTCTCCATGCCATTCACCCATTTGCAACAAAATCCATATAAATATTTACTCCTTTTCTCAACCACGCTGATATTTATATATAGGCCTTACTGGCTTATGTTTCTAAGCATATTTCATTGCCATATCGAAATTAATCACTAAATTTACATTATTCGCAAATCGCACTAACAATGGCAAAATATATAAACCGATTGAAAGTAGTCCTCGCTGAGCAGCATAAAACCAACCTTTGGCTGGCTAAAACTCTTGGCAAAGACCCTGCGACCGTCTCCAAATGGTGTACTAATACCGCACAACCTTCTTTAGAAACACTGACTGCTATTGCAGAGTGTCTGAATGTTGATGTTCGTTCGTTACTCAATGCCACGAGCGAAACCATGATTGTATGTGAAAGTCCTATACCTTAAGGGAAGCAATGAACAAATTTAACGAAGCGACACGAGTGCAGATGCCTGCTATGGTACATCTTAGCCGTCTGGGCTATTCGTATATCGGCAAAATACATGAAGAGCAAGCCGGAACCGTGTACGACCCAGACACCAATATTCTTCTTGAGGTTTTCAAGAAACAATTCGAACGACTCAACCCTGGTCATGAGGGCGAATATATTCAAACGCTCAAGGACATTCGTAAGGAGTTGAATGACGACGATCTCGGAAGAGGATTCTACGATCGTCTGAAATCTGTATCACCGGTCCATCTGATTGATTTTGATAACATCGGGAACAATACTTTCCATTTTACAGCCGAGTTTACGTGCAAAAATGGGCAAGATGAATTCCGTCCGGATATTACGCTATTCGTGAACGGCTTACCACTTTGCTTTGTTGAAGTTAAGAAGCCAAATAATCATGGCGGTATGCTTGCAGAAAGCAAACGAATGACTTATGAACGGTTTCCCAATAAGAAGTTCCGCCGATTTATTAATATCACACAACTGATGATATTTAGCAACAATATGGAATATGATGCGCTCGGTGGAATAGTCCCGATACAAGGGGCATTCTATTGTACCGGCGCTCGCAAATCAGCTCCATTCAATTGCTTCCGCGAAGAAAACCATACGGGCAACAAAATTGCGCCATTCAATAGGGATTATCCTTATCGAGAGATAAATCCTGTTATTGAGAAACAAATCTTATCCGATTACAATTGTCAGGTAATACATACGAGTCCCGAGTATCAGACTAATCTCAATTTCAATACTCCTACCAATCGTATCCTCACTTCGATGTGTTCTCCGGAGCGGCTGCTATATATAATTAGATACGGTATCGCCTATGTGAAGATGGAGCGCGAAGTTGAAGGTAAGATTGAGTCTACCGATCAAAAACACATCATGCGCTATCAGCAGATGTTTGCTTCAATGGCAATTAGGCAAAAATTATCGGAAGGGATAAAATCAGGAGTTGTATGGCATACGCAAGGAAGCGGCAAGACCGCGCTTTCTTACTATCTCACATACATTCTAAACGATTTTTACGCCAAGCAGAACAAGGTAGCCAAATTTTACTTTATCGTTGACCGCCTCGACCTTCTTGAACAAGCTACACAAGAATTTGAAGCTCGTGGATTGAAAGTAAGTACGGCCAATTCGCGTGCTGAACTTATGGAGCAGTTCAGGGTTAATCAAGCTCAACAAGGAACGACCGGGCAGGCAGAGATTACGGTAGTAAATATTCAGCGTTTTGCTGAAGATAAAGAGAAGGTCCGCATAAACGATTACGCTACCAACCTTCAACGAGTCTTCATTCTCGATGAGGCTCATCGAGGTTATAAACCAGGCGGTTGTTTTCTTGCCAATCTTTTCGAGGCAGACCCCAATTCGGTCAAGATAGCTCTAACAGGGACACCTCTACTAAAAGAAGAACGAGCAAGTTGTATAGTCTTCGGAGACTACTTCCATACTTACTACTATGACAAGTCCATAGCAGACGGCTACACCCTAAAGATAATCCGAGAAGATATCGAGACATCATATAAAGAGAAACTATCGGATGTATATGACAAATTAGAGACTCTGGTCCAGAAAAAGGATATCCGAAAATCTGAAATAATAGAGCATCCGAGCTATGTGCGTGAACTCGCCGAATACATCCGGAAAGACCTGGTTTATTTTCGAAAAATACAAGGCGATGACACTCTCGGAGGTATGGTTATATGCGAAACGAGCGAACAGGCACGCCGACTTTATGAGTATTTTCAGGAAGAATGGGATAAAGCCCAACCAAAACCTATAAAAATAAAACTTCCTGATGGCACATATGCCGTAGGAGACCCACAAGTCGAGTACAAGTCCGCTAATCGTCCACTCAGAGCAGCCATTATCTTGCACGATACCGACGATAAAGAGAAACGCAAGCAGATAGTCAAGGACTTCAAGAAGAATATGACGGTTGATATCCTCATAGTTTTCAATATGCTTCTAACCGGATTTGATGCTCCTCGCCTCAAAAGATTATATTTCGGGCGCAAGCTTAAAGACCACAATCTTCTTCAAGCCATAACCCGTGTTAACCGCCCTTACAAAGATATGCGTTATGGCTTTGTAATTGATTTTGCCGACATAAAGCGCAATTTCGATGAGACCAATGAGGCATATCTTCAGGAGCTTAATCGCTTTAATGAACCCGAAGAGACTGGTGAGGATAACGCAACGGATACCTTCTCGCAGGTCATTGAGGACAAAGAGGAGATTATCAAACAAATGAAGGAAGTACTACAGACTCTCTTCAATTACTCTTATGATAATGCAGAGGATTTCTCAGCCGAGATTTCAACTGAAGAAGACAAAGGAGTACTTCTTGAGCTGAAACACGCTTTGGAGTCAGCGAAGAATATGGCAAACTTAGTGCGCACATTCGGCGATGACGACATGAAGGAGCAGTTCTCAAAGTTGGAAATAACCATGATTCCACAGCTGCTTTCCGAAGTTCAGCGACGCATCGGTATCATCAATCAGAAAGAGGCATTTTCTACGAGCGAAGAGACCAAAACCTTGATTAATGAAGCAATGATGGACATTGAGTTCACATTCTCGAAAATTGGTCAGGAGGAAATGAAGCTCATATCCGGTCAGGAACTCAAAGATAAATGGCAACGAACAATCATGGCTTTTACAAATAATTTCGATCAGGATGATCCGGAATTTATGTCTCTCCGTGAAGCATTTATGCAACGTTTCAAAGAACATGGCTTTGTCATTGATTCTAAGGCTAAATTCGATGAAGAAAGCAAAGCACTTGATGATATTATCAAGCGACTGCAGGAACTTCAGACTCGAAACAACGCTTTACTGAAGAAATACAAGGGTGATCAGAAGTTTGCACGGGTACACAAACGCATTCGCGAAGTGAATACAACCCGGAAAGAGAAAGGTGAAAAACCGATGTTCTCTTTCATGGATGATGAGATTATGGTTATACTGAATATGATAAAAGAGGACATTGACGCTAAGGTCTACGACCGTAACGATATACTCAAGCGCGATGCTTATTTTGCAAGCACGGTAATGGCGCAGATCAGTCAGACTCTATACCACTTTCCTCAAATCACGCCGGAAATGGATGACTACAAGTTTATTCAGTCGCGTATATCCCAGCAATACATCAACCAATATAACGCCACTTACGGCATAGCATAACAATGTCAGACATCAAAGAACAGACCTTACGACTCATCGACGGACTGAAGGCTACCTGCCAGTCCTACGGCATGGGTAATGACGGTAACGAATATAAGATTATCACACAGGTATTCCTTTACAAATTCCTAAATGATAAATTCGGATATGAGTTGAAGAATGCCAAAAGCGACATCGCTAAAAAGTTTCATAGCGGAGAGAAATGGGAGATAGTATATAGCAACCTTTCCAAGAATGAGCGTATGCTGCTTATGTTTGCTATATCACCTGATGTACCAAAACTTGAACCCTATCATCTCATTGCAAACCTTTGGAATCAACAAGGTAAAGGCGATTTCGATGCAATCTTCGACAGTACCATGACCGATATCGCTGAGAAAAATGCAGATATTTTCTCGACTCAGACCACGGCCAATACCAAGATTCCGCTCTTCGAACCGCTGACACAATTCGTTACGGATACAGCTCAACGCGCTCCATTTGCCAGGGCTTTGGTTGACAAATTGGTTAACTTTTCTTTTGAGGAAGCCTTTGCCAGGAATTATGATTTCTTCTCCAGCATATTTGAGTATCTCATCAAAGACTACAATACTGCCGGCGGCGGTAAATACGCTGAGTATTACACACCACATGCCATCGCCACCATTATGGCGCGATTGCTTGTCGGGGATAATGCCGACCTTCATAGTATGGAGTGCTACGATCCATCGGCGGGAACAGGAACACTGCTAATGGCATTAAGTCATCAGATTGGAGAAGACCGATGCACCATTTTCTCGCAGGACATATCCCAGCGAAGCAATAAAATGCTGAAACTCAACCTGCTTCTTAATGGCTTGGTTTCATCGCTAGACAATGCCATTCAGGGCGATACGCTGGTCAGTCCTTACCACAAAAGTGATGACGGCCAACGGTTGCGTCCGTTCGACTTCGTGGTCAGCAATCCGCCGTTTAAAATGGATTTCTCTGACACTCGCGAGAAAATAGCTGCTATGCCGGCTCGATTCTGGGCCGGAGTTCCGAAAGTCCCGGCAAAAAAGAAAGAGTCAATGGCGATTTACACATGCTTCATTCAGCATGTTATCAACTCTTTGAAGAAGACCGGCAAAGGTGCCATAGTCATTCCTACCGGATTTATCACGGCTAAGAGTGGCATTGAAAATAAGATTCTTCATAAGATTGTAGATGATAAGATTGTATATGGCGTAGTGTCGATGCCGAGCAATGTCTTTGCTAACACCGGTACCAATGTAAGCGTACTTTTTTTTGATAAATCAGCCTCTGCAGACAAGGTTATCCTTATCGACGCAAGCAAACTTGGCGAAGAATATAAAGATGCCAATGGACTTAAGAAAGTGCGCCTCAACGATGCCGAGATAGAGAAAATTGTCGGCACATTTCAACGCAAAGAAACCGTGGATGGTTTCTCCGTTGCCGTATCATACGATGAAATCAAGGAGAAAGGTTATTCGCTGTCGGCCGGCCAATATTTCGACATAAAGATTGAATATGTTGACATCACCGAGGAAGAATTCAATCAGAGAATGGCTGACTATGAGGCTAACCTGACTGAAATGTTTGCCGAAAGCCATCGGCTGGAATCTGAAATACTCTCTCAACTCAAATTCCTCAAATTCAATAGCTGAGATAATGGCAAAGGAAATTCAGTTTATACTCTATAATCTACCCGACAATTCAGGTTCTGTGCAGGCTTATGTGGAGAATGAGACACTTTGGCTCACTCAAAAAGCTTTGGCTCAATTATTCAATGTGTCAATTCCTGCTATAAACCAGCATCTTAAAAATATCTATGATACTAACGAGCTGACACCAGAGGCAACTATTAAGAAAAACTTAATAGTTCAACAGGAAGGCAATCGTCAAGTAAAACGAGAACAAACCTTTTATTCTCTCGATGCCATTATTAGTGTTGGATACCGCGTTAATAGCCAACGGGCCACACTTTTTCGCCAATGGGCAACACGGATTCTCAACGAATTTATTCGTAAAGGCTTTGTGCTTGATGATGATCGTCTGAAACAAGGTAATGCCGTTTTCAGGCGAGACTACTTCCGCGAACTACTTGAACGAGTTCGTTCTATTCGCGCCAGCGAGCGCCGTATCTGGCAGCAGATAACCGATATCTATGCTGAGTGCAGCATTGACTATGACCGTTTGGCTCCGACGACAAAGGAATTTTATGCGATGGTACAAAATCGTTTTCACTACGCTATTACTGGACATACCGCCGCAGAGATCATCCATTCCGGAGCTGACCATACAAAGCCACACATGGGATTGACTACTTGGAAGTATGCCCCAGAAGGTAGAATATTAAAGTCCGATGTGAGCATCGCGAAGAACTATCTCACTGAAAAAGAAATACACTCACTTGAACGCACCGTTACTTCATACTTCGACTATATCGAAGGACAGATTGAACGTGGCAACGTGTTCAATATGGAACAGTTTGCCGCAAGTGTCAATAAATTCCTGACGTTCAACGACTACAAGGTTCTTCCCAACAGAGGAAGCATATCAGCAGCACAAGCCAAAGCTAAAGCGGAAGCAGAATACGATCTCTTTAATCCTACCCAACAAATAGACTCTGATTTCGACAAGGAAATCAGAGGAATGTTAGATCTGTAAATGATATGGATAACTGGATTGCTTGGGCTACTCTGTTAAGCCCAATTATTAGTGGGATTGCAATAATAGTTGCGTTAATTGTCGCCCAAAGTTCATCAAAAGATGCGCAGGAACAAATAAAAGCTATTCGGCATATGCTTGATGTTTTCGTGGCAGCTAACAATCTGGATATAGTCAAGGCACAACGGAAATATCAACAACAACTTGTGGCGTTAGATTCTCAGATTGAGGATGCACAAACTGCAGTTGATATTGTCAACCCTTTTTCTGGTGGCGCAAGAATAGACCATATAATGAATGCACAAGAGAAATCAGAGCAGATAGAGCATCTTAATCGACTATTGACGAAACGTAAAGAAATGGAGATTAATCTCACTCTTATTCAAGATTACATAAACAAGACAACACGATAAATGGAACTGAGAAAGTATAAGCTTGGAGATATTGCTGATTTTGAAATAAGCAATATTGACAAGAAAATCAAAGATGGAGAATCAAAGGTGCGCCTTTGTAACTTTACTGATGTTTATTATAATTGGGCTGTTACAGAAACTAAGACTGATGCTTTTATGGTAGCATCTGCTTCTGATTCACAAATCAAGAAACTCAAGTTGAGGAAAGGTCAAGTTGCAATAACAAAGGATAGTGAAACTCGGCATGATATTGGAATCCCTTGTTATATTGCGGATGATTTACCCAATTCGGTACTTGGATATCACTGTGCATTGATAAAACCCAATCCTTCAATGTTGGATGGACGTTATCTTAATGCATATCTTAATTCAAAGTTGGCAAAAAAATATTTTGCTAACAATGCGTCAGGTAGCGGTATGAGATATTCGTTATCGGTTGATACTATAAAGAATATTGTCTTATATCTTCCTGATATAGCGATTCAACGAGCCATTGGAAAAATATTTTCCAACATCGACCGAAAGATTGCCCTTAATCGTGAGATAAATCGCAATTTACCTCTGACGGCATGACTGACACCTGACCATTCATCAGCAGGGGCAATAGCTCATCTCGCTGCTTTGTTAAATTCTTTATTTGCACTTCATTGCGTTTTATTTGTGCAATCCACGGAGACAAGATTTCGTCAAATAACTTTATAATGTCATTTGTTGGTTTAACAAAAGGCATTGCATAATAGGATATAGATGTCATACTTGGCACACCTGTTCCTGAATCATAACGAGTAATATCCACATATCGCATTGAATAGTAGACATACTTTGCCGCTCCTTTAAGTTTCTCTTTGGTATAGAACATTGTGTCAACAGTCCAAAACGGTTCATTAACATACATGAAATTTGATAGACTACCCTTGCGTGGCAACAATACAGATTCACCAGAGAATAAAAAATCGTTCACATATCTCATAAGTCCGCCTGACCCATAAACAGGGTATGTTCCAGTCTCTAAATCTTTGTGGTCTTTACCATTTCCAATAACAAGGAAATCTTTCATCAATGCTGCGTCCCATCCTTCAGGTATCTCTCGCTTTAGTTTCTCATTCCAGACCATCTTGCCGCCCGATGATTTATATGGTCTGCCGTTATTATCGGGGAAATCGAACTGCACGAACCAGTAGTCGTAGAGCTGACGCGCCATCGCCTCTAAATTGCGATTTATTCAAATCTCGGCAAGTGTTAAATTCAGTTCAGGCATTCTATATCTGATAAACTTAACCCTATATCGAAATGTCCGGGCATAAAGGATTGTATCAATTATTCTTGTTGATAAGGTTGACAATGACTTTGACTATTGTGCACTTTTCCTCAGTGCGGCTTTCGGCAATCATGAGGGTTAGGGCGACAACAGTCTCGTCGGCAATGTACTTGGCATCATCGCAAAAAACGGTTATTAGAAATAGAATCAATGGGATAGTTCGATTGCTAAAGTATTATGCATAATTTGCATGATGTGGCCGAGGAGCGGGGAGGCATTCCGGCTCGTTGTCCTCATTTTGGCAGGATAGGGCATTATCAAAGGATGATTGAAACTTAAAACGGGTTGCCATCGCGGCGGATGGCAACCCGTTTTAATGTCGGAAGTTAATTCAAACTCTCTCTAAACTTACTTAAGGTACTTGTCGAGGAAGCGGAAGAATACGCGCTGCCATAGTATGGCGTTCTGGGGTTTAAGCACCCAGTGGTTTTCGTCCGGGAAGACCAGCATCTCGGTTTCCAGACCATGCATCTTGGCGGCGTTGAATGCCATCATGCCCTGAGAGGCGAGAATACGGTAGTCAAGTTCTCCTACCGTTACGAGAATCGGGGCTGTCCAGTTGTTCACAAACTTATGGGGAGAGTTGGCGTATGTGCGCTGGGCTATGGCGTTGTTGGTGTCCCAGTACGGACCGCCGAGATCGAAGTCGGCAAACCACATCTCTTCAGTCTCAAGATACTGAGCTTCGGTATTGAAGATTCCCGCATGGGCTATGAGAGCAGCGAAACGACCCTCGTGATGGCCGGCGAGCCAGTAAACCGAGAAGCCGCCGTAGCTGGCACCGATAGCACCGATTTTCTTCTCGTCGACATAAGGCTGAGCGGCGATATAGTCGGTAGCCGAAAGGTAGTCCTTCATGTTCTGACCACCATAGTCGCCTGAAATCTGACGGTTCCATTCCTCACCGAATCCGGGAACGCCACGACGATTCGGGGCTATGATGACATATCCGTTGGCCGCCATTATGCGGAAATTCCAACGATAGCTCCAGAACTGGCTTACAGCCTGCTGGGGGCCGCCCTGACAATAGAGGATAGCGGGATATTTCTTGTTCGGGTCGAAGTCCGGAGGAAGTATGACCCAGGAGGTCATCATCTTACCATCGGTAGTGGGTACCTTATGAAGCTCAACCTTCACTTCCTTCAGCTGTGAAAGAAGATTCTTGTTTACCTCGGTAAGCTGCTTCACTCCGTTCTTTGATATCTCTACAACCTCGTTGGGTTCGAGCATCGAATGGCGAAGCGCTATCACGCGGCCTTCGGTAGTGGGGTTCACGTTCACATAGTCGCAAACACCGGCGGCGATAGTGTCGATTTTGCAGCTCTCGACATTGATACGGAACACGGGCATCGTACCATCGTTATAGCCGTTGAACACTATGTTCTTGCCATCGGCTTCCCAGGCAAGACCTTCGGGCCATCTGTCCCAGTTCTCAGTCAGGTCGCGACGGCTGCCGGTAGCCATATCGAGTACCATAAGACGCTTCTTGTCGCTCTCGAACTTTGCAGTCGCCATAGAGAGCCAAGCCAGGCTCTTACCATCGGGAGAGAATACGGGGTCAGTATCATAACCGGGATTATCCTCGGTAAGGTTCTCAGTCTTTCCGCTTTCCAGATCATATAGATACAGATTGGAGTCAGTAGAGAAAGCATAGTCCTTACCTGTAAGTTTACGGCTGACGTATACCAGCTTCTTGCTATCGGGACTCCATGCGAACGACTCGGCCCCTCCGAAAGGCTTCATCGGGCATTCGAACGGCTCGCCTGCCATTATATCCTTGGCATCGGTAAGCTCGGCATCGGCTGCGAAATCAGCCACAAAAGGATGAGGTATGGCTGAGACCCATTCGTCCCAATGCTTATACATCAGGTCGTCTACCACTCGTCCCGAAGTCTTGGGAAGACCTGCGAAAAGGGTAGAGTCGTTTTGATTGAAATCTTTGATCTGAGTCGAGTAGACAACCTTCTTTCCGTCAGGAGAGATAACGAAGCAATCAACGCCGGACTCTACGGCAGAGTGGCGGCGACGTCCGCTGCCGTCAGGAGCGATCGAGAAAATCTGGGGCTTCTCGGTATCGGAGTCTTTGGCAATGAAGGCCAGACGCTCTCCGTTTTCGATCCATTGCAGGTTTCCTTCCGAACCGGCAGTAGTGGTTAGACGCTCCATGCCACTGCCATCAGCGTTCATCAGGTAGATTTCGGCATTCCCCTTGTTCTCCTCGATATCCTCGTAAGCGATTGTAAAGGCGATCTTTTTGCCATCGGGAGAGACTTTCGGTTCACTCACACGTCCGAAGGCCTCAAGGACTTCGGGAGTCAGCATGCCATTCTCGATGGTTACTTCGGGTGCTTCTATGACCTTTTCGTCAGAAGCTTGCCGACAGCCGACCAATGCAGCCGGAATCAACAATGCGGACATAGCCAGATGTGTTTTTTTCATTTTAAGGTCAGTTAATATTATTAATGGTTTTATGTTGTCAGCTTTCTTGTCATTTGTATTTCTTTTTACGCCGCGATTCTTCGCGCTTGGGGCCGCGTGCCGTGTGGTAAGACTTCACGAAACCGGATGGGTATAATTTCGAGGCGAGGTCTTCGCGTCCCATCTTTCGGAGAGCCGCCAATATCACCGGCTTCTCCTCCGGTTTATACCAGAAGAAAAACCTGCGTTGCTCAAGTTTCTCTTTTTCGGTTTTGGCTGTAAAAACAGGCTGGAGCGTATAGGGATCATACCCGGTATAATACATTTCTGTGGCAACCGTCATCGGCGTAGGGGTAAAGTCCTGCACTTGCTCCAGATGGAAATCAAGTTCCTTGGTCTTGACAGCAAGCTCGGCCATATCCTCGGCTCTGCATCCCGGATGGGAGGAGATGAAATAAGGTATAAGTTGCTGACGCAGACCGCACCTGGTATTGATATTATCGAAACGCCTCTTGAAATCGTAAAAAAGGCTGAACTCCGGTTTACGCATATGGTTCAGCACCCTCGACGATGTGTGCTCAGGGGCAACCTTCAACCGTCCGCTGACGTGCCTCTCTATCAGCTCGTCGATATACCTTGAGTTTCCGCTCTCTATCTTAGGGTCCCGGTTGGGCGCCATGGCGAGGTCGTAGCGCACACCGCTTCCCACGAAACTCTTTTTCACTCCCGGCAACCGGTCGACGCTCCGATATATGTCAAGAAGAGGGGAGTGGTCGTTGTTCAGATTGGGGCAGGGTTTGGGATGAAGGCAGGAATAACGGCTGCATTTACTGCAAACCGAAGTGTCCCTGCCATGCATACGGTACATGTTGGCCGAAGGGCCGCCAAGGTCGGATATATACCCTTTGAAATCGGCCATTTCAGTTACAGCCTTCGCTTCCTTCAGTATCGACTCTTTGCTTCGGGATGCTATAAACTTCCCTTGGTGGGCCGATATGGTGCAGAACGCGCAACCTCCGAAACAACCGCGGTGCATATTGATACTGTGGCGTATCATCTCGTAGGCCGGTATGATTTTCCCTTTATAACGTGGGTGAGGCACACGTGTGTAGGGGAGGTCGAAAGACGCGTCTATCTCGCCGGTAGTCATGGGAGGGTACATCGGATTGATTTTTATCCATCTCCCGGCGGTTTTCTGCCATATCACATGCCCCTTGTAACGGTTTGACTCCACCTCCACATGCCTGAAATTCTCGGCCTGCATCTTTTTAGAAGCCAGACATTCCTCGTAAGAATGCAGCACTATATCGCCATCGGCCGGTTTATCATCGGAATAGAAAGCGGTCTGAGGCACGTCGGTTATATCCTTTATCTTGTCGCCGTTCGCAAGACGGGAAGCTATTTCCACTATGGTACGCTCGCCCATACCGTATGATATCATGTCTGCCGGAGCGTCGGCGAGAATGGAAGGACGAAGTCGGTCTTGCCAATAGTCATAGTGAGCTACCCTCCGCAGGGAAGCTTCGATACCTCCGGCTATCACCGGCATTTCGGGATACAGTTCCTTAAGTATCTTACTGTAGACTATGGTCGGATAGTCGGGACGTTGCCCTCTTCTGCCACCTGCGGTAAAGGCATCATCGTGTCTGAGACGGCGGTTGGCCGTGTAATGGTTAACCATCGAATCCATCGCTCCGGCCGACACTCCGAAAAACAATCTGGGTTTACCGAGTTTACGGAAATCGCGCAGATCGTCGCGCCAGTTGGGCTGGGGAACTATCGCCACCTTATAGCCATGTTTCTGGAGCACGCGGCCTATCACCGCAGCCCCAAACGATGGATGGTCCACATAGGCATCGCCCGAAAACAGAATGACATCGGCCTGCTCCCAGCCGAGCATATCCATCTCATCTTTAGATGTGGGTAAAAAGCGCGACTTTTCAGCTTTCATGATTCAGACTCTTTTCGTTCTCATACATCTCTTTGAGCGCAAGCAGCTCGTCGCGCAGACGTGCGGCCTCGATGAAGTCGGTTTTACGAGCGGCCTCATACATACGTTTCTCTATCTGCTCTATACGTTTTTCAAGCTGACCACCGTCCATCATGGATATGACGGGATCGGCGGCGAACCCGCCGGTCGCGGCTTCCTCTATATAAGGTTTCGGAGCCGGTCGCTTTGCAACCGCAGATTTCTTTTGCATCTGCGAGGCAGGTTTCTGCGCGGTTCCTTTCCCGGCATTCTTCGTCTGTTTATCCTCGCCGTATATCTCCAGCAAGTCAGACTTTCCTTTCTTCACGATGGGAGTGGGTACTATGCCGTGTTCCTCGTTATATTTCATCTGCTTAGCACGCCTGCGTTCCGTCTCCTCGATAGTGAGGCGCATAGAGTCGGTAATTTTGTCGGCATACATTATCACCTTGCCGTTTACGTTACGTGCGGCTCTTCCGGCGGTCTGCGTAAGAGAACGATGATTCCTAAGGAAACCCTCCTTGTCGGCATCCAGTATGGCCACCAGACTGACTTCGGGCAAGTCGAGACCTTCCCTGAGCAGATTGACTCCTATCAGCACATCATAGACACCCTCGCGCAAATTCTCGAGAATCTGTATTCTCTCAAGCGTGTCGACATCGCTGTGAATGTAAGCGCTGCTCACACCCCATTTCTGAATGTGAGTGTTGAGTTCCTCGGCCATCCTCTTTGTAAGCGTAGTTACCAATGTGCGTTCCCCAGCTTCGATACGTCTTTGAATCTCTTCCATCAGATCGTCTATCTGATTCATGGTAGGACGCACCTCTATCTCCGGATCAAGAAGTCCGGTAGGCCTTATTATCTGTTCGGTAACGATACCTTCACACTCCTGCAGTTCGAAATCCCCCGGTGTGGCGCTCACATAAATCGACTGCGGTGTGAGACGGTCGAATTCCTCGAATTTCAACGGACGGTTGTCTATGGCCGCCGGCAGACGGAATCCATATTCCACAAGATTCATCTTGCGGGACAAGTCGCCTCCATACATTCCCCTTATCTGAGGCAAAGTTACATGGCTCTCGTCTATGATTGTAAGGAAATCGTCGGGGAAATAGTCAAGCAGACAGAAAGGCCGCATACCAGGCTCACGTCCGTCGAAATATCGCGAGTAATTCTCTATGCCACTGCAGTGTCCGAGTTCCTTTATCATCTCGAGGTCGTATGTAACCCTTTCCTTTAAACGGGCAGCCTCGATATCTTTCTGCTCGCTCAGGAAGAAGTCTACCTGTTTCCCCAAGTCTACCGCAATCTGATCCACGGCTTTCATAGTACGTTCCTTGGTCGGCACAAATATGTTGGCGGGATATATGTTGAAACCATCCAGCCGCGAAATCACCATACCTGTATCAGGGTCTACGGTCTGTATCTTCTCGATCTCGTCTCCCCAGAACATGACCCTGAGTTGTATATCTTCAAACGAGAGCTTTATGTCTACCGTGTCGCCTTTTACCCTGAACTGACCGCTTCCCAATTCCGCCTCGGTACGGTTGTAAAGAGAATCAACCAGCTTGCGCATAAAGGCGTTGCGGCTTATCCGGTCGCCGGTCTGAATCCTTATCACATTCTGGCTGAAATCGTCAGGATTGCCCATACCATATATGCAGGACACGGAACTGACCACCACCACATCGCGCCTTCCCGACAACAGAGCGGCCACGGTAGAGAGTCTAAGTTTTTCTATCTGATCGTTAATCATCAAGTCCTTTTCTATATACTTGTCTGACGAGGGTATATAGGCTTCCGGCTGATAATAATCATAGTAGCTCACGAAATACTGCACGGAGTTCTCAGGAAAGAAATTCTTCATCTCTCCGTACAGCTGAGCTGCGAGGGTTTTGTTATGGCTTAAAATAAGGGTAGGGCGCTGCAAACGGGTTATTACGTTCGCCATAGTAAACGTTTTACCCGAACCTGTAACACCCAGCAACGTCTGACGCTGTCGTCCTTCACGGACACCCTCCACCAGATCGTCTATAGCTTCCGGCTGATCGCCGGTAGGACAATATTCCGAGGTAAGTTTAAAATCCATAATTTATCCTGCGCTTGTTTTCAGTTTGTTAGCTTAATGCGGAACTGTCTCAAGGTCGTCTCTCCGCTTGTCGAGTATCCTTCTGCTGAATTTGTTCAGCTTTATGTAAAATATACGGTCCATGTTCTCGATTTTTCCGGCACCGGCAGTCGTCCCCCGAGACGCGACCGCGCGAGTCTGTCCGGGCCACATGGTAACCTACCGATACCGTGAGCAAGGTGCCTTGGTTCCATGTGATGCGGAGTCTCAGAAGAGAGTCCCTGAATATGTAGAGCAGTTTTCTCTTTATCGGTGTCATGGGCTGATGCTCTGTTGCTTCGGAAAAGT
Organism: uncultured bacterium; assembly: GCA_905214715.1. Lineage (GTDB taxonomy): Bacteria > Bacteroidota > Bacteroidia > Bacteroidales > Muribaculaceae > Lepagella. Next base: position 27,961 of record CAJMMT010000009.1, on the reverse strand, counting down.
TACTTTCCCAACACAAATATAATGAAAAGTATTGACAGCGCAAACACCTGGCCCGGTTCCGCGTGCCCCATGAGCCTCCCCGGCATCCGGTATCCATATTTTACTTTATAAAAAAAAGTTTCCATATATGGAACTATTTTCTTATCTTTGTGTTGTTGTAACAAATGAACGATGGACAGACCTTTGTTTCAATTGATTTTACTGCAAGCGGCAAGAGATTTCCTGAAGTCCATTCCCGTACAGGCGCGAAACAAGATATATTACAATATCAGCAAAGTACAAGGAGGAGTCAAGGACATCGAACTGTTCAAGAAACTGGAGAACTCGGAAATATGGGAATTCCGCACGCTGTATCAAGGCACAGCTTACAGACTCTTTTCCTTTTGAGATAAAGATTTGGAGGTACTTGTAGTGGCGACTCATGGAATAATCAAGAAAACTCAGAAAACGCCCTCCAAGGAGATTGCCCGGGCCGAGGAGATGAGGCGTAAGTACTTCGAGGCAAAAAACAAGTTGATATGAGACAATTAGGCGATTTGACACTATACTCCTTTGATGAAATATTGGACGAGGACTTGGGGAAAGTAGGGACACCGGAGAGGGATGCGTTCGAGGCCGAAGTGGAGGCGGAAGTACACGCCTACCATATAGGTGAGGCCATCCGGCGCGCCCGGAAGGAAAAGGATCTCACGCAGGAGCAGCTCGGAGAGCTGATGGGTGTGCGCAGGGCGCAGGTCTCGAAGATAGAGAGCGGCAAGAACCTCAATTTCTCAACGGTAGCCCGGGCCTTCAAGGCCATGGGGATTCCGGCCCGTCTGGACTTCGGAGGGGTCTCACTGTCCCTCTGGTGATCAGCAGCTCTATGATAGGCACACGACTTATGGCTTTGAGTTAATTCCTGTTTAACGACTGATCGATTCGAATCCGGCCCGGTCGACCCTCGCGGTCTTCCGGGCTTTTCCGTTCCCGGCGATTCCCTATTTGGACGGCGGAAACGACAATGAGTCATATTCATTTTCCTTTTTTTATTGTTATTTATAGGGAGGAGGAATAGAAACATCATGAATATGGAAAAGAAAATACGCGCTGCCGTGGTAGGTTACGGCAACATCGGCCGTTTTACACTCGATGCACTTATCGCCGCCGACGACTTTGAGGTTGCCGGTATCGTGAGAAGAAATCCAGCTATTCGCGACGACATTCCGGCCGATATTCCGGTTGTGGCATCCGTCAAAAATCTTGATAACGTAGACGTGGCAATACTCGCCACTCCTACAAGAGAGGTGGAGAAACATGCCCGCGAGATTCTCGCCGCAGGCATAAATACCGTTGACAGTTTCGATATCCACACACTGATACCCGAACTGCGCCAAAACTTAAAAGAGGTGGCTAAGGCACATAACGCGGTCTCCGTGATATCAGCCGGCTGGGATCCGGGTAGCGATTCCATAGTACGCACCCTTATGGAAGCCATTGTGCCTAAGGGAATATCCTATACCAACTTCGGCCCCGGCATGTCTATGGGACACACTGTGTGCGTGAAGTCGAAACCTGGTGTTAAAGATGCCCTTTCGGTTACGATTCCTGTCGGCACCGGCATTCATCGCCGCATGGTTTATGTGGAACTTGAAGAAGGATATACAGCCGACGATGTTTACAAGAGCCTGAAAGCGGACCCGTATTTCGCAACTGACGAAACTCATGTAACGGCTGTTGAGAGCGTGTCGGCTCTGAAGGATATGGGCCATGGAGTAAATCTGGTGCGCAAGGGTGTCTCCGGCAAAACCCACAATCAACTGCTTGAGTTCGACATGAAGATAAACAACCCGGCTCTCACCGGCCAGATTCTGGTATGCTGCGCCCGCGCCAGCATGAAAATGGCTCCGGGATGTTATACCATGATAGAAATACCGGTCATCGACCTGCTTCCCGGCGACCGAGACAAATGGATAGGTAAACTCGTATAAACCGTAACGATAAAAAAAGAATGAGGCCTCCCGGGGGTCTCATTCTTTTTTATCGTTAACATGGTTTTCTCCTCGGAGAGAGCGCGATACGCGCATATAGCACCTCTCTTTGGGCCTCCGGATCATAGATCATATAGGCATAGCGACGTTCATTTCCATCGGACTCTTCAATCCTGCGTATATCCACCTCCGAACCATATCTGCCTTCGTGAAGGAACGACAGCTCAAGTCTCCTTACCATATTGGCATCGAGATCTTCGAGTTCAAATCCATTCAGCAGCAAACTGACGTAGCGTACGGTGTTCACATGCCTGTAAAAGTCTATATCGCAATATTTGAACCGATATTTGCGGTCTCCCTCTTTCGCCTCTATATGTCGGTGTCTCTCCTGACGTGGAATAGGGCATGGCTCCTCCGGTGTAATTTCTTTCTCATCAAGGTGAAGATGCGAAAGACCGGCATTGTCATGCGTCCGCGTATCCATTACCATCCATATGGAACGCGCATACCCGATTTTGTTGCCGTCGCAGTCATCTATTCTAAAACAGCGCACAGAGAAATGACGGTTCCAACTCTCTACCCATGTATACAGTGTGTATGATTCATTCACCTTTGGATAGGAACTCATCTCGACCGTGAGACGGGACAACACCCACCCGAATCCAAGATGCTGCATAGTCGGATTGCCTATACCCAGGCTATTGGCATGAGCCGTGGCGATGTCTATTATCTTGGCTGTAAGAAGAGGCAACGACAACTCGGCTTCGGCATTGACCTCTCCAGCTGAAAGAAAGAACTGCTGACTTAACATATTATATACTTTTCTACAGACCCTAAGGTGCCCCAATCACTTCACAGGATTACCGAATCGGTTGGCATTTGGTTCGCCCGCGAGAATCATGAGGACTATAAACCATATATTACCTACAATAGGCAGGAAATTGATGAATATCCAGCCTCCGCCTCTGCCTGTATCATGAAGTCGTCTTACAGCCAGTGCGATACCCGGAATTAAATTCACAAGACCCCAAAGCCATATCACTATGCTCCAGACCCAATAGAAGAAACTACCCTGAGAGCAGCACAGCAATAGGCAGTCGAGTACAACCGCAACGATAAAAAGGAAAAGAGCCACCCACCAATATTGGGCTACACTTGAACGTCCCTGAAATTGGGCATAATTTGAATAGTAGCTTGTAACAGCCTGATTCATTGATGTTGCCATAATATAAATTTTAATAATTTTATACTTCTAACAACTTATGAATCCAGAATGTTAGATAAAAGTCCAAAAAACATCCGGAGGAGACATTCATACTGTCCTCCCCCGGATTTTACATATTGACGAAACTGATGTCGTCTGCTACTGATTATTTATTAACCTGGAATTTGTTCCACCCATCCTTAAGATAAGCTATAACCTGCTCGGCGGCTGCGACTCCGGCGTTGAAGTTAGCTTCAGCGGTCTGAGCTCCCATCTTTTTCGGGGTGAAGAATACACGTGCAGCGAATTTCTCCTCAAACTCTTTCGCAGTGTCAGGCTTGATATCTGATACATATCGCAGGTCGGGGCGTTCCTCAAGAGCTTTCATAAGACCTGCCTCGTCTATAACTTCCTTACGGGCGGTATTGATGAGCACACCGTTCTTAGGCATGAGCATTACCAGATCATAACCGATGGAGTTACGGGTCTCAGCGGTAGCCGGGATATGAAGCGATACAAAGTTGTTCTGTGAGAACAGCTCTTTTACATCATGGCAAGGCTTAACACTTTCAGCTTCCATAACCTCGTCTTTGACGAACTTGTCGAGAGCCTCTACCTTCATGCCGAAACCTTTGGCGATACGGGCCACGTTACGTCCCACCTGACCGAATGCATATATACCCAAGCTCTTACCTTTGAGCTCAGTACCTGAGGTTCCGTTATATTGATTGCGGCACATCATTACAATCATACCGAACACAAGTTCAGCTACGGCATTGGAATTCTGACCGGGAGTATTCATAACCACTATACCCCGTTCTGTAGCGGCAGCCAGGTCGATATTATCATAACCGGCACCGGCACGAACTATGACTTTCAGTTTAGGAGCCGCAGCCATAACCTCGGCATCCACAATATCGGAACGTACTATAAGACCTTCGGCATCCTTAACAGCCTCAAGCATATCCTGACGTGTACCACGTTCTACGAGACACAACTCGTGTCCGGCGGCGTTGACGGTATCGGCTATAGCGTCGGCAGCAGCCTTTGCAAAAGGCTTCTCTGTGAAAACAAGTATCTTCATCGCTATGGATTTTTAATGTTTTTCTTCAAATTCTTTCATGCAAGCGATAAGAGCGTCTACGCTCTCCATGGGAAGAGCATTGTAGAGAGAAGCACGGAAACCGCCAACATCGCGATGTCCCTTTATACCCATCATGCCGCGCTCGGTTGCGAAATCGATGAAATCTTTCTCAAACTCCTTGTACTCGGGTTTCATAACGAAGCATACGTTCATGATAGAACGATCCTCCTTACCGGGAACGGTAGCCACGAACATCTTCGAGTTATCGATAGCTTCGTAAAGCTTTTCGGCTTTGGCCTTGTCCATTTTTTCTATCTCGCGGATGCCGCCGAGGCTCTTGTAGTATTTCAGAGTCTGCAGTGCCGAGAAGATAGGAAGTACCGGAGGTGTATTGAACATGGAACCCTTGTCGACGTGTGTCTGATATTTCAGCATGGTGGGGATAACGCGGTCAACATGACCGAGGGCACTGTCTTTCACTATGCAGATTGTAACACCGGAAGGAGCGAGGTTCTTCTGTGCGCCGGCATATATAAGGTCGTATTTGGAAACGTCGACCGGACGGGAGAAGATATCGGAACTCATGTCGCATATCATGCGGCAGGGAACATCGGGATCCTTGCGGATTTCAGTACCATAAATGGTGTTGTTCGATGTGTAGTGGAAGTAGTCCACGTCGGCAGGTACAGTGAAATCCTTGGGTATATAAGTGTAATTTTTGTCTTTCGAGGAAGCAACAACCTCTACTTCACCAAACAGTTTGGCCTCTTTGATGGCCTTGCTTGCCCATACGCCGGTATCGAGATAAGCGGCTTTCTTGTTGAGGAAGTTCATAGGCGCCATTGCGAACTGGAGGCTGGCACCGCCGCCGAGGAAAAGAACCGAATATCCTTCGGGAACTTCGAGAAGTTCTTTTACGAGAGCTACGGCTTCGTCTACTACAGCCTGGAACTGCTTGCTGCGGTGAGATATTTCAAGAATCGAAAGACCCATGTCAGCGAAGTTGATCACAGCGTCTGCGGTGTTCTTGATTGTGTACTGGCTCAGAATCGAGGGGCCAGCATAAAAATTGTGTTTTTTCATGAATCAGTTTTATAGTTAAGTTAGTACACTCTTACATTTGTATAGCGGCAATACGCGAGACAAGGCTTAGCCCATGTTCTCTGGTTGCATGATGCAATTGCGAAGCTCGCAATTGCACGCATACCGCCAAACGCTATACACATTGCAAAAATAATCAGTTTTTCCTAATGTGCAAAATTTATCACCTCTTCCCTGAAGATTATTTCGCCATTATTTTGGAGCCGACATTTTGCGTTCGGCAGGGTTGTCGCCGGGAATCCAGAAATGTCTGCCTACAAGGGTATCGGGAAGATACTGCTGTTCTACATAATGTCCTTCATAATCATGCGCATACTTGTAGTCCCGTCCATAACCCATATCTTTCATCAGCTTTGTAGGGGCGTTGCGCAAATGCAAAGGCACGGGTAAATTCCCCGTTTCTCTCACAACCTGTTGGGCGGCGTTGACAGCCATGTATGCTGAATTGCTCTTGGGCGATGTGGCGAGGTATATCGCGCATTCCGAAAGTATTATTCTTCCCTCCGGCCATCCTATTTTCTGCAAGGCATCAAATGTGGCGTTTGCCAACAACAAAGCGTTCGGGTTGGCCAACCCTATGTCCTCAGCCGCGAGTATCACCAACCTGCGGGCTATGAATTTCGGATCTTCGCCCCCTTCTACCATTCGGGCAAGCCAATAGACGGCGGCATCGGGGTCTGAACCTCTTATGCACTTTATAAACGCCGATATAATATCGTAGTGCATTTCGCCATTACGGTCGTAGGCCGCGGGATTCTCCTGCAGTCGGTCGGTAACTGTCGCATCGTCAATCTCTATTGTCTGTCCCGCCGGAGTGGATTGTTCCAACAGGTCGAGAATATTGAGTAATTTCCTCGCATCCCCACCCGCAAAACGGAATAAGGCCGTTGTCTCCCGTACATCCACCGAACGCTGCGAAAGAATAGGATCACTCTTAAGAGCACGGTCGAGAAGCACCCTCAAATCAGTCTCGTCAAGAGGCTTGAGCGTATACACCTGTGCGCGCGACAGAAGAGGCCTTATGACTTCGAACGACGGATTCTCTGTCGTAGCCCCGATGAGAGTCACGGTTCCGTTCTCCACGGCACCGAGAAGGGAATCTTGCTGTGCCTTGTTGAAACGGTGTATCTCGTCGATAAAGAGTATCGGACGCGATTTCACGAAAACACTACCGGCATCGCGACGGCAACGGTCCATCACATCCCTTACATCCTTTACTCCCGATGTAACCGCACTAAGGGTATAGAAGGGAGCCTCGACAGTATTGGCTATGATCTTTGCCAAAGTAGTTTTTCCTACACCCGGAGGACCCCATAATATAAAGGAGTTTATATTGCCGCTCTCTATCATACGGCGTATCACACCGCCGGTACCGACAAGATGGGTCTGGCCGATATAATTCTCCAGATTCAGAGGTCTCAATCTTTCGGCGAGGGGTATGTTGCTCATAGGTAAAATAATTTAGTTCGGGTCAGATCTCCACTCTTGCGAGGTCTGAGAGCACCACATTGGAATGAGGACGCAAAACATCGGCCGCAAGAGTGCCTGATACACCTATAACAAAAGAGCCGGCATTTTGTCCCGCCATAACCCCTTGAAGAGAATCTTCCACTACCACGCACTTGGCCGGATCTTTGGAAAGCAAGGAAGCGGCCTTCAGATATCCCTCCGGATCCGGTTTCGACTTGCCTACCATATCGGCCGTAACAACGACATCGAAATAATCTTTCAGCTCGGGATGCTGATTCCACAGATGAGACATCTTCACCTCATTGCTGCTTGTTACAAGCGCAGCAGGTATTCCTTTCTTTTTCAATCTACCGAGAAGATTCATGGCTCCGGCGATAGGGCGGTATTCCATTTTCCCTTCAAGCTCATACAGAAACTCCTCGACCTTTTTCTTCGTGTCCGGGTCAGGATAATAAGTCGAAAGAATGTTAGTGAGTGTGGTGCCTTTTATTTTTCTTGCAAAGTCTTCCACTCCGGTCGGATAACGTCTGTCGATTTCATTCCAAATATCGGTATATACGCTTTCGCTGTCTATTACCACTCCATCGAGGTCAAACAGAAATCCTTCAGGGGTAAAAGGTATGGCATCGCGGTTATAATGAGCCATATCCCAGGGTATTTCCATGGATATCTCCACAAGTCCCGCAACTTTGCCGCCCACACGCCAAGGCGTCTGGTATATCATCTTACGTATGCCGTTCTTCTGTATCGTATAGCAATTGCTTTCACCTGTAGAAAGCATGTGGGCCATTATCCCTTTCGAGCGTTCGGAATGGCAAGGCATAAGATTACGGCCTCTCATATCGCCGTGGCTGGCGAAAATGGAGAGAGCCTTGTCGTTCATATAAATTATCTTTCCCTCGGTATCGCATACCGTAACACCGCAGTTCATGCCGCGTGCCCAATCGGGAATGTCATTTTCACTGTATTCCACCATATTAAAATCAGCAAAAAATAATATTTGGCATTATACGACTAAAGGCAGGTTGCGGCCTGCCTTTAGCATATTTTATTTCATAGCGTATTATCTCAAAGTCCGGCCAGGCGCATAAATTCATCGCGCAAAGTGGGCGTTTCGGCAAATTTTCCGCTGTAATCTACTGTTACGGTCGATGACTCCTGTTTCTCCACCCCACGCATCTTCATGCATAGATGCTGGGCTTCGCAGGCTACCATGACCCCATCGTTCGGAAGAGCCTCACCAAGAAGGTTGCAGATTTCGTATGTGAGTCTTTCCTGGACCTGAAGCCTGCGGGCGAAGACATCCACTATACGTCCCAATTTGGAAAGACCTATCATCTTCCCCTTAGGGATGTATCCTATCGCCACTTTACCGAAGAAGGGGAGGATATGATGTTCGCACATACTATAGAACTCTATATCCTTCACCACAACCATACGGGAACCCGCATGTTCAAACACTGCCTGACGCGCCACAGCCATAGGGTCCATGCGGTATCCTACGGTTATGTCTACCAAGGCCTTTGCGGCCCTTACGGGTGTCTTGAGCAGACCCTCACGTTCGGGGTCTTCGCCAATAAGGCGAAGAATCTCGCGATAGTGGGACGCTATGCGCTCCACAAGTTCCTCATCGTGCTGTTCCTTACGTGCCACTTTCAAGTGTCTTTTATTGCGCTATTATTTTAGATTTCACCACTCTCATCTCCGAGCTATACTGCGGGAAAGCTCTACGTAACTCTTCAAGAGCCTCGGACGCCTCCTGTTGAGTACGGAAATTACCTATGCGGGTATACCAGTTAGGAGAAGAAGACTGAGTATAAACCTGACCGCGATACTTCGGGAAACGGGCAAGAATGGCGCTTCCGCGGGCCTTAGCCCTGGCTTCAAGCGAATGCTGGTTGCGACCGTCGCTGAAAACCTGAATGCGGAAACCATTCATACGTCCATATCCGCCTCGATGCCCCTCGCCTGTATTCTTCTTGGGAATCTCGGGATTGGCGAGAATCTTCTCGAGAATATCTGCAGGAACATCGATTGTTACTTCTCCCTGGCTCTCTTCATTTATTAAAGTTACAATATCGGGCCCCTCTCCATCGGGAAAGGCTGATGTGGCCACAGGCGAGACACCTGCCAGAATAACGGCCAACGTCAATATAATGTTTCTTTTATCCATAAACCAAATAAAACCGGGGAGAAACAGCGGTGTATATTAGTCAAAAGCCTCTACTATGCCCATGAAGCTGGAGGCATCGAGGGCGGCGCCACCGATGAGGCCTCCGTCTACGTCGGGCTTTGCGAAAAGTTCTTTGGCATTGCCAGGCTTGCAGCTTCCACCATAAAGTATCGAGGTATTGTCGGCCACTTCCTTGCCATATTTCTCGGCAATCACGTTGCGGATATGAGCGTGCATGTCCTGTGCCTGCTCGGCAGTGGCGGTCTTGCCTGTGCCTATTGCCCATACCGGCTCATAGGCAAGTATTATTTTCCCGAAATCCTCGGCCGACAGTTCGAAAAGAGCCTCTACCTGACCACGCACAACATCGTTGTAAGTACCGTTCTCACGTTCTTCGAGAACCTCGCCTACGCAGAAAATAGGCTTCAATCCGTTCTCAAGAGCTATGCGGGTCTTGGCAAGAAGCTGCTCGTTGTTCTCACCGAAATATTGACGGCGTTCGCTGTGCCCGAGAATCACATACAGGGCACCTGTAGATTTCACCATAGAAGCGCTTACCTCGCCGGTATAGGCACCCTTGGCATGCTCAGAGCAGTTCTCCGCTCCGAGTCCGAGGACCTCGGCATCGATTACTCCGTGAACCGAAGTAAGGTGTGTGAAAGGCACGCATACTATAACGTCACAGTTATGTTTCTTCTCTTTAAGAAGGTTGTTGACGTCGTTGGCAAGTTCCACGCCCTCCTGGAGGGTGGTGTTCATTTTCCAGTTGCCGGCTACAATGTTCTTTCTCATTTTATCTTAAGATTTATTGTCTGTCCGGTCCAAAAGGCCTTTTGATCCGGACTGAATATTTTGAACCACAAATTTAGCAAAAAAAGCGGATTCGTAGACTTCATTTATGATGATAATTGACTATAATATGAACGTGCCTTGTTTTTACACTCCGTTTTTACCCTTCATATGCGCCTTTTTTAGTATTTTTGCGTGAATGATACGAGAGATTACCATATCTGTTTTGCCGCAGACCATAGCCGACCCCGATGCCATGGAGAAAGCCATAGCTGCAAAACTCGGCTCCAAGGATTACCGAAGTTTGAACGACTGGCGGGTGACGCGACGCAGCATAGACGCGCGCAAAAAGCCTGTGCGCATCAATGCAGGCATCTTATGTGCCTTAGGTGAAGACCACCAAGTGAAAGGAGAGTACACTCCCGTAATGTATTACCCGGTAAAAGCTGATGCCCCTGCAGTAGTTATCGTAGGCGCAGGACCGGCAGGATATTTCGCCGCCCTCAAAGCTTTGGAATGTGGTTGGCGACCTGTCGTTCTTGAAAGGGGAAAGGATGTGGACAGCCGTCGTCTTGACATAACGGAGCTGAACCGTCATGGTGTGGTAGCACCGGATTCCAACTATTGCTTCGGAGAAGGAGGAGCGGGAACATTTTCGGATGGCAAACTGTTCACACGCAGCAAAAAGCGTGGTAATGTAAAAGAGATTCTCTCTTTGTTGGTGCAGCATGGCGCGAACCCCGACATACTTATCGATGCCCACCCGCACATAGGAAGCGACCGTCTGCCTTTGATAATGAAAAATATCCGCAAGACGATCGAAGATAACGGCGGCGAGGTAAGATTCAACAGCAAGGTGGTATCTCTGATTCTTGAAGATAAGGGACGAGGAGCCCTCCGGGCCACCGGAGTCCTTACCGAGCATGGAGACAGGGTAATGGGGCCCGTATTGCTCGCGACAGGCCATTCGGCCCGCGATGTATACCGGTTCCTGCATGATCAAGGCGTGAGACTTGAAGCGAAAGGCCTCGCCGTAGGAGTCAGGCTCGAACACCCGCAAAAAGTGATAGACCGAATACAATATCATTCGGAAGAGGGGAGAGGGGAATGGCTTCCGGCCGCGGAATACAGTTTCGTGTCGCGCCAAAATGAACGTGGTGTCTATTCATTCTGCATGTGCCCCGGCGGTGTCGTGGTCCCGGCTGTATCGGCTACCGGACAAGGAGTGGTGAACGGGATGTCGGCATCCTCTCGTTCAAGCATATGGGCTAATTCAGGAATGGTCGTGGAGTTGCATCCGGGAGACATTCCGGGGTATGCTGACCAAGGCGTGTTTGAAATGATGGCCCTTCAGGAAGACCTTGAAAAGAAGTTTTACGAAGCCGGGGGGAACAGCATAAAAGCGCCGGCCCAAAGGATGCGTGATTTCGTCGAGGGTAAACTATCGCGGAATCTGCCCCCCTCTTCCTATATACCCGGCCTTACAGAGGCACGTATTGACATGCTGTTGCCTTCCTTTATAGCCACGCGGCTTCGTGACGGATTCCTTGATTTCGGCCGTAAAGCCAAAGGATTCCTAACAAACGATGCCGTCCTCATAGGATTGGAATCGAGAACTTCAAGTCCGGTACGCATACCTCGTGACAAGGAAACCCTATGCCATATTGAAGTGGAAGGACTCTACCCGGCCGGAGAGGGAGCAGGATTCGCCGGCGGTATAGTCTCGGCAGCCATAGATGGCAGAAGGGCATTCGAGGCGATGGCGGCAGCCACAAATAAACCATAGAAACAGACGTAAATGGCCAATATAATAAATATAGAAACCTCGGCAGGAAGCTGCACCGTGGCCCTCGGAATCGAGGGAGAGGTCGTTGAACTTTGGGAAGACGCCACAGGGTCTAACCATTCGCGCAAACTCGCGCCTTATGTTGAACAGGCGCTCGACGTGCTGGCACGAAGGGAGCTACCTCTCGATGCAGTGGCCGTAAGCCTCGGCCCAGGGTCTTATACTGGTCTCAGGATAGGCCTCTCCCTTGCCAAAGGATTGTGCTTCAGCCGTTCGATACCTCTTATCGGAATCCCGACCCTTGAATTGCTCGCGGTAAAAGCTATGTTCGTCAATATGGAATTCAGCGGGGAAGAACTGCTTGTGCCCATGATAGACGCTCGGCGCATGGAGGTGTATACCGCCGCATACGATTTCAAACTGCAAGAGATAATGAAGCCCAGACCGATGATTCTCGGATCATCATCGTTTTCGGATTTAGCCGAACGTCATCAACTTGTATTCATAGGAGACGGATCGGGCAAAGCCCGGGATATGCTTGACATTTCCGAAAAATCCATATGGCTGTCTACAGCCGCTCCCAGCGCGGACACCATGGCCATTATGTCGGAAAAAAGTTTCCGGGAGAAACGTTTCCTCGACCTCGCATACTCGGTTCCGATATATCTCAAGGAATACGAAGCCAAACATTCCACCAACAAGGTTCTGGACCAGATCAGAACCCAAAAATAAAACAATATGCAGGATACAGACAACAACATACCCAATTTTCTACCGTACAACACCGACATGCAACCCATGCGCATGCCGGAATATGGCCGCAAGATACATGAATTGATAGAGTATTGCAAACTCATAGAAGACCGCGAGGAACGGAATGCATGTGCCTATGCTATCGCTGATGTAATGGCCCGTTTGTTTCCGCAGGTGCTCTCCGACAAAGATGACCGCAAGAAGATATGGGACCATATTAATATCATGGCTGGATTTGAACTTGACGTGGATTTCCCGGTAGATGTGATAACCCGCGAGGAGATGAACCCAACTCCGGAACATCTGGAATATATCAAGACTCCCATACGCTATCGGCACTATGGCCGCACTATAGAGATGATGGTGCGGAAACTGGTGGAAATGGAACCGGGAGAGGAACGCGACCATCTGACGCTGCTTATCGCCAACCAGATGAAGAAACATCTCATGGCCCACAATAAGGAGGTTGTATCGGATGCCAAGGTTCTGAAAGACCTTTCCGAGTATTCCAACGGAGCCATAAATCTCGATCCTACGGACTATCCTCTGCACGAATACAACGAACTTACACCTAAGAATCAGGGTAAAAAGAAGAAACGCAAATGAGCAGCTTTATTGTAGAAGGGGGACACCGACTTCAGGGAGAGATAGAACCCAAAGGAGCGAAAAACGAGGCTCTCGAGGTAATCTGCGCCACTCTGCTTACACCGGAGAAAGTTACCATATCCAATCTGCCTGATATTTCGGATGTGCGCAATCTTATCAGTCTGCTGTCTGAGATGAATGTCAAGGTCGAGTGGGAGAATCCCGCTACCTGCTCATTCCAGGCTGATGATATAGATCTCGGCTATCTTGACAGCGAAGAGTTCAGACGCAAAGCCCAGTCTCTGCGCGGTTCGGTGATGATAATCGGCCCGCTCACAGCCCGTTTCGGGAAAGCGGTATTGCCCAAACCCGGGGGAGACAAGATAGGACGTCGGCGTCTTGACACCCATTTTCTCGGTCTGGAGGCTCTCGGAGCGTCTTTTTCTTACGATAAGGAGTCCCGAATATATCTGCTTGGCGCCCCCGATGGGTTGAAAGGAACCTACATGCTGCTTGACGAAGCATCTATAACCGGTACTGCCAATCTTATAATGGCCGCGGTTCTGGCCAGCGGTACCACTACCATATACAACGCTGCCTGCGAGCCTTACATACAGCAACTTTGTAAGATGCTCGTACGCATGGGGGCCGTAATAGAAGGTATCGGCAGCAATCTGCTGCGCATAACGGGCGTGGATAAATTGCATGGCACCACCCATAAACTACTGCCCGATATGATAGAGATCGGCAGTTTCATAGGCATGGCCGCCATGACCGGTTCATGCATAACACTCAAGAATGTCAGTGCCGATGATCTGGGGATTATGCCTTCGGCCTTCGGACGAATGGGCGTGAACCTTACCATGGCCGGCGACGATATAATAATAGACCAGAAAGAAATCTACGAGATAGAGAATTTCATAGATGGGAGCACCATGACGTTTGCCGACGCTCCATGGCCCGGTCTGTCGCCTGACCTGCTGTCTATCTTTCTTGTGGTTGCCACTCAAGCCCGAGGAGCCGCGCTTATCCACCAGAAAATGTTTGAAAGCCGCCTGTTTTTTGTAGACAAGCTGATCGACATGGGAGCCCGCATAATACTGTGCGACCCTCACCGTGCCGTAGTCATAGGTTCAGGCAAGTTCAACTCCCTGCATGCCACGCGCATGATCTCGCCCGACATACGGGCCGGCGTGGCGATGCTTATCGCCGCTATGGGAGCGAAAGGCACAAGCGTAATTCAGAATATCGACCAGATAGACCGTGGTTACGAAAACATAGACCGGAGACTGAACGCTCTCGGCGCACATATTAAAAGAATAGAAGATGATTGATTCCGATTCTCTTACATATATCGGCCATTTCGGCAAGACACATGGCTATAAAGGCGAGATAAACCTTCAGTTCGAACAGTTCGACGATGACCGATATCTGAAGAAGGGGCTGCCGTTGTTTGTGGAACTGGATGGTTGTTACGTTCCTTTTTACACTATGAACTATCGTTCCAGAGGAAGGGAGATGGCTTGGCTCGTCACAATAGAAGGGATCGGGAAGATGCCTATGGATCTGACAAGGATAGCCACGTTCGAACAAATGGATGTATATGGGGAACTTGACAAAATAAAGGATATATATCCCGATTTTGAAGAGGATACGGAGTTCGACATAGAGGGGTATGAAATGGTCGATGAGATTTTCGGTCCCATCGGGAAGGTCCTTTCTTTCGATGACTCAACGGAGAACATGCTGATCGATGTAGAACTTTCTGACGGAAGGGAGGTTACGCTTCCCTTCAATTACGATTTCATCAAAGAGGAAGAACCGGGATGTCTGATTATGAAATACCCCGAAGGACTTCTCGCCGCACTTCTTGACCCCGATTTCCAGAAAGGAGCGCCGGAAGAATAATTATAATAATTCAACTGTTGGCTGACAACATAGTAATAGAAAAAAGGAAAAACTCCCGCTTCCAAACCTCCGGAGCGGGAGCTTATATTATCACTATATCTATCAGTTATTCTTGTCTTTGTTTTCATATTCCAACTGGAGGAAGCGCTTCACTTCCTTGAACAGTTCCGAGGCGAATACGAAATCGTTCAAAGCCTTTGAATCGGACCGGAATATATTGCTGTCGCTTCCTATCCAGTCGCAATGCCCTTTGTTGATAAACACTATGTGCTCACCGATACCGAGCACCGAATTCATATCATGGGTGTTTATGATAGTCGTTATGTTGAACTCATGGGTTATATCACTGAGCAAATCATCTATCAGGATCGAGGTCTTCGGATCCAGACCCGAGTTGGGCTCGTCACAGAATAGATAACGAGGATTGAGGGCAATGGCACGGGCTATGGCGGCTCGCTTCTGCATACCGCCGGAAAGTTCCGACGGATACTTATCCGCCGCCTTGTCAAGACCTACGCGCTTTATACAGAAATGTGCCCGCTCAAGTTTTTCGGCGAGCGACATTCCGGAAAACATAGTGAGAGGGAACATGACGTTTCCAAGCACCGTCTCATTATCAAACAACGCAGACCCCTGGAAAAGGACTCCGATTTCAGTGCGCAACTGACGACGCTCGTCGGCATTCATCTTTGACAACTGACGTCCGTCATACAATATTTCTCCCTGTTCAGGCTTCAGAAGACCTATGAGGCATTTCATAAACACCGTTTTGCCCGATCCGCTCTGGCCAATTATAAGGTTGGTTTTGCCGGTTTCGAAATCGGCAGACACATCATATAGTATGCGCTGCCCGTCAAACCATTTCGATACGTTCTTAGCCTCGATCATTGCAACAAAAGTTTAGTAAGTATAACGTCGGCAAGCAATATAAGAATGGAACTCGACACCACAGCATTGGTACTTGCCTTGCCTACCTCAAGCGAACCACCCTTGACATAATAGCCGTAATATGCGGCCACCGTAGCTATGATATAGGCGAATACAACCGTCTTTATAAGAGAATACCATATGTACCACTGATTGAAAAAACTCTGGATGCCATAAATGTAATCTTCCACAGAAAGCATAGTGGTGAATTCAGCTATGCACCATCCGCCGATAAGTCCCACGAACATGGACATGACGCAAAGTATGGGCACGAACAACACGAAACCCATAACTTTTGGCATAACGATGAAATTGGCCGAGTTCACACCCATTATATCCATCGCATCTATCTGCTCTGTTACCCTCATGGTACCTATTTCCGATGCGATGTTACTGCCAACCTTACCGGCCAGTATAAGACACATCATTGTTGACGAGAATTCCAGTATAAGAATCTCGCGTGTGGCAAGTCCGGTAGAATAGGATGGTATCAGCGGCGACACGATATTCAGAACCATCTGAATTGCGATTACGGCTCCTATGAATATCGATATTATAACGACAAGAGCTATGGAGTCTACTCCAAGTTTGCTGATTTCCTGTATCAGCTGCTTGAAGAAAACACTCCACTTGTCAGGACGTCTGAAAACCTGAGTCACGAACATGCAGTAGCGTCCGAACGACTCTATGGAAGATACAAGCATAGCGAAATCTGTTGTTTTAAACCGGGAGAGGGTCTGTATATAAAAACAGCACTACAAAAATAACAAATTAAACTCACTCTTTCTTTGTCCCACATGCTCTTTTTAGTAAATTTGCGTAACCGTGGCTAACAAAGAAGAATTTTAGACTTTTTTCGGTCATAGAGCATATTCGGGCCAAGCACACTCTAAAATTACTTTGAAGAAGGCGGAATCTATCTCACAAGAATAAAGGAATCATGCTGATTATCGGAATTGCCGGTGGAACCGGTTCGGGTAAGACAACCGTTGTCCGTAAGATTATCGAAGCCCTTCCAAAAGATGAAGTGGCCGTGATACCGCAGGACTGCTATTATAAGGATAACGCACATATACCGCTTGAAGAGCGTCTGAAAATGAATTATGACGAGCCGGCATCAATAGACTGGCCGTTGCTTACCCACCAGTTGAAAGAACTCAAAGCCGGACGCGATATCGATATGCCTACCTATGAGTTCGTTACCTGCTCCCGCCTTCCCGAAACGATACGCGTGGCTCCCCGGGAGGTCGTTGTTGTTGAGGGTATTCTCGTGCTTACCGACCCTGAATTGCGCGACATGATGGATATAAAGGTCTTTGTAGACGCTGATGGCGACGAACGTCTGATAAGGGTAATAAACCGCGACTGCATAGAACGCGGACGTACTCCGCAGATGGTGATAGACCGATATATAAAGACCTTGAAACCTATGCATGAATTGCATATCGAACCCACGAAACGATATGCCGACCTCATTGTGCCGCAAGGCGGGAACAATCAGGTAGCTATAAAACTGCTTACAGACTACATACGTTCCTTACTGCCGGGAGGTTACCTTTATAAGCAACACGTCTATAAGCAACACGTCGCAAAAAAATGTGAGACAAAATGAGTTCGGAGAAAATAGATGCGATAGAGAAACAGCCCGACCTTCAGGAAGAAACCGAGATTACCTCCGCGCAGTTATCCGACGGGACAGACATCGTGGAGGTCGCCAAGGAACCCGTAAAGGGTGTGCTCCGTACAGACAATCTGGTAAAGAAATATGGCAAGCGCACGGTAGCCAATCATGTCTCCATTGAAGTCACGCAAGGCGAGATCGTAGGCTTGCTCGGCCCCAACGGTGCCGGGAAGACTACAACTTTCTATATGACAACCGGCCTTATAACGCCGAATGCCGGGCGTATATTCCTCGACAATCAAGAGATAACATCCCTGCCTGTATATAAACGCGCTCAACTCGGCATAGGGTATCTTGCCCAGGAGGCTTCCGTTTTCCGCAAAATGAGCGTGGAAGACAATATCCGCTCTATCCTTGAGATGACAAACACATCAAAGGAGTATCAGAAAGAGAAACTTGAGAGTCTGATACAGGAATTCCGTCTTCAGAAGGTAAGAAAGAATCTGGGCGACCAGCTGTCGGGTGGCGAACGACGTCGAACCGAGATAGCGCGATGCCTTGCCATCAACCCCAAATTCATAATGCTCGACGAACCATTCGCAGGTGTCGACCCCATAGCGGTATCAGATATTCAGGAGGTAGTCTATAAACTTAAGGAGAAAAACATAGGCATTCTCATAACGGACCACAACGCCAACGAGACTCTGAGAATCACCGACCGCGCATATCTTCTTTTCGAAGGCAAGATCCTTTTCCAGGGCACAAGCGAAGAACTCGCCTCAAACCCGGTTGTAAGAGAGAAATACCTGGGACGCGATTTCGTATTCACAAGGAAACGATTCGACTGACACCGTTTACCAAACGTTATCTTCTAAGAGGATGTTTGAATTCAACTTCCATTCATCTCTCAATTATAAATTCGTGTAAATTCAAACATTCTATAATGAAGTTGCTCCAATAAGACATACCACCAAAATAATATAACGGAAGCGTGCGAGATTGCATGCTTCCGTTATATTATATGGATATTGAATATCAGTCCTCTTCCACGAACTCGTCTTTGCCTACGCCGCATACCGGGCATACCCAGTCATCGGGAAGGTCTTCGAATGCAGTTCCGGGGGCAACACCATTGTCTGGGTCTCCTATTGAGGGATCATAAATCCAATCGCATACTTCACATCTGTACTTTTTCATAGTCGTAATTATTTTTTAATATCCGACTTAATAACAAATCATACCTTAATATGGTTTATATAAGTAGTTGGTAAAAATTAATCGATATATAAATAGATGGAAATCTTGAACAACAAAACTTGTCCTTTCGGGCCATTTCGGCATTGTCAGTCAGTCGCATATAGTATATGCTCCTTCCCTCCGCAGCCGAACTGTCTCCGAAATAACGGCGTTTTATATGTTCATTAATTTTTACCAACTACTTAAATGACCGGGTAAATAACTTTTCCCGATATATATTCCATCAATGGAAGCTACAAACCCTCACATTCCATTATACACAATGAACGACATCGAACTGATACTAATAACCATTACCGGTCAGGACAAACCGGGGGTTACAGCGGCTCTCACCGAGATCCTCGCGGGTCATGAGACAGATATCCTCGACATAGGCCAGGCCGACATACATCATTTCCTGACTTTAGGAATACTTTTCAAGACCAAGCCTTCGGTTTCGGGCGACATAATGAAGCAATTGCTATTCAAAGCCACCGAACTTGGCGTGCAGATACATTTCACTCCTATTTCCGTAGAGGATTATGAACAATGGGTGAGCCGACAGGGTAAGGACCGCTGGATCATAACTATTCTCGGCAGAAAACTCACAGCCCGCCACCTCGCTTTAATATCTGAAGAAGTAGTAAGGCAAGGCCTGAATATCGACAGCATATTACGTCTTACAGGACGCCCGTCGCTGCATAAGGGGGAAGACAGCCGATCGAAAACATGCGTGGAGTTCTCCGTGCGCGGCACCCCCGCGGACCCTGCGCAGATGAGACGTCATTTCATGCAGGTTTCCGCATCTGAAGAATTCGACATTTCGGTACAGGAAGACAACATATACAGAAGAAACCGCCGTCTGGTCTGCTTCGACATGGACTCCACTCTAATCGAGACAGAGGTAATCGACGAACTGGCCGACCGCGCCGGAGTAGGAGAGCAGGTGAGGGCCATAACCGAATCGGCCATGAGAGGCGAAATCGATTTTACCGAAAGTTTCCGTCGTCGCGTGGCTCTTCTCGAAGGACTCGATGAATCCGTCATGAGAGATATCGCGGAGAATCTCCCTATAACCGAGGGTGTGGAACGCATGATGCAGGTTCTTCATACAGCAGGTTTCAAGACCGCCATCCTCTCGGGAGGCTTCACATATTTCGGAAATTACCTGAAACAGAAATTCGGGTTCGACTACGTATATGCCAATGAACTGGAAATAAAAGATGGCAAACTGACCGGAAAGTATGTCGGCGATGTGGTGGATGGAAAACGGAAAGCGGAACTGCTCAAACTGTTGGCTCAATTCGAGCATATCAACATCGAGCAGACTATTGCGGTAGGAGACGGGGCCAACGACCTGCCTATGCTCGCCACAGCCGGACTCGGCATAGCTTTCCACGCCAAACCGAAAGTGAAACAGACCGCGGAACAGTCGATATCAACCATCGGACTCGACGGACTGCTTTATTTCCTCGGATTCAAGGATTCCTATATGAGCGGTTCCTCAAATTGAATCGGGACCTTTGTATTGGCCTTTACCTTTTGTAACGGAACCATATCCTATCGCACCGGCCGGGCACACGTGGTAACAACCGCAACAGCTCGTGCAATCCGGACCCCATACCGGCCTCAGCTCGCTTTTTCGCGTCGCCGAGCCGGTATTTTTTTCTTTATCGGCCGGAAGCATGGCGATGTTGCCGACAGGACAGGTGCTGGCACATGCTCCGCAACCTATGCAGGCATCTGAATAATGCCATTTACGCGGATTGATACCCCAGCGTCGGAACAAGGGATAGACCACAGCTGTCTTCAATCTCGCCCATGAACCGCGGAAAAGATCTATGGCCCAATCCTCTTTTCTTATCTTTTCACCTATTTCGCTTATACGACGCTTCATGTCGTCGAGCTTCCTAAGCTCCACTCTCCGCGAGTCTACATCGAATCCGGGAAGCAATACATATACATTGGGAGCCTGCACACCCCATGCGGCTGTAAAATTCACCCCACGTCTCTGCAACGCGCTTGCCAGCATCTTCAAAGCATCTCCCGCTTCATCGCCATATGTAAGCACACTCCATACCGGTAACTCTCCGTCCCTGAGACGTGCGATCTCCGCTTCCGGCAACCCGGCGATAAATTCAAGAAACAGCGGTGGCACACCCCATGAGTAAACAGGAAAAACGAATCCCACACTTCTACCGGTGAATGTCTCTTCATATGGCACGCAGGATGTTATCGGGCGCACCTGCTCCCCGAGTATCTCTCCAAGCCTTACGGCTACATTACGGGAATTGCCTGTGCCCGAAAAGTAATATATCATATCAGATTTCTATCTTGCCGTGAAAATATTGAAGACGCACTCTCTCAAAAGCTCGAATTCATTCTGCATTGACCCTATACCTTTGCTCTTGCAATCAAGTTCCCGAAGATAACTTACGCTTTTAACAGCCTGCGAGGCATTATAGAAACGCATCCCCTCTTTCAAATCCTTAAGCTGCCAGGAAGCATTCATACCGAACAGGGCCATAAGCGCGTTGTCGGACTTGTCAGGCGAATAATAGGCCATGGTCAGCTGGGCGAAAAATGTGAACAATGGCCCTACGACTGTCACCACACGGTTCTGATTGGGATTGGAAGCGAAATAGTCAACTATGGTCATCGCCCTGGCATAATCTTTCGACGCTAAAGCCTTGCGCAGCTCATAGACGTTGAACTCCTTGTTGAGGCCGATGTTCTCCAGGACATGCGCACGGGTAATGCGGTTCATCTCTTTTCCTCCGGCCACGATCAGCTTGTCTATTTCCCCGAATACTTTATTCAAAGAATTGCCGAGAAAGTTCACAAGCAGTTCCGACGCATCGGAATCGATGCCTATCTTTTTCTCGTTGCAATAATCGGCAATAGGAACACTCATTTTGTATTCCTTAATTTTCGGACTTGAAAAAACTACGCCATCCGAAGCCTTTATCGCCTTGACAAGTTTGGAAGTTGCCGGAAGTTCCTTTCCTTTGCATACAATCACAAGGACTGTAGTCGGCGAGGCATGGGTGGCATACCCCTCCAGTTTGCCAAGCTGCGTTGCATATTGCTGCATGGCCTGGGCTTCCTTGAGCATAACCAGGCGGCGGGGCGCCATTACCGGATACTGCTGTGCGGCGGCCGCCACACTTTCCACATCGCTATCGGCACCGTAGAAAACCTCAAGATTGAAATCCTGGTCTTCTTCAGCCACCACACTTTTCTCAAGCCATGACGCTATAAGGTCAAGGTAATAGGGTTCTTCACCCATAAGCAGATATATGGGGGCGAAATTACCTTTCCGTATGTCGGCTATGATCTCTCTATGAGTGAGAGCAGTCGTCTTGGCCATTTGAAATAGTTTGTTTCGGGGAAAACCAGTTCCGGCAATATATAAGGAATATGGCGAACAGTAAAGCGCTGCCGACGGCCAGATATGGGAATCCGCTCTCATCCACACCCGCCATATCTATCGCGCCGGACGCGGCCCCGCGTTTTTCAAGCCATGTGAACAGCACTACGAGCGAATTGTTGAAAGCGTGGGCGGTTGCGGATAGCCACAGCGATCCGCTCCACCAATAAAGGTATCCGAACCATGCCCCGAGAAGCAGACGTGGAACGAACCCGAACATCTGAAAATGCATCAGGCTGAAAACAATAGCCGTTATCCATATCGCCGCGTGGGGAGGCACGGAATTTTGAATCAACGTACCCTGAAGTCCGCCTCTGAAAAACATTTCTTCGGCGAGGCCGGTAATGATACCCACAACCAGAATCCCTGACAGAAGTCCCCACCAGGAGGCATCGCCGGTAAGCGTGTCTGTAAACGTGGTGTTTATCTCCTCCATCTTGCGCCATGATTCTTCAAGTCCGCCAAGAAAGTCAGGGAGATGCATCTCCGCGTTCCAGTATATGATCTGGTTAAGTGCCGCCACACCGATAACCCAGGCCGCGAAAAGGCCGGACAAAGCTTTAAGGGTATAGCCGCGGTCAAGTCCGAGCATGGAGAAAGCATGCGTGCTTTCCATACGCATGCATCCCCATGCCGGAATCATAAATGCGAACAGGTTCTGGGCCACAGATTGCACCAACAGCGTATCGCGACTTCCGGCCCCAAGGAAAGAAGCAGAAAGCGAGCCTATTGCCGTAGCTATGAATATACCTACAAGGAAAAAGCCCAGCAACAGCAGTAGCTGTCGTCCCAGATGGAAACCGTGGTCAAGCATTCGGCTCATCAAGATGCAGGATCTCAATCATTTTGTCGAAAGCTCCGGCAAGACCGTCGGCATCCTTACCGCCTGCCTGAGCGAAAAACGGCTGACCACCGCCGCCACCTTTTATCAACTTGGCAGCTTCCCTCACTATCTGACCGGCGTTCATTCCCTGCGCTACGAGATCGTCAGATATGTATACGGTGAGCAGGGGCTTGTGGTCAGGCGATTCCGTGGCGCCAAGGAATACGGTAGCCGCAGGCGATTCCTTGCGGATGGCGAATGCAAGGTCTTTCATTGTAGGCGGCACATTGAAACCACGCAATGTAACCAGCTTCACACCATTGACTATCGTCGCCTCCGCCAGACGCTGACGGGCGAGCTGGGCCACACCCTCGGCACGGTATCGCTCAATCTGCGAGTGCAGTTCGCCGTTTTCCTTTATCGCCTTCACCACCGCGGCCTTAAGATCGCTCTGTCCCAACAGACGGGCAAGGTCGGTAACCATATCCTGATAACGGTCCAGAATGGTCTCCACTCCTTCACCTGTTACGGCTTCTATACGTCGTATTCCGGCAGCTACCGAACTTTCGCCCATTATGCGCACCATACCGATATTGCCGGTATTGGCGACATGGGTACCGCCACACAGTTCCACGGATTCACCGAAACGTACCACACGTACCTTGTCGCCATACTTCTCGCCGAAAAGGGCCATGGCTCCCATAGCCTTGGCTTTGGCAATGGGCACTTCCCGATGCTCGTCGAGAGGAATCGCGCGACGTATGCGTTCGTTCACAAGATGCTCCACTTTCCTGATTTCTTCAGGGGTAACCTTCTGGAAGTGCGAGAAGTCAAAACGCAGAGATTCAGGCGAAACGAAAGAACCTTTCTGCTCTACATGGTTACCGAGAACTTCGCGAAGGGCTTCATGTATGAGGTGTGTGGCCGAGTGATTGGCCGAGATTTTGCGCCGTCCCTCTTCGTTGACAGCAGCCACAAACTCGGCTGCCGGATCGGCAGGGAGAGTGAGCGACAGATGCACTCCGGCGTTGTTTTCACGTTTGGTAGCGAATATTTCGGTAACGCTGCCGTCGGGCGAGGTAAGGGTACCGGTATCGCCTACCTGACCACCCATTTCCGCATAGAACGGAGTCTTGGAGAGCATGATCTGATAGAACTCTTTCCCTTTCTGTTTCACTTTACGGTAACGGAGTATACGGGTGGGAGTCGACAGGAAATCATAACCTACGAACTGCTGTTCGCCTTCGTTTACGGTAACCCAGTCGCCGGTCTCTACAGCGGCGGCGTTGCGGGCACGCTGTTTCTGTTTCTGCATCTCTTCCTGGAATCCTTTCTCATCGAGCGTCATACCCTGCTCACGAAGGATAAGCTCGGTAAGATCGAGCGGAAATCCGTATGTGTCATACAGAGTAAAGGCCGAGACACCGTCAATCTCTGTCTTGCCTTCCTCGCGGGCTTTCCCGACGATAGAATCAAGCAGACCTATACCTTTGTCGAGTGTGCGCAGGAATGCTTCTTCCTCCTCCTTGATGACCTTCTTTATCAGGTCGCGCTGGGCCTTGAGTTCCGGATAAGCTTCGCCCATCTGGTCGGTAAGGGTGTCGACGAGCTGATAGAGGAACGGAGTCTTGGCATCAAGGAAAGTGTAGGCATAACGGACCGCGCGACGCAATATGCGGCGTATCACATATCCGGCCTTGGCATTGGAGGGGAGCTGCGAGTCGGCGATGGAGAATGCGATTGTACGCACATGGTCGGCGACGACACGCATGGCTATATCGGTGTTATCGTCAACGCCATATTTCTTACCCGAAAGCCGGCTTATCTCGTCGAGGAGGGGAGTGAATACATCAGTATCATAATTCGACTGCTTGCCCTGCATGGCCATACAGAGACGTTCGAAACCCATGCCGGTGTCTATGACCTTGGCCGGAAGCGGTTCAAGCGAGCCGTCGGCTTTGCGGTTGTACTGCATGAACACAAGATTCCATATCTCGATGACCTGCGGATGGTCATGGTTCACGAGCGAAGCGCCTGATACTTTCCCTCGCTCCTCGTCAGAACGGAGGTCGATATGGATTTCGCTGCAGGGACCGCATGGACCGGTCTCACCCATTTCCCAGAAGTTATCTTTTCTGTTGCCGTTTATGATATGGTCGGCCGGAAGATGTTTTTCCCAATATCCGGCGGCCTCGTCGTCACGACCCAGCCCTTCAGGCGCATATCCTTCGAAAACGGTAGCATAGAGTCGCGATGGGTCGAGCTTGAGCACATCCACGAGGAATTCCCATGCCCAGTCTATGGCTTCATGCTTGAAATAATCTCCGAAAGACCAGTTACCGAGCATCTCGAACATTGTATGGTGGTATGTGTCGCGGCCTACTTCCTCCAGATCATTGTGTTTGCCGGAAACGCGCAGACATTTCTGCGAGTCGGCCACACGCTTGTACTGGGCCGGGTGGTTACCTAAGATTATATCCTTGAACTGGTTCATGCCGGCATTGGTAAACATCAACGTCGGGTCATCCTTGATAACCATCGGAGCCGAAGGCACGATGCGATGGTCCTTGCTACGGAAAAAGTCTTTGAAAGACTCGCGTATCTCTTTAGAAGTCATATGGTGTGTAAATTTGTTTCATGATAACCGCAAACGACCGGCAAAACCGACCGACTGCCAACAATCTACAAAATTAACTATTTCCGGCCAAACATATGTCGCCAAGACCTCAAAAATTAGTCGTATGCAGGTTTCGACCGTCAACCGTCGAAACTTCGCCAAGAAAAACTTTATCTTAAGCCTGTCTGAATTTAACACGAATTAATAATTGAGAGAATATCAGGAAATTCTTTCTATCCCCCCGAAGGTCTTTTTTGCTGTTTCCTTTCAGGTAAACCCACACGTTCGGCATAATCCAACTAAGCTTGATTCTGCTATCTCTTAATGGTTTTCCGCCAAGATTTCGTCAGTTACGGTGGCCGCACCGCGCCCTCCTCAACTTGCGCAAACATCTCAAAAAATCCTCTTCGCGTGAATGGAAGTTAAATCCAAACATTCTCTAAAGTAATATAAAAATAAATGCAATCTTTGTGGTCATTAAGCCCGCAACTGTCAGGTTAATATTCATGGATTTAGACCTCCAATGATAGTAATATTGTGACTTAGAGCACATCGGAGGGAACAGTAATCAAGGATTTTTATACTACCGATGTAAAAATCTGACAATTTTTATCTACATTTACACTCAAATAAACACTTACACTCAAATAAACACTCTCGAACATGAGATTCTTGATTTCAATTTTAGCAATAATAGGTTGTGCGGCAATATATGCTCAAATACCTGATGACACGCTTGTAAATGCCGCTGCAATCGTAGATGGCTTCTTCTTTGATAAGGCGACACCCGCCCAATCACTTATTCCGGGAAATTCCACAATGATCATTCTTGAAGACCCTGACGGTGCGAGGGTTATAGGTGTATATCCGCCTGAAGGATTTGTTTTAGAAGAATCCATTAAAACTAAGGCTATTCCGGCAAAGCGCGTTAAGTATGCAGAAAAATTACTACGAGACTACAAAGGTCGTAAACCTCAAACTATGGCCGGATATGAGGGTATCGGTGTTAAAGTAGGGGAACCATTGATAGAATTTGATTATTCCGACATTAACGGTAATACGTGGAATAATGACATTCTTAAAGGCAAAGTATTCGTGATAAATTTATGGCAATCCGAATGTAGACCTTGTAGACGGGAAATGCCAATTCTTTCTGAATGGAAGGACAGATTCCCTGATGTCGTTTTCCTTTCCGCCTCTCGTCACAATAAAGAAGAAATATTGCCTATCGTTCAACAACATAATTTTACATGGACTCATCTTCAAGAAGCATCTGATTTAGTTGCTCTTGTTAGACAAGAAGGCTTTCCCCTTACTATTGTTGTAGACAAGGAAGGTATTGTAAGATTCGCAAAAGTCGGAGCGTCAGAAGAAAATCAAGCAGAAGCGGTAGCGGTCATTGAAGAATTATCACGTTAATCAGCATCTTTCCGCCGAACTTATACAGCCCATAACTTTATTAAAAACAATCATATGTTATGGACTTTCCTATTTCCGACCTCAATCTTCAGCTCGATGGGCAACTATCCATCAATTTCAACTCCGTCAAGACTCTTCCGGGCTTCGAGGCCCGCGCAGCGTTCATTGTAAACTCAGCTTCCGTTTTAAAAGAATACGCATGGTGCCTACCATCGTTAAGGATACACTCTCTTACTATATCAAGTTGACAGAAGGATTCCATTAATGAGCCATATGTTATTTCTATAAAGTGAAATTTTTCCTTTATGGAAACTCGGCCACTTCCTTCTGCGAGGTTCGATGGGACAGATACTATCGCTCCGCATAACTGGTCACACAATGCATAATTTTCATGTTTCGGAAATCTCTTCAACAATCCACAAACCTATAAAACCAACATTTCGCTGATTGATAAGCAAGTAGCTTTTCAAACGAATAGTGATTCATAACGCAAAATTACCAAAATAACCTCATAACCCCATAACCCGTTTTCATTTATGAAGATCCTAACTTCTGAAGCTACCCTTAGGAGTCCTGCTACCTGCGGTAGAGGTCATTCAATTCGCGGAGGCTCGCGGATATTGTGAACTATATCCGGCTGAACCCTGAATTTTTCAGAGAATGGCATCAGTCGGAAACCGCGAAGTTGTTTGCACCTCCCGTATTCAGAAATGAACGAAAAGCCTCCGGCTACTTCTTTTAGTGGACTTTTAACGTTCATTTTTTTCATTTTTTTCGCGTCATTATATCAGAAAATATGTCAACAACA
Organism: uncultured bacterium; assembly: GCA_905214715.1. GTDB lineage: Bacteria > Bacteroidota > Bacteroidia > Bacteroidales > Muribaculaceae > Lepagella. The sequence continues at coordinate 260 of CAJMMT010000009.1, read as the reverse complement.
TAATGACTATATAAAAATAAATTAGTAATCTTGCGCAGTCAATACACCGATTGGCAAAGACATACGAATTAACAAGAAGCGTTTGCTTTTACTTGTGTTAGAAAACGTAGGAAAAGTCAGAAAGTGTTTATTGAGTATTTGCAGAATTTTATTTTAGCTGTTAGTCAGGTGGTTAACTGATTTAGTATTTGCGTGGATTTGGGGCGATTTGAGGGAATTTTCGCATTCAGTACACATTTTGTACGATTCAGTTGTTAATA
>CAJMMT010000008.1 GCA_905214715.1 uncultured bacterium | reverse complement strand
ATATTTTCAGGTGTTTTGGATGATGTTTTTTCGGAACATCAAACTGAACACCCTAATTATTAAATAATAAAATTTCATCATGTTTCATTGGGTGAAACAATCAACAAGCATTTGTCTGCAAATGTCCGGAAATGTCCTAAAAAATCTGTTAATAATAGAAGTTAAAGTTAGTGGATATACACAAAAAAATATTGGGAATCAGATTGTTTATTTCTGATTCCCAATGCCTTAAGTTTAGTGGAGCATACCAGACTCGAACTGGTCACCTCTTGACTGCCAGTCAAACGCTCTAGCCAGATGAGCTAATGCCCCATGCAGTGTCTTGGTTGACAATGCAAATTTAGGCATTTTCTGTGAATCTACAAATTTTTTCATGTAAAATTTTGCACAGATTCTTTTAAATAGAGCTTATGTGCCCGGTACTCAGTAATTTAATCGATATAAGCACTCAAAAAATGTGTAACTGATGTATATGGATGATAGTATTCAGGCCACGTCGAACCCTGCGGCGGACACCGCTTTTTTCACGGCTTCGCTTTCGTGAGTTCCCTCTACCTTAGCCACTCCTGTAGAGAGATTCACATCTACACCGGTTACTCCCTCGACTGAGCCGATAGCCTTCGCCACGGCTGCCTGACAATGGGGACAGTTCATCCCCTTGATGTTATATTCCACTGTCATATTATTGAATATTTTTGATTTATGAACATGATTCTTCACTAAGGTAAATACCAGCAACGAGCATAAAACCACAGTACATATCGTCGGGAAAAGGGTCAAACCCTCTCCATGATGACACATAGCCGTGCCTTTCCCCACGGCAAACCATTCCGTCGGCAATATATAGTCTATCAACAATCCGAAACCGATCGCCCCGACTATTATCGAAGCAAGGTATATACGGGCCGTGCGTTTTCCCATCTCACGGGATATGAGAGTATAGGAAGCGAAATTGGCGGCCGGGCCGGCCATAAGTAGTACGAGCGCGGTACCAGGAGACAGCCCTTTCATTATCAACGAGAGGGCAATGGGTATGGATCCGGTGGCGCAAACATACATAGGTATGGCTATCAACAGCACCGCAAACATCGAGAATATAGGCCGGGAACCTGCTGCAGCGAGGAAATCGGCGGGTACGTATACCGTAATAAGAGCCGCTATCAAAAGCCCGGCCACAAGCCAACCTCCGATGCTTCCTACAAGGTCAATAAACCCATAACGTAACGCATCTGTACATTTCCTCCAGAAAGAAAGGTGAGGGGTATATTCACATTCGGTAGTCGAAGCGGTCTCTTCAGGTACGGGTTCACGTTTCTCATCCTGACCTACAGCCACTCCTCCGAGCAACGACGTGCACAATGCCGCTATCGGACGTACAATCGCAAAAGCGGGACCAAGCAACGACCATGTGGCGGCTATACTGTCGACACCTGTCTGAGGTGTCGCTATAAGAAAGGATGTGGAGGCGGCCTTAGAGGCGCCGCCGCGTCGCATGGCAACCGCCGTCGGAAGCACTCCGCATGAACATAACGGCAACGGAATGCCGAACAGAGCGGCCTTGATTACCGACTTCCAACCACGGCCTGACAAATGTCTCGCCATGGTCCTTCGGGGCACGAATGCATGCATGAGTCCCGCTATCAGGAAACCCAACAGCACATAAGGCGACATTTCGTTGAGCATGAACAGCAATGAATCCAGCACTTCCATAACGTTCTTTTTTGATTGCAAAGATAGTGCCGATACATCTTTGCCGTATTATACAATTACGACAATCTGTTGCATCGCCATGAATCCATTTGTCAAACTAAGAGTGTCGTACATTTGTACTACTCTCTAAACCTCCGGAAGGGGAGTGCGTTTCCCGCCTATCGACTTGAATGCCGTCGGTGTAAGACCTGTTGTCTGCTTGAACTGACGCGACAGATGAGCCTCGGAGGAATACCCTGTCATATAAGCTATTTCCGATAGCGAGAGTCTACGGTACTTTATCAGTTCCTTTACCCGCTCGACACGCAGACCTATATAATAGTTCTCAAGACTGCGGCCTTCATATTCGGAAAAAAGACGGCTTAGAGAAGAAAAAGACAACCCGAATTTACCGTCAAGTAACGACTGAAGCGTTTCGCGACGTGGCTTGCTGTCATTTCTGGTGTAGTCTATCAACGTTCTTTTTATATTGTCGATGATTTCCATGTCGCGCGAACGTATAAGTTCGAATCCTTCGGCCTTCAGTGCTTTGTTTATTTCCGCAAGTCCGTGTTCCGTTACATCACCTTCTATCTCGGCAGCTCCCAGTTCCACGGATTTTACAGTAAGATGCAGCACATCGGAAAGCACCCGGCGCACGCATTCCACACAATGGCGGCATACCATGTTTTTAATATTCAGTTTCATGATGCGGTAGTTGTTTTGAGTATACTTGTCAACAATCTTTTATCGTAATAAAAAGCTACTATATTGTCTTCAATGTTCTCTTTTATCAGTTTTTTTCCCCGCAGGCAACACTTTTGGCCCGAAAACCGAGGTGACGACTCCGCCTATGACCATAACGGCTACCGATACCGCCAATACAGCCATGACACCTCCCTGCCGTAGAATGACCGGAATAAAGAACACGGCAAGCACCGCTCCGATTTTGCCCATGCTGGCCGCGATCCCGCTGCCCAGACTACGGTCCGATACCGGATAGACTTCCGGGGGGAGCACATAAGTTATAAGGTGAGGACCGGCGTTGAGGAAAAGTTCAAACGCCATGAATGCGGCTATGAGAATCCACGATTCCCACTTGAAATGGAAGGCCAGCAACAATACTGTCATGGAGAAAGCGCTCAGATAAAAACCCCAGGCCATCTGCACCGTGCTGCGCAGTTTCCTTATAATCAGCAAACCGATTATGAATCCGGGCAGTATTATACAGCTTATCCAGAAGGTTATCTCCACAGAGGAAGCGACGTGCATTATTTGGGAAATATCGGCGGAATCGTGGGTGATTCCAAGCGCGAGGACAAGTACCGGAAGAAACACACCTATTCCATATACACCCAATCCTTCGCAAGCCCAGGGTATGCCGGTCAGGATTATCTGCCTGATGTTTTTCATTATGAATCTACCGAAAGGAATGTCGGAACTTTTTACAGATTCCACATTCTTTGCAGACGGTATAGAAAGTGATTCCTGAGAAAGAGCTACGCCGGGACCGAGAAGAATTCTCAAAGCACGGGCAGCCTCTTTCCTCCGGCCATGCTCAAGCAGCCACTTCGGAGAGGATGCGAAGCGTATTCGGCTAAGAATCATTATGCCCCCGAAAGCGACCATAAGCCACATCAATTTCGGCCAGTTGTCCGCATTCTGCCAATGTACTATAAGAAGATAGGCGACACCGGCCACTATTATATTGCCGAGAGCACTGGCCGCCTTGGTTACGCCTACCATTACCGAACGCCATTTCACAGGCATGAGTTCTGACACGTAATCCGAGTCAAGACTGTACTCGCCACCTATGGCGAAACCCATAATGAACAAAGATATGAAAGTAACCGGTATGTATGGCATGAAGATACATACCAAAGCCGAAATCATCACCAGTACAGGACACAGCCTGAAAAACAGCAAGTATCCGTATCGATTGCTCAGCTTGCCCAGAACTGCCGCACCTACGGCTATACCTATAAGGTCGACAGCTCCCAGCAGACCTTGTTCCCAAGAGGCGAGTTCCGGATGACCGAGAATCTGAATCATAGGGATAATGACGCTCACTATAGTGGCAACGGCCGTACCGATCATCTGTCCCATGGATGCGACCGCCACTATCCGGATATGACGCCATGTCAACGGTGCGTTCTCAACGGTAATCATACTATTTGGTTTAGCTGTTTTTAGGTGCGAACATCTTATAGGCCGGGAAAAGGAACAACCATGTCGTTACACAGAAGGGACCGGTCAAAGTGGCGATACCCACCGGTGCGAGGAGGGCATTCATAGCTGCCTGTACGAATACTGTGGCCACCACGCCAAGTATCGCCCACACGGCTGACTTCCAACCGAAGTTGCAAAACGTGGCCCCAAGAGCTATACCGGTCAGCACAGCGCTGAATCCGTACAAGCCTGCGGAAATATCACCTCCCGACGCACCGAAGAGCAATGCCACAAGCAACGCGATAGCCGACGACACGGCCGCCCAGACTGCCGCACGGACTGAACTGCACGCAAGTGCCGCAAGGAAGAAAATACCGGTTACCCAATTATCTATGAGAAAAACCTGCGCTATTCCCTTAAGCCAATATATGACAAGATCGCCGAATGCAAGACTTACCGAGGTGTCGACTCCGAAACTGATGCTTGGCACCGACATGTGAGTCGGAGGCAGGCCGGCGAATTCACGCGCGGCAAGCAAGAAAACCCATGTAAGAAACACAAATGGAAATGTAAATGAGCTTATACCCCAGCGGGACATCACCGCATTGAATGCCGAACGCACCCACGTTGTCATGGCGGCACACAGAACCAGCGCTATCCACATCCATACAGTGGAACCCATGAACGTAGGGAAAGCGCATCCTACCAAAACGCCGTTAAATCCCCACAGTCCTTGCGCTCCGTTCTCATCTTTGAGGTTCAGAAAATATCCGGCCAATGTAGATGCTACGGTGCCGAGGACCGCACCCCATGCCACAGCAGGCATCCCGGCAGCGTAAGCACCCCAGAATATTCCGGCCAGAAATAGAATGCCCGTCCACATGGAATCCTGAAACATCACCTGTCCTATGCCCCTCAGACAGGTACGCGGAAAGTTTTTCACTATGGTGTCTGTCGACACTTTAATGGAATCGTTATTACCCATAATCGTACAAATTTTAACCCAAGGTGGTTTTATTTTATAGAACTTTTTAAAATGCTTTTAGTTCACCGGGATACTCTGTAATAACATACGCGCCAGCCAGACAGCATAAGTGTCTGCTTCTTGAATGAACCATAAACGGCCGTCAACGTTTAAAAAAATGAAAACTTCTTAGAGAATGTTTGGATTTAACTTCCATTCACGCGAAGAGGATTTTTTGAGATGTTTCCGCAAGTTGAGGAGGGCGCGGTGCGGGCACCGTAACCGACGAAATCTTGGCGGAAACAGCCAAAAAAGACCTTCGGGGGAATGGAAAGAATTTACCATTCATTCTCAATTATAAATTCGTGTTAAATTCAAACATTCTCTTAAACCGATTCTACTATGCACATGGCAGATGCACTTGTTTCCACACCCGTAGCCGCCGCAACCGGTATCGCGGCTGTTATACTTACGGCAGTGGCTGGAAAAGAGATAAAGAAAGATAATCGTGAGGGCCTCGTTCCTCTTATGGGCGTCATGGGTGCCTTCATATTCGCGGCACAGATGATAAACTTCACCATACCCGCAACCGGAAGTTCCGGTCATATAGTAGGAGGTATACTTTTGTCGTCCATGCTTGGTCCCTGGGCTGCGTTCATAACACTTGTTTCGGTATTGTTGATACAATGTCTGGTGTTTGCCGACGGAGGATTGCTCGCATTGGGATGCAATGTGCTCAACATGGCGGCTTGTTCATGTCTGGTGGTATATCCGCTCGTGTTCCGGCCTCTCATGCGTTATCCGGCATCCAGAGTAAGAATTTTCTGGGTCTCCATTCTGGCTTGCGTGCTGTCGCTTGAAATGGGAGCTTGCGGAGTGTCATTGGAAACTGAGCTGTCCGGAGTAACGGCACTCTCTACCGGCAGATTCCTGGCATTGATGACCGGGATTCATCTGTTTATAGGAATAGGAGAGGGGCTTGCGACGGCTGCCGTACTCTGTTTCGTACAGCACACCCGTCCCTCGATTCTAGTTCCTCAAAGCAAATCGGCGAATGTGGGTACACCCCCTGTCCCGGTATCACATCTCCGACACCAGTGGAACATGAAGAAAATATTGCTGGTTTTCAGTTGTGGAGCACTGTTGTTGGGCGGAGTAATAGCTTTTTTCGCTTCTGGTTGTCCCGATGGACTTGAGTGGTCTATCCGTCATATCATAGGCACCACAGAGCCTTCCGAGGCCGTAAGTGCTCTTGCTCCACAAGCCGCCGCAATACAAAACCATACAGCTTTCCTACCGGACTATGAAAACGCGCTGTCAGGTGTGGTGGGAGCACTGATAACACTATCGCTGGCATGGGGATTGGGATCATTGTTCCTGGCCCGCAGACGCGCCCAGCTAAAACCCACTGCCGAACGCCCTACGCCAAGAACTATGGATGACATAACCAAATAGGACATCAACCGACAGCGATTCTCCTATAATGCGGATATTTCAGGAATTCTTTTTTTAACTGGAACCGGAAATGAGCAAACTTGAAAAAGCACTCATAGCTATGCGGGCGCTTGAGGCCCGGACAGACGGAATAAAGCCGCCGATTGGTCCTGTGGCCATGACTGTAAGCGTGGTTCTGTTTCTGGGAGTGCTTCTTTCCATACCGATAGATAACCTGAAAGGGATTCTTTGGATGGCGGTATGGCTCGTAGTTGGCGCTCCCTGGCTGGGCATCAGCTTCACATCCCTGTTACTCAAATCGCTGGTGGTACTCCCATTGATTGCCCTTATCGGGATTTTCAATCCGGTTGTAGACCGGCAGGTTGCAATCTACATATATGGAATCGGCATATCTCACGGATGGATAACATTCATAGGTATCGTACTTAGGGGTATGCTGTGCGTTCAGGCAGCCATGCTGCTTATTGAATCGTCGGGATTCAGGGGAGTATGCCAGGCATTATCAAGACTCGGGATGCCAAAATTCCTCGTAAATCAGCTGTTGATGGTTTACCGATACATCAGAGTTCTGCTTGAAGAGGCATTGTCTATGCGGCGAGCAAGGGAAAGCAGGGGGTATGGGGTGAAAAGAATGCCACTCCGCATGTGGGGACCGTTTATCGGTCAGCTGTTTCTCAGAAGCGTGACTCGGGCGGAGCATATTCATCGCGCCATGCTCTGCCGGGGTTACAATGGAGAGATACCCAACATGTATTTCAGCCGACAGAAATGGACGCTTACCGATTCTCTATGGCTCGTGACTTCAGTTGCTGTTTTCACTGTCATAAGGATATGGGGCTGCTTATAATTTAATCTCAGACAACATGTCGCATCATTACATAAAATATACAGATGTACGTTTCTCGTATCCGGAATCGGGAGAAGTGCTAAAAGGAGTATCGTTTCTTGTAACCCATGGCGAGAAGGTGGCATTGCTCGGTATGAACGGAGCCGGCAAATCCACCTTACTGCTCACTATGAACGGTCTGTTGACCGCCGATTCCGGAACCATCGATATCGGAGGAATACCGGTAACGCGGAAAACATTGCCACTGATACGACAGTCGGTAGGAATGGTTTTCCAAAATGCCGATGACCAACTTTTCATGCCAACGGTAGAAGAGGATGTGGCTTTCGGTCCGGTAAACATGAAGCTACCGCGCGACGAGGTGGAAACACGTGTAACCCGCGCTTTGCACCAGACCGGTATAGAACATCTGAGACACCGTAACCCTGCTCAGCTTTCTGGCGGACAAAAACGTATGGCCGCAATGGCGACGGTTCTGTCAATGGAACCAAACATACTTGTTCTTGACGAACCAACGGCAAACCTTGACTGGAAGGCTAAATGCGAGTTGATAAGTATTCTTGAAAAGTTCAGACATACCTGTATCATAGCCACCCACGACCTGCTTATTGCCCGAAGGCTATGCGAAAGAGCCATTATACTGGCTGACGGGAAGGTTGCGGCCGACACCTCTATCGATCGGCTAATGAAAGACCATTCGTTGCTTGAACTTATAGGAATAGACAACATAACTGAGTTCGGGGAAGCTATTCCCGGAGATTGTGTGAAACCATTTAAAACTTTCGAATTATGACAGCATCCTCATCATACAGACTTGATAAAGAGCGACGGTGGTTCATAAGCGGACTGCATGTAATGGTGCTCTTATTGGCCATTTTCCTTGTAGTGTTCATATCCATAGACACATTCAAGAACATAGCCTTCTATAAACAGCCGGAATTCATGAATATTCAGTTCTGGATCTGTATCCTCTTTCTGGCTGATTTTTTTCTGGAGTTGATTCTCGCCCCGAAGAAATGGTATTATATATGGACCCACCTCCTCTTCCTGCTTGTATCCATACCGTATTTGAGTATTATAGAGGCTCTGGGGCTAACTTTTCCTCCCCGTGTAGGATACCTGTTGAGATTCGTTCCGCTTGTCAGAGGCGGGTATGCGATGGCGGTTGTGGTGGGATGGTTCACCTATAACAAGGCGGCCTCTCTGTTTATCACTTACCTAACCACCCTGATGGCCTCCATTTATTTCAGTTCACTTGTATTCTTTGTATTCGAGAAAAGCATAAACCCATTGGTGCAGACATATTACGATGCCCTGTGGTGGGCTTTTATGGATGTGACCACCGTTGGTTCTAACATAATCGCAGTCACTACCGTAGGCCGTGTACTTTCGGTGCTTCTCGCCGCTCTTGGCATGATGATGTTCCCGATATTCACTGTCTATGTTACCTCAATTATCAAGAAACGCAACAACGAAGGTATCGAGGTATTGAATAAAATGCCTATCCCTCTGCATAAAGGGAAAGCCAATACTGAAACGGACGGAGGGAAAAAGACTGACAGCGAGACCACATAATGCGGTATACCGGTTAACGTACGGTATATTCCATTCAGAATTTAAGATAGAAATCACGGCAAAGATCCCGGTGTTGCCCGGTAGGCTCACCGGGATTTTTGTCAAGTATCAGTTCCGTAAATATGCAACTCCCGATCTTTTTCTCCGCTTCAGGGTTAAATCGCCAAAGAAGCAGAGACCTTTTGGGCGGGAGTTCCCTGCGTCCTCTGACATCGCACTTTGCCTGAAGAACATATCCGAGCGAGGATGCGATAGTAAGCATTGAAGCAGCAATATCACATGGCAATACCATGGCGATATGACCGCCGTTTGCAAGACAAAGCCGTCCTGTTTCAAGCAGACTGGACGGCGACAAGTCGCCCTGATGGCGCGCCAACATACGGGAATCGGTTGCGGAATCCACGCCTGACCTGAAATATGGAGGATTGCTTATGATAAAATCGTAACGTGCCCGGTTTTCACCGAGAGATGCGAACGATTCGAATCCGGCCCGGATTATATGTAACCGGTCGCTCCAGGGCGAAGCCTTGAAATTGCATGCAGACTCTGCCGCGGCCTCTTCCTCTATCTCGACAGCATCTATGCGGGCGGTTCCGTTTCTCTGAGCTGCCATCAGCGCAAGCAGACCACACCCTGAACCCACATCCAGTATTCGTGATGCGCCACACAAAGGAGCCCAAGCACCCAGCAAAACCGAATCGACACCCACTTTCATGGCACTGCGGGAATGGTCTACCGAGAATTGTTTGAATCGGAAGAGCCTTTCTTTCATATCTTACATGGGAATATTATATACTAAATGCAACACTTGCCGGGACTCTACACTCAAGAACCGGACAACGGCGATAGAAAGGCGTTGGGATAATGGTCGAGCTTATAATCGCCCGGGCATCCCGTTATCGCTATTATGTCGAAACGATAGTAATAAGGTTCGCTCAAATTGCCGATATAGGCATCTGCCGCACGCACCATCTGCCTCATCTTATGATTGTCCACGGCATCCACGGCATCGGTATGGCGACCATCGCGGGCTTTTACCTCCACAAGTACGATGTTGTCTTCATACTGGGCTATGATGTCGATTTCGAATCGGCCTGCCACTTTCCAGTTTCGTTCCCGTATGGTATATCCGAGGCCAAGCAGATAATCAGCCGCTATCTGCTCGGCCTCTTTTCCCCAGGATTCAGCTCTTTTGCGCTTTTCCACGCTCTCGGCACCCATGACACCACGTCAGAATGCCTTGAACGACATGTCGAGTCCCTTGACACTGTGGGTAAGGGCTCCTACGGATATGAAGTCTACACCGGCCTCTCCGTATTGGCGCAGGTTAGACAGTGTTATACCTCCTGATGATTCGGTTTCCATCGTACCGTTTACGATGCCGACGGCCTCGCGTGTAAGTTCCGGAGTGAAATTGTCAAACATCACACGGTCTACGCCTCCTATCGCCATCAGACGGCGAATGTCGTCGAGCGAACGCACCTCTACCTCGATTTTCAAGTCTTTGCCGTTGTCGCGGCAATACTGTCTCGCACGTTCCACGGCTTTCTCAAGTCCTCCCGCGAAATCTTCATGATTGTCTTTTATCAGAATCATATCGAAAAGGCCGATACGGTGATTGGTTCCGCCCCCTATCTTTACGGCTTCTTTCTCCAGCATACGCATGCCGGGGGTTGTCTTGCGTGTATCAAGAACTCGCGTCTTGAGTCCCGACAGCTCGCTCTGGTAACGGTGGGTCATGGTGGCGACACCGCTCATACGTTGCATTATATTAAGCATGGTGCGTTCGGCTATTAACAGGGAACGTACCGATCCCTCGGCTATAAACGCCACATCGCCTGGCTTTACCTTCGCGCCATCCCCGATAAACACTTCCATTCTTATTCCCGGATCTACTTTCGCAAGTACCTTGCGGGCCACCTCTACTCCTGCCAGGATACCCTCTTCCTTTATAAGGAGTCGACTGCGTCCCATGGCGTCAGCCGGAATCGTGGAAAGTGTGGTATGGTCGCCATCGCCTATATCTTCAGCAAACGCCAATGTAAGCAGATCGTCTATAAGTTCATCTCTTGTCTTCATGTTGTCTTGTAGGTATATAGCTTGTAGTACTCCCGGATAATTTCAGATATGGAATCCGAAACATACTCCGAGGATATGCAAATTTAGCTATTTTTTTGTATTTTTGGCATCAAACCGCCATCGGTTGCATGCTCGGAACCGGGACAGCCGATTTGTCAGAGTTAAAAAACATGGAGATAGTCCTTCTTACAATAGGAAAAACATCAACAGCTTATATCGAGACAGGAATAGAACAGTACCTGAAACGTCTTTCACACTATGTATCGTTCCGTATTAAATCTATTCCGGATCTGCGCAACGCCCGAAAATTAACCACCGACCAGCAGAAAGAGGCAGAAGGGAAACTGCTGCTTTCAGAGTTCTCATCGTCCGACATGGTAGTGCTTCTTGATGAAAGGGGAGAGGAGCCTACATCTGTCAAATTCGCAGGTATGATAGAAAAAATAATGAGTACCGGACGCAAAAGAGTCATATTTGTGGTCGGCGGCCCTTATGGATTTTCTCAAGAGGTTTACGCCCGATGCGATCGTAAGCTGTCGCTGTCGAAAATGACGTTCAGCCATGAAATGGTAAGACTTTTTTTCGTCGAACAGCTGTATCGTGCCATGACTATTCTGCGTGGCGAACCGTATCACCATGAATAGATAGCATCTGATAACCGACACAACGATTAAAAATTATGTTCGGACTGGCTGACTGCAATAATTTTTTCGTATCGTGCGAACGCACCCGCGACCCGCGTCTTGAACGTAGGCCGGTAGTAGTATTGAGCAATAACGATGGTTGCGTCATAGCGCGTAGCAACGAAGCCAAGGCACTCGGTGTTAAAATGGGACAGCCTGCATTCCAAATCAAGGATCTGATAGCCGACGGTAGGCTGTTGGCGCTTTCGGGCGACCATCTGCTGTACCGCTCGCTGTCTATGAAGGTACATGATATATTCCGCAGATTCGCTCCTTCCACGCAGGACTATTCCGTAGACGAGGCCTTTCTTGATATGGATGGTATTCCACCGGGCGAGCTCTACAACATAGGAACCGAAATATACCGCTGCTGTCTGTCGGAACTCGGTCTGCCGGTAACCATCGGGTTCGCGCCCACCAAGACACTGGCTAAGATAGTCACGGAGACATGCAAGAAAAGGGGGAGACCTACAGGAGTGATAACCGACCCTCTCGATGCCATACCTGTAATGAGTGAGATGCCTATCGGCGAGCTGTGGGGAGTAGGTCGCAGATTGGCAAAAAAATTATATGTCAACGGCATGCACACCATAGCGGATTTCGCGGCAAAAGACCGGAGATGGATAAGGTCGGCTCTTGGGGTCACCGGAGAGAGATCATGGCTTGAATTGCACGGAACGCCTTGTATAACCCTTGAGCATACGGAACATGCATTGCAAGACAGCATAAGCGAATCGCGCACTTTTCCTGAAGATGTTACCGACTATGATTACGTTCGGGCACGCGTATCCATCTATACTGCGGACTGTGCCAAGAAATTACGTACCATGAAAGGTGTATGTCGCCGGATAGGTGTGTTTTTGTCTACAAATCCGTTTCGCTCGGACATAAGCCGACGTACTTTTTCGGCTGCCATGGATCTCGATGACTGGACTGACGACACTCTTATACTCATACAGGCGGCAGAGAATGTACTTGATTCCATTTTTATAACCGACATTCCACTGAAAAGGGCCGGCATATGGATGGACAATATAAAAGACCGGCGTTCCATACCTCCGTCGCTTTTTGTACAACCTGAGGTACTGGCGCGTAAATCGGTACATTCCCGTCTGATGAAAGCCATAGACTCGATAAACACAGTCCCCGGCTCGCAATCCCTGAAGCTTGCCTCGCAACTCGTAAACGGACACCCGGGACATAACGATGGTTATTCATCCTCTTTTCAGAGTCCGAAATAAAAACCTGCCATGAATCTATAACAATGAGAAACAACATATTGAAAAAACGCACCGCTGTAATCCTGTCAGCAGGAATAATGGCTATACTTCTCGCGGCGGTGCTTCTGCACATGGCTTCGGGCCTCGATAATCGCAGTGATGCCAAGTCTGAAAACAATTTCAGATTGCCCGACACTCTGAAAGTAGGCATGCTCAACTCACCAACTACATATTTCAATTATCGCGGCTCGGAAATGGGATATGACTATGAAATGTTGCAAGCCTTTGCCGACGACAAGAATATGACGATCCAGGTGAAGGTGGCATCGAATTTTTCCGATCTCATGGAAATGCTCAAACATGATGAAATAAATCTTGTAGCCTCTCCGGTACCTGTTACAGCTGAGTATAATGCCGTGGCTCTTACATGCGGTCCGAAAGCACGCAAGACCCAGGTGGTGGTACAGCCTGAAAAAGACCGTGCCAAAGATGTAACCGAACTTGTAGGACGACATATTACGGTGGAAAAAGACTCGAAGTTCGAACACCGTCTACGCAATCTGAACTCGGAATTGGGCGGAGGTATCGTAATCGGTACTTTATCTAAAGACACTCTCGTTTCAGAAGACATGATAAAGATGGTGGCAGACGGCACCATAGACATGACTGTAGTGGACTCCGACATAGCCCAGATGAACATGAAGGATTATCCGGAACTCGACGCTTCGCTTGCCGTAAGTCTCGATCAGGTATCGCAATGGGCAGTTAAGCCAGGAGAAACGGAACTGGCGAAGATCCTCGACGATTGGGCCGATGCCAATCAGGAAAGAGAAAAACGGTTGCGACATAAATATTTCGGCACTGCAAAACTACCGGTGGGAATGGTGTCGGGCATTGATAAAGACACGGAGTTTCACATTTCAGGTAATGGAAACGGCATTTCACCATACGACAATATATTCCGACAGGCGGCATCGGAGAGCCGTTTCGAGTGGCGCCTCGTGGCAGCGGTAGCTTATGTGGAATCACGGTTCAAGCCGGATCTTGTTTCGTGGGCCGGAGCGAAAGGGATAATGCAGGTCATGCCCAAAACAGCGCGTGCACTGGGATTCTCCCCTTCAGGGTTGACAGACCCTGAAACATGCATCAGGGCAGGTATAAAACTTCTCGAGACATTAGACAGACAACTTTCAGGACGCGTACCCGACCCTGAGGCACGGGTCGATTTCGTACTCGCCGCCTACAATGCCGGGCTCGGACATATCTATGATGCGATAGCTCTTGCCGACAAATACGGACTTGACAGAAACCGATGGCGGAACGGCGTTGAAGAGGCGGCTTTGATGAAAAGTCGTCCGCAATATTATCGCGACCCGGTGGTGAAAAACGGATATTTCCGCGGAAGAGAGACTGCCGAATTTGTAGCCCGTGTAAACGCCGCATACAAAGCTTTTTCCTCCCGCGATCATTAAAACGGTCAGTTCGATTTATGTGAAAAACATATTTGCGCCAATAGATTTTTTTAACAAAAATGGCATAAGTCTTACAAACTTCATTATCTTTGTAGAAAACACAAAAGAAGAACCGAATAAATGAAAAAAAGGTATATCAGCGTTGCCGCAGTACTGTTGTTGCTGGGCGCCGTATCCATGCAAAGCTGCATAGGCAGTTTTGCCTTGACTTCGAAAGTGCTTGGATGGAACCGTCAGGTAGGCAATAAGTTTGTAAACGAACTTGTGTTCTTCGCATTCTGGATTCTTCCGGTATACGAGGTTACAGCCATAGCGGATGTGCTCGTTATCAACTCCATTGAATTCTGGAGCGGCAACAATCCTCTTACAGCCTCTACCAAGGTTATAGACAGCAATCACGGTCGCTATCTGGTGAAGTGCGACGGAAAGGGATACGATATCATACACGAAGCCACCGGACAATCCACACGACTGTCGTTCGATGTTCCGTCACAGACCTGGAGCGTAGATGCGGCCGACGGAAACAGCTATCCTTTCATGACAATGATAGACCGGAATCACGTGAAGATGATTACCCCTGACGGAACCATGCAGCAGGTAGAACTGAGCGAAACCGGCCTGATGGCTTACCGAGAGACCGCAGGGATAGGCGACATGGCCTGCCGCTGACATCTGCCTCTCAAGCCATAGGAATCGGTTAGGGACGGAAAACTGAATTTCTGCTGAACCTTTACCCCGGTCCCGGGTGTTTAATAAATAAAAAACCTAAAGAAATATTAATATGAAAGCTTTTAATGTAATAGCAGCCGTTATCGGCGGTGCCATCGCAGGTGCGGCCGTAGGTCTTCTTATCGCTCCGGAAAAAGGAGAAAAGACACGCCGTAATATCGCCGAAGTTCTGAAAAGAAACGGAATCTGCTTAAAAAAAGACAAACTTGACGAACTCGTAGACGAAATCGAGGACCAAATCGAGAAAACAATCTGAACCACCGCCAAAACACAAAAGACACACAGATGAAAACCCTTAACATTCTCTACGCCTTCCTCGGAGGCGCGATAGTAGGTTGCGGCGCAGCCTTGTCGTTCGCTCCTGAAAAAGGAAGCGATGTACGTCAGCGTATCTGCAAAATCCTTAAACGTAAAGGGATAAAGATTTCTGACGAGGAGGTCGATGCTCTGGTGGCCGAGCTTACCGGAGAATAACAGACTGTTCATAGGCACGTATAAAGGCAGGCTGCCAACGCGGTAAGGATTCATATGCCGCCGGGAGCCTGCCGAAAGTGTACGCCGGCAGGCATCCCGGGCTAAGTCAGACATAGAGTCCCGTCAGGGCGCAAGGGGAGAGTAAACTCATTATACAGGTATGAAAGAATCATTGACCCAGGAAATAAGGGATATATTCAGCCAGTCACGCAGATGGGTTGAACTTCAGGTGGAATACACCAGACTGACAGCGACCGAGAAGGTTATTATCATGACCTCGGCATTTGTCGTGAGTGCGATCTGCATGTTGCTCGGTATGGTGGTGGTCATACTCCTGAGCATGTCGCTCACCGATGTGTTCAAGATGTTCATGGTGCCTGCATTGGCATATCTTACGGTCAGCGGCATTCTTGTGCTTCTGATAATTACGATTTATATTTTCAGAAGAGCGCTGATATACAATCCTATTGCACGTTACATGACAAGACTACTCCTGGCTCCCGGAGGTAACGCCGCCAACAAAACCGAAACCGACAAATAACACAACTTGAATCATGGCAAAAAAAACCGAAATATCTACGGCGCCCCATACCGAACCCGATTTCAAAGGTTACACTATGGATGAGTTGCGATATCAACGCGCACTGATCGCTCTCAAGCGGGAATACTGCAAAGAGAGTATAGTGGACGCCGCGGTTAAGCTTCACAAGTCGTCGCCTCTGTCGGCAAGCGGTCAGAAAGGACTGGCCCGCAATATCGGAGGCGTTGCCGGCAAGATAGTCGGAGGACTGAATTACATAGATTATCTGCTGATAGGCTTCTCAGCCTTCGGCACAATAAGAAAAGTATTCCACTTTTTCAAGAAAAAGAAGTGACAGACTATATGATGGTGCGACTTGACTGCACCCCCTGTAACGAAGATATCACCGACCTCCTTGCCGATTCACTCGCGGAGGTCGGTTTTGAGTCGTTTGTAGCTGACGATAACGGATTGTCGGCCTATATAACCGCTGACGGTTACGATCCGGAAAACACTGTCAGGGTCATAGCTGATTTTCCGATGCCCACAGCCATCAAGATGAGTTGCGAACGTATAGAAGGACGCGACTGGAATGAAGAATGGGAAAAGAACTATTTCCAACCTATCAAGATTGGCAACCTATGCTCGGTCAGATCATCGTTCCACGAACCGGTCGGAACGGAAATAGAGATAGTGATAGATCCCCGCATGGCATTCGGCACCGGCCATCACTCCACCACCTCGCAGATGATGACATACCTCCTTGAGATGGACCTGACAGGGAAACATGTAATCGATATGGGAACCGGCACCGGCATACTCTCTATCCTGGCTACCAAACGCGGCGCGACCGCCACAGGCATAGAAATAGACCCCGACGCGGCCGATAACGCACGCGACAACTGTCGTCTCAACCGGTCGGACGCCAGGATAATCACCGGCGATGCCAATATGCTCTCTGAAGTGGAGGAGGGAGATGTATTCGTAGCCAATATAAACCGCAATATAATACTTGCCGATCTGGGTCGGTATGCCGCACACCTTAAACCTGGCGGCACTATGCTGCTTAGCGGATTCTACACTTCCGACATAGCTCTGATAGAACAAGGAGCGCAAGCCCGCGGTCTTAAAATAGAGGAAATACGGAACGACAACGACTGGGCCGCTGTGAAGTTATTGCGTCTTTAACCTTATTTAACATGATTTTTGACCTGTAGTGTATGTCTGCAGGTCAAATTTTTACTATCTTTGTAGGAAGCTGTTTCACCGGCAAGCAGTTTTCAGGGTTACAAGACCGGAAAAGTCATGCTCAGCCCGCTTCAATAAAAACAACACAAAACATAACAATCTTTGCCTATAGAAAAAACTCTACTACAAAACGAAAAGACATTAACAAGATGACAGACTATCAGTCTATGGCCGACGAACAGTTGGTAAAGGAATATGCAAACGGAAACAACGAGGCATTCGACATTCTGTTGAAACGCCATCAAGACCGCATATATACCTATATTCTCAGGATAATCAAAAATGAGGACAAGGCTAACGACATCTTTCAGGAAACGTTTGTGAAAGCGATCATGACCATCAAGCAGGGACGCTACATAGAAAACGGCAAATTTCCCGCCTGGATATCGAGAATAGCCCGCAATTTAATAATCGACTATTACCGTCAGGAGAAATCGGAAAATCTCCAGTCGGCCGATCTCACCGATATCGATGTGCTGAACCGCAAGGAACTCTGCGAGGCTACGATCGAGGATGTGATAATCTCACAGCAGATTCGCGATGACGTCAAACGTCTTATCAACGAACTTCCGCCACTGCAACGGGAGGTACTCAACATGCGTTATTATCAGAATCTGTCGTTCAAGGAGATAGCCGAAATCACGGGGGTCAGCATAAACACCGCACTCGGGCGTATGCGCTACGCTCTGATCAATTTGCGCCGTATCGCGGCCCAGAAAGATATTGTTTTGACCCTGTGATGCTTTTTTTACTCTTTGGTTGCAATATTTTCCGCTTCACTCACGTTTCTTGAGTGTTAATGTCTGAATATTTGACCTCCACGGCCTGACCATGCCTCCTTGGATTCACAGGATTCAAGTCGGTTCCGCAGGGGATATTTATATTCGTTTTGCAAACCTAAAGAGATTGCCTATGGCAAATGATTCTACTACCTCAACGCAATCGGAAATGAGAATCAAACCTTACGCCTCGCCAAAACCCTCGACAGTTACTTTCATCAGACAGTTCGCACGGGCATACACATTATTCGGAGGCGTAGCTCTCGGCTCGATGATTGCCAATTAAGTCTAATACCGGCTGACCGCAGACCTCTCCATTAAAGAGCACTCTGAGGTAGCCGGTTTTGTTTTCCAAGTATTTAATCTGCGGCCATGCCGACAGTTTGGCCGGAACCATATATACCAACAACATAACAATGGCAGAAATGATACCCGAATCTACCGGGAACACATCGATAAACGAAGGTCTCAACTTCGTTGAACAGTACATAAAAGAGGATCTCGAAGCCGGGAAAAACGGAGGAAGACTTAACACTCGTTTCCCGCCCGAACCTAACGGATATCTGCATATAGGCCACGCCAAGGCCTTCATTATGGATTTCGGCGTGGCAGAGAAGTTCGGAGGCACGTGCAATCTACGTTTCGATGATACGAATCCGCAGAAAGAAGACACCGAATATGTAGAGGCTATAAAAAAAGACATACATTGGCTCGGTTATGATTGGGGCGACCGCCTTTATTACGCATCGGACTATTTTCCCCAGTTGTGGGATCTGGCTGTAAGAATGATCAAGGAAGGGAAAGCATATGTCGACGAGCAGACTTCCGAGCAGATAGCGGCCCAAAAAGGCACCCCGACTCAGCCTGGACAGAATTCTCCTTACCGCGACCGGCCTATCGAGGAGAATCTCGACTTGTTCGAACGCATGAACAAGGGCGAATTCGATGAAGGCTCGATGGTGCTTCGCGCCAAAATAGACATGGCAAGCGACAACATGCATTTCCGCGACCCGGTGATGTACCGTATCATAAAGACCCCTCATTGGCGAACAGGAGACAGATGGAAAGTTTACCCGATGTATGATTTCGCTCACGGTCAGAGCGATTATTTCGAAGGAGTGACTCACTCCATATGCACCCTTGAGTTTGTGCCTCACCGTCCGCTTTACGAATATTTCGTAAAGGAGCTGGCCGATGAGAGCTATTGCCCGCGACAGATCGAATTCAACCGTCTTAACCTTACCTATACGGTTATGAGCAAGCGTAAATTGCTGCAGCTCGTGAAAGAGGGTCTTGTAGCCGGATGGGACGATCCCCGTATGCCTACCCTTTGCGGTCTGCGCCGTCGCGGCTATACACCCGATGCCATCAAGGATTTTGTAAACAGGATAGGATATACCAAATATGAGGCTCTGAACCATGTGGAACTGCTTGAGCACTCTTTACGTGAAGATCTCAACAAGCATGCTACACGTGTAAGCGCCGTGGTCAATCCCGTGAAACTGGTCATAACCAATTATCCCGAGGATAAGACCGAATTGATGGAAATGGATTCGAACCCGGAAGATCCCACAGCCGGTACCCACGAGATGCCTTTCAGCCGTGAACTTTGGATTGAACGTGAGGATTTCATGGAGAATCCTCCGAAGAAATTTTTCCGTATGACTCCCGGAAAGGAAGTAAGACTGAAAGGTGCATACATTGTGAAATGCACAGGGTGCAAGAAAAACGATGAAGGTGATATCGAAGAGATTTACGCCGAATATGACCCGGAAACAAGAAGCGGACTTCCCGGAGCAGACCGGAAGGTCAAAGGTACGCTTCATTGGGTAAACGTGCCGACTGCCGTGGAAGTTACCGTAAGAGACTACGACCGTCTTTTCAATGTCGAGAACCCGTCGGCGGAAGAGGGTGATTTCCGCGATCTGCTTAATCCTGAATCGCTCAAGGTACGCGAGACAGTAAAGGTTGAGCCTTGGCTGGCCGAAAGAGCGAAAGATGGCGATCACTATCAGTTCCAGCGTATAGGTTATTATACCGTAGACCCTGACTCCACGGCTGAACGTCTGGTATTCAACCGCACCATAGGATTGAAAGACACGTTTGCCAAGGAGATGAAGAAAGGATAAGAATAGTTCTACAATAAATCAAACAGGATGGCGCATACGGCAAGGTTCCATATGCGCCATCCTGTTTTTATCCTGTAATGAATCCGATTCAAAATTCGGATGAGAAATGAAAGCGTATTTTCGGGAAATCGGCCTGAGCCATCTGAAGCACATAATTACTGTCGGCCAGGAAAACATCGCGCCCCTCCTTATCGGTAGCCATGAACTGATGTTTGCGCTTTTTGAACGCCGCAAGTGCCTCTGCATCGTCGCTCTCTATCCAACAGGCCTTGTAAAGCGATATCGGTTCCCAACGGCATTGAGCGCCGTATTCGTGCAACAGACGGTATTGTATCACCTCAAACTGCAACTGACCTACGGTGCCGACTATCTTACGGCCATTGAACTGATTGGTGAATAGCTGGGCCACACCCTCGTCTATAAGCTGCCTGATACCTTTGTCAAGCTGTTTGGCTTTCATTGGGTCGGCATTCTCTATATATTTGAACATCTCCGGTGAAAAAGATGGCAACCCCTTGAAATGCAGATTCTCTCCCGAGGTCAAAGTGTCGCCAATCTTAAAGTTGCCGGTATCGGGCAGACCCACTATATCTCCAGGATAAGCGGTATCGACAATACTTTTTTTCTGTGCCATGAACGCCGTCGGAGCGGCAAAACGCAATTGCTTTCCCAGACGCATATGGCTGTAGTTGACGTTGCGCTCGAATTTCCCTGAACAAACCTTCACGAAAGCTATGCAGCTGCGATGGTTCGGGTCCATGTTGGCATGTATCTTAAACACGAAACCTGTAAAACCCTCCTCATGGGGGTCTACAGTACGCTCTACAGCCGTTGTCGGCTGCGGAACGGGGGCGATCTCTACAAAGCAGTCAAGAAGCTCCTTGACGCCGAATGTATTCAGCGCGGATCCGAAGAAAACAGGAGCCGACTCACCCTTAAGATATTTCTCTTTGTCGAATTCTGAATAAACGCCTTCTATCAGTTCAAGGTCTTCACGCAACTTGGCCGCATCGGCCTGGCCTACGAGTCTGTCGACCTCCGGAGAAGACACATCCGAAATCTCGACACGCTCGCTGATGGTTTGCTTGGATGGGGTGAACAGGTCAAGGCCGCGTTCGTATATGTTGTATACGCCTTTGAATCTCTCGCCCATATTTATAGGCCATGTAAGAGGTCTTACTCCGATCTTTAGTTCCGCCTCAAGTTCGTCGAGGATATCGAAAGGATCGCGTCCTTCACGGTCCATCTTGTTCACGAAGATTATAACCGGGGTATTGCGCATTCGGCATACTTCCATAAGGCGTCTTGTCTGAGCCTCCACACCCTTGGCGCTGTCGACCACTATTATTACTGAATCGACGGCTGTAAGGGTACGGAATGTATCTTCGGCAAAATCCTGGTGGCCGGGAGTGTCAAGTATGTTTATCTTATAATCCTTGTAGTTGAATCCCATAACCGAAGTGGCGACCGAGATACCGCGCTGTTTTTCTATCTCCATCCAGTCGGATGTAGCGGTCTTCTTGATTTTATTGCTTTTCACGGCTCCGGCTATATGTATGGCGCCGCCGAAAAGAAGCAGTTTTTCGGTAAGTGTGGTCTTACCTGCGTCCGGGTGCGATATGATGGCGAAAGTGCGCCGTCTTTCTATCTCTCTGTTCAGTTCCTCTGACATTGGGTCGTTGTTGGGTTGTATTATGACTGATCGTGGTTCGCGGATAATCTTTTAATCCAGATCAAGTTCGTTGTTGTAATCTTTCTTGTAGTAGGCGGCGAGCATAGCCAGGAAACGGGATATGCTTTTTGCGGCGGCCATTGTCTCGGCAGATACTTCCTTGCCTGACAAACGCAACATGAGTATGCCGTAAAGAGCATTGAAACAGGTTTCTATCTCTCCCGCCTTCTCTTCTCCGGCCTTGGCTCTCAGTTCCACAATGTATGGAAGCACCTTGTAATACTCGGCCGCATAGTCCGCGAAACGGGAATTTCCGAGCAGTCGGTTATGCAAGTCGGTGAGGGCGAGTATCACGTTTTTGTTAAGCTGTATGTGCCCCTTATGTTCTGTTCCTTCGCGACGCATCATGTCGATGAGAGATTCATACCATTCCTTCATCTGCTGTTTGGCTGCCGCGTCAAGCGAAGTATGCCGTTCTATTATCTCGCGTTCTATCTTGTCGATATCAAGGTCGTTGGCTCTAATCAAATCTTCGATCTGCCACATATACAACAGATATTCCGCTATATTCTCGCGTTTCTTTTCTGAAGCTGTAAACATAATTGCAAAATTAGAAATTTAACTTCATACCTACAACATTCCAGCCCCGCCCGGGTTCATTATATATAGGGAAGGGTGGAATCATGCATCTTATAGACTCTCCACACCCTTAACATTTTCAGATAAGTAGTTGGAAAAAATTAATGAACATATAAAACGCCGTTATTTCGGAGACAGTTCGGCTGCGGAAGAAAAGATCATATACCATATGCGACTGACTGACACTGCCGAAGCGGCCCGAAAGAACAAGTTTTATAGTTAATGATTTCCATATACTTATATATCGATTAATTTTTACCAACTACTTACATGTTGTCGCTTTCTTACATATTTCATTCCTGCTTTCTACTCAAAGCAGAGGGATGCTGTTCGGTTATTTTCGATTTCTGGAAATGCTCTGCCGATGAGCAACGTTCCCGATATGATATACAGGAACTGCCTGCTTTTCTTGACATGATTCCTACCGGAATACCTCTGTATGTAGTGGTATCCCACCATCACAAGGACCATTTCAACCCGTCAATTTTCAGATGGAGAGAAGCAAGAGAGAACATTCATTACGTATTGAGTAACGATACTGCCCGTTTCGCACGTCATTATCTGAAAAAGTTGCCTGACGATTCTTATACCGTTTTACGCAATGGCGAGGAGTTCTCCGATGGATCGTTCCGCATAAAGGCTTTCCCTTCTACCGACATAGGGAATTCCTATGTCGTGTCGCTTTCACTGCCGGGTATGGGACGGACTTTCGACATACTGCATGCCGGAGATCTGAACGCATGGTTATGGCTCGATGAATCTACCGAAGCCGAGATACGGAAGATGCAGGGCGATTACATGGCGGCACTGCGCGATATCGCCTCCGATTTCCCGAAACTTGATATTGCGATGTTCCCCGTAGACTCGCGATTGGGGCGAGGGTATTGGTCCGGAGCTTACGAGTTGGTAAGAAAGATAGATGTGGATCGTTTCTTCCCCATGCATTTCAGTCTTGGAGAGAATATCGATGAGCGGAAGAAGCGGGAAGTCGACGCACGCCGTTTCGATCTGTATGCGAATAAGGAATATGGCGAATATATCGCTCTTCAGTCTCCTGGTGATGTATGGGCCGGCTTACCGGTCTCCCGATAGATTCTATCTATGTCAGCGACTGTGATACGGTCAAAGTCTTCTTTACGCGGCGTTATCACGATACCAGCCATATCCACGCATCCCGGGCTTACGAGCAATCTGTCGGATTCTTCCGAGTAGTAACACGTCGGCCGATGGGCTGTGCGCTCTACCCTTACAAGCCTCAGCCATCCGTCGCGACCTATGAATGCGAAGAAGTTCAGTAGGCCGTCCGCGGGGTCAAGCATGCCCACTATATCTCTCATTCCGGATGGATCAGGCGTTATGAGAGCGCTTACAACATCGAACGGAAGATCAAGACCGAGTTCCGATGCCGACGCAATTCCGGGCTTGTCGGGAGTATGGGATTCTTCTATGAGTCTCATCAATGGAAGCTCTTCCGTGAGCACAGCCTGCATATGACTATGGTCGGGAGCTGAAGCTCCCGCTTTGGAGCCATTGAAAAAGACTGTCATTCCCTCAAGTTTCTCGGCCATGGATATTATCTCGAACGCTATCTCATGCTGAGGTCTATGGACATTAGATGCTATTGTGAAATGCATCGGAAAGATAGGGAAGGGGTTCACCAGAAGCTCCCAGCCCTCTTCTATAGGCACTGCAATCTGTTCCGTGGGTCTGTTTTCACTGCATAGAAAACATTTGCGGGAAGCCACCCCCTTGTCGGAAGTATCGGCTCCGGTACTTCGTATCCTTGCAGGGTTATATTGGAATGCACCATCTAGGTCTCCTATACGGAATTTGCGACGCAGGCATTGAGCCAGCGCATCATGATTTTTCTTCGCCAAGGGCCAAGCCGCGAGCTGCAGTTCCACAAATTCTTTCAGATCTTCGTGCGATATTTTCATGCCGGGTTACTATAATATGTCCGTCGATACTATCAGAACGGAAGGTCATCCATATGCTGTTTCACCCTGGCCATTATCTCGAGGGTACGGATGAAGTCCTTATACGAATTATGCTCGTTTTCTTTATCGATGGAAAGAGCTGCATCGGAATTGCCCTTCCAGCGTCTGCAGTTGTATATGGACTGGTATATACGACCGATGTGGTAGGAACGCGATATACGCAGGCACATGGCATAGTCTTCGCCATAGCTTACGTTAGGGAATAGGATCTGGCGTGCCACACCTGTAAAGAAGGCTCTGGGTGCGCCGAATCCGTTTACGCGCAAGGCGTTGTTGTGCCCGTTCTGCTCTGTCCATTCGCGATGGTCTATGATATCCTTGCCGGGGAGCGGAACCATATCGCGGTCTGTCAATGTATACGACCCCACGACCATGGCGCAGTCAGTAGCCATAAAGCAATCAACAATCTTCTGCAACGTCAGATTGTTGGCATATACGTCGTCTGAATCGAGCTGAACGGCGAAACGTCCGCAATATTCGGAGAGTATCGCCTTGTTCCAGCATCCTCCTATACCGAGGCCTTCGCTGTCTTCAACATGTATCACGATCAGTCTCGGGTCGGATATGGACTCAAGCAGAGAGGTTGTGCCGTCGGTACTCGCGTTGTCGACCACTATGACATTAAAATCGAAATCCGCGGTCTGTGAAAGCGCGGATTCCACGGCATCGCGGATGGTGGCCACACGGTTTCTTACCGGTATTACCACCGAGGCGATAACCGGGTATTCTCCTTCCGAAAGATTTACTTTGGAAAGCCGGGACGAACTTACGTAAGCGCCGATATGTTTCAGATGCTCGGTAAGAATCCGTTCCATACACTGCTGGTATCGCTGTCGTGAGCGTTCCTGATAGTCATGCTGGCGCTGTCCCGAAGTGCGATAGTCCGTACGTTCCGTCTGATAAAGGTATTCCTGAATAAGGCACACCGGACGACGCGCACCCATTTCGAGGCGCAGGGCATACCATCCTCCATCGGGATTCGCTTCAGGATCGAATGGCTTCTCCTCCAGGCGTTCGGAAGCGACAAGCACATCGGCCGTATTCAAAAGTACCATCGGACCGAAATCAAAGCTGTCTCTTACAGAGCCGAGCTGATAATCGTTAAGAGGATGGTCGCGACGTGTGCCGTCTTTCTGCGACTCGCGATAAAAAGAAAAGGTTATGGAGGCATCGCATTCCTCGGCGACCTGCACCATCCTCTCCATACCATAAGGGTAAAACCTGACCGGAAGACCGGTCAGGTTTACCAATATGTAAGGGGTGAGTCCGAGCTCGAATATCTTCTTGCGAAGGCTCGGCACATCTGTGAAATCTATTATTACGGGTAGTTCGTTAGTATCGGCAGGGGTCATTTCATCATATCTTTAACCTGACGGTAAACATTTTCCGGAGTAAATCCGAGTTTCTCCTCAAGCACTTTGTAAGGTGCGGAGAAACCGAACGTGTCCAGACCCCAAATTCTACCGTGGGTGCCCACAAGACCCAGAAGGTTCACGGGCAGTCCGGCGGTAAGTCCGAATTTGGGTGTTCCGGCAGGAAGCACACTCTGCTGGTATCCGTAATCCTGACGGCGGAACAGGCCCTCTGAAGGAACGGATACCACCCTCACCTTCATACCGTCGGCACGCAGAAGCCGTGCTCCCTCTACCAGCGTTGACACCTCGGAGCCATCGGCAACAAGCACAACATCGGGGTCAGTGTCAGATTCAGCCACGATATATCCGCCACGCTCCACACCGGAATAGTCGTTCCCTTCCGGAAGATTGACCACGTTCTGGCGGGTGAATATAAGTGCCGTCGGGGTATAGACGTTCTCCATAGCCAGTTTCCAGGCCAGTGTCGCCTCTTCCACATCGGCGGGACGAAGCACAAGTACAGAATCGCGTCCGCTATGATTGCGCAACTTCTCCATGAGTCTGATCTGCGCTTCCTGCTCCACCGGTTCGTGGGTAGGACCGTCTTCACCTACACGGAAAGCGTCGTGGCTCCATACGAATTTCACCGGGAGTTCCATCAGGGCCGCCATACGGATAGCCGGCTTCATGTAGTCGGAGAAAACGAAGAATGTGGCACATGCGGTAATGACACCGCCATGCAACGTCATACCTATACATACGCATGCCATGGTAAGCTCGGCTACACCCGCCTGAAGGAAGGCTCCACCGAAATCTCCACGTGCGAAAGGACGGGTGTTCTTAAGGAACGCTCCGGTCTTGTCGCTGTCACAGAGATCTGCCGACGAACATACCATGTTGGGCACCTGTCGTGCGAGCTCCGCGAGCACTGTTCCCGAGGCATTGCGGGTGGGTTGGTCAGGTTTCTGACTTATCTTGCTCCAGTCTATTACCGGAGCCTTGTTGGCGAACCAGTCTTTCACCTCAGAAGCTTTCTCCGGATTGTTTTTCGCCCATTCTTCCTCTTCGGACCTACGCGCGGCCACTATATCGACAAGCTCGCGCTTACGGTTATCATATAGTTCCTGCACCTTGTCGTAAATAACAAAGGCATTGTCGGGGTCTCCGCCAAGATTCTTTACGGTATTGCGATATGCGTCGCCACCCAAAGGAGCTCCGTGGGTCTTGCAGTCATGTTCGTAAGACGTGCCGTCGGCCTTGAGCGCTCCTTTGCCCATTACGGTCTTGCCGATTATAAGGGTAGGACGCTCTTTTTCGGCCTTCGCGATGTCAAGGGCCTTGCGTATCTGGTCCACGTCGTTGCCGTCTATCTCTATTACAAGCCATCCCCACGCGCGATATTTCATCGCGGTGTCTTCACTGGTTATTTCATCTACCGGTGTGGAGAGCTGTATGTCGTTGGCGTCATAGAACATCACGAGATTATCAAGACCGAGGGTGCCGGCTATACGCCCCGCGCCCTGCGATATCTCTTCCTGAATGCCGCCGTCCGATATGTATGCGTATATTGTCTCATTGCCAAAACCGGGATTACCGGTGCGTGCGTGGAGGAACTTGGCTGCTATCGCAGCACCTACCGCGAATGTATGTCCCTGACCGAGAGGGCCTGAGGTATTCTCTATACCACGCACCACATCGAGTTCCGGATGACCGGTGGTAGGGCTGCCCCATTGGCGCAACTCCTTAAGATCCTCCATGCTGTATTTGCCAAGGAATGCGAGCGTGGCGTAAAGCATCGGCGCCATGTGGCCCGGATCGAGATAGAATCTGTCTCTGGCGTTCCACATAGGATCGGCAGGGTCGAAGACAAGATATTCACTGTAAAGGACATTGATAAAATCGGCTCCGCCCATGGCTCCGCCCGGATGACCCGATTTCGCTTTCTCGACCATTGCTGCTGTCAGTATGCGGATATTGTCAGCGGCGAGGTTCATAATCTCTTTTTCCATTGGTATTGAATTTATGCTTTATGGGGGTTGTGTGTTTTCAATGCAAATATAGCTGTTTTAGGCGATACTCAAACCCGATTTGTATAAAATTTGGAACGTCTGGTCTACGGAGTGTCTGTTAACATCATTGGTCCAGCCAGTCGAGAATCTCTTTCATCAGAGCGTTACGACGCGGTTTGTCGGTTATAGCCTCGAAGGGTACGCTCATCGCCACAGTTCGTGCTTTGCCTTTCTTGAGCAGCATTCCCGCTATCCCTTCGGTATCGCTGAAACTGAGCACAGGAACCGAAACCACATCTTCCGTCGCCGCGAGAGGATCGGGGTGCTGTACAATATATTGTTCCGGATTCAGGGTATTGGAATAGGCATACGCACGGTTTGTGAACCCCTGACCGGGAGCCGCAAGCGTCGTCTCGATGCGTCCGCTACGCGTGTTTGCAACTGTGTCGAGTGTCAGACCGATTGTATTTTCAAGCCAACGGGCACTATGTCCGTCGGAATAACCTCCTGTAGGATCGGAAGCTATATTCTCTCCTGATATGAAAAGCCGGCCACCTTTTTCAATATAGGCTGAAAGCGCCTCCCGCAATTTTTTGGGGAAGGTCTGATATCTACGGCCCGACTCTCCACGTCCGACTACGGTGGTCTGCTGTCTGCCGAGAATAAGGTCGACGGCAGAATAATCAGATGATTTCACATCCCCTTCCTCGAAAGCGGCAAGACTGCACGACACGAATCCCCGGCCCGCAGAGGCTATGGCCTCGCCGTGAAGGGCAGGGTAATCGAAGGTGTTTCCGGCTATCGTCTTGTTTACATCAGATGAAGAGGAGCGGCCGAATGCTTCACCGGCGCTGCGTCTGAATTCCGTCTGCGGACCTGTATAGCTTATGTCGCGTATATATGGTACTCCGAAGTCGGAAGCGGAGTCGAAGCCGGCCCTGTCTCCGTCGTTGAAAAACTCCGGTCCCGAAACTCGTGTGAATCCGTTGACAACAAGCACCGGCTTTAAGGAAGATTTACCTTCGCGGAAGGCGAGAGTCTCGGAAGCGAAGGCGAGTCCTCCGTCGTTGGCCGCTATGATTCTGAATGAGTGTATTTCGTTATCTGCTGTGCGTACATCGTAATGGGTGTCGGTAGTTTCCCCTATTTTATGGAATCCGAGCTCATCTCCGCTGCGTTCTTCTATTATATAACGGGTGGGCTTGGCGCTTCGTTCCAGAGAGTCGACCGTGGGACGCCATTGCAGTCTGTATTGTCTGGGATGGGTACGCCTTATGCTGAAATCCGACACCGGTAGGGGCTGCACTATGAATTCACGTCCCTTTCGTTCGGCCATAAACTTTCCAAGAGCCTTATATATGGCTCTCGCTACGGTGAATTTGAAAGCGGGGTCGAGGCCGTATTGCATGTCAGCGAAGTTCTGATGGCTCAACAGTTCGATCAGGGCCGTGGGCACTTCGGGAATTCTTGCCTCCACATACGATTTGTCCCACATCGACCGTCGTGTCCATGACGGTTCCCATTCGCGGCGCACGTCGGTTGTAATCTGTCGCATGATAAGGTCGGCAAGCATTCGGGAATTTATGCGCTGTGTGCCGTCGGCGTAACTGTCGCCGCCGTTTGTATAATATATGCCGAGTGTGCCTACTATGCTGTCGTCGGCGCGTTTGCCTGCGTCGGAATGAAGTGCGAACGCAAGGTCGACAGGTATGCCGAGCCCTTCGTCATCAGGGAGCACCCGAGACCCTCCGGCAAGGTAATTCACCCAAAGGGCTCTTGAGGTATAGTCATCCTTGTAATCATCGTTGCCGTGATAAGGGGAGTAGACATTCTCGGGGAATCCGGCCCAATGAAGCCAATAACGGGCTCCTTCGAGATATCGGGGTAGCCCGGAGATTCGGAACTGCGGTGCAGATCCACTTTTCGCTCCCGTTTCATTCTTGGAGGCGGTCTGGACTTCCGGTTCCGGGTCAAGATCTCCGGTGGCATCTATATCTTCTTCAGTCTCTTCCTCCTCTTCCACCTCCTCTTCCGAGGGGTCGTCTTCAGGAGTGGATGGGTCATAAAGGATGTCGGAACGACGCGGTGAACGGGCTATATTGCCCATACCGCCGCCAATCTTCACCGCATCGGCGGTAACGACACGGTCGGAGGGACCGGATGTGATATTCGTAAGCGTAACTACCGGTTCCTGGTCGCTGTATCCCTTCTCGAGGGGGAATGTGCCGAGATACACCCAGGTCCCTCCTCCCATTTTCTGGTTAACCCTGAACTCACGCGAGCCACCCGAATAGTTCACCGTATATCTCGCATCGGTTACCGAATTGGGCAGAGACTTGTAACTGACATATATGGCATATTCTCCATCCTCCGGAATATCGGCATACCATGCGGCTGCAGACGGAGCGCCGGATGACTGTGCCTGCACCTGACGATAAGTGCCGTTTTCAAACGGATTCTCCGTGTCTCTGAAATCGGGGAGGTCATAGATGAATCCCTCTCCTTCACCTTGAGTCCACTTGCGTATGCCATTCATCTCCTTATAATATGGCTGGGAGAATATCTGACCGTCGGGATTGGTATCGTTGTCTACTATCACTTCATTCGGATTCAGGTCGCGCTCACGTGGCAGCATCACGTATGCCCCGGCATTCTCGAGCATGGGCACGAGGAATGGCAGGACATAGCTCATAGTATAGGTATCCTCTACCGACTGGAACAGAAACGGGCGCTGCCACATCCAGCAGCCGGCAGAGGGCTTATAATATCGTCCGTGGCTATGCCATAATGCGAGTATGTCGCCTTCCATGCCTTTCACAGGATGAATATACGGATCGGCATTGATCACGAAAGGGATATTGGCCCTGGCCCCGGCAGGCAATGGCTGCACTTTTGTGATATAATAGCCGAGAGAATGCTTGCCCACGTTGAGCGACACACGATAATCCTTGATGGAATCGGGCAGGGAAAGCGTCACCTCTTCCGACAGACGCGATATGAGCTCGGGGGTTACAGGCAGGTATGTGAAGTTGTCGTTCAGACTGATTTTGGCCAGACGCGATTTATGGTCAGGCACGACTTTGTTGACACGCAGTCCGCCTGGATTCTGATCCTGAGGGATAAGGGCGAGAAGCCTGGAGTTGACGAGCAATGTGAGAGAATCGGTGGAAGGGGCCTCGACGGTCTGTTGCGGTTTCGGAGCTGTCCACCGCTTGGATACTCCCTTGCGGCCGGTTTTCTTCCTGCTCTTTTTCTTAGATGAGATTTTTTTGGTGTTTTTCTTTTTTCTATTCTTGTTGGAAGTGCCTTTTGTCTTCTTTTTAGCAGCCGCTACAGAAACCGCCGTCTGGACGAAAGGCGCGGCACCGACAACCGGTATGACCGCACCACCAGCGAGGGCAGCCACCATAATGGCTATCAGACGGCGTCCGGCTTTGCTTTTATTATATAGGTTTATGCTCATTATCTGTTGTTGTATGGGAGAGAGGGATGTATTCAAGCGAAATTTCAGTAAAGTTACTTATTTTATCCCTTATCGGGTTGCTACGGAATATTAATGGAAGTTAAAAAAAGACATGGGTTTAAACCTTGCCGCCATATGGGGAGTCTTAAAGATGTTGCCGGCCACGGGAAGGGGTTGCCGGCTTAGAGAAATAGACCGAAACCTTGACAAAACCAAAACGATAGAAATAGAATATGAATAAGATCAGAATCGCATTGGCAACCGCGTTTGTTGCAGCTTCAGTATGTGGCGCGTCAGCCCAGAAATCCGTGCAGACAGAAATAGAGAAAGCCGAAAAGGTTTGTCTTGAAGAGGCGGGATGCAAACCTGAAAACTGCGCCAATACCGAATGTCCCCAAAATGTATGTAACAATACACAGTGTGGCAATAAGGACTGCTACAATACCGGATGTGGCAAGCTCAAGTCCCGTGGACATCATAAGGCGAAAGGAGACTTCCGAAAGACAAAAGCCGACAAACATCATGGACGCAAGGGTGCCCCCGACATGTTCGCCGACCTCAACCTGACACCCGAACAGCAGACCAAGATAGATGCCCTTTTCGCAAAACGCAGGGAACAGGCCAAGGCTGACAAAGCGAAAAACGCCGAGGAAAAGGCAGCCCGCAAGGCTGAAAAAGCAGAAAAGAAGGCCACCGCCCGACAGGAATTCGAGGCCGAACTCCAGAATATCCTCACACCCGAACAGTACAGCGCATTCAAGGCCAAACGCGCGGAACGCGCCAAAGAGATGAAGACAGCCCGACCGATGGGCAATTACCGCAAGGCAAAGTTCGCCGGAAACGCTTGCGACAAAGGTCCCCGTTGTGGTAAAGATTCCGTGAAGATCGGCGAGGTTAAAAAAGCGAGGGTCCCCAAAAGAATCTGACCCGGCATAAATCCATAGTTGAAATAATAGAGAAGGTTCCTGAAGGGACCTTCTTTTTTATGGAAGCATGTTGTAGGGCATATCATATTATTTGCGGCATTGTCTGATAATGGTTATTTTTGCGTTGCCCCGTCTACGGCTTTCAATCAGGAAACCGTTACGCGCAGACCTTCGCCTACGGCCGGGGACTTATCTAACCGAATCTAACCGATGAAAACCAAACGACTTCTGCTGGGCGATGAAGCTTTGGCACTCGGGGCCATCAATTCCGGCCTATCGGGCGCCTATGCCTATCCCGGCACTCCATCAACCGAGATACTGGAATTTGTCCAGTCTGACCCTGTAGCGCGCGAGCGCGGAATTCACTCACATTGGTCTACCAATGAAAAAACAGCCCTCGAGGAAGCCCTCGGCATGTCATATTGTGGCAAACGCTCCATGGTATCGATGAAGCACGTGGGCCTCAACGTGGCCGCCGACCCCTATGTTAACTCGGCCATGACAGGTGCCAACGGCGGCATGATGGTCATATGCGCCGACGATCCCTCGATGCATTCGTCTCAGAACGAGCAGGACTCGCGTTTTTACGCTGAGTTCGCCATGATGCCATTGTTCGAACCCTCTTCCCAACAGGAGGCCTACGACATGGCGTCGGCTGCCTTCTCCTTTTCAGAAAAGCACAAGATACCTGTGATGATGCGTCTCGTCACACGCCTGTCGCATAGTCGCGGCACTGTGGAAATAGACACCGAGGCCGCTCGGGAAAACGGATTGTCATATCCCGACAATCCCCGTCAGTGGGTGCTCATGCCCGGTAACTCGAGGGTGCGCAACCGGCAGCTCATAAAAGATTACGCCGAATTCGCACGCGAAGCGGCAGTTTCTCCCTTCAACAGGTATATGGATGCCGCCGACCATTCTCTGGGTATTATTGTATCCGGCATAGCATACAATTACCTCAACGAGATTTTTCCCGCCGGTATCCCCTTCCCGGTGCTGAAAATAGGACAGTATCCGCTTCCCGACTCGTTGGTTGGACGTCTGGCCGATGAATGCGACGCGCTGCTGGTAATAGAGGAGGGACAACCGTTGATCGAGAAATCGCTTCGCGGATTGCTTGACCGTGGCATAAAGATTTACGGCAAGCTGTCGGGGCAACTTCCACGCGACGGCGAATTGACCCCTGATGCCGTCCGCAAAGCGTTCGCCATGCTACGGCCCGAACTTCCTGAGTCTGGCATTCCGGAGATAAAGGGAGAATCGCAGATTGTCATGCCACGCCCGCCGGCTTTGTGCCAGGGTTGCGGACACCGCGATGTATACAGCGCCCTGAACGATGTTCTCGCGGAGTATGACAACGCGAGGGTATTCGGCGACATCGGATGTTATACATTGGGATACCTTTCTCCATTCAACGCCATACATACCTGTCTGGACATGGGCGCATCGGTTACGATGGCCAAAGGCGCGTCGGATGCCGGACAGCATCCTTCTGTGGCTATCATAGGTGACTCAACCTTCACCCACAGCGGCATGACCGGGTTGCTCGACGCCATAAACGAGAATACAGACATGGTGCTTATAATATCCGATAACCTCACCACCGGCATGACCGGCGGCCAGGACTCGCAGGGCACCGGCAAGATCGAGGATATATGCCTCGGACTCGGCGCAGATCCGGCTCATGTGCGCACCATCGATTCGCTGCCGAAGAACCATGACGAGATGATGCGTCTGTTCCGTGAAGAGATCGACTATCACGGACTTTCGGTTATAGTTTCGAGACGTGAATGTATCCAGACCGCCAGGCGACATGCCTCGGCCAAAAAGTAATCGCATTATGAAGACAGATATAGTACTTGCGGGTGTCGGGGGCCAGGGTATTCTTTCGATAGCCACCATTCTCGGGGCGGCAGCCCTGCGTGGCGGTCTGTATATAAAACAGGCCGAGGTTCACGGAATGTCACAGCGTGGGGGCGATGTTCAGTCAAATTTGCGTATCAGTGACCGCCAGATCGCTTCCGATCTCATACCTCTCGGATGCGCTGACCTTATAGTATCGCTCGAACCTATGGAAGCCCTGCGTTATCTACCTTATCTTAGCGATAACGGATGGATTGTAACCAACACTGTTCCGTTCGTAAACATAGATAACTATCCCGAGATGGAGGCAGTAGAGGCTGAACTTGGCAGCCATGCCAATGTGGTGGCTTTCGATATGGACGCGATGGCCAAGGAGAAGGCATCGCCGAGAAGTTCCAACATGGTTCTGCTGGGCGCATCCTCACCTTTTATCGACATTGCTCCCGAAAGTATCGAAGAGGGTATACGTACCGTTTTCGGATCCAAGGGCGAAAAGATAGTGGATATGAACATAGCTGCTTTCCGCGCCGGTCGCGAGGCGGCACTGGCTCTCTGCGCGGACCGCAGGGCCACCAGGTAACCGATCAAACAGCGATATTATGTTTCCCATATCAGAAGAAAACCTTAAAGACGCTATAAGACAGCTGGCCATAACCGACATAGGAACGGCCACCATCCGACAGATATGCGCTCTCAGCGAGGAGATAGAAAACCGCGCCGGGGATTGTTGCGTGCATCTTGAGATAGGTAATCCGGGGCTTCCCGCTGAGAAAATAGGAGTCGATGCCGAAATAGATGCCTTGCGTTCGGGGGTGGCCGGCAAATACCCCGCCATCAACGGAATCCCCATGTTGAAAGAAAACGGAAGCCGTTTCCTGAAGGCCTTCCTCGACATTGACGTTCCGTCGCGTGGTATCGTTCCGACCGTAGGATCCATGCAAGGCAGTTTCACCATGCTTCTGTTGCTCAAACAGCGTATGCCGGAAAAAGATACCATGCTCTTCATAAACCCGGGATTCCCGGCCCAGCGCAACCAGGCCAAAATTCTGGGCATGAAGACGGCGGAGTTCGATATATATGATTATCGCGGCGACAGGCTGGAGGCCAAGCTCGAAAGCTTGATGAAGGAGGGCAATATCACAGGAATGATTTATTCCAACCCCAACAATCCGGCGTGGACCAACCTCACGGAACAGGAGCTGGAGATTATAGGACGTCTTGCCACAAAATATGATGTCATAGTGATGGAAGACCTCGCCTACATGGGCATGGATTTCCGCCACTTCCAGGGAAAGCCCGGAGAACCGCCTTTCGTACCTACGGTTGCCAAATATACTGACAATTACGTGTTGCTGCTTTCGGCTTCGAAAATATTTTCATATGCCGGGCAGCGTATAGCCCTGGTGTGCATGAGCGATTATGTATATCGCCGACGCTATAAGTTCTTTGAGGATTTCTACGAAATGCCGGCTTTTGGCGACGCGTATATCTTCGGTGTGCTGTATGCCGCCTCCTCCGGCACGGCCCATTCGGCCCAATATGCCATGGGGGCCATGCTCGGCAAAGCCGCCGAGGGCAGCCTTGATTTCGTGACAAACTGTTCGGAATATGGACGCAGGGCCGAGGTTGTAAAGAAGGCCTTTACCGACAATGGTTTCTACATTGTATATTCCATGGATGGGGAGGCCCCGATCGCCGATGGTTTTTTCTTTACCATAGGATACCCGGGCATGACTGCCGTAGGCCTTCAGGCCGAGCTGATGCGCTATGGAATATCGTCGATATCGCTGCCTTCAACCGGCAGTGATCAGCCCGGCATCCGGGCATGCGTATCCGCGATATCCGACGAAGAGACCTTCTCCAGATTACGTGAGCGTCTGGCCGCTTTCCATGCCGACCATTCGGATCTCTACTCTGTAATGGAGGTCGCCGAAAAATGTTGTATCACCGACTGATGATTTCCGAGATGATTAACTATATGTCGGCCGCTGAGGCGGTCAAACTGATCGAGAGCGGCGACCATGTGTATATACAAGGCTCGACATCGGTGCCCGAGGTGCTTGTGGCGGCATTGGCCGAGCGTGGTAATGAACTGCGCGACGTTACCCTTTATAGTGCGTTTGCCGTTACCAAAGGACCCGCACCTTATTGCCGGCCGGAATTCAAGGAGTCGTTCCTTGTAGATTCCTTTTTTGTGTCTAACTCTGTAAGACAGTGGATAGCCGAGGGATACGGAACCATGACTCCACGTTTCTTAGGCGAGGTACCTGCTCTGTTCCGCGATGGGACCTGCCGTGTGGATGTCGCTTTGATAAACTGCTCCCTCCCTGATGAAAACGGCATGGTCAGTTTCGGCGTCTCAGCCGACCTTGCCACGGCCGCCGTGGAGTGTGCCGACAGGGTCATAGCCCAAATTAACCCTCATATGCCTTTCAGCTATGGCGACCCGGTTATTCATATATCCAAACTTGCCGCCGTTGTTGAGGTAGATGAGCCTCTGGTGGAGGTCCCGACAGCTGTTCCGACAGAGAAAGAGATAGCGATAGGCAATTTCATAGCCGAACGCATACCTAACGGAGCCACTCTCCAGATAGGTGTAGGAGGCATTCCCAATGCCGTTATCCGTGCCCTCGAGTCCCACCGTCATCTGGGACTTCATACCGAAGCTATGACCGACGGGGTGTTACCGCTACTTGAAAAGGGTATCATAGACAACTCCCAAAAGAAAGTCATGCCGGGTAAGAGTGTCGCTTCGCTGGCTCTCGGATCACGACGGCTGTATGATTATATGGATGGCAACGCCGACATTATATTCAAGGATGTGGCCTGGACCAACAATCCATTCATCATAGCGCAGAATCCTAAAGTGATGTCTATAAACTCATGTCTCGAAATCGATCTTACCGGACAGATTTGCGCCGACAGTATCGGCACCCGGATTTTCTCAAGCGTGGGTGGCCAGCATGATTTCGTGTATGGAGCATCTCAGTCGGAGGGAGGCCTGTCGTTTCTGGCAATGCTCTCCACTACCAACAAGGGCGCTACCAAAATCAAACCTGTGCTTACAGAAGGAGCCGGTGTTGTCACAACCCGTTTCCAGACCAATTATGTGGTAACCGAACATGGATGCGTGAACCTACGCGGCAAAAACCTTGCCGAACGCGCTCGTCTTATGATATCGGTTGCGGCTCCCGAGTTCAGAGAAGAGCTTGAACGTGCGGCCGCCGAACGTTTCGGGTACTCCTTCCTTAGATTGAAAATCCGTTGAAGCGGAAATATAATCAGACATACCATAACAAAGGTCTGCAGGTGCGCGTTGAACACTTGCAGACCTTTTTGCAATCTCTGCAACGACAACCGCAATCCGATATTATGGACCAGAAAAAAACGATAACCAAGTTCAAGGAAATCTGGAAAGAGACATTCGGAGATTCCACCCGATACATTGACCTTATATATGACAATTACTATAGTCCGGAATTCTGCCGCGCGATATATAGGGAGGGAAATATCGCATCGGCGCTTACTGGAATACCATATTTGTTCGGCACGCGAGACTCCGGAAAAAATTTGAAAGGGCTATACCTATGCGGCCTGGCCACGCGACCGGAGTTCAGACGACGGGGACTCATGGAATCTCTATTGGAAGAAGTGGAGCGACAGGCCTCGCTGAAGGGAGCCGACTTCACATTCCTCATTCCGGCCGACAATCATTTGCGCGAATATTACGCCAGATTGGGTTACCATAGCATCATGAATCGAGGAGGGCTAAAAATAGACCGGGGACACGAGATTTACGAGAATCGGATATTTGCGTACGACAAGACGGATTCCCGCAAATTTTCGATTCTCGCGAAAGAGGGAAAAATACCTTCCCGACTTATCGATTTCATAATCGAACGCGAAAAAGAATTTCCGGGTGTTTCTATCCGACACACCCGGAAGGATGTCGAGGTAATAATACAGGAAAGCATACTGTCAGGAGGGAAGATTCACCTGTTGCCGGGCAAAGCCGTGGCAATAGTCGAAAATAATACAGCGAGTCTTTTCATGGCCATTAATCATGATAAAGCCACAGAACTGCTATCGCACCTTATAGATATATATGAGGAGATCACATTACTCCTGCCCGAAAACTCTCCGACATGGCGTCAGTTAGCTGCAACGCCTCGAATACTGGAACCTTACGTGATGTTCAAATCCATCAACGGAAACCCATTGCCTCCTACAATCACAGCCTACAGACTTCTTGACTGAAAACAACATCTCCAACTGTAGGACTATAAGAGGTACCGCACCTCTTCAACTTGCGAAAAAATCCCTAACTATCATTGGCACTCAAATTTAGTCAATCCCAAACACCATTCTCCATAAAACAGGATAGGGGAGTATAGTATTTGCAATTTAAAATAGCGAAGCATAAGCATACTTATATTTGCAAATTTTGCAATTGCCATATTTGCAATAATGCAATATACATGTTGCGTTATCAACAATCAACCCCGATATTTACATACACATCTGTTAATTCTCAAATTAAAATATTTCAGAATACAACACTTTATAATTGAGAAATTTAGTCATTAACATTTATTATTAAATTTATAAGTTACTATTTATATGGTATTTAAGTGTTACAAATAAAGAAGTTGTTCTGTATCTTACATCTACTCAACCAACAATGTGCCTAATGTTTGGATTTTATGGTTATGTTTTATAGTTTAATATTTTATTACCAAGTTATTATACCTATTAATATAATCTATAGCTTTATAATTATAATTTAGTTTCCCGTTTGTTATTTTGCATTTCTACTTCGATATTTTGTTTTTCAAATTTCTCAATTCTTATTTTGGAATTTTTCATTTTTAATTCATAATTCCCGCCTTTGAACGGTGGATTCATTTGCAAATGCAGATAAAATTCCCTATTTTTGTTGTCGGAAGAGGTTTTGGGAATTATTTTTTTATTTAGCTGTATCATGGATTCAAATATCGCGTCTCGACTTAAGACATTCATGGAGTCTACCGGGCTCAACAACTCACAATTTGCCGATACATGCGGCATACCTAAGCCCTCCCTGTCGCAGATTCTCAGCGGACGTAACAAGAAGGTCTCCAATCAGCTGCTTGAACTTATCCACACCGCCTTTCCTGATCTCAACATAATATGGCTGGTTTTCGGTGAGGGCGAGATGAAACTATCCGACCGAAACCTGTCAGCACATTCTTCAGATATCAATTTGAATGAATCCGGTGAAGTACGAAGCGAACCGACCGCAGAATATGGGTCACCACGTTCCGAGATTTCATTTTCAACGTCCGAGGGGTCGGTTTTGGGAAAAGAATCCAACCATAACGACTTAACGAGACCTTATAATGGGGGTCAATTATCGGCAGACAAGCAAGTTGAGAGCAGTTTTCAAATTCAGGAATTACAGATGCAAATAGAAAATCTGAGAGGTCAGATTGAGAAAATCAGACAAAACCCACGGAAAGTCGCCTCAATAACGGTCTACTATGACGATTCCACCTTCGAAACTTTCCTCCCAGGATAGTCTGCGCCCCACGGCACGTGTTTTATGAAGCATGCCTCATTTTAAATATGACTTACGTACGGCATATACTCAGGCGAGTGTGCCGTACGTTTATTTATTGAAGTTGTTTTGAAACAACTTCATCATATAAATCATGTACAGATGAGAATCCTACCACTGCTCGTTGCAATCGCTCCCTTACCGACTATGGCTGCCGGAGAACTCATGTTCAGCGGAAATACTCTGAAGGTGCTCCAGATTGACGCTGAGCCTTCCACCGGTCTTGAACAGATATATGTAGCCTACAACCTCAACGGTGTCTCCGCATCCTTCAGTTCCGCGACACCGGTAAGATGGTTGCGTTTTTCTAATCTCGGAGGCGGATTCGCCGAGGAAATAGCAGGCATAATCCATAACGGGGACCAATGGACCCTACCATCAGTGCAGGGAGACACGGGATATATCATAGAAGAAGCCGACGGGCGGCAGCATTGTTTCTGGATAGTTGATTACTCGGCCCACAGGCTGTCGCTCTCATCGGTCGAGCCATCGGCTGTGCAAGATTGCGATGCATCGCTCCTTGAGGTACGAGGCACGGGCGATCCTATTCATTATTTCACGGTACTCGGACAACAGAAAGTTCTCAGCCGAGACCTGGAGGTTGCATATCAGTCTCTGGTGTGGAACGAGAAAAAAAATCAGTTTGAGGCAGAATCTCTCACGGCAACTTTCCAGAGTCTGTCATCAGAACTGAGAGTGGTACCTCCGGCACTCTGCCAGACTATTTTCACCCTATCTGGCGACCGTTTTCTGAAACAATGGAACTGGGGAGAGGAAGTATCGACCGAAGCCGTGCCGCCTACCGCCGTAGAGGTGCATACCGATGCCCGCCAAAGCAACCGTGAACTTCCCAACGGCGAAAAATCAAATATCGTAAAGACCGACGACGGATCCGGACTCGGAGGGTCGGCTCCGGTCGACATATCATTCACAGCCTGGACCTCCGACGGTGTGATACACAATGAATGGCAGATGAGCCGGGATGCCACGTTCGGTAATATAGAATACCGTTTCAACCAACAGGATCTCGATTATACATTCATGGAGGAGGGAACGTTCTATCTTCGTTTCGTGGGCAGCAACTCAGACGGAAGCTGCCAGGCCGTAAGTCCGGTCTATACGGTTTCTATCGGAGGGTCGGAACTGCGCATACCCAATGCTTTCTCACCTAATGGCGATGGTGTGAACGATGAGTGGAAAGTGGCATATCGTTCTCTGCTCAGCTTCGAGTGCTGGATTGTGGACAGGTACGGCAACCAGGTGGCGCATCTGACATCACCCGACCAGGGTTGGGACGGCAAGCGAGGCG
The DNA here is from genome assembly GCA_905214715.1 of uncultured bacterium. GTDB lineage: Bacteria > Bacteroidota > Bacteroidia > Bacteroidales > Muribaculaceae > Lepagella. The sequence continues at coordinate 75,669 of CAJMMT010000008.1, read as the reverse complement.
GCAAACTCGCACCTCCTGGAGTATATTATTATGTCATCACAGCGAAAGGAGCCGACGGTAAGGATTATAAGGAAAGCGGCGATATAAACATACTCCGCTCCGAATCGGTATCCGGAAATCAAGTTACCCAATAGCCCGATTCTTCAAACAAACATATATGACGACGTTAACGCCACACAATACGGCGTTAACGTTTTTTGTAGCTTCAGATACACTCGCCGCAAGTTTTTTGGCGCGGTATTTGCGATAGATGAAAAGATATGGAAAAGAGCTTTAAAGACAATGGACCTGCAGGATCGGGATTCGTGGAAGTATACGGAGCCCGTGTCCATAATCTGAAAAACATAGATGTCTCTATACCCCACGGATCGCTCAGCGTTATAACAGGTCTGAGCGGATGCGGGAAGTCCTCGCTTGCCTTCGATACCATTTTCGCCGAAGGGCAGCGCCGCTATATCGAGACCTTCTCTTCATACGCACGCAATCTCATGGGAAGCATGGAACGCCCCGATGTCGACAAGATAACGGGACTCTCTCCCGTTATCAGCATAGAGCAGAAGACCACCAACCGCAATCCCCGCTCGACCATAGGCACCACGACCGAGATATACGATTTCTTCAGACTGCTTTACGCGCGTCTGGGGCAAGCTCGCAGCTATCTGTCGGGCGAACCTATGGTTAAGTATTCCCAGGACAAGATAACTGACCTCATCCTGAACGACTACGCCGGACATAAGATATATATCATGGCCCCCATTGTGAAAAACCGCAAGGGACACTATAAAGAGTTGTTCGAGAGTCTTCGCAAGAAGGGATACCTGACGGTACGCATAGACGGCGAGCTCAGGGAACTTCTGCCTGAAATGAAGCTGGACCGTTACCGCAACCACACCATAGACCTCGTCGTAGACAAACTCAAGGTCGACCCCGAAGATCCGCAGAGGGTGCGGCAATCCGCAGATACCGCACTGCGTCAGGGCGAAAAACAGATGATGGTGCTTGACCGCGATACTGGCGAGACACGCCACTATTCACAGTTGCTGATGGACCCGGCGACGGGACTTTCCTATCCTGAACCGGCTCCCCACAGCTTCTCGTTCAATTCACCTCAGGGCGCGTGTCCGCGCTGCCGTGGACTCGGCCGCATAAACATGGTGGATGAAGACAAGGTGTTTCCCGACAAGAGCAAATCTATCTACGACGGAGGCATCCAGCCTTTGGGTCGACACAGGGAGTCTATCATATTCTGGCAGATCGATGCCCTCTGCGAGCTGTACGGATGCAATTCAAAAATGCCTGTGTCGGAACTGCCGCGCGAACTTATAGACAGTATCATAAACGGATATCCGGGACACCTCAGGCTACGCAACGAAACTATGGCTACCACGCGCTCTACAGAAGTGTTCGAAGGCGTGGCCAAGTTTCTCGAAGACCAGCAGACAGAAGATGCAGATTCCGCCCAACGCAAGGGAAGCGCGCAATTCTTCACCCGCGTCACATGCCCCGAATGCGGCGGTGCAAGACTTAACAAAATCGCACTCCATTATTATATTGACGGCCAATCGATAGCTGATGTGGTGCGTATGGACATCTCGGAACTCTACGAATGGGTGTTGACACTCGAAGATAAAATAGAGCCGTCGCGCCGTAAAATCGCGGTAGAGATATTGAAGGAGATACGTTCACGTCTGAAATTCCTGCTCGACGTAGGACTGAGCTATCTGCAACTCGACCGTGAATCGGCATCGTTGAGCGGAGGTGAAAGTCAGCGGATACGTCTCGCAACACAGATGGGGTCTCAGCTCGTAAATGTTCTTTACATTCTCGACGAACCCTCCATAGGACTGCACCAACGCGACAACGACAGGCTCATAAATTCACTCAAGACCCTTCGCGATGCCGGCAACTCCATAATAGTGGTGGAACACGACAAGGATATAATGCGCCAGGCAGACTATATAGTGGACATCGGTCCTGGTGCCGGACGTTTCGGCGGGGAGGTCATGTTTCAGGGTACGCCACGCCGGATGTTGGAGAGCGACGGTGTAACGGCCGGATACCTTTCCGGTCGTCTGGGTATCGACGTACCGTCCACACGACGCAAAGGAAATGGCCGCCGGCTTGAAATAGAACATGCCACAGGTCATAATCTGAAAGATGTGACACTCCGTCTGCCCCTGGGCTGTCTGGTATGTGTAACGGGAGTATCAGGATCCGGTAAATCGTCGCTTATCAACGGTACGCTGCATCCCATACTGAGCCGTCGGTTATACCGCTCAATACAGGAACCTCTGCCTTATGGCGATGCGAAGGGACTTGAAAACATCGACAAGGTCGTTGCCGTAGACCAATCGCCGCTCGGACGCACACCTCGCAGCAATCCTGCCACATACACCGGGCTATTCGCCGATATACGTAAGCTTTTCGTGTCACTCCCGGATGCCAGATTGCGCGGTTACAAACCTGGGCGATTCTCGTTCAACGTTTCAGGAGGACGCTGCGAGACATGCAAAGGAAATGGCTACCGCACCATCGAAATGAATTTTCTTCCTGATGTGCTGGTACCCTGCGAGGAATGCCACGGCAAACGCTATAACCGTGAGACCCTCGAGGTTCGCTTCAAAGGGAAATCGATAGCCGACGTGCTCGATATGACGGTAAACCAAGCAGTTGAATTCTTTGAAAACGTACCGGGCATCCTAAAGAAAGTCAAGGTACTCCAAGACATAGGACTCGGTTACATAAAACTCGGCCAACCGTCGAGCACACTGAGCGGCGGGGAGAACCAACGCGTGAAACTGGCCACTGAACTCGCCAAACGCGATACAGGCAAGACACTCTTCATACTCGATGAACCCACCACGGGATTACACTTCGAAGACATAAGAGTACTTATGGGAGTACTCGGTCAACTCGCAGACAAAGGTAATACCGTAGTGGTAATCGAACACAACCTCGACGTGATAAAATGCGCGGACTACATCATAGACCTCGGACCCGAAGGTGGCCGCGACGGGGGTCTGATACTTGCCGAAGGCACCCCTGAAGAAGTGGCGGTACTCGACACACCGACGGCCCGTTATCTGCGACAGGAACTCGAAGAAAGCAAACGTACGGAAGATTCAAGAACAGACTCAGGACAAAAACAGCGGAAAAATCACCAACAGGCATCGTGAAAGAACGACCTGTCAGAAAATAGGGAGATGTTTTTATCCTGCGCATTTATAACATAATCCATATTATGTTAAATAGAATATGACAACAGACATCTGATCCTGAGATTCTGAAACCATTATAAATAAACGAAGCACGTTGGAGTCAATCCGTACGTGCTTCGTTTATTTATCGCTATCGATGCGTTTGCCGTCTTCTATCACAGCAACATCGGCGTGATGTATTTAACAATAAGATATCCTCCTGCAATCAACCACACATATATAAGCAATGCGAGCAGGAACGGCTTGGCACCGGCTTTCTTAAATTTGTCGAAACTTGTCTCCGCTCCCAAAGCCACCATAGCCATGGTAAGCAAGAAAGTGTCTATGTATGTAATGATCTGATTTGCCGTTGAAACGCCGAAACCGGGTATCAGCCATTCAATCAACGAGTTCAGTCCGATAACAGCTAAAAACCAGAATGCGAACCATGGAATGGCCACTTTCCCACCGCCATTCGATGAACCTTTCGATGCTACCCACCAACCGAGTACCAGAAGCACTGGCACGAGCATCATTACTCGTATCATCTTGACTATCACTGTAGTTTTAGCTATTTCATCGCCCATGGCGTTGCCGGCACCCACTGCATGGGCAACCTCGTGGAGAGTCGCTCCACTGAATATACCCATCTGTTCAGGTGACAAATCCAACATTCCGGCACGCCACATGATAGGATAAAGGAACATGGATATTGTTCCGAAAATAACCACAGTAGCCACCGCCACTGCCGTCTTGTAAGGTTTGGTCTGCATAGTAGCCTCGGCACCGAGAACAGCCGCGGCCCCACATATACCTGACCCCACTGAGGTCAGCAGGGCAATATCCTTGTCCATCTTGAGCAATTTCCCAAGCCAATATCCTCCTATGATCGTTACCGCAACTATAACGGCATCGACAACTATACCTGCCACCCCTACCGCAGCGATGTCTTGGAATGTAAGTCTGAAGCCATACAGAATTATACCCAGACGAAGCAGTTTCTTCGAACTGAACTGTATGCCGGGTACCCAAGTCTCAGGCAGATGCATTCTCAGGGAATTCGCATATATCATACCCAGAAGAATACCTATGATCATGGGACTGAACGACAGTTCCTTGATAATTCTCGCATCAGCAATATAAAAAGATGCGCAGGCGAAGAGCGCTATCAGCAGCACTCCGTGAATCATTGAACTTTTCTTTTCACTAAACATTCTTATTCGTGTTTTAAAACCCGGAATTCCGCGTTACGCGGAATTCTTCGCTTGTTTTATTTTATGAATACCTTAATTTCTGATGGTTGTCCCGGCGCACCGCTTTCGGCACGTGGCAGGAGATTCAGCCCCCACACTTCAGTCCGGCCTCCGAGGTCTATGGCTATCACCGTCGGCGATTCGCCGTCGCTCTGCCAATATGTCGATTCCTGCAGATCATACATCTTGTCGGCTCCCCGGTTATGAGCCATGTCTGCGCTCCCGGTGTATGTCACGCGCCACGTCTCGCGGCTGAGCCGGTTGCCTTTACGGTCTGTGAGATATATCTCCGCCACGGAAGCCTCCCCTCCGTCATGGCTCTCCCCTATTTCAAGTATAAGTGTATTTCCCTTGGCACCCTTCCCCGCTTTCAGACTCTTCCATCCGTTGCCCGGGGTCAGTCTGCCGGAGAGCAACGGTTCCATACCCGACAGATCGGGAGCCTCACCGCCTTCTGCTACGGCATCGGAGCCGAACGACTGAAGCACATCGGAAAGAGGCTCGGCAAGTCCTCTCATTCCGGTCCCTCTCGGTCCAATGACATCGAGAACCACCACTTCGTTGCCACGAGGTTTCAACCAGGCACCGGGGAGATAAAGCGTCTGCTGCGGACCTATTTCCCAGAAACGTCCCAACGGATGCCCGTTTACCCATACCTGCCCTTTCCCCCATTCCGACATATCGAGATACGTGTCTCCGTCATCTTTTATGTCGAAATACCCTTTATATAATCCACGGGGATATCGCGATACTCCGTTAATATCCTCCTTTCGTTCCGCTGAAACGCACCCGCCGCGACTTGCATCGAAGAGTGGCTTGCCGGCTTTGAAATCGTCCGGCATTAGAGAAACGCTCCACCCCTCCAAAGGCATCTTTCTTCCGCCCGATTCAAGAACCACATCTCCGACCATTCCTTTCGGATCTTTTATAGCCGTCCCGAAGTTTATCCGTCCCATGGCTTCTACCATCAGCTGCAACTCCGCACCCTTTTTCAGTGCCGGTAACACAAGCGACTCGTCGCCAACACGGCGGTCGAGAGTACCGATATGCTTACCGTCGGCAAAAACCTGAACGTAATCACGCGGACCGAATATAAGTCTGTCTCCCTCTTCTACGTCTTTCGGCAAACGTGTTACATATCTGACCATACCATATCCCTGTCCATATTTTTCCATGGAGAGTGGTTTTACATCCATCCGAGGTGAGTCCCACAAGCTGTCGGCGACAGTTGCCAGACTAAGCGGGAAACGTTCCACGGCAGTAACCGAAGGCACTTCAGGCATAGGAGGCAACGGTTCCCCACCGTTAAAACGGGACATGAGGTCGCGAAGCATCATATATTTCGCAGTCGGCGCTCCCTGTTCGTCTATAGGCGCGTCATAATCGTAAGAGGTAACATCAGGAGCATATCCCGGCGAGTTGGCACCTGCCCAATGTCCCCAGTTGGTACCTCCGTGTGTCATATAGAGCGAAAAGGATATTCCTTTTGAAAGCATCTCTTCTATCCCTGCCACCATTGCCTCTGCGGGACGGGTCTCGTGGTTGGCTCCCCATTTGTCAAACCAACCGCTCCAGAACTCCGAACACATCAGCGGCGATTCGGGACGCAACTCCCGAAGATGGGCGAACTGGGAATCTATGTCGGCGCCGGTACCGAAATTCATGGTCCACACCAACCCGGGAAGACCGTTTACAGTGAAATTCGAAGCCCAATCACACTGAAACAAAACAACGCCGGGGTAAAGATCGCCCAACATGTCGGCTATGCTTTTCACATACTCCTTGTCATCGCCGTACGATCCATACTCGTTTTCAACCTGAATCATAATAATCGGGCCACCTTCAGGGGCCGTAAGGCCTTTTATCTCAGTTGCCAGACGTTTTTCAAACCGCTCTACCGCAGCGAGAAAACGCGGGTCGGAATGTCTGAGTTCAATATCATCGTCGCGCAGCAACCACCACGGCAAGCCACCCATCTCCCACTCCGCGCATACATACGGCCCGGGGCGCAGAATCACCTTCATTCCGTTGGCATCACACATTTCTATGAACTTACGCAGATCGTTGTTTGCGTCAAAGTCATATTTACCGGACTCGGTTTCGTGTGCATTCCAGAATACATACAGACATATAGTGTTCATACCAAGAGCTTTGCACATTTTTATGCGCTGATCCCAATACTCGCGAGGTATGCGCGGATAATGCAGTTCGGCAGCCTTTATGACAAACGGAGAGCCTTCAAGCTCGAACCGGCCCTTCCCGACCTTGAAATCGGCACCTCCGATTCCTTTGGCAGGGTGTTCCGACACCGGGGTTTTATAATCGCCTGCCGCGACAGACACCGGAAAAAGCGAAACCATTCCGGCTATGGTCAGCGACAATATGTATCTGTTTTTCATACTACAAATATAAGAATTTTTCCGAAAATATTATCAACCGACCCAAGTGGACATCCCGATATTTATGTTAATAAAAACGCAATTGAGATTAATAAATGTACCATACCGGTATATTATCTTAATTTTAATTGCAAAGCTAAAAAAATAGCCATTATTTGCAGAAATGTTGGAATTTTTTAGTACCTTTGCCATCGGTATCAATGATAGGCAGAAAAGGTCGGCGCCGGCATGAAACCGGCATGCGCGACTTCACATTCTCCACATCCGGAGATTCCGGTAATACACCTGATATTTTAGGTCATATATAATATACCTATATAATATACCTATATAATATATGTATAATATATGGTCAGCTAATATATTATAAGGTACAAAATGGCAACGCCACCGCACATATGGCGACGTTACCCGCACCGGAACTCAAAGACTTCGTGATGTATTAGAATTATGGCTAATTTAAAACAAGAGATCGGTCTGCTCTTCGAGACTTCATGGGAAGTCTGCAACAAAATAGGCGGCATCTATGCCGTGCTTTCAACCAAAGCAAGAGCATTACACGAACAGTTCGGCGACCGTCTGGTCTTCATAGGACCGGATGTATGGAGCGCCGAAAACCCCTCACCTTATTTTCAGGAACGCAAGACTCTTCTCAAGGGAGCCGCACAGCGCATGGAACTCCCATTCGGCATCAGCATACGTGTAGGTCGCTGGAAATGCCCCGGCTCGCCTCTGGTGGTGCTTGTGAAATTCGCAGGTGTCGAAAAGCAACTCCCCGACATATACGCACGCATGTGGCAGCTATACGGAGTCGATTCTCTCCACGCTTACGGCGACTATGGCGAAGGCTGCGCATATTCGGTGGCAACGGCAATAGTAATAAAATCATTGGCCGCATACCTCGGCGTGGAAGAACGCAAGACAGTGGCCCATTTCAACGAGTGGACCACTGGCATGGGGCTGCTTTATCTCAAGGACACCAGTCCCGAGATAGCCACCCTCTTCACCACCCACGCCACGAGCATCGGACGCAGCATATGCGGCAACGGCAAACCTCTCTACGACTATTTCGGAGGATATAACGGCGACCAGATGGCGCGTGAGCTAAACATGCAATCCAAACACTCGCTTGAAAAAGCAGCCGCCCATCAGGCCGATTGCTTTACCGCCGTAAGCGAAGTTACCGCCCGCGAATGCGGTCAGCTGCTTGAAATACGTCCACAGGTTGTCACTCCCAACGGATTCGAGCCCGACTTCGTGCCCGAAGGGTCGCGCTACTCGCGTCGCGTCAACGCAGGTCGCGAGCGTCTTCTTGCCATTGCCCGGGCCATGACCGGACGCGACTACCGCAACGACACTTTCCTTATAGCCACTTCCGGAAGAAACGAGTACAGAAACAAAGGTCTCGATGTCTTCCTCGACTCGGCGGCCCTTATCTCATCGGCATTACATGAGCAGGACCGCGACGTACTGGCTTTCGTGCTCGTTCCGGCATGGGTGCGCGAACCATCGCCGGAGCTGGTGCTCGACCTTGAATCGGAAGGACATGTGCCCGTCAACCCATCGTGGCTCACCCACCGTCTCAATAACGAAGACAGCGACCTTATCAACTGCCGCATAGCGCAGCTTGAAAGCGACGGTGCCATAGGCGGCGACCGAAAGCTGAAAGTCATCTACATACCGGTATACCTGGACGGAGGCGACAGCATAGTAGGTATCTCCTACTACGATCTTCTGCCCGCAATCGACCTCACCATCTTCCCCTCTTATTATGAACCGTGGGGTTACACCCCACTCGAAAGCGTGGCCTTCAGCGTCCCGACAATCACTACCGATAAATCGGGGTTCGGCCAATGGGTACTCTCATCGATGCCCAACTCGATACCCGACAGCGGTGTGAAGGTAGTACCCCGCAACGATTCGGACTATCACCAGACAGTACATTCCATAGCCGGGGCCGCTATCAGCTATCTGCGTGCCGATGCACCCGACATAGCGCGCGGACGCATGGCCGCAGCACAGACCGCGGCCAAGGCCGACTGGAAATACTTCATCAAGCATTACGACGAAGCGTTCCTGGTAGCGTTGTCGCGCCGCGACGAGCGTACCGGCGACTGTATATCACAAAGCTGATAACGGGCCTATTCAAAGGCTTAACTGAAACATAAAATTTAACAAATGTCTTTCCCGCGGCAAAAGCATAAGCGTCAAAGACCATCAAAAATCACATAAACAATGAAACTTCAAGTCAGCAATGCAAATCAGCCCGTGTGGCATTCCTGCACCGTCAGCGCTGAACTGCCCAAGCAGCTCAAGCCGCTTGAGGAACTGAGCAAAAACCTGTGGTGGGTGTGGAACTCCGAGGGTAAATCCCTGTTCCACGACATTGACCGCGACCTATGGCGCAAAGTAGGACAAAACCCGGTTATGCTCCTCCAGCAGATCTCCTACGAACGCATTCAGGAGATACTGAAAGACAGTGCCATGATGGACCGTATCCACGACGTATACGCATCGTTCCAGGCTTACATGAAACAGCCTATGCGCAACGACATCCCGTCTGTGGCATACTTCTCCATGGAATATGGTCTCTGCAACTGTCTCAAAATATATTCCGGCGGCCTCGGAGTGCTCGCCGGCGACTACATCAAGCAGGCGTCGGATTCTCGTGTCAACATGACTGCCGTAGGTTTCCTGTACCGCTACGGCTATTTCACCCAGACCCTCTCGCTCGACGGTCAGCAGATAGCCAATTACGAGGCTCAGAACTTCGACCAACTGCCTGTCGAGCCCGTTCTCGGTGAAGACGGACAACCCATGGTGCTCGAGGTACCCTACCCCGGCCGCATAATCTACTGCCACGTATGGCGCGTGAATGTAGGCCGCATGAAACTTTATCTGCTCGACACCGATTTCGAGATGAACTCGGAATTCGACCGTCCTATAACCCACAAGCTGTATGGCGGCGACTGGGAGAACCGTATCAAACAGGAGTATCTGCTCGGCATCGGCGGTATCTACATGCTTAACCGCCTGGGCATACACACAGACATCTACCACGCCAACGAGGGCCACGCCGCTCTGCTCAACCTGCAGCGTCTTGTAGATTATGTGCAGAACGACCATCTCCCCTTCAACGTCGCACTCGAAATCGTACGTGCGTCCAGCCTCTACACCGTCCACACTCCCGTACCTGCCGGTCATGATTACTTCGAGGAGTCTCTCTTCGGCAAGTACCTTGGCGAGTATCCCGCGAAACTTGGCATCTCGTGGAGCGACCTCATGAACATGGGTCGCGAAAACCCCGATACACCGGAAAGATTCTCAATGTCGGTATTCGCGCTCAATACCTGTCAGGAAGCCAATGGCGTTTCCTGGCTCCACGGCGAGGTTTCCAAGAAAATGTTCGCGGGCATCTGGAAAGGCTATAGTCCGGAAGAAAGCCATGTGGGTTATGTCACCAACGGCGTGCACATGCCGACCTGGGCCGCTTCCGAATGGAAAGCCTTCTATGGCGAGCATCTCGGCAACGAGCTTTTCGATGACCAGAGCAACCCCGAGGCATGGAAAGGTATCTTCAATGTACCCGACGATGCCATCTGGAACATGCGCATGACGCTTAAGAACAAGTTCATAGACTTCGTTCGCAAGGACTTCAAGGAAAAATGGCTCAAAAACCAGGGAGATCCCTCACAGGTCATGGGCATCCTCGACAAGATCAACCCCAATGCGCTTATAATCGGATTCGCCCGTCGATTCGCAACATACAAGCGTGCGCATCTGCTCTTTACCGACCTCGACCGTCTGGCCAAGATTGTAAACAACGAGCAGTACCCCGTGCAGTTTATCTTCTCGGGTAAGGCTCACCCCGCCGACGGCGCCGGCCAGGGCCTTATAAAGCGCATCATGGAGATCAGCCGCATGCCGCAGTTCCTCGGCAAGATTATTTTCCTCGAGGACTACAACATGATTGTGGCCAAACGTCTGGTGAGCGGTGTCGACATATGGCTGAACACTCCAACCCGTCCTCTCGAGGCATCGGGAACATCGGGTGAAAAGGCTGAGATGAATGGCGTGCTCAACTTCTCGGTACTCGACGGCTGGTGGTATGAAGGCTACCGTCTTGACGAAAAAGCAGGATGGGCACTCACCGACAAACGCACCTACACCGATCAGGCCCAGCAGGATCGTTTGGATGCGGCTACCATATACTCCATGCTTGAGAACGAGATCGTACCCCTCTACTTCAACAAGAACTTCAAGGGATACAGTCCTGAATGGATTCAGTACATCAAGCGCAGCATAGGCCACATCGCGCCTATCTTCACAATGAAGCGTCAGCTTGACGACTACATCTCCCGCTTCTACGAACCCGAGGCGAAGCGTTCCGCCAAGCTCAAAGCCCACAACTACGCCAAGGCACGTGAAATCGTGGCCTGGAAAGAAGAGGTTGCATCAAAGTGGAACGACATCCGTGTTATTTCGGTTAATTATGGCGATGCACCCGGCAGCTCCCTACATACAGGTTCCAACATCGAGGTAAGCTGCGTGCTTGACACTTGCGGACTCGGCGACGCAATCGGTGTAGAGCTGGTATATTACAAAGAGGAAGACGGCCAGTCGGTATTCGACAAAGTTGAACAGCTCAAAGTAGTTAAGACCGAAGGCAACGAGGTAACTTATGCTCTGCGTACCACAGCCAAAGAAGCCGGTTCGTTCCGCTTCGCGCTCCGCATGTATCCGAAATCGAAAGACCTGCCCCACCGCATGGACTTCGCATACGTACGCTGGATTTGATTCCGACATCAACTAGAATCACAATGCCGCGGCCATTCCGGTCGCGGCATTTTCTATATAATGACAGTTACTAAAATCCATCCCCTTGCACATACTTTCCGTATCATGGCTATTGCTTGAATCCATCACTTTACACATACTTTCGGCATCATGGCTGTCGCTTGAATCCATCACTTTGCACATACTTTCGGTATCATGGCTGTTGCTTGAATCCATCCCTTTGTAAGCAAGAGAAGAGGAGGCGCACCATCTCCGAGGGGCACCAGACAGCAGTGCTCAAGAACCGACAACCGCTTTCAATCACGCATCCAAACACCGGTGCGGGCCGCACAGGCCACGTTAGCCTCGCGACCATAGTCAGCACCGCATCCGGATAACAGCAGGATAGCCGACTCAGCCAAGGCGAAATGAAACGTAGAGAGAAAAATAAACCATAATATTAACCAAACAAAAAAACAAACAATGAAAAAGTTTTTACTTTCGTTGGCAGCGGTAGCACTCGCCGGCTCGGCTTGGGCTGATACCGCTTACCTATATGTCGGCACTGCACCGACAGGAGCAACAACTGAGAACTCAGTCGTTCCTATCGGAAATGTTGCTGGGAATTCCTACACTGCCGGAGACGTGACCTTTACGTTCGAAAAAGTCAATACCAATACTTCTAATGTTAATTCCAATCTTATTAGGTGGTATGCCAATGACAAAATCATTATCACGGCAAAGGATGGATCAGATATTTCCATCACAAATGTGAAGATGACATGCTCAACAGCAAGCTATAATAAAGTGGCAGTTGCCGAACCTAATAATGTTACTGGAACAACTTCAGGAACAGAATTTTCTGTTATTCTTGATAATGGAGTAACGTCCATTACTCTTAAAGCTACAGCCCAGACCCGTTTTTCTGTTTTAGAAGTAACATATACTGTTGAAGGAGGGACCGTTGATACTCGTAAAGATGCAGCCCTTTCTTTCCCCGAGACCGAGTGTTCGGTAAACTTCAGCGAGTTTGATAGTTTCGTAGCGCCGAAGTTGGATAATCCCAATAACCTTGAGGGCATTACTTATGAAAGTTCCAATCACGGCCCTGCCATGATAGATGAGAATACCGGAATCTTGACCCTTTATCGTATTGCAGGGACAACTACAATAACAGCTACTTTCAAGGGTAACGACGACTTTAAACCCGGCACGGCATCTTATAATCTGACAGTGGTAGATGACCGCAAAGATGCCGAACTTTCTTTCCCCGAAACTGAATACACTGTGAATGTTGACGAGGCTTTCAATACCCCAACTCTAAATAACGTCTACTCTCTTCCTGTCTCTTTCAGCAGCTCAGATACCAACGTGGCAACTGTAGATGCTGACGGAGTTGTAACTATCGAAGGTGCCGGCACGACAACCATAACCGCTAAGTTCGCGGGCAACGAAGAATATAAGGATGGCGAAGCATCTTACTCTCTCAAAGTCGTTGATCCGAATGTTGCTGAACTCGGTACGAAAGAAAATCCATACACTATAGCGAATCTTAAAGAAATGACTACATATCCTTCGGGATCTGTCTGGGTTTCAGGTTACATCGTAGGATACATGGACAATAACAAGTTTACAACTGGAACAGGAACCGTAAATTCAAATATCGTAATTGGAGAAACCGCTTCTACAGATAACATCGACAAAGCTGTACCAGTCCAATTGCCTGCCGGTAATGTCAGAACCAAGCTTAATGTTAAAGACAACAAAGGCAACATAGGAAAAGAAGTAAAGGTTTATGGCTCCATCGAAAAGTATTTCTCAATGACCGGAGTAAAAAACATTACCGACTATGTACTTAATACCTCTGTTGGTGTTGAATCAGTAGAATTCGACAACAACGCACCGAAAGAGTATTACAACCTACAGGGTGTTCGCGTTGAGAACCCCGGCAAGGGTCTCTACATCGTCCGTCAGGGAAGCAAGGCTTTCAAGGTTATCCTCTAAGCCAAGATTAAATTAACTCATATAACAAATGCCGTGGCCATTTTCCGGTCGCGGCATTTGTTGTTCTTCAACATTATAACTGAGTGTTTGAAAAGACTAAAAAACTTTATCAAAATCAAGATGGTTATGGGAATGGACCTATCGGGCTTCTCAACCGCTACGTAAGAGCGTGTTATGGTATTATATCATAGCGAATTAAATCAGTGCATCCTGTACGGACCTCTTCAATTAACTCGCGGCATCGGGTTTCGGGTAGTTTGATTTTTGTACCAACTGTAATGAAATCGGATAATACGGGATGGCCCGTGCCATTGACTGATGTCGCGTGTTCACCATTATATCCTTCGGTGCATAGCGTGAGGTCGTAAGCCGGTGCAAGCCTCCAATGCCAGGGACTTGTGCAGGAGGCTCTGACTACGTGGAAACTGAAATTCTTACAATGATCATCCTTATTGTCAGTAAGATAATTGAACAGCATGCGGCGATACATCTGCTCCACATCTTCACGGCTCTGTGTGATGTAACCAGTGAGTGCGAGAAGATTTGAGTAATCCATGAATGGCTCTCTAAGCGATATACACAACAGTCCGCCTGCCGTTGCGGTGTGAAGTCGTTTGCCGTTGCTGTCAATGTCGAATCGACGGGATGCGAAATAGCGTCCGTTGATAAGGCGGAAATCGGGCACAATGATTCCGCTTTTCCGCGCGATTTCATTGTATCTGTATTCCTGAATTCCTATGTCGGTTGGGTCATAAATATGTCGGAACTTGACCATCCAGTGTCCTTCTGAGTCTGAAAACACCGCTTTGGGACGCGCACCGCCGCTGTTGCCGCTATTGTATAGCAGTAGCCCTGCATCATTATCCTGCTGTTCTTTCAGCACTTCAAGAGCTATCTGTTGAAGCCTGTCGAAATCGGTCAGGGGTTCTTCCTGCTCAAGTTTAATCGCCGGAGAATAGGTAAGTGCTCCCATACCGTTATCGCCGACAATGGCGAGCCGATCTAATGATGATAAGTCAGAATCGTTTATACCTTTGCGCAGCAATGCTTTATGAAGAAGATAACGGCCGTAGCCGTCTGGCAGACTGTCTTCGAAAACACCGAAATCTCCATAAAACGGCTGAGGCTTGGCGATAAATACCCCGGGCTTCAGCGGCAGTTCAAGTGGAGATATGCTAAAACCGTCGGCGAGCCATGATTTGTCGTATTCAAAGACATTCAGACGGTTATCCGGCGTAAGCGATAACGATCCGACCATCTGCCCGCGAAACATGACTGTAAGTTTTTCTGTCTTTCTCATCTCTTCTGATTTTTAACATATGCTCTTTTGTCGCCGCTTTTACGGCGAATCATATCAAGTTCCTCCATAGTGTCGAATTTAGAGGTGGCGAACAGACTGCGGATATCCGGGGCATACCCCAGTGCCATCGCCAACTTGATAAGAGACTCGAATGCTATAAGACCTTTCTGTTCGAAACGTGCCACCGTAGACAAGGGAACTCCCGACAGTTCGGAAATACGTTGCCGGGTTATGTTCTTTTCTACTCGTCGTTTACGGAAGTTTTCCGCAACCTGACGAGCGATATCATCCGCATTATCCAGTACAAAGTTATTCAATACAGATAATATATTATCACTATGTATTGATTGACTCATAATACTATCACTATTATGATACAAATATAGTCAATTATTTTGAGATTGGCAAATCAGAGAATTGAGCTGTCTGATAGAATTCCCAATAATCATAGCCGTTTTCCGGTCGCGGCATTTATTATATTTAATGCGCAAGTAGCTGCGAAAAATAAATGCACAAATAATCTCCTCTCATTTGTGAAATTCTTAAATAACATACTGACATTTATTCTTCGTAGCTACTTAGCTTGTTATACTATAAAATAACCAACAAATTTTCATTCCTTACTGATAACTTAACCATGAATAGTTCCTCTTCCTTGTACAAGAAAATGTCGGTCTTGATTGATGATGCGCATAAAATGCGGGAACCGGTCAGACACATCAGCAGTATAGCTAACGACTACGATGAAATGCTTCGCCGGATGTTGAAAGTAATGGATGATTGTATTAGCCTCTTCTCTCAGATTAAAGAAGTCTCACAAATGGATGATGACAAAGCATCCTCTTTTATCTTGTGCCAGTTTCCCTCTGATTTCGGAGCAATGAAGAAGGTTTCTGTAGCACAATTATATGCTATGCGCAAAATGTGTATTGACGTAAGAAAGTCCATAAAACCCGAATTTGCAAAGAGGTATGAGGACTTCTCGCTGGATTTTATAGTCGACCTTACAGACTTCCTCAATTTGTATTGTTATACCCATTGGGATAAAGGGTTAAGAGACACCTTCTTTCCCTTTCCGATTAGAGTTATTAGCAGACCTTCATTGATTATAAACGATCAAAGGGAAGTGATCAGGTCTATGTTCTGGTTGGAGAGTATTCCTACAATCGATAAATTATCAGTACGAGACATAAGGCCCAATGTTCAGATTATGATACGGCAGTCATTGGAAATGATATTAAGGCAGATAATCGGGTATGTGGATATTGTGGATTCAGCGGGTAACCGGATCAAGAAGTTCACACAGATAGGAGCCAAATTCCTTTCGAATTATCGTAATAAAAAGGAACCGTCCGGATGTCAAGTTTCAGGAGATGGTTGGACCATAGATCTTAAAATGCCGATAAAATCGCTGGAACGGCTTAATACATGGTGTAATGGTTTTACCCATGACCCATACATTGAAGCGCTTCCGATTATATATTTCGCTTACGACCAATATGAACGGTTTACTGACGGATGTGTAACCAAGCCTGATTATAAAATCAAAGGTGAAAGTTTCATGCGTGCCGAGTTTGAGTGTTTTGTGCTGAAACAAGATCTCAAGGCTTATGTAAAGTGGCCTGACGGAATTTCAAATCCCGAACCGACCGCAGCAATGAGACGGAAAGCAATCAAGCAAAATATATCCAATATTAAACGTGCCTTATGGAATGAGTATAAAGAATTATTGGCGATTAGTACATGTCCAATTATAAGAAGAACCTCAAAGATGCTTAGTGGTCAATTCAGAAAGGGATAACCTATAATTATTTCATTCAATACGATTACGACTCTATATTGCAGCTAATATGAATTTATGTTATTTAATTTGGTATATTTGTAGGAGCACAATAAGAATCCCTATATGAAATTAATAGAATTGAACATGCAAGAAATAATCAGGCTATGTAATAAATACAGAGTCAAGAAATTGTATGTCTTTGGTTCTATACTTACAGACCGTTTCAATGAAAACAGCGATGTGGATTTCTCTGTAGATTTTGATGGGGAAAAAATAGCCAATGAAAAATTAGATTGGGCTGAGCTTTTCTTCAATTTCATCCACGATATGGAATCCCTATTAGGGCGCAGAGTGGATATGGTATTTGATAATCATATTAAAAACCAAATCTTCCGTAAAGAGCTTGACGATACCAAACATTTGATTTATGGATGATAAAATTCACAAATATTTCATTGACATCTTAAACGCAATAGACGAAATTGAGATAGCATCAAATCAGCGTGGCCGAAACTACGAGATGTTTGTTAATGATTTTGTGTTCAGAAAATTCGTTGAGCGTAACATTGAAATCATTGGCGAGGCGATGAATAGGATTCTGAAGATTTGTCCGGATATCAATATTACCTCTGCAAGGAAAATCGTAGATACACGAAATTATGTTATTCATTCGTATGACTCATTGATTCCAGAAATTTTGTGAGCAATTGTCATTCGTCATATTCCTATTCTTAAAAATGAAATAAATACCATTATAACCAGATAACATTCTTCACAAGCGTACTTATAACTATTTCATTATAAAAATGCCGCGACCGGAAAACGGCCACGGCATTTGTTATATGAGTTAATTTAATCTTGGCTTAGAGGATAACCTTGAAAGCCTTGCTTCCCTGACGGACGATGTAGAGGCCCTTGCCGGGATTCTCAACGCGAACACCCTGCAGGTTGTAGTACTCTTTGGAAGCGTTGGTATCGGATTCCACGGATTCAACACCTGATTGTATATCCTCTTCAAGTTTTACATTAACTGTTGTGAGAGCTTTAGCTGATGTACCTGTAAAAGAAATTACATATTCCGTCGAGCTATTGGCAACTCCTTCAAAACTGGAGTTTCCTGTGCTTTGGTAAACTACGTCTGTTATCTTGTATCCGGTTGGAACACTGAATGTGGCCTTGGCTCCGCTGTACAAACGAAGGCCATCAGACCATAGACGAGTCTTGCCATTCAGAGTAACAGTAACCAATCCTTCCGAAAAATCAAATGGATCGCTATTATATTCCGAAGAACTTCCGGAGTATCGAGTCATTCCGTAAGTGTTGTTGACGAAATCAAATGTTACGTTATTCGGATCAACCACGGTAATGGTATACGAAGCTTTACCGGGTTTATACTTATCATTATTATTGTCCTCAAAAGAAGCTGTAATCGTGGTAGAGCCAGCAACATTTTTTATATTTACGATTCCGTTTTCATCCACAGTAGCAACATCCTCATTTGAGCTTGTCCACACAATGGGAAGGTCGTAGGGATTTTCAAAAACCGGGGCATCAAAAGTAGCTCCCAGATTAACGGTAACTGAATCATCGCTGAAGGTAAGATTAGGATC
This sequence comes from uncultured bacterium, assembly GCA_905214715.1. Lineage (GTDB taxonomy): Bacteria > Bacteroidota > Bacteroidia > Bacteroidales > Muribaculaceae > Lepagella. The sequence goes on along the minus strand of CAJMMT010000008.1, from coordinate 57,347 downwards.
ATCGCGGTTGTCTGGCACTCCATAAGTAACTTCAAGTACAGAGAATCTGACCTGCGCATTAGCTTGAAGAGTAATGGAGGATAATTCTTCATTGAGCGTAACAGAAAATTCGGTTCCCGAAGTGTCGCCGGTAACATTATTAGGGTCAACAATTTTTACATTGGAGGCATAGGCTGCAGTAGAGCATGTCATCTTCACACTTGTGATGGAAACATCAGCTCCCTCTTTTGCTGTGATAACGATTTTGTCATTGGCATACCATCTGATAAGATTTGAGTTGACATTTGAAGTACTGCTATTAACCTTTTCGAACGAAAAGATTATGTCTCCAGCAGTGTAAGAATTTCCTGCGACATTTCCGGTAGGTACCACTGAGTTTTCGGTTGTAGCCCCAGTTGGAGCTGTGGCACTGACATACAAGTATGCCGTATCAGCCCAAGCCGAGCCGGCGAGTGCTACCGCTGCCAACGAAAGTAAAAACTTTTTCATTGTTTGTTTTTTTGTTTGGTTAATATTATGGTTTATTTTTCTCTCTACGTTTCATTTCGCCTTGGCTGAGTCGGCTATCCTGCTGTTATCCGGATGCGGTGCTGACTATGGTCGCGAGGCTAACGTGGCCTGTGCGGCCCGCACCGGAAACTGAGATGCCCTCAGCGAGGTTTGCGATGCAAATTTAAGCATAATTAATTAATTGTGTATTATACTTTTGTTAAAATTTTTATTTCTTTTTTATGAACCATGTTACAGAGGGTGCTAAAACATGTTTTACATATTGAATTTTTGATTGTTATGCACATGTTTTAGCACCCTCTGACAAGGATTTTTTTAATCGATTTTCAGTTTTTCTACAGCTCCTTTTCTGCGGCCGCAGCTATCTCGTCGGCTATCTCGTCGGCAGAGAGACGGATATAGTGTCTGAAGTTCTTATAGGTGGTATGTCCGCTGATATGCATCAGCTGCATTGTGGTGAACCGTCCGCTCAGGTAGAGGTTGGTTATACCGCTGCGTCGTGCCGTGTGGCTGCTCACGAGTTGCCATCGCGGACGCATCAGCTCAACAGTCTCTTTTCTTCTGCGTCCTTTAGTCTGCTTCACACCCTTGCGAGTGGCAACTTTCTCGCCAAGCGTCGGCACATTCTCCGCAAGCCGGCACAGTATTTCCTTTATCGTTTTGTTCAGTTCGACGGTAGTTACGTGTGGAAAACTGTAGTTGTATTTAAGGCATAGTTCTTTGAGACGCGGATTCAGTATCGGAATTTTAATCTCATGACCGGTCTTGCGCTGACGCAAGTGGATTATCTCCGTGCCACGCGGCGTACGGGTGAAACTGCGTGGAGTAAGATTGGCATAGTCCGACACCCTTTGACATGTGTAGCAGCCGACAAGGAAAATATCCCTTACCATCTCTTCCCTCCCTTCGAGCGGCATTCCGGCAAGAGCATCGAGTTCCTTCTCGGTAAGATAGATCTCTGCCCCTTTCTCGCTGTCGGCCACAGCTCTGCGCTCAAAGATATGTAGGGCCCGATGGTTGTCGTGCTCACCGTCGGAATAGGCATATCCCGCCAACGCCCGGAAGCATATCACGTATTTGTTGACAGTGGTAGGCATGAACCCCTTGCGCGACATGAAAGTCCGGAAACGGGCCACAAGCTCCTTATCAAGGTCGCACCATGCCAGTATTCCATCCGGGTCGAACAACATGTAGATCCGTCGGAAGTTGCGCCAGGCCTCCACAGTACCTTTGGCGTATGGCTTCCCTGCATTGAGTCTGCGACCCGAGTCGATGGCATCCACGAAATAAGCAAGATAGACAGCCACGGAGGGTAGTGGCGATTTGCGGTGCCGACGATACTTGCTTTTGGGGAGAGTAGCTGAAAAACGATTTGGTTTGCTCATAAGATGTTTGATTTAGAAATAATTTCAAACATACTACAAGAACCGACATCGTTTTATCGCATTGTCTACACGTGAATATAGAGTGAAACAATGTGAAAACCTACTTCGGATTCTAAGTAAGTGTTCAAATTTAACCGATAGTAAGTGATTGGAAATCTTTTATGCTTTCTGCGGTTTCTTTTTGGCCGCTTACGAATTGTCGCTCAGTCGGATATGTCTATATCCTCCTTCACTCCGCACCGTAATCGCCTCAAAAATAAACTCGCATAAAACATAAATTAAATTTGAACACTTACTTATTATTTTTGATTATTTGATTGCATGTTTAATAAAAAGGTGTAAATTTGCGAAATAACCCTTGGTTCTGTTTTGCATCTCAATCGCACTTATGAAATGTTGAAAGCATGGGCCGAATAAAAATAATATTTTAAGTAACATGAAAAGATTTCTACTTTCTTTAGCTGCGGCATCTTTATGCGCGTCAGCTGTAATGGCCCAAGAAACTGTGAGCAAGACATGGACACTTGCAGTGTCAGACTTCGACTTCGGAACAGGATCGACCTGTACCTTCTCGCCCGAATCGGGTATATTATGGGAAATCGAGAAGATTGGAGACGGTGTTGTACAAGAATCTTTTGATCCCAATAAAGGTGTACAATTCGGAATTAGCGGTAAATCGCTGCAATCGCTTACTATCTCATCTGATTCTTTTGCCAATTTTGAAATAACGGAAATTGAAATTGTTACCGGAGTTACATATAGAGGCATGGCCGCATTAACCGCTAAAGTTAACGGAGAATCGTTGAAATATCCGTTATTAAATGATTTCAACGCCCAATATAATCTTATGTATGATGAAACAAAAAGTTTCCCTGTGACTTTTGGTTTTGCCCCAACTACTTCTACCGTAAAGGGTAAAATCGTACTCAACTGGAGTAGTATTGATAAGGGACTCTATATACAGTCAATCAAAGTTACATATGTGGATATACCGACAGGTGTGAATGCAGTAGGAACCGCTGACAGTATTCCTGTGGAATATTACAACCTACAAGGTGTCCGCGTCGAGAACCCCGGCAAGGGGCTCTACATCGTACATCAGGGAAGCAAGGCTTCCAAGGTTATTCTCTAAGCCGAGATTAAACTAACTCTTATAATTAATGAATGCCGTGGCCTCTCCAGGTCGCGGCATTTTCAGTTTCGTTACAACTTCAACTTTTCAAATTCAGCAAGTCATAACCAAACTTCACAAATTTGTGAAGTTACAAAACTTTATATACCTTTGGTAAGTACTCATTTGTATATTCTGCAATATCGTTGAACCGTCAAACCATTACGACTGATATGATTGAATTGCCAGGAACCGCAAGCGACATGATTGCCAACAATCTTGTCCCTTTTGAACCCACACATCCGGGAGAGCTTATCAAAGATGAGCTTGAGGCTAACCATGTCACTCAGGCTAAACTTGCCGACAACATAGGTGTCAGCCCATCGCTCCTTAATGAGATAATCAAAGGGAAAAGAGGAGTCAATACTGAAATGGCATTGCTTATCGAAGCCGCCATCAATATACCGGCTGCATTGCTTCTCAATCTGCAGAGCGATTACAATATGCAAGTCGCCAAGTCCGATGCCTCGTTCATGAAGCGTCTATCCTCTATCCGCAACATCGCCGCCGCGCTGTAAGTCGAAAACGAATTTGACATAGCATTATTAACTGTATCATACACGCCTGCCTAAAACAGCCGCAATCCGAATGGTTGCGGCTGTTTTAGGTAATCCAAATCAAGTATAATCTGGTTCGCATAGCGTTATCGATGCCATTTTGATGAGAGGCAATGCAACTACCGTCAATTGGCACTGGATTCATGGATTCTTGAATCTATCGAGGCCCTGATACTCCTCCCAGATAATTGTGGCCAGGTATTTATCGCTACGGCACTGTAAATCAGCCACACCTTCCTCTATCATTTCGGAAGTGTCGGATTGATAATATATGTCGGCTGCCTCTTGTATGGAGACACCGTAGAGATCACACAGGCTCCTGATGATATTGGCGCTCTTGTTGGCATTGAAAGCCATTTTACGTTCGTCTGTCATAGGCGGTTGCTTTCTATATGTTTCAAGCAGACATCGAGCATCTTTTGAGAACGGATGCAATATTGTATATTGGGTTTCTCATATTTGAGCAGACCTAAGGTCTCGTTCTCGGATAGTTCTCCATCGAAGTACCGGTCAAGGGTCTGTATGACTTTATCATCGGCTATACCGCCTCTTACAAGGTCAAAATCAGTATCGTCCTTACCGGCCCTGCATTTGGCTACAAAATCAAGCCATTCCCTGTCGTAACTGCCGAATGTAACAATCTTCCATTCAGATGGCTCGAATTCAAACTCATAGGCGTTTAGCCAGGCGTCCCTTTGCCTACGTATAAACCTTTGGGCATATCTGACCGCCTGCTCGTGGATTGATGTCAGATAAAACCCTTTACCGAAATCAAGATAGTCCCGGGAATGGATCGTATCGGGCTTCTCAACCGCTACATAAGATGAATGATAGAGTTTCATTGTGGCAAGACTCCTTTCTCTTTCATATATTCAGTTATATCTTCCACCAGGTAGCGCGAGCCGAAGGTATGCAAAACATCGTACGACGGAACGATATAGTCATACAGAATCCCGGACTGCTTGAGTCGCCTGTAAACCTCGCGTTGGCTGATATTCAGCACACTCGCGAGTTTGCTGATGCAATATGTTACGAATTCAAGTGTCTTTGTATCCATAATAAACAATGGTATGGTAATTTGCATGACTGCGACATATTGCAAAGATAACAATTTCCGGAAACAAAGGGAAAACTATTTTCCCTTATTGTCCGTGAGTCAACAAACTTGGCTAGATCAGTTGTCAGAATTCCATAATTCAAATCAATGGCATTATCGAACCGAGAACACCGGTGCGGGCCGCACAGGCCCGGGACATAAGGCAGACCGGCTGAAAAGCAACCACGAATGCCAACCCAAGCCACTTTAGAACTGAAAGAACGCCCTCGGTTTGGTAAAGATGAAACGTGAAGAGAACATAAACCATAATATTAACCAAACAAAAACCAAACAATGAAAAAGTTTTTACTTTCGTTGGCAGCGGTAGCTCTCACCGGCTCGGCTTGGGCTGATACCTATAAACTGGTATCATCCATTGACGAAATTGGAGAATCCGCTGATTGCCTCATCGTTAATACTGAAAACAATAAAGCGATGAGCACCACTCAAAATACCAACAATAGAGGAGCCTTTAACGTTACTATCACCAATGATGAAATAACTCCTGATGAGAATGTTGCAGTAGTAAAGATTACGAAAGTCGCAAAAGACAATGGTACGGAATATTCATTCTATGTAACAAATGGAGAATCTGAATCAATAGGCTATCTATATGCAGCAGGTGGTACTGGTAAAAATAATTATCTCAAAACTGAAGCAACGAACAGTGCCACAGCTACAATTACAATTGACACAAATAAAAATGCTAAAATTACATTCACAAACGGTGCGGCCCGTAACGTTTTAATGTACAACGCCACATCGAGTCTATTCTCCTGCTATGCCTCAGGACAGAAAGATGTACAGTTGTATATAAAATCAGCGACAGATTCAAGACTTAATGCCAATCTTTCTTTCCCTGGAACAGAGTACACAGCCAATCTTGGTGAATCTTTTACAGCTCCGGAATTGACGAAAGCGACTACTGCTGATGTTACTTATACATCCTCTAACCCGGAAGTTGCTACGGTTGATGCCGCCACTGGGGCTGTTACATTGGTTGCTGCCGGTACTACGACCATAACAGCTACATGTGAAGAAAACGATGAATACAAAGCTGGGAAAGCGGAGTATACCCTTACTATTGTTGATCCAAATGCGATTATCGACACTTTAAATCCTGATACTCTTAAACCTGGATCATATACAGCCTCAGAATCTTATACCTCTACGATTACCAATATCGAATATAGATCTCAAACATATGCCAATAAGGGATACCAATTCAATACCGGTAAAACTGGTTGTGGTATAGCTGTTACTGATAACTCTCAAGGCTATACAATTAGCAAAATTACCATAGTTCCCTCTGCATCTAACACTGACAAGCAAGCTAACAACGGTGTTTTGATTTACGCTGGTAACGATAAATATACTACTGGTTCGACAATAGGTACACAGATAGCTCATCCTACAGGAAAGGAGGAGATTGTCATAACTCCTGAAACTGATTATACATATTTCAGCATTGTTCCTACAGGTGGTGTATATATAATATCCGAGATTAAAATTGAATGGAAAGCTCCTGCGCCCATCGAGAAGACAGACTTTGCATGGGATGGCATTTCAAGCAACTCGGATGATGTTATCATCGAGGATTACGACATTTGGATGCCTGAAAACATGGATGCTACTGTGTCTGTTATACTTCCCACAGGATTCAAAGGAGATTCCGACAAGTTCAATTGGATACTTGCATGGAATGAAGAATCTTCCAACCCGCTTTCTTATAACATTGAAAACGGGAATATGCTGCTTAAATCAACAGAAGCCGGTATTTTCGGGTACAGCTTATCGATCAAGGGGTCAGAATATTTCAATGACTCCAACGCTTTTGACGGGGAGAAGAAGATATATGTTTATCCCGATGCAAGAGAGCATTTCAACATATATGACAACGAGGATGCCGCAGATCATATCGAAGCTGATGGCAAATTCCGTTTGCTGTATGAAGACTTGAATTCCGAAGGCATTTACAAGTATCATTATTTCTTTGAACCCAAGACTTCTGTTGCCGAAGCTCCACGGAAGGTTATCGCCGAGGACCACAGCAAATACACCGAATACAATCATGAGGACGGTATCGGATTTGACTCTAAGGAAGGTACACTTAACCTGATCGTGGAGAAGAACGGTGTAAAATCCGCTAAACCTTACCAACTTAAGGTTGGACCCAACGAGTCCACCGGCGTAGAGGCAATTGGTGCCGAGGTTGGTGAGGCCGTTTACTTCGACCTGCAGGGCCGTCGTGTCAACGGTCAGCCTGAACAGGGTCTCTACATCGTTCGCAAGGGCGGCAAGACCTCCAAGGTTGTTCTCTAACCTTACAACATAACTTATATATAATGCATGCTGTGGCTGCTCTTGGCCACAGCATGTATTTTTTGTAATTCATGTAAAATCAGACATATGTAGACAAGGATGCAATTTCTCCACAATATTGTACGGCTTGGATGCCTCCACTCTATTTTGGGTTATTGAAAATCAGATAGGAATAATGTGGAATGGCATTGATATTTTTCTTATCTTTGTTGAACACAATCCTCATTGCGAATTATTCTTCAAAACGACTAAATATAATAAACCATAAATTAACTAAATCAAAGAGTATGAAAAAGTTTTTACTTTCATTAGCTGCGGTGGCCATAGCCGGATCGGCTTTCGCCGCAGAAGCAACTCAGCTATTCGAACTTAAGTTCGGTAGTGAGAATAATGCAGGTAACACGCATTATCCGAATAACAGTTCATATTCAGGCAGTTTCACATACAAACTGAGCACCACTGGAAGCGAGTCGTTCACAATCATCAACTTCAACAATAACAACAACAAATGGAGCAACATGATTAAATGCGGAAGCAGTAAGACCCCAAGTGTAGGATCTATTACTTCTGATTTCAAGATTACCCAGCAGCTCACATCCGTTGTGCTCGGTATAGAGAAATTAAACGAGAGCGGCGTGATAAACAGTTTTAAACTGCAGACCTCAACAGATAACACAACTTGGACAGATGTTGTAACCGCATCGGAATCTGACTACGATAGCACAAATGGAACTCTTACTCTCGCTACCGACGCTGCAGTGGTTATCTCAGACGTTTACGTAAGAGTGGCTATCGACTGCGCAACGACAAAGGCCAATGGCGTTGTCTGGCTGAATTACGTTCAATATTATGGTATCGGCACTGCCGACAACCGTCTTGATGCCGATATCAAATTCCCGCAGGGTGAATACACCGCCATTCTTGACGAAGATTTCGTTTCACCCGTAGCAACCAAAGCTACTACAGCCGAATTGGTATACTCTTCGTCTGACACAGAAGTTGCTACAGTAGATCCAGCTACAGGCGTTGTAACTCTCAATGTCGCCGGAACTACCATTATCACAGCTGCCGCCGAAGGTAACGATGAATACAAACCTGGCGAAGCTTTCTATGTGCTTACCGTAAAGCCTGCAGGTCTTATATACTCTTCAGTTCTTGGCGAGGATTTCACTTTCGAGAATGTCGAGGGTGAGAACTATCCTTGGTCGCACGATTCCCAATACGGCCTGAAAGGAAGTGGCTTCGTGAATAAATCCACCATCGCATGCGAGGGTTATGCTGTTTCACCTGTGATCAACCTCAACGGTTACAAGAGCGCCACTCTTAATTTCCAGCAGGCTCTGAACCAGTATAAAGAGAACAATGTAATGATAGACGTTGCCGACTTCAGCGGATACGCCTACATCATGGCCCGCGAAGAGGGCGCTACCGAATGGACAATGGTTCAGGAAGCGAGCGCTCCCGAGAAAGGTTTTTCATGGAGCTTCTTCGCCAACGCTCCCGTAACACTTGATGCATACGCCGGCAAGAAAATGCAATTCGCCTTCAAGTATGTATCCACCGAAGCTGTAGCCGGTACTTGGGAAGTGAAAGATATCGAGGTTATCGGCGAGAAAGGCACCGTAGGTGTCAACGCTGTCGAAATAGATGCCAACGCTCCCGTGGAATACTACAACATGCAGGGGGTTCGCGTTCAGAACCCCGAGAAGGGTCTTTTCATCGTACGTCAGGGTGGAAAGGTGTCTAAAGTAATTCTTTAGTCATTCGTCGTTTGTCATTTGTCGTTATGGCGACATTGACATTTGATTACCCCAGTAAAATAGAAATAAAGATGCCGCGACCGGAAATAGGTCGCGGCATCTTTATTATCTTTCATTGTTGGAATTGCCTATTTTAATCCTCTTATGCGTTACATGAAACGGTTGGAGGCGGCATCGTATGCGAAACCGGCCTTTTGTAACTTGGCGGTCAGCTCCTGTTCCGGAACATCGAGCCGTTTGCAGAGTTCGGTCAGATTGACGTTCTCGTCACGCAGTTTCATGTTGATTACGCTCATCAACATCACAGGGTCCTGAGGCAACATGACATCAGAGGGTCTTGAGAGCTTCCGACACATTCCGGAATATACGGCCCTGCAGGTCGGCCGACTGCGCCTTCTCGAATTTCATGCCTGTGATATGCTCGTAAAGTTCTATGTAACGGTCTGACACCTCATGACAGTAGGCATCGGTCATCTCGGGAACTTTCTCGCCCTGACGGCCCATGAATCCGTTTTCAATGAGCCAGCGACGCACGAACTCCTTCGAGAGCTGACGTTGCTCCTCCCCTTTCTCGAAGCGTTCCTGATAACCGTCGGCATAGAAATAGCGGCTTGAATCGGGAGTATGTATCTCGTCGATAAGTATCACCTTGCCGTCGTGCTTGCCGAATTCATACTTGGTGTCGACAAGTATCAGACCACGCTCGGCGGCCATCTCCGTACCACGTGCGAAAAGAGCTAACGCATACTCTTCCATCTTCTCGTAGTCCTCCTTTGCCACTATCCCCCGCGCTATGATCTCGTCGCGCGAAATGTTTTCATCGTGTCCTTCATCAGCCTTGGTGGTAGGGGTAAGTATGGGATGCGGCAGTTTCTGGTTCTCTTTAAGACCTTCCGGAAGAGCGACACCACAGATTTCGCGCTTTCCGGCGGCATAGTCGCGCCACGCGGAGCCGGCCAGGTATCCGCGTACTATCATCTCTACCTTCATAGGCTCGCACTTCACGCCCACGGTTACCATCGGATCGGGAACGGCGACTTTCCAGTTGGGAACTATGTCGGATGTAGCGTCAAGGAAGTAAGATGCTATCTGATTAAGCACCTGTCCTTTGAACGGTATTCCCTTGGGGAGTATCACATCGAACGCTGAAATGCGGTCGGTAGCGACCATTACGAGCAGGCGGTCGTCAATGTCGTATACGTCGCGTACTTTACCATGGTAGACCGACTTCTGTCCCTTGAAGTCGAAGTCTGTGTTCATAAGAGTTGTCATAGTTATATAGTAAGTAGTTCTGTCAATAACATTGTGGGTTTGCCGTCAAGGCGGAAAGCGTAGAGAAATTTATGGGGGTTCTCGCTGAAACGATACCTCGCACGTATCGCTTCGGCGCTTTCGGGATAGTTGCGGCTCACAACCGTCATCCCCTCCCCTTTCATCTTACGAAGATCGCGTGGAGCCGGACGGCTAATAATTTCCGTTACCCTACCCGGGAATTCCGTTATCTTTTCTTCCGAAAGGTACAATTGCGTGTTGGGGTCCGCCTTGCGTAACGAAGGCCAGCGTACCGAGAGCACCTTGTCAGGCCGCAGTTTCACCAACGCCGCATCCAGCTCGTAAAGCCAGCGAAATGCCGTAGACGGATAGTCTTTCACATCCTTATCAGGTCTTGATACGGATGAAAATCCACATGCGTCAACATCCGGATTCTCCTGCCACTCGAATGATTCGATAGCGCCATCGGCACCGATCATGCGGGCGGCGAATGAACGTGGTCGGGTTTCCCGCCTGCATATCAGCAGCAGTTCCTTACACTCGCCTCTGTGAGATACCGACTCGACATTAGAAACCGAAGGAAGCTGACGCAATGCCTCGGAAACATCGAGCATCGGCGATGCCTTGACTATTACCCGAGGGGCTATGGAGAGCAGACGTGGCATGAGCCGGGTAACATCGGGCATACAGTCGGCCAAGGCATAGAGCCGTCGGTCGCCTGTTCCTCTTCTTGCCGGGTCTATGAATATCACGTCGTATTCATCGCTATCCGTCTCCTCCGCAATCTGTTGGGAATCGGCACACCATGCCTCGAAATCGCTATCCTGTCCGAGCAACGCCTCCGCGTTGTGGCGAAGCACATCGCATTTCCAGCTTTCAATCTCGACAGCCGTTACACGATGGCCGGCGATGGCGGCGCTTAGCGCGTCGATACCCAATCCGGCGGTCAAGTCGAGCCAGCGACTGCCTGACGGCGCAAGGGTGGCATGATAACGCGCCACCTCCTGGTCGGTGGCCTGCTGTGCCGCCAACCCCGATGGAAACAGGAACCCGGGATGGGAAATAAAATAAGGAAGTTTGCGGGCATTCTTGCGCCTGCATTCTATCTGGGTAAGCGCGAAATCGAGGTCGAAAGCAAGTTCACGGCCTGACAGCCTAAGGCGCAAATCGGCAGGATCGGCCTTTGAATTGGCCGATATGAACTCTATAAGCCCGGGGGAGTCAAGAAGCGACGACCCGGCGGTATCGAACAACCGCGCGTCAGCATTTCCAGATGACACCTGTATTTCTTCCGAACCCATATCTGCGACTTTTCCGCAAAATTACTGAAAATAACCGACAGGTAATCTATCTCCGACAAGTTTTTATCTGTATCTCTTCGAAAACATACTCTTCTGCGGATGCCGTAGGATTTTTGGTGCGATATTTGTTATCATAAACGGGGAGAACTTTATGAGACAATCCTAAAGACTTCCATGCGGGGGGAATCTTGAAATCATTATGGCAAACAGAACCGACAACGATATAAAATCGCTCTACGAGCAGACACATGCCCTTCTTGGCCAAGGACGTATAAAAGACAGCCTCGTGCTGATGAAACGCAATTCAGCCGGCATCGGTGACCTCGGGCAGCGCATAGAGAGCATCGAGTCAACCTATTCACTGCTCACGAAATACTTTCTCGACGGTGTGCGCGACGAGAGTCGTCCGCGCATGCTCGATGAATTGCGTCTGCAGCTTCTCGACATAGCTGACCGCATAGACCGGCACAGACGCTTGCCGGCAGATACCGCCCTTTACTATGCCGAGGCGCGCATGCTTTCATACCGTCCGCGGAGTTTGCAATCGTTGCTTGAGGATTACACATCCTTGAACGAAAAGGTTACCTTGAAAAACCAGCTCGGTGCACCTGACACGTCTGAGATGAAGAATCGCGAGGCGTTGCTTGAAAAGATTTTCAATCATATCTGGACTCTCGGATATGACGGACGCGATGATCTGAAACTCGTGCGCGACCATATATTGGCATCCGAACAGGAAGACCCGATACTGGCATTCCAGATGGTGTCAGCACTTCTTATGGCGTTGCTTACATGGTACGACCGCGACAAGCTGACCACTCTGTTGTCGGTATACGAATCTTCAGCCACCGAACAGCTCGCGGCGCGTTCGCTCACAGCTCTCGTGATGGTGCTGGCGCGTCACCGGGAGCGCATCGCGCCCAACCGCAAGCTTATGGCACGTCTGGAAACACTGAAAGACAGCCTGCTTACCTACCGGCGCCTTCTCGAGACTGTGAGGACCATCATACGCACACGCGATACCGAACGCATAGTCACAAAAATGCGCTCGGAGGTGCTACCGGGAATGATGAAGCTCGGTCCTGACATTGTAAAGAAGATGAAAGAGACTTCGGAAGATGGCGGGATAGACAGTATAGAGGCGAATCCGGAATGGGAAGAGATGCTTGAAAAGAGCGGTCTGGCAGAGAAGATAAGAGAGTTGACCGAAATGCAACTCGAAGGCGCCGACGTTATGATGGTCGCATTCTCCAACCTAAAAGGATTTCCTTTCTTCGCACGTATGTCAAACTGGTTCCTTCCTTTTACCACAGACCTCAGCATGCTGCACGAAGGCGCGGCAGCCGAAATCATAGAGTCTGATGCCGGAGGCACCAACCGGTTGCTTGAGTCAGACGGCATAATGTGCGATAGCGACAAATTTTCGTTCCTTTTCGGTCTGGCCTCCATGCCCGAGTCCCGCCGACAGGCAATGTCCATGCAGCTTGACGCCCAACGTCGGCAAATCGAGGAAGCGGGCGATGAGACGAATCCAGCCTCCGGTCGCCCGGCCTATGACATCGAAACCGAGAAATATATACGGGACTTGTATCGTTTCTTCAAATTGTTTCCAAAAAACAATGAGTTTGCCGACCCGTTCCTGACACCTCTCGATTTCCAGAATCTACCTGTCGTCTCTGAAATACTGAATGAGACCGAAGTGTTGGAACTGATTGCGGCTTTCTATTTCAAGAGAGGATATTACCGCGAAGCGTTGCCTATGTTGCGTCAGCTTACCGACGAGCGAGGTGACGATCCGCATCTATGGGAAAAGTTAGGTTATACATTGGAGCGGACAGGTGATGTTTCGGAAGAGGCGTTGTCCTGCTACATGAAAGCCGAGTTGCTTAGTCCAGACTCGCGGTGGCTCGCCAAGCGCATAGGCAAGGCATATGCCTCAGCAGGGCGATGGAGACTTGCCGAAGATTATCTTTCCCGCGCATATGGCGACAGCGAGAACGTGTCCGAACTTATCGAGCTCGCAGAAGTGAAACGGTTGTCCGGGCATATGGAACAGGCAGCGCGAGACCTTTACAAGGCCAACTATCTTGAACCGGACAACGGCGATGTACGTTTCGCTCTGGCGCGTATGGAAATGGAACGCGGGGACTTCGACAAAGGACTTAAATTCGCCTTGCCGAAAGCGGGCCAGAATGTAAGTCCGGCACAGTTCCGTCTGTTAGGACACATATATCTGCTCAAAGGGGAATACCGCCATGCCGCGGAGTCCTACGCCCGAACTATCCTTCCCGAACACAAACGCCGCGAATGGAAAAAAGCCATACTGGAAGACTGGCCATTGCTCGACTCGCTTGGAGCCGACAGGGAGGAATTCGAACTGGTTCTCGATTCTTTAGTCTGATTCCACCGGGAGTTTCCGAAGCATCAGATAATCATTCAAGACCTAAGACCCGGAAGTATTAGACTTTCAGGTCGGCCTTGATTACATCTATAGCCTGACCGAGTTCTTTCGATACTGTCAGGCGGTCTCTAACCGTCTGGATTCCGTGGAGCACGGTGGCGTGGCGACGGTTCAGTTTAAAACCTATGGCGGTCGAGGACATGCCTGTGAGCTGATGGGCCAGATACATTATGATCTGACGGGCGTCGGCCACGTCGCGGACACGGCTGGGCGAATAGATTACAGCCGGATTGAGATTATAATAGTCGGCGGTAGCCTCTATTATCATCTCTATATTCATGGGCTTCTTGTCTACCATCTTCACCGAATTACGCATAACCTCGCGCGCCAACTCGACGGTAATAGGCGCGGAATTGGTGATAGAACGGGTAAGGATTCCCATAACTATCCCCTCAAGCTCACGCACAGACGACGTCGCGGTTTCCGCAACAACATCGAGTACATCATCGGGTAGAGCGAGCCCGTTCTTGCGGGCCTTGAAGTGAAGTATCTGTCGGCGCAGATTCAGGTCGGGTTTGGGAAGCTCTTCGGTTATACCCCATTTGAAACGGTCTATGAGCCGATCAGCTATCCCTTCGAGTTCCACAGGACGACGGTCGCATGTGAACACGAGCTGCTTGCCGTTCTGATGCAGATGGTTGAAGATCGGGAAAAGAGCCTCGCTTGTCTTAGTCTTTCCTGAAAGTTCCTGCAGGTCGTCGATAAGCAGCACGTCCATCTGCTGGAACCAATTTACAAAACCCGGCACCTTTTTCTGAATGACGGCGTTCGCATAAAGATTCTGGAATTGACGCAGCGTGGTGAAGAGCACTTTGGCACGCGGATTCTGCTCCCTGATGCGTATGCCTATGGCTTGTATAAGATGAGTCTTCCCCACTCCAACCGAACCGTAAAGGAAGAACGGGTTGAAATCTTTCTTACGTGGATTTCGCGATATGTATTCGGCGATAGTGTAAGCCAGGCGATTACTGTCCCCTACGCAATAATTCTCGAAATTAAGCGAAGGGTTAAGCTGTGAGTCAAATTCCTCGGCCTCTTTTATAGGTTTCTGGGCAACCATCGCACCGGGCTGTTGCAACGACTGTATGAAGCGTCCGCCAACTGCATGGCTTTGACCCGGCGACGAAAGTTTCACATTCGCGCCTTTGACATTGGCGATTACCGGAATGTCATACTCCAGTTTTACCTCCGGACCGAATACACGCCGCAACGCTCCGCTTATAAGTTGAAAGAAACTGTCTTCGTAAATCTCGAAGTAGTATTGCGACGGGACGCGGATGGTAAGGACGTTATTGACATAACTGACCGCCTCGGTTTGGGAAAACCAAGTGTTGAACCGCGTCTCACCTACGTTGTCGCGGATTATTGACAGGCATTTCTGCCACAACATTTTAAAATCTTCGGTCATAGTCGGATTTGTTCCTCACGCTCTTCGGTCTTTTGTTCCGGAGGGTGTTTTTCTTAGAGGGGAAACTTGTGCAAAATAATAAATAAAAAAGATAAAAAAAAATAGCCGCATATGTTTGGATTCTATCCATTCACCTGTAGACATTGATATTCAAAGGATTCGCCCAAATATCAAAAGTCAAGGCAAGCACTCTTGAAAGGGAGCTATTTACTTATGACAGACCGAAGAATAAAATTATATTATTTAGACTGAATTTAAATAAGTAATTAAGAGCCAATCGGGATTCACCCTGATGCATCAAGACTAATCGGGATTTATCGAAGAATCAGGATTAATCGGGAAGAGCAGGAAAGAATCCCGATTTAGCGGGATTACGCGAAGATGGTTGGAATTGAAACGCCTTTTCACGCGCCGACGGGCTTGCCTTTTCAGACAAGCCCGCCGTATATCGGGAGTACCGTTGTTTTGTGAAGCGCCCAATAAGCGCGGACAGGTTACAACAACTTGATGCTTATGTAACGTTTCGGATTCTTCTTTATGTCAACTATCAGCGAATCCACGTCTGCCGCCACGCGGTTCAACCGATTATATAATTCCGGGTCGTTCATCAGCTGACCAAGAGTGGAGTTCGGATCGTTGAGCTGATTTGAGAAGTGTTTCAGATTGGCGGTAAGGTCGTTTACGTTCTCCACTGTGGCATCCAGAGGAAGAGCCTTCAGTTTGTAAGACAATGCCGCGAGATTCACAGTAGTCGAGTCAAGCGTGTTCGTCATCTTCGAGGCGTTGCGCATTATTACCGGAAGCTCGCGTCCGGCAGCCGCGTTAAGAGCGGCTGTAGTCGCCTCCAGATTGGCTGTTATCCCGTCGAGACGCTGTATAGCCGACAGAAGCGCGGGATCGCCGACAAGACGGTTCAGATTATTGAGCAGAGAGTCTATTTGCGGTATCACCTCCATAACCTTAGGCATCAGCTCATCGGTAACGGAAGAAAGCATATCGCCTTTGTGAGCGGATGGGAGATTGCCTCCTACCGGAATCATGCGGCTTCCTGTACCGAGTTTGATTTCGATCGACGGACCGCTGAGCATCGACGGGGTCAGATATGCCACACTTCCTTCAGGCAGATGAAGATGCTTGTCGAGCGCGACATCAACTTCCACCTTTCCGGGACGGTCGTACGGAAAACGTATGTCGCGTACCTGCCCTACCTTATAACCCTGTATGGTAACGGGAGCGGCGGTTTCGAGACCTGCCACATTATCGTAGGCTATCACATAGTAATTGGCCGGTTTGAACAGATTTATACCTTTCAGGTAATCAATTCCGAACACGAGTATGACGATGGCCACTATCACCGAAGCCCCGATGGCAAATTCTTTGTTTAATAATTTCTTCATAGTCAGATATAGTGGATTCCCGGTACCAAGGGTCATTTTTTCTGTCGTGTGGTCTCAATGACAAATGCATCGGGAATCTTGGATTTAACCTGTTTTAACAACGCCTCGGCTTCCTGTTTTGTTTCGCACTCTCCGTAAGTGTATTTATAGAGATTGTTTTCCCGAAACATGGTTATAGGCGCAAGGCCCTTGAAACGGGGATTACCCTGCTTCAATATATCTTTCGAGGCGAGTATCTGAATTTTATAGACCGTCTGGAAATGCTGTACTTTTTTAGCTTTAGAAGCCTTACGTTCAGCCTTGGCCTGTTTCTCGGCGAGCTTTCGCGCTTTCTCAGCCTCCTTCTGGGCCGCCTTACGGGCCTTTTCAGCCGCTTTGCGTGCCTCTTTATCGCGTTTTGCCTGTTCTTTCGGGCTCAGTTTCGGCTCCGACGCCGAAGAGTATGTGTCAGACTGAGGTAAGGCAAGACGTTCTGATGCGGAATGCAACGGAATATCCGTTACCTCGAGGTCTCTTGACTCCGACTTATGGCGACCGGCGGCCGATCTGCGACGCCGCTGGGCATACTCCTGACGGCGAGACCCGGTGGCAACAGGAGCCGCTGTACGTGATACGGGAGCGACATCGGCAAGAAGCACGGCAGACGATGTCGCGTCTGCTGTCGGCGAAGACTCGACCTTAGCTGATTCTTTGCCTTTAACGGTTTTACCGCCGTTTGTCTCCACATACTTCTTCACTGCTTCGAAAAGAGCTTCAGAAAGCTGCTTCACACCCTTGTCCGATCCGAGATAAGCCGCCTGGGCAGGATTGCAGACAAAGTCGAGCTCGACCAATACCGCCGGCATCGATGTTGCCCAAAGCACCCAGAATCCGGCCTGATGCACCCCCCTATCCTTACGACCGGCATGCGATACAAGATTCCGTTGCGCCTCACGAGCGAAGCGTATACTGTTATGTAGATTCTTCTTCTGGGCCATTTCAAAGATGATATAAGACTCATCTTTGCCCGGATCAAATCCGGAATAACGTTGCTCGTAATTGCTTTCAAGCTCAATAACCGAGTTTTCACGGCGCGCCACCTCCATATTGCTATTGTCTCTGTGCAGACCGAGGGTGTAGACCGAAGTACCGCTCACGTTGTTACGGTTCTTATTAGACTTGTCTACAGAATTGGTATGGATAGACACAAAGAGGTCGCCTTTGGCTTTGTTGGCCTTGTCAGCCCGTTGCTGAAGGGTAAGATAGGTATCGTCATCGCGGGTCATAACCACCTTGACATCCTTCAGTTTCTTCTTCACCAGTTCGGAAAGAGCACGGCCAACGGCAAGGTTTATATCCTTTTCCTTCTGGCCATGGTCTACCGCACCGGCATCGTGGCCTCCATGCCCGGGATCGACAACGAGTACGAAAGTGTTTTCGCCGTTATCCCCTCGGGCAAAAGCATAGACCTGCGGACCACCCGAAAATAGAGCGGCTAAGGTAAGCAATGCGGTTATCCTTATTTTCCTGAACCAATGCATAATCAAGGCAGCCCCCGGAAAGAAAAGACCGGTGGGCTGACAGTTGTATTTTTAATTTAGAAAGGGAGATCGTCGGTAGGTTCTCCGGCAGGAGCTCCGAAGGGAACGGCAGGAGCTGTACCGAAGGCTGGAGCGGCGCCGAAGGCAGGGGCGGCGGTCTGCTGAGGAGCGGCCATCTGAGGCTGGGGAGCCTGGATTTCGCGGGCGGCGAAACAGTTCACATCTGTGTACCAACGCCCTTGGAACTCACGGCTTTCTATGTCTACCGAAAACACGTAACTTTTGCCGAGTTCAAGAGGTATGTTTGTCGCACGGTCGCCGAAAAGGGTAAATTTCACTTTCTTGGGATAATTCCCGAATGTTTCCATAACCCACTCTTTTTTCTTCCAGGCGTTGCCGGCTTTCGACACTCCCTCGATCATGGGTATGTCGATTATTACTTTTCCTTCTATATCCATAATTTATATTTGTTTTCCGGTGGCGAATTATTAGCCAATCCGGATTCGTGCAATCCGCACTATTTGCGAAGTTACTACTTTTTTTCGGTCTCCACAACCTATTTTTTGTTCTACTTTCCCGGGAATGTAGCCCATGAGTCCATATAATCTACATATAATCTATTGGATGGCAATCTGAAATAATAAACACGCAATAATTCGTTAATTATAAGTAAGTGTTCAGATTCAACCGATAGTAAGTGTTCTGAAATCTTTGAACACTCACTCATGGAACAGAATCAAAAACAAATGGAAGACAATAATACAGGAACAACCGTACCCGAGGCTATCTTCAATGCCTTCCCTGAACTCACAGACCGGCAACGGGAACAATTCTCGCTGATTATGAAGCTATATCCGGAATGGAACGCTAAAATCAACGTGATATCCAGGAAGGATATAGAAAATCTTGAAATAAACCATCTGTTACATTCCCTGGCCATAGCCAAGTTTATAAAATTCACACCCGGTTCGCGCGTACTCGACTTCGGCTGCGGCGGCGGACTGCCCGGGATACCTCTCGCCATTATGTTTCCGGAAGTTCATTTCCATCTTATTGACCGCATAGGCAAAAAAATAAAAGTCGCGACTGAAATCGCAAACGCCATTGGCCTTGAAAACGTATCTTTCCAACACGGGGACATAGGGGAATGTCGCGAAAAATTCGATTTTGTAGTAAGCCGTGCGGTCATGCCACAACCTCAGCTCGTAGACCTTTCGCGAAAAAACATATCGTCTGCACAACGCAATTCTCTTCCGAACGGTGTTATAACTCTCAAGGGGGGGGATCTTCAGAATGAATTACGTCCCCTGGCCCGCTTCACAGAGTCGGTTCCACTGACTAATTTCTTTAACCAGTCCCACTTCAAGGATAAGTTTATAATATATACAACCGTCAACACGGGACGTTAAGCAAGTATTCAAATTTAACCGAGAGTCAGTGTTTTGAAGACCTTCCTCAAAGTGCGGCCAGAGTGTCAACATTTTTAACAGGCCCTGATTATGAAAGATATGGAAACACTTAAAATAGCCCGTTTCGAGTTCTCGCTGTTCGGAATCAATACATACGTGGTATGGAATCCCGATAGCGGAGAGTGCGCGGTCATAGACCCCGGAATGTTCAATTCCCGGGAAGAAAAAGCCCTCGATGAATTCATAGAACGAAAAAATCTTAAAGTAACACATCTTATTAACACCCATCTGCATATAGACCATGCGGTAGGCAACAGATACGTAACTGAAAAATATGGTGTGAAGACAGAGGCATCTGTCGAGGATGCCTTTTTAGGCAAACGCATAGAACAGCAGGCCTTGATGTTCGGGATACCGGACAAAGTCAACAACGTATCTATAGGAAAGGAATTGAAAGATGGCGATGTGATAAGGATAGGAAACGGTGAATTGCATGTGCTTGCCGTACCAGGACATTCTCCCGGAGGACTGGCCTTCTACGACAAAGAAGATGGCTTTGTAATATCTGGCGACTCTCTGTTTCAGCACTCAATAGGCAGGTCCGACCTCCCAGGCGGCGATCAGGATACTCTGATAAGCGCGATAAAGGAAAAACTTCTGTCGTTGCCTCCTCACACAGTGGTTTATCCGGGTCATGGTCCGGCCACGACAATCACTGACGAGATACGCATGAATCCATATCTGGCGTAAATACGAATACGCAGGACACACCCTTGATCAAGATATGACAAGGGCCGGCAAAAAATATCCGCCGGCCCTTGTTTCATATCCGATATGTACCAATTGGATATGTACTACTCGGTTATTTTACGGCATGGCATGCCGCGAGTATTACCTCGCTTACCGTAGGATGACCAAACACAACGTCTTCTATCTGAGAAAGCGTCATGTTGCGGTTCATCATATCCACACACTGCTGGGCCAGGTCAGCAGCCTGAACACCCATTATATGCGCGCCAATCAGAACGTCGTCTTCCTTTCGGAACAATAGTTTGCAGAGGCCGTCGGGTTCACCAAGAGCCAGCGACTTACCATTCGCACGGAAGAACGACTGCCCCTTGCGCACAGCGATACCGGCACTCTTGCATTGTTCCTCGGTCAGTCCGGCCATTCCGCATTCGGGTACCGTAAACACAGCCGACGGTATCAGATTGAAACGGATATCGTCGGGCTTGCCCTGTATGCTGTTCAGAGCGCGGACACCTTGATAGGATGCAACATGTGCAAGCATCATGCGGGCGTTCACATCTCCTATGGCGTAGATATGCGGCACGTTTGTGCGCATGGAGTCATCGACAGGTATACCTTTAGGTGTATATTCCACGCCGCATGCCTCGAGATTGAGTCCCTCGACACGTGGAGCACGGCCTACGGCCATAAGAAGGTCGGAAGATACCACGCTCTTGGTCTCCCCTTTTTCCTCATATACTACCTCGCACTGATAGAACTCATTCTGGCGTATCTCTTTTGCGGCGGCTCCGGTTATAATCTGAATGCCCCTCTTGGCGAGTGTCTGCTTCAAACGCTTGGCTATGTCACTGTCAAAAGGAGGCAGAATCTGCTTCATGAACTCTATGACGGTAACTTTAGAGCCGAACCCGGCGAAGATCGAGGCGAATTCCATACCTATCACACCGCCGCCGATTATGGTGAGCGATTCCGGTATGTATTCTATCTCGAGCATACGGGTAGAGTCTTTCACGATCTCCAGATCAGCACCCGGTATCGGAAGCGAACGGGAAGTGCTACCGGTAGCGATAATGATGTTATCGGCAGTATATTCATTACCCTCCTTGTCTGTTACAGTGTGGGCATCCTTGAATGCTCCCTTGCTCTCGACAACATTCACCTTAGAGCTTTTCAGCATCATGGCGATACCCTCACGCAAGGAATCGGTTACCTGCTTCTTGCGTTCAACCACCTTGTTATAGTCAAGGGCGAAGGTAAAGTCGTCTATTCCGAACTGCTCGGATTCCCTGAGCTGCATCACCATCTCCGAATTGCGACATAGGCACTTGGTAGGTATACACCCCTCATTCAGGCATGTACCTCCGAGACGGTCACCGTTAAACAAAGTAACCGACATTCCGCGACGGGCAGCGGCCAAAGCAGTTTCATAACCGCCCGGACCGGCCCCTATTATAATAAGGTCGCTATGCATTTTCCTTGAGGTGCTTGTAATTCAGAATAGGATTCTTGGCCGCACCGGTCTCGTCGAGCTTGCGCACGGGAGTGGTGAGAGGAGCCTCTTTAACCTTTTCAGGTTCTTCGGCAGCCTCTTTGGCCACGCGACGCAGAACATCGATGAAATCGTCGAGAGTCTCGAGGCTTTCGGTCTCGGTAGGCTCTATCATCATTGATTCGTGGAAGAGCAACGGGAAGTAAATCGTAGGTGCATGATAACCGTAGTCGAGCAGGCGCTTGGCGACATTAAGGGTTGTAACACCTGTGGATTTATCTTTCAGGCCGTCGAACACAAACTCGTGTTTGCAGACTCCTTCGATGGGGAGTTTGTAAACATCCTTCAGGGACTCTTTGATATAGTTTGCGTTGAGTGTAGCCATCGGGCCCACATTGCGCAGGTTCTCCTTACCCAGGGTGAGGATATAGGCGTAAGCCTTCATCATAACGCCGAAGTTTCCGAAGAACGTACTTATGCTGCCCATGGAACCTTCCGGTGTGTCTATAGAGAAACGACCGTCGGGACCTTTGACAACGCGCGGGGCGGGAAGATGTTTGCGCAAATGTTCAGCCACACCTACAGGACCCGAACCGGGACCTCCGCCACCGTGAGGTGTAGAGAATGTCTTGTGGAGGTTGATATGCATTATATCGAATCCCATATCTCCGGGACGCACCTTCCCGAGCATCGGATTGAGGTTCGCACCGTCGTAGTAGAGAAGGCCGCCTGCCTTGTGAACGAGATCGGCAATCTCCACAATTTCGGTTTCGAACATTCCGAGAGTATTGGGGTTGGTCATCATGATTCCGGCTACGGTATCGTCAAGAAGAGGCTTGAGGTCTTCGACATCGATCGAACCGTTGGGTTTCGACTTGACCTCCACAACTTGCAGTCCGGCCACCATAGCCGATGCGGGGTTAGTGCCGTGAGCTGAATCGGGAACGATTACCTTCACACGCTTGTGGTCGCCACGCGAACGATGATACTGGCGCATGATCATCAGTCCTGTCAACTCACCGTGCGCTCCTGCGTAGGGATTGAGGGTAAACTCGGCAAGTCCGGCGATGCTCGACAAGGCATGCTGCAGATTGTAATATAATTCGAGAGCACCCTGTACGCTTTCAGCCGACTGCAGAGGGTGCAGCGCAGCGAAATCCGGCATGGCAGCCAGTTCCTCGTTGATTTTCGGATTGTATTTCATGGTGCAGCTCCCCAGGGGATAGAAGCCCGTGTCGACTCCGAAGTTTTTAGACGAGAGATTGGTGTAATGGCGCACTACATCAGGCTCGCTCACCTCCGGAAGATCAAGCGGAGATGTACGCAATAATCCGGCCGGTATTTCGGCGCGACCATCGGTATCATATTTGTCGGCGGGAAGTTCGTATCCTTTGCGGCCCTCGCGCGACAGTTCGAATATCAGTTTATCGTAATATTTCATTTTCTTGCGAGGTTAAAGTGTCAGTAATTCCACAAGTCTGTCTATCTCTTCCTTGGTGCGCTTCTCGGTAACGGCAAATTCAACTTTGCCGTCTTCAAGGATCACAGGACCCATGATACCGTTTTCGAGAAGACGGGCGTTGGCAGCCTTCATGTCTATGTCGGTGGTCATGGTGAATTCTTTCAGGAAAGGCTTGTCGAAAGCGAGACGGAACTTGCCGCTCTCGGAAAGACGACGGCAAAGATAATGTGCGCCGTCGCAACTTAGACGATTCACCTCGCGCAAACCCTCGGCACCCATAAGAGCTACATAAACAGTAGCGAAGAGAGCCATAAGGCTCTGATTGGAGCAGATATTGGAAGTAGCCTTTTCACGGCGTATATGCTGTTCACGGGCTTGAAGGGTCAGTACAAAGGCACGTTTGCCGTCGGCATCCTTTGTGGCGCCCACGATACGTCCCGGCATCTTTCTCAGGCAACTCTTGCTGCAAGCCATGTAGCCGAGATAGGGACCACCGAACTGCATGGGTATGCCGAGAGTCTGGGCATCGCCACAGGCAATGTCGGCACCCCACTCTCCAGGAGTACGGAGAACTGCGAGAGCACTCGGATCGGCGTTTATAGCAAGCATGGCCTTTACGGCGTGCAGTCTGTCGGCCAGTCCGGTATAGTCTTCTATTATGCCGTAACGGTTAGGAGTTGCCACTATCATGCCGGCCACATCCCCTTTTTCAAGTTCAGCATAAGCGGCATCAAGGTCGGTTACTCCATCTTTCTCAGGGACGATAGTAAGGTCTACTCCATGGAAACTTGCGTAAGTCTCCACAACCTTCACTACTGCCGGCGAAAGCGTGGCCGACACCAAAACGCGGTTTTTCTTCTTGGCCGACGCCACCATCATCATCATCGCCTCTGCAGTGGCTGTAGCACCGTCATACATAGAGGCATTAGAGGCCTCCATACCGGTAAGCTCGGAGATGAACGACTGGTATTCGAATATATACTGTAGGGTACCCTGCGATATTTCAGGCTGATAAGGGGTATAGGCTGTATAGAACTCGCTACGCGCCAGCAGATGAGGCACCACCGACGGGGTATAATGATCATATGCGCCCTGCCCCGCGAAGACAGTCAGCCGACGGTTCTTGCCGCCGAGCGACTCGAAATGACGACGTAGTTCTATCTCAGACATGGCCGAGGGAATGTCATATTCACCTTTGAAAATAACCTCCGCCGGTACATCGGCATAAAGGTCGTCGACCGAAGCCACACCGATTTTAGCAAGCATCTTTTCGATGTCCTTTGCGGTATGGGGTATGAATTTGTTGCTCATGATACGGTTAGATTAAGTTTCCTGCAAAAATGATAACGCAGGGCCGCGGGTAAGGCCCCTGGTCCTGCGTCATTGTCTGCAGTTTAGCGTATAGTAAACCGATTAATCCTCAGCGCAGAGTTTGCCGTAAGCCTCGCTATCGAGCAACGCATCGATTTCGGCGGGGTTGTCAATCTGCACTTTCATAATCCAGTTGGCAAAAGCATCTTTGTTGATAAGGCCGGGATCATCTTCAAGAGCTTCGTTGACCTCTATCACTTCTCCGCTCACGGGAGAGATAAGGTCGCTGGCAGCCTTTACAGACTCTACGGCACCGAACTCTGAACCGGCCTCGACAGTGTCGCCTACCTCGGGGAGGTCTACATAAACGATGTCGCCCAAAGCATGCTGGGCATAGTCAGTAATACCGACTACGGCAACTGTGCCGTCGATACGAACCCACTCGTGGGACTCCGCATAGCGAAGATTTTCAGGATTTGCGCTCATTTATATTATTTTTTATAATTTTTGTCGTAAAAACGTTTCTTGACCACCTTGCCGGGGAATGTTTTCTTGCGTATGCGGATCTCAACCTCGGTTCCGAGCTTGTCATAAGGCTTATTGACCATAGCCATAGCCACGCTCTTTCCGGTCGAGATAGATTTGTAGCCGGTAGTAACCTCGCCTACCTGCTCGCCATTGACCTCAACGGGATATCCGTGGCGTGGCACGGCTGTTCCATCAAGCTCAATACCCACTATGCGACGCTTCACACCCTCGGCCTTTTGTTTTGCCAAAGCTTCCTTGCCTATGAATTCCGGTTTGTCAAGTTTCACGAACATGCTTAGGGAAGCCTCTATAGGTGAGATATCGGCTGTCAGTTCGTCGCCATACAGCGGCAAGCCAACCTCGAAACGGAGAGTATCACGACATCCCAGACCGCAGGGCTGAACGCCGGCATCCATGAGTTTGTCCCACAGACGTGCGGTAAACTCGTGACTTGCATATACCTCGAAACCATCTTCGCCAGTATAACCGGTACGGGAGATTATGACCTCCTCGCCTTCCAGCTGATATGTCTTGAAATTGTAGAATGCTATTTCGGTAAGGTCAAGACCGAGAATCTTACAGAGAGTCTCTTCCGCAAGGGGGCCCTGCACGGCTACTTCACCATATTTCGGGCTTTCATTCTCGATCACCACCTCGAAACCATGGGCATTATCCATGATCCATTTCACATCCTTGTCTATGTTGGCGGCATTGATTACCAGGAAATATTCGTCATCATGCACCTTGTAAACAAGCAGGTCATCGACTGTACCGCCATTTTCATAACACATCATGCCGTAGAAAATCTGCCCGTCGGGGGCACCCGTAACATCATTTACGAAAATGTGGCTGACAAATTTGTAAGCATCGGGTCCTTTTACGCGGACCTCGCCCATATGGCTGACATCGAAAACGCCAACTGCCTTGCGCACGGCGTTATGTTCGTCGGTAATACCCTTGTACTGGATGGGCATGTCGAAACCGCCGAACGGCGACATTAACGCGCCAAGCTTTACGTGGCGGTCATGAAGACATGTCTTCTGAAGATTTTCTTCCATGTGTCTTTCTATTGGTACTGTTAAGACTCATCAAGTCCGCTCCCGGAGAATGTCCGTTACGGATGCCGGGCAGTCATCTTGATATCAAATTCTAATTTTTTCCAAAGTTAAATAACTTTAGGAATATCCCCAAAAATTATTTATTAATTTTGCGCCGATGAATTATCCTTTGTTTCTTGCCAGACGGCTCTCCCTCGAGTCTTCAGGCCGACGCAGTTCGCCGGCCGTCAAAGTCGCGTCGGCGGCAGTGGCCCTCTCGGTAATCGTGATGCTGGCATCAATAGCTGTCGTTACTGGTTTCAAAAACGAGATTGTCAGAAAAGTAGTGGGGTTCAACTCCGATGTTCAAATATATATGGAAGATATGGGGGACGGCACCGACAATGTAGTGACCCTTACCCCTACCCTGCGCTCCGTACTCGATACGGCCTCGAGTGTCGCGGATTATTCGCTACAGATATCAGTGCCGGCGGTTTTCAAAACAACCGACGACTTCAAAGGGATATATCTGCGCGGCGTAAACGACCAAGCTTCGCGCACTTTCGTATCGGAGAATCTCGAAGAAGGGAAAGTCCCTGTCGAAGATGGCAAGGAAGTGGCGGTATCGCGCATAGCGGCCTCTCAGCTCGGACTTAAGGTCGGTGATAACATAGACACATATTTCTTTTCAGACGACATAAGGGTGCGTCGGCTCACTGTATCCGGCATCTACAATACCCATTTCGACACATACGACGATGTTATAGGCTACACATCCCTGCCGCTGCTCCAGAAGCTGGCTGGCGTTTCAGAGGACCAGGGGTCCTCACTCAAGATAAGTGTACCGGATTTCAGCAGGTTATCTGAGCATGCCGATAATCTGCAACATACACTTGACCGCCAGACTGCATCGGGTATGCTGGCACGCAAATATAAGGTATCTACCGCAGAGAAGGCAGGTTCGGCTTATTTCCAGTGGCTGGCGTTGCTCGACACAAACGTGGTGGTGATTCTGGCACTGATGGTGCTGGTAGGATGCGTTACCCTTACCGGAGGAATGCTGATGATTATTCTCGACAAGAAACGTTTCATCGGCCTGATGAAGGCGTTGGGAGCCCCGACAGCAGGTGTTCGCAAAGTTTTCATATATCTCGCCATGCGTGTGGCCATTGTAGGCATGGCCATAGGCAACGTTCTTGCCATCGGTCTGCTCTTGGCCCAGAAGAAATGGCACTTTCTGAAACTCGACCCGGATTCATATTATATAGATTTCGTTCCGGTATCGCTGAATTGGGTGGATATCGCCATACTCGATATCGCCGTGCTCCTGATAATCTATCTGGTGCTGATACTTCCCAGCCGTTTTGTGGCCGGGATATCGCCGGCCGAGACCATGCGTTATGAGTAAAGCAAGCATTTACAACTATTTGACAAATTTAACTACCGTCTATCTTTTCATATTTGTTGTAATAAAACAGGGTTGGCACGCAATTTGCACCTACTCTATCGGATGTTAATAGAACAAAAACATAAAATACAAATATGAAAAACGGAAAAATCGGGGTTACGACCGAAAATATTTTCCCCGTTATCAAAAAATTTCTTTATTCAGACCATGAAATTTTTCTCCGCGAGCTCGTCAGCAATGCTGTAGACGCTACCCAGAAGCTGAAGACTCTCGCCGCTTTCGGCGAATTCAAAGGAGAGCTGGGCGAGATGGACGTGCGTGTCAAAATAGACAAAGAGAATGGCACGCTGACAGTATCCGACCGGGGAATAGGCATGGATGCCGACGATATAGAGAAATATATAAACCAGATTGCATTCTCCGGTGCAGAAGAATTCCTTGAAAAGTATAAGGATACGGCCAATTCCATAATCGGTCATTTCGGACTCGGTTTCTATTCCGCTTTCATGGTAGCCGACAAGGTTGTTATCCGTTCTCTTTCATACAAGGATGGAGCGAAAGGTGTGGAATGGAGCTGCGACGGTTCGCCGGAGTACAGCATGGAACCGATAGATAAAAGCGAGCGCGGTACCGATATCATACTTCATATAGATGCCGACAACAAGGAGTTCCTGGAACAGCCACGTATCGAAACTCTTCTGAAGAAGTATTGCCGCTTCCTGCCCGTACCGGTGATATGCGGCAAGAAACAGGAGTGGAAAGATGGCAAGATGGCCGATACCGACCAGGATAACGTGGTCAATGCCACCGAACCGCTATGGACTAAAAAACCGGCCGACCTTACCGACGATGATTACCTTAAGTTCTACCATGAGCTTATGCCCGGTCAGAAGGACCCGATGTTCTGGATTCACCTCAACGTCGATTTTCCGTTCACGCTTACCGGAATCCTGTACTTCCCGAAGGTAGACAACAACATAGATCTTCAGCGCAACCGCATACAGCTTTACTGCAATCAGGTCTATGTTACCGACCAGGTGGAGGGGGTGGTACCGGAGTTCATGACACTTATGCAAGGTGTTATCGATTCACCCGACATCCCTCTTAACGTGTCGCGTTCTTATCTTCAGGCTGACCATCAGGTAAAGAAGATTTCAGGCTACATATCGAAGAAAGTCGCCGAAAAACTGGAAAAGATGTTTAAGGAAGACCGCAAGAGCTTCGAGGAGAAATGGCCCGACATCAAGATATTCATAGAGTACGGAATGCTTACCGACCCTAAGTTCTACGATCAGGCATCGAAGTTCTTCCTTCTTGAGGATGTGGAAGGCAAGTTCTTTACTCTGGAGGAATACAAACAGCTCACCGAGGCTAACCAGACCGACAAAAACGGCACTTTGGTTTACCTCTACGCCACCGACAAAGGCGAGCAGTATTCATATATCTCGGCGGCCGAAGCCAAGGGATACAGTGTGTTGCTTATGGACGGACAACTTGATACCCATATTGTAGGACTTCTTGAGAGCAAACTCGAGAAGACAAGTTTTGTACGTGTGGACTCCGATATACCTGAGCGTCTCATAGCCAAGGAAGAGAAAGAAGATTCGGCACTCGATGCGTTGCAGCAGACCGAGATGGAGATATTGTTCCGCAGCTCGCTGCCCGAAATAAAGGATGCCAATTTCCTGATTCGTTTCGAGAAAATGAGCGAGACGGCGGCTCCTGCGACCATCACCCGCAATGAGTTCATGCGCCGAATGAAGGATATGTCGGCAATGCAACCCGGTGGCAGTTTCTACGGTCAGATGCCTGACAGTTACGAACTGATTGTCAACACAGCTCAAAATGCCGTCGCAAAAGTGATAAAAGAGGCCGGAGAGGCACTCGATGCCACTGTGAAACCCCTCGCCGACGAGATTGCCGGGCTTGAGACTGAAATCTCGGAACTGCGCAAGAAAGCCACGGAAGCCAAGGAATCGATGCCCGACACCAAAACTCAGGAAGAGCGCATAAGCCATCTGCGCGATGAAGAGAACAAGGCAATCGAGGCTTACGCAAAGAAGCAGCCGATAGTACGCCAGATTATAGACCTCGCTCTGCTGCAGAGTGGTCTGCTGAAAGGCAGAGACCTCGATGCCTTCATAAAACGCAGCGTCTCCTTGCTTTGACAAGACAATTATGACCACAAAATAAATCCCGGCCTTAAATGACCGGGATTTATTTATTGGATCAATCCGTAAAACCGATATTATTCAGCTGTGTCAGTTCCTTCCTCTTTATTTTCCTCCTCATCGGGGGTGAACTTGGTATATCCTGCGTCGACAAGGATATTGTACCAGCTGAAAAGCTTCTTTATGTCGGTGGGATATACACGGTCGCGGTCGTAGTTTTCCACAACCTCTCCGAAAAGCTCTCCAAGACCGTTGGAAGCGACAAGACTCTTCACATCGATTTTCTTTCCTTCCATATGAGCGTAAAGGCGGTCGAGAATCTCACCGAGAGGCATATCTTCCTCGATAGTGTACATCGCGATGTCGCCGAGCGAGATAAGTTTGTCGCGCTGGCCTGTCGGCAGACGTTTCTTGTCTATAAGGTTCTCTACAATAAGCGTACGGTTGCCCTGCGATACTATCTTATACAGACCGGGCTTTCCGCTGATTGAAATTATTTCTCTTAAATTCATAAGTATTTGCTATCAGTTAATTTTGAACACTTACGACCCGCATTATCGGTACGGGCGGTATCAGCCGTTTCAAGAAGGTTTATTATCCGGTCCATTAGAGAGGCATTGTCATCATTATCGATTACCTCAGTCCTTATGCATCCGGACCTACCGAGCTTCTTAATTTCCGCCTCTTCCCCTTTCTGGCTTTCTATTCTCGAAAGAACGGCATCACGGGACATGGCATTGCGGGCCATGACCCTCTCTATCCTTAGACTTACAGGAGCCTCCACAAGCCATATCATATCGCACATGCGGTCAAGTCCGGAAGTAACCGGAATAGCAGATTCCACAAACATCAGATTTCCTCCACTCCGTTCCTTGCGCAAGACGATATCGCATCTAACCGCATCGTGAACATATGCGTTCACTTTCCGGCGTAGGTTCTCATCTCCGAAAATTCGTGTCGACATAACACTGCGGTCAAGGTTACCAGCGGCATCATAAATGTCGCTACCCGCGACATGACTTAAACTTCTGCGCAACGACATGTCATTCTCCATAAGTCTGCGTGCCTCGAGATCGCAGTCGTAAACAGCATACCCATTCAGACGCAAAATACGCGACACAACACTTTTCCCGGCTCCTATACCGCCGGCTATACATATAACCATAACGGAGATTATCTTACCACAGAATATTCCACACTGTCGGTCAACAACGACGGTCGCACTATACCTGACGGAGTGGGACCGAGCGTTACATAGAGTTTACCGTTGCGTGAGTGAGACAACTGAGAATAATCTACCAAAGCATCAATATGGGGCGACTCTTCACCGAAACGGCTCATGGGTACATAGAACTCCACGTTGACCTTGGAAGGGAACAGAACCAGATTGATTCCGGCAGGAAGATTAATCGGGCGGATAGCAACCTGCTGTTCCTTGCGTACAAGCGGTTCCGCCTGGACAAGAACCTCTACTTTTTCAGGTATGATACGCACTCCTTCCACAGGATGGATATCGGTACCTATCTTCATCGGCCCCTTCACGTTACGACGCGTAAGTCTCTCGGTAAAGACCCTATGGAGGGTATCAAGCACCTGCTGAGGTCCATAAACCGTGACTCTCGCAGGACGACAATGCGGCGAGCCGAGAATCACATTACCGGGAGCCGCCTGTATGTCGGCCGAAATCACAATCGGAACTATCTTACCACGCCCTGTGGAATAGTCAAGGCGCATGGAGTCAAGCGACAGCGAAAGTATCGACGCACTCTTGCCGAAAACGGCTCTCAAGGCCGCACGCATATCGGAAGAAGTGAAACGAAACACACCCTTCTCGGCATAATCGTTGAAATTCACATGAAGAGTAGGTTTGCGCATCACACCTTGACGCAAAAGACTTGTGCCCTGGTCTCGCACGGCGACATGCATGGTAGCCGGAGGCTCGGTTATGAAAGTAACGGTATCCGGCACATTTTCTATCTGGATTCTGACATTGAAATCCCTTTGTACCGAATCGTTCATGGCCATCATGAACCAGAACACCGTGGCTATGACCACGAAAATCAGAAACACCAGGAAATTATGGAACCTTTCGGACCCTTTTACGGCTTTCCATACAAGTTTTATTTCCGGGGGTTTCTTCATCTCGATTTATTTCTGTTCGTTGGCGTTTTCAGGTTGCTGGCCGGCAGGGTAAACAGAGTTTTTGTCTACCTTGATTGTAACGTTGGGAGCGATTTCAATCATCACGACGTTGTCCTGAAGCTGATGTATGCGCCCATGGATACCGCCGGCGGTAACCACGCGGTCGCCTTTCGCCATGGCCTCGCGTGCCTTGCGTATCTCTTTCTGTTTCTTAGACTGCGGACGAATCATGAAGAAATAGAAGACCACAACCATGGCCACTATCATCAGGATTCCGCTGAGGCCTCCACCCTGGGGTGCGGCGTCAAGCATAATTGAATTCAACATATTTCAAGTAGTTAATGATTACTTTCTGAGTTTTCCCTCTTCTTTCAGTTTCGCCGTTATGGAGCCGAGAAGACCATTCACGAAATTGCCACTCTTTGGAGTGGAATAGCATTTTGCCATGTCGATATATTCGTTTACCGAAACCTGAAGAGGTATATTGGGGAAATTGAGAATCTCGGCCAAAGCGGTGGTAAGGATAACCACATCCATAAGGGCAAGACGGTCGGCATCCCAAGCCTTTCCTTTCACCGCATCGTTTATAAGATGACGGTACTCGACCCTATTGCGCAGCGCAGCCTCGAATAATCGCGCTCCGAAGCGACTGTCTTCCTCATCCTTATACATAGGCATAAGTTGAGATACTACCAATCCGTTCTCATCACGGCCGCTGTTGCCGTAGCGTTTCAGGGTTTTCAGCAGGAACTCACCTATTATGTCTATATCGTCATTCCAGAACACCGATTTGTCTTCAAGTTCCGAAAGGAAGTCTTCGTTATTGAATATTACCTTCTTATACAGTTCACGCCAAAGTTCCGCATCCTGTACGAGCGTAGTAGTCCCCGGGAGTTCCATATAATCGCGGTAAGTTTCAGACTGCATTATCGATTTCAGCAACGATTTGATAAGGCGGGTATCGTCAGGGAGCCAGTTAAGACCGTTATCGGAATCGCGCAACTGCTGCAGTCTGTCGTCTGAATTAAGCAGAGCCACAAGCTTGTTGTCTACAAAGCGAAGGTTCGGGTTCTCGTCTTCCGCTGTCCTGATATACTTATGACGGTTCTCGTCGATATCAAGCTCGCGCTGGCGCGTTATCGCACAAGGAAGAGTGAGAAGACGCAGATAAAGCTCACGCGATTTAGCCAACGAATTACGCAGGTCGTTTTTTGCGGCGTTTATATCTACAGACGACACATAGAATCTCGTGAAAGTGCTCTCCATCATCTGGCGCGCACGCTCCATACCGTGCAACGTATAGTTTTCGCGGCGCGAGAAGACTTCGGTCAGCGAAGGCTCTTCGATTATGTAATGCTTGAAGATATCGGCCCAGATACGGTTGTTCTGTTCCTCTTCTTTCAGATAATTGCGGTAAATGGCCGACTCCTTGATTTTTTCGGCAAGGCGTTCGGCAATCGTGTCGACGGGAAAATCTGACATCGCATTGCGGTGAAGCAACGCCGAAATCTTATCGTCAGCTTCGAGGGTCTGTATGAAACGTGTCTCCTCAAGAGGCGAGTATCCGCCACGTTTCTTTATCTTACCGGCTATACGCACCATCAGCACCAGCATGTCGAGATAAGCCTGATAGGCGAATCTTTTCTCGCGGGTCTGGCTTTCCGCCGGCTGCTCTATTGAAAACGAACTGTCTGAAATCAGATAAGAGTAGAGCATCTGCACTACCTTGATTCTAATAAGAACGCGATTAATCATGAATCTTCTGTTAATTATAAAATCCCCGTCCCGGGCCTCTCCCTCCGGAGATGCCCCCTCCGCTACCGAAGGCAAATCTATCACAAAATTAATCTAATTTCGCGGTTCAGCAAATATGTCATGAGCGCAATTTACTATAACAAGTTTGAATCATAAATTATTAAGTAGCTACGAAGAATAAATGTTAATATGTTTTTAATAATTTCACATATGGGAGGGCTTCTTTTTGGCTGCTTCCGCAAGGTCTCATCGGTTGCAATGCCCGCATTGCGCCCTCTTCGACTTGCGGAATCATCTCAAAAATAATCTCCTCTCATATGTGCATTTATTCTTCGTAGCTACTTATAATGATTCTCCAAGATTACGATAACTTAACGTTCAATCTCTACCCATGATGCATCGAATCCAATTGTAGCCAATATAGTATTTTGGGAGATTACAGGCGGTCTTCTGATTCGGAACCGGACTGCGGTTGTCGGAACTTTAGTATGTATAGTAAATTGAGACCCGTGAGGCTGCCATGTAAACTTAACTTCTCCGTTTTCAATATCCCTACCTATGAGATTACCGTTCGGATTCACTTCCCAGATATAATCTGATGTGGCAAACCGATTGGTATCTTCTTCAAACATGCAAAAAGACAAGCAGTCATCACTCCTGACCAAAACAGAAGTCCTTACAGGATTATATTGATCTCTTGCAATATTTATACGCTCGTTCCAAATTCCCAATACCGCTCTTCCCGTTTCCTGAATATCCTTGTGAGGATCTGTAATCCCATATGAATAATCAGGAGAACAACGACCACTGATAAGCCTGACACGACGAACTGTAAACGGATTAGCCGATTTTACAGTCTTCATGGACCACGCCATATTATCTTTAACGACATCCGCAATTCCTACAGGAGAATCCAGATGAACTCCTTTTATGGCTTCTGCAAAGGCATCACCCCAGTCAGAACCGGTTATATCCTTTCTTCCCACATAAAGTAAATATGCCATATAACCGGCAACCTTTACTATCAAGTCATCTGACAAATCATTCAAGGGATATAGTTCCTGAGACTTCAATCTGCCACTGTCTCTAAGTCTTGGATGTTTCATAATACTTTTCTAAAATTACATTCATTCGTTCTGCGATTCTCCTGATCATAGGCACGGCAACACTATTACCTGTCTGCTTTCTTATCTCACTATGAGATACTACAATCTGGAAGTTGTCAGGGAAACCCTGAAATCTCAACAATTCCCTCGAAGATGGTCTGCGTACTCCATTTATAAGTAAATAATTATATGAAGCGCCTGTTCTCAACGCACACGCATAATTCAAAATGGAAATATTCCCGGATTTATTCTCATGCCATACAGATGGGAAAAACACTTTCTTCCCTTTTGTCCTTTCAGTCCTTTTCATCAGGATATTCTCGGAAGCGTACAATGAGCTGTCTACCTGCTCATCCCGCTCAAGAATATCGGCCAAATCAAATGGTCTTTTTTCAAAATCGAAATTGAATTCATCAATCAAGCCTTTATCCCTGAATCCTACGATTATAACCCTTTCTCTCTTTTGTGGCAATCCGAAATCCAAGGCATTCAGCACCTTCCATTTAAATTCATATCCCAGCTCTTCCAAACTTGAAAGTATCGTCTTAAATGTCTTGCCACCATCATGAGTGGTGAGTTGTTTTACATTCTCAAGTAAAAAAGCTTTCGGACGATGACTGTCAAGGATAGAAGCAACTTCAAAAAACAATGTTCCACGAGTGTCTTCGAAACCTTTCATTTTCCCCATTATGGAGAAAGCCTGACAAGGAAAACCGGCTAATAACAAATCGAATTTTTCAGGTATATACCCCTTTGTAGATGTCTTGCATATATCCCCGAAAGGCATTTCTCCGAAATTTGCAAGATATGATTTCTGAGCGTTTTTATCCCATTCGGAAGAGAAAACGCATTTGTATCCTAATTCAGAGAAGGGCAACCGAATGCCACCGATACCCGCGAACAGGTCTATAAAGGTAAATTTAGCATCCGAGGGATTGGGATAAGGGACATTGAAAAACTCAGAGAAGAGACTTAATGGCTGCGGTTCATTAAGAAATCTTTCTACATCATCGGTATTTAGTTCTCCATTCGGCACATCCTGTTTGGATGACAGGAATTCAAGCAATGCATTCAACAATGCGATGCGTTGCTCTTCATTCAAGCCATAATTTTTATTATGAAGATAATGGCTCAATACTGCCAAATAGTTTTCTACACTCGTCTTATCAAAAATTTTGACCTTATTATGTATGTCATATTCGGAATAAAAATCAGCAAAGGAAATATGGCTGTTTACTCTAAAATCATCCATAACAATAGTCTCTATGATATCAAATATTCCGCCGCTGTCTTACCACCTCGTACATGAGGATGCCGGCAGCTACCGATACGTTCAACGAGCCTATTTTCCCTTGCAGCGGAATCGCCGCGAGGTCGTCGGCCTGACGGAGTACCTCATCGGAAATACCGGTCTCCTCCGCGCCCATCACCAGAGCCAATGGCACCGTCATGTCGACCTGCGTGAAATCTTCCTTACCCTTTTCGGTAGCCGCCACAACCTTCAGTCCGTTCTCGTGCAGAAAACGAATGGTATCGGACAACGAACGGACACGGCAAACCGGAACATAAAGCAACGCCCCGGCCGAGGTTTTCATGGCATCGGGAGTAACAGAAACGCTGCCACGCTCGGGGATAACTATCGCATTGACCCCGGCGCAATCGGCGGTACGCGCCATAGCTCCGAAATTTCTGGTATCGGTAACACCGTCGAGGACAAGTATGAAAGGAGTCTTTCCCTCTTCATACAACGCCGGAAGCACATTTTCAAGCTTGTGATAGGGAGCCGCCGCCAAAAGCGCGATAACACCCTGATGGTTTTTCTGCGTTATCCGGTTAAGCTTCTCGACAGGCACCTTCTGAACAGGAATCTCATGACGCTTAAGTTCCGCCATCAGATCGCGCGCCAGATCTCCGGTTAGATCACGGCGCATCAGCACCTTGTCTATATGTCTTCCGGATTCAAGAGCCTCGTTCACAGCCCTCATACCGAATATATAATCTTTCTTTTCCATAATAAATATCTGTCCCCTATCCGGAATCTATCGCCAACCCTCCATATCAAGTCAAAGAGTATCGGTATCCATCCCCATCAATGCACGCGCGTTCTGAATGGCCGCGTCATTCAGCTTACGGCCGGAAAGCATCCTTGCCAGTTCCCTTACTCTCTCTTCACCTTCAAGACGGCGCACATTCGAGACCGTACGGTCTTTGAGATCCGTCTTGTAAACCATATAGTGGGCGTTCCCCTTGGCCGCCACCTGCGGCAGATGGGTAATGGCCACAACCTGCATATCGCGCGCTATGTTCTCCATCATCTCACCCATCTTGTCGGCGATTTCACCTGAAACTCCGGTATCTATCTCATCGAATATAACCGTAGGGAGTTTCAGTTTATCGGCCATCAATCCCTTGATCGTAAGCGTAAGACGCGACATCTCGCCGCCCGATGCGACTTTCGACATCGGCATAGGTCGCTGATTTTTGTTGAATGAGCAAAGGAACTCGACAATGTCCTGCCCCTCGGGAGTAAGTTTCCCTTTGGTGACACCGACCTCGAACTGTAGGTTTTTCAATCCCAACGGCCGGGCTTCCTTCGTAAGACGCGACGAGAAGCGGAGTGCCGCCTCACGCCGGGTCTCGCTGAGACGGTCAGCCTCTTCCCTAAGCGTGGATGCGAGCGCACGCGCCTCCTCCTCCAATTTCTTCAGCTCACCCGGATCGGCATTTCCAGCTGACAACTGCGACGCGATCTGCTCGCGCAATTCGACCAACGCATCACATTCCGTAACGCGGAACCGCTTCTGAGCCTCATAAAGATCATGCATACGGGTAGACAGTTTCTCAAGCTCCAGCGGATCGGTGTCTACACTTTCACTCAAATCCGAAAGGGTACCGGCAATATCAGACAACTCTATGTAAACCTGATTCAGACGTTCTGAAATCTCCGGATACGCCGCAGTTCTCGTACGGGCATCTGCCACGAGAGACAATGCGGAATCCTCGCTACCATCAAGTTCCCCATAGGCATGATACAAATTCGTCCTCAATTCTTCCGCATCGCTCAGCAGGTCGAATCTTTTTTCTATCTCAGCCAATTCTCCTTTTTTAGGAGCCAGCGCGTCGAGCTGGTCAAGTTGAAAACGCAACAGTTCGTTGTTTTCGCGCGAACGCTCGCAGTTTTCACGAATCTTCCGTATTCGCGAACGCAACTCCACATACTTCCGGAAATTTCCCTTGTATCGCTTCTTCAGTTCGTGATTATCGGCCATAGAGTCGATGATATCGAGCTGATACTGCGGCGTCGAGAGCAGCCTGTTGGAGTTCTGGCTATGAACGTCTATCAATTGCTGTGTTATCTGGCCGAGCACCGGCAACGTAACCGGAGTATCGTTCACGAAGGCTCTTGACCTACCTCCGGAGGCTATCTCCCTCCTTACAATCACCTCACCGTCGTTCCAGTCCAGATCGAGGTGTTCAAAAAGCATCTTCAGGGCCGGCGCCACCCGGTCGAAACTGGCCTCCACCGTCGCCTTGCCACCACGCGACGTCAGCACTTTCGTGTCGGCCCTGTCTCCGGTTAGAAGAGAGAGAGCACCCATCATCACAGATTTTCCCGCGCCAGTCTCGCCGGTGATTATAGAAAGACCCTCGGAGAAATCTATCTGCAAAGAGTCTATCAGAGCATAATTCTTTATGGTAAGTCTTTCTAACATCTGAGAGTATTTGAATTTAACACGAATTTATAACTGAGAGAGAATTTGGGAATTGGCATAGATATGTCTACTCTTCCGGCTTGCGTATCTTTTCAAGACGGTCGCGGTCGGTAGGATATATCGGTTCAAGCAGTTTGTAGACTTCATCGCGTTCGGTCTGGGGAGCTTTGGAATAGACATTTACCAATTCGTCGAGTTTTGAATCCCTGAACAAAGACAAAGCGACCGACATTGGCGCCACTTTATATACATCGCCTATCACCTGGATAGACTTTGTTATGGCCTCCCTTCCCTTATCCGGGCTTGTAACCATTTCGTCAAGTCCCCGTCTGTGATACTCATAGAGCATATTTCGTATACCGGACATATTGGAGTCTGTAAACGAGTTCAGCACTCCACTGCGGTTTTTAGGGTCTTCAAACGGCCGCCATCCTATTTCACCAAACGACTGCGCCTGCTGAAGCACAGACTGCGCCCTTTCCCAATAAGGCTGTCCGCCAAGCGGCGAGAAACTATCGGAATCAATCGCCAGAAAAAGATAAGCATAGAAATCGGCCAAAGCCCTAAGGTTCGTGTCTTCGTTGTTCTCGTTGAACACAAGAGGGTCCCCCTCCCTATATTCAAATTCAACCCTGGTATCCCTGAAATTGAACAAGGTCGTTGTATACGTGGAATTGTAAACGGGACGCGAAAGTTGCACCTGTATCTCACCCTTTATCTTATCGTCTTTATACTCCTTGACAGTAAGGAAAAAACGACATTCTATCCGCTCTACAGGCGAATATGTGGCATTGGTGAATTTTGTCTCGTTGAGATATTCGGAGAGCGTTGATTTCAAAGTCTCGAAAACCGACTTGCTCCCACCCTCTATCTGCTGTGCATTGACCTCTACGGTACACTTGAGTTCCTGAGCTTCTGCCCCAAACGCGGAACATAAACCCATGACACCTGCCAGCAACATTGTTTTCAATCCTATGATTCTCATACACTAATCCAAATAATGCAAGCCCACGCCTGCCGTCCAAGCACACTTTTAGAGAATGTTTGAATTTAACACGAATTTATAATTGAGAGATTACTTGGAAATTCTTTCCATCCCCCCGAAGGTCTTTTTTGGCTGTTGCCGCCAAGATTTCGTCGGTTACGGTGCCCGCACCGCGCCCTCCTCAACTTGCGGAAACATCTCAAAAAATCCTCTTCGGGTGAATGGAAGTTAAATCCAAACATTCTCTTAAAGAAGTGTCTCGGCGAAATCCATTATATCTGACGCCACTTCGGCTTTTGGCTTCAGGCCGAATTCAAGCACCTGTCCCGTTGTCGGTATAATGCGAATCTTGTTGTCATCGCTATTGAAGCACGCCCCTTTGTCGCGCAGCGAATTGAGCACTATAGCGTCCAGGTTCTTGCGTTTCAGCTTGCCCCGGGCATTTTCCATCTCGTTGTCAGTCTCGAGGGCGAAGCCAATCAGTTTCATTTCCCCTTTGTCGGCACCGAGCGTGGCGGCGATATCGGGGTTGCGCACCAGCTTCAATTCCATCTCCTCCCTGCCTTCCCTCTTCAATTTAACGTCCGAAACCCTCTCCGGAGTATAATCGGCTACCGCGGCAGCCAATATAGCCAGATCGCATCCTTGCCTCTCGGCCATTACGGCATCAAGCATCTGGCGGGCACTGCGTACGTCGACCCTTCGCACTCCCGGCAGATTGTCAGGCATGCCTGATACCGGACCACAGACCAGCACAACCTCCGCGCCACGTGCCGCACACTCCCGGGCAAGAGCGAAACCCATCTTGCCGCTTGAGCTATTACCTATGAAGCGTACGGGATCGATATCCTCATAAGTCGGGCCGGCAGTTATAAGTACTTTCCGCCCTTGAAGAGACTTCCCGCGGGAGAACCACT
Source organism: uncultured bacterium (assembly GCA_905214715.1). GTDB lineage: Bacteria > Bacteroidota > Bacteroidia > Bacteroidales > Muribaculaceae > Lepagella. Next base: position 17,004 of record CAJMMT010000008.1, on the reverse strand, counting down.
GTTCAATTCTCTTTACAATATTCTCGGGTTCCTCCATACGTCCGCGCCCCACGAGATGGCTTGCCAGTTCGCCCGACGCGGGCATTATAACCTCCACTCCATCGGCCTGCAGCGTGCGTATATTACGCTGCGTGGAAGGGTGCGCCCACATATCGAGATCCATGGCAGGAGCCACCATTACGTGTTCCTTGGCCGACAGATATGTGGTAATTAACATATTGTCGGCCACACCGGTGGCCATCTTGGCCAGTGTGCTGGCCGTAGCGGGAGCTACAACCATCAGGTCGGCCCATACACCCAAGTCCACATGAGAATGCCATTCACCGGTATTGGCAGCGAAAAACTCGCTCACCACCGGCTTGCCGCTCAAAGCAGCAAGCGTAGCCGGGGTGATGAACTCTTTGCCATTAGGCGTAATGACCACTTGAACCTCGGCGCCTCGCTTCACAAGGAGTCGCAAAAGCGCCGCTGATTTATAGGCGGCTATTCCCCCCGATATTCCCAGCACTATATGTTTACCTTCAAGCATCTTTTTACTTCTTCACCGCACCGCCCTTGCGTTCGGTCATAAACTTATACTTATACTGCAAAAGCACATCCTTGGTATTCTTAGGAAACGACCCTTGCAGCATCCAGTCGAAGAAAGAGGGCTCACGCTGCCATATATCGCGCAATTTCTTACCCTTATGTTTTCCGAAGGCAAAAGCCGGCTCATCATCGTCATCAAGCGTTATACGTCCGGCGAGATCCACGTTCCGCCCTATGCGCGAGAATTCGGCCAATGCATCCACATCGTTCTGCAGATCAGGATACCGCTCTATCTGGGAAAGGAGCACCTCGTAGGTAGCCTCTGTATCGGCCTGCGCCGAATGGGCTCCGTCAAGCTCCTTGCCACAATAAAACCGGTAGGCAGCCACAAGCGTGCGCTGTTCCATCTTGTGGAATATGTTCTGAACATCTATGAATCGCCGACCGGTAGTATCGAAGTTCAATCCCACCCTGCCGAACTCCTCCATAAGCAGAGGCACGTCAAACTTATTGGAATTGAATCCGGCGATATCGCAATCTTCGAAAATCTGCAACAATGCTTTCGAGACCTGGCGGAAGGTGGGAGCATCCGCGACATCGGCATCTGTGATGTGATGTATGGCGGTGCTCGCCTCGGGGATATGCATTTCAGGATTCAGACGACGGCTTTTCTGCTCGCGGTGCCCATCCGGATAAACCTTAAGATATGAGAACTCCACGATACGGTCGTTGGCAATATCCGTACCGGTTGTCTCAAGGTCGAAAAATATTATAGGGCGTGTCAGTTTTAATTCCATTTCAAACAATCTCTCAGTCTATAACCTGAACCGGCATCTGCAACATTATCACAGACTCCCCTTCCTTGTCTTTCTGGGGCACAAAGAGCGCGGGGCGCGCGGAATCGCTCACCTTTATCACAACAGTGTCATCGTCGAGATTGGTAAGCACCTCGGTGGTATAGTCGGTGCGGAAACCTATTGAAAGCGGAGTTCCGTTATAGTCGCAAGCTACTGTCTCGCTGGCCTGGAGGGAATAATCGAGATCCTGGGTGGCGAGCTTTATACCCATGTCGTCCACACCGAAACGCACAAGCATGGAAGACTTCGATGCGAAAATACCCACACGTCTCACTGCCGAAATAAGCGACTGCCGGTCAACTACGATTTCATAGGGATTATCGCGCGGTATGACCCTGTCGTACTGGGGGAACTTACCTTTCAGGAAACGGCAATTCAGCTCATAGTTGCCGAACTTGAAGATGGCGCTCTTTGAATCAAGCTGAACATCCACCAATTCGGCTTCATCTGACAGTAATGAGTTTACCACACCTGCAGTCTTGCTATGAAGCACGAAAGAAAGTTCACGCCCAGGAGCGAAAGTGGTATTCTCGTAGCGCACCAGCTTGTGGGTATCGGAACTTACGAAGATTATCTTGTCGGCATAGAAATCCCAGTAAATGCCGGTCATAACCGGGCGCACGGTATCGGTGCTGACCGCAAACATTGTTTTTCCGAGACCGGCCTTAACAACGGACGCAGGTATCTCGATACGGCTCGCGTCCGCCTCAAGACTTGCGGGCAGCGGAAACGGAGCCGGATCAACGCCCATGAAGCTGAAATTACCGTTCTGGTACTTCACATTCACCAGAAAGTTATCGCTTACCGAGAAGTTGATAGGCTGATTGGCAATCTCCTTCATCATCTCTATAAGACGCTTTGCGGGGACTGCGAAACATCCTTCTCCTTCCGTCTCGAAAGCTTCGAGGCTCGAGGTCATTACATTTTCAGAATCACTCGCGGTGATGCTGAGTCTGGCACCCTGCAGCCTTATGAGGAAATTATCAAGGATTCCAATGGTGTTTTTGGAGTTCAGAACTTTTGCCGAGGCATTAAGCTGAGTGAGGAAATCTTTTCCCTGTACGGTAAATTTCATATCTGTTTTGTTTTTCTTTTGCAATAAGATTCAAAGCCAATACGCCATGCTATCGCGCCGGTTTCGGCAATTTCGCCGAAAAGAAAAGGCTCCGTAAGATAACAGGCGAATGTCTTTCAAGCCAATTTACAAAGATAATTCTTTTCCGCGCAATTCCCGAGCATGAATGACAAAAAAAGACCGTCCTTCATCAGGACGGTCCGTATATTATCGGGAACGAGATAATCAAGCCTCCTCGACTTCTGCGATAACTTCGAATTCCACTTCAGAAACAACCTCTTTGTGGAACTTGACGGTAGCGGTGTAAACACCTACTTCCTTCACGGGGTTCTTCACAGAGATGATCTTGCGATCTACGATGTGGCCCAGTTTCTCGAAAGCATCGGCGATCTGAGCAGCACCGACCGAACCGAATACAGTACCATTCGCACTGGTCTTGGCCGGGATAACGAGCTTGACACCTTCGATAGCCTTGGCTGCTTCTTCTGCGTCAGCTTTGATTTTGGCAATCTTGTGGGCGCGCTGCTTCATGTCTTCGGCAAGCTGCTTGAGGCTGGCGTCGGTAGCGATGATGGCCTTGCCCTGCGGAATGAGGTAATTGCGGCCATAGCCGTCTTTCACCTCAACTACATCGTCCTTGTAGCCCAGATCGGCTACATTCTCTTTCAATATAAGTTTCATTGTAAGTGATTTTGATTGGGTGAAACGCGGTTTACTTCATCAGGTCGGTTACATAGGGAAGCAGAGCCAGATGACGGGCACGCTTAACGGCCTGGGCAACACGACGCTGGAACTTCAGCGATGTGCCGGTGATACGACGGGGAAGGATTTTACCCTGCTCGTTGAGGAACTTCTTCAGGAACTCGGGATCCTTGTAGTCGATGTATTTGATGCCGCTGCGTTTGAAACGGCAATATTTCTTTCTTTTGGTATCTACGCTCAGAGGTGTGAGGTAACGGATTTCGCTATTTGCTGCCATGATTAGTTGTTTTCTACGTTAGCCTCTGCTGCAGCTTCGGCGGGTTTCTGATTGGCTTTGTTTGCTCTCAGGTTGCGGCGCTTTTCGGCATATTCCTGAGCATATTTGTCCAGACGGAAAGTCAGGAAGCGGATTACGCGCTCATCGCGACGGAAAGCGACTTCGAGTTTCTTGACAAGGGTGGCGTCGCCCTTGAACTCAAGCAGGCAGTAGAAGCCGGTGCTCTTCTTCTGGATGGGATATGCCAGTTTCTTAAGGCCCCACTCCTCTTCATTTACGATCTCTGCCCCGTTCTGGGTCAGGACGCCTTTGAATTTCTCTACCGCTTCCTTCATCTGCTCATCAGACAAAACGGGAGTTAAAATGAAAACGGTCTCGTAACAATTCATAATTGATTGTGAGTATTGTATTGTGTAAACTAATGTTTTGAGTCTGCCGGGCACTTCCCGTAACGGGACGCTCCGCAACATCGGCTCAAAAACGGCACAAAATTAATAAAAAAACTGCAACTTGCAAAACGCAAGCCGCAGTTTTTATCTATAAGCGTACTTTAAGCCTGTTTATTACTCGGCGGTATAGTCGGCAAGCTGCGAGGGGTCGAAGTTGCCGATGAAATCGGCATGCTTGGCAACCTCAGCCTGACCATACTTCACATACACATGAAGAGACTTGCGGAAAGAGGCATCTCGTTGGGTATCGCTCAGCAGCAGATATCCCATAATGATACATCCGGCCATCTCGACAAGCCTGCGCGCCATGAAGTCGACATAAGCGCTGTCTTTCACCTCTGAAACGGCAGCCACAGCATCTTCATACTGTTTTGTCATGAAGATAAGTGTATTACGCACGCTTTCATCCTCGGCTGCGATAGTCTCTTTCTCCATCTCGCGGATTAGATTCAGATAAGTGCCGGTGGTTACGTGGCGTATTGCGGCAACTACCTGCAACTGGGTCGTACCCTCATATATGGAGGTGATACGCGCATCGCGATACAGACGCTCGCAACGGTAGTCTTTCATGAAACCGGAACCGCCATGTATCTGTATGCAGTCATAGGTGTTCTGGTTGCAATATTCCGAAGTCATGCCCTTGGCCAACGGAGTCAAGGCGTCGGCCATACGGCTATAATACTTGGCCTCGATTTTCTCCTCCTTGGTAAGAGGACGTTCCTTGGCTATGTCGTCATAAATTTTGTAGACATCCACGGCACGTGCGCAAGCGTACAGCAGAGTACGGCTCGCATCGAGTTTGGCTTTCATTACCGAAAGGATCTCGGCCACGGCAGGGAATTCTATGATAGCCTTTCCGAACTGCTTGCGGTCGCGGGCATAATCGATAGCCTCGCGATAAGCGGCCTCGCTGAGACCTACGCTTTGGGCGGCGATTCCGAGACGGGCACCGTTCATGAGGGCCATCACATATTTGATAAGACCCAGGCGACGGGAACCTACCAGCTCTGCCGGGGCATCCTTATATACGAGTTCGCAGGTAGGCGAGCCCTTGATACCCATCTTGTTTTCTATGCGGCGCACATTCACGCCACCGTTGCGCTTGTCGTAGATAAACATCGACAGACCACGTCCGTCACGGCTACCCTCTTCCGAGCGAGCCAGAACCAGATGTATGTCGGAGTCGCCGTTGGTTATGAAACGCTTCACACCGTTAAGTACCCATGAGCCATCCTCCTTCTGAGTGGCCTTGAGCATAACCGACTGAAGGTCGGAACCGGCATCGGGCTCGGTAAGGTCCATCGACATAGTCTCGCCCTCGCAGACACGAGGCAGGTATTTTGACTTCTGTTCCTCGTCGGCGAACTCATATATGGTTTCGGCACAGTCCTGCAATCCCCACAGGTTCTCAAAGCCGGCATCGGCGCGGCTCACGATATCGGCGGCCATGATATAAGGCACGATGGGGAAATTGAGACCACCGTAACGGCGGGGCATCGACATGCCCATCAGTCCGGCCTTGCGGCATGCGTCGAGGTTGGCCTTTGTACCGTCGGCATAAACCACGCGGTTATATTCCACATGAGGCCCCTGATGGTCTACATCCTCGGCATTCTCGGCTACGATATTGCCGCAGATGTCTCCTACTATATCAAGCACCTTGTCGTAAGAATCCATAGCGTCCTCGAAATCGCGCGGTGCATAATCATATTTGTCGGTATCGGCAAAATTCCTCTCTTTGAGCTCTACGATTTTCTTCATGAGAGGATGCTGCAGATGCACCTTCAGAGAGGGATTGTCGCTATAATAGTTTGCCATATTGTTTCTGTTTTTAGAGAATGTTTGAATTTAACACGAATTTATAATTGAGAGATTACTTGGAAATTCTTTCCATCCCCCCGAAGGTCTTTTTTGGCTGTTTCCGCCAAGATTTCGTCGGTTACGGTGCCCGCACCGCGCCCTCCTCAACTTGCGAAAACATCTCAAAAAATCCTCTTCGCGTGAATGGAAGTTAAATCCAAACATTCTCTTAGAGAGTGTTTGAGTTTAACACGAATTTTTAATTGAGAGATGACTTGGAAATTCTTTCCATCCCCACGAAGGTCTTTTTTGGCTGTTCGCGCCAAGATTTCGTCGGTTACGGTGCCAGCACCGCGCCCTCCTCAACTTGCGCGAACATCTCAAAAAATCCTCTTTGCGTGAATGGAAGTTAAATCCAAACACTCTCTTAGGAATGGGCTCCTTATTTGGAGTTCTTCTTATAATACTTTATAAGTTTGGGTACCACTTCTTCCATCTTGCCGGTTATAACCACGTCGGCGATGGTATTGATGGGAGCGTCAGGGTCAGTGTTGATAGATATTATCTGCGAAGACTCCTGCATACCGGCGATATGCTGAATCTGACCGGAAACGCCACATGCGATATAGAGTTTCGGGCGAACGGTAACGCCGGTCTGACCTATCTGACGGTCATGATCTATCCATCCGGCATCGACGGCCGCACGGCTCGCGCCTACCTCGGCGCCGAGAGTATCGGCAAGTTTCTGCAGAAGGTCGAAGTTTTCCTTGGAACCTACGCCGTAACCGCCACAGACTATTATCGCGCTACCCTTCAGGTTCACCTTAGATTTCTCAACATGACGGTCTATTATATCGATCACGAAATCTTCAGGAGCGGTATATTTGGCCACGTCAAGGTCAATCACCTCACCCTTGTAACCCTCGTCCTTGATTTCTTTCTTCATCACTCCCTCGCGCACGGTAGCCATCTGCGGACGGCACTCGGGGTTTACGATCGTAGCCACGATATTGCCGCCGAAGGCAGGGCGGATCTGATAAAGAAGATCCTTGTACTCGGTACCGGTTTTAGCGTCGGTATAATCACCGATTTCAAGCGAAGTGCAGTCGGCGGTAAGTCCGCTGTGCAGAGCCGACGAAACGCGGGGACCGAGGTCTCGGCCTATGTGGGTGGCGCCCATGAAGGCGATACGGGGTTGAATCTCCTTGAAGAGGTTTATAAGCAAAGAGGAATGAGGAAGCGATGTATAGGGATACATACGCTTGTCTTCAACCTTGTAAAGAGTGTCTACGCCATAAGGCATAACCTGCTTTTCTATATCTTTCAGGTTATCGCCGGCCACCACGGCCTCGAGCTTGATGCCGAGCTTGTCAGCCAGCTGACGCCCTTTGGTGAGCAGTTCGAGGCTCACGTCTGCCACGCGGCCATCTTCATATTCGCAATAGACTATGAGATTGTTCTTGTCTGCCATTTTTCTGATGTATGAAGGCGTGTCAGCCTATAGTGTGGTTAGCAATGAGTTCTTTAATCAGGTCTTCGAGGGCCTCGTCGCTGGTTTCGACCTTGCGGGCTTCTTTGGTGGTGAACACCACGTTCTCGATACCTTTTACCTTTGTGGGACTACCGGCCAGACCGCACTGCTGGAGGTCGGCGTCGACACCGGCGGCATTCCACTCGCCTATTTCCAGATAAGGACGCTCGGCGAGGAGAGCCTTGCGTATTTCATCGGCCGCCACCTCAGATGGAACAGCGGCATACTTGTATTTCTGCACAGCCTTCGCGTTGCGGGGGCGACATTCGGCGGCACTTCCGTTGACGGTTATCACGAGAGGCATGGGGGCAACAACCGTCTCCACACCATTCTCGATACGGCGACGTATGGTTACCTTACCATCTTTCACATCAAGGATTTCCTCGGCATAGGTAACCTGAGGAAGACCGAGTTTTTCCGCTATCTGGGGACCGACCTGGGCTGTATCGCCGTCGATAGCCTGACGGCCACCGATCAGAAGGTCTACGTTTCCTATTTTGCGGATGGCGGCGCTGAGAGCGTAAGATGTAGCCAGGGTGTCGGAACCGGCGAAAGCACGGTCGGAGAGCACTATTCCGGCATCGGCTCCACGATAAAGCCCCTCGCGGATAACCTCGGCGGCGCGTGCGGGCCCCATGGTGAGAAGCGTAACCTTCGAACCGGGGAATTTCTCTTTTAGTCTCAGGGCCTGTTCAAGCGCATTCAAGTCTTCAGGGTTGAAGATAGCCGGAAGCGCGGCGCGGTTTACCGTGCCGTCTTCTTTCATCGCATCTTTACCCACGTTGCGCGTATCAGGTACTTGCTTTGCAAGCACAATGATATTCAAACTCATGATATTTTGCGGTTTATAGTTTACCTTTGATGTCAGGTTCCGCCTATGCCTATGTTCATTACCATAGGCAAGCCGTTCCATGATTTTTTAGTTTTAGCCTTTTTTAGCGTAGCTATATTTCTGCTAAGGAGCAAAGTTAATAATTTTTTCTTAATTTTGTTGTAGCCGATATACTCATTTTCATATATCATACTCCTCTCCCCAGATTAAGAACATGCATGCCATGATTTCAGATTATTCAAAATCTATCGCAAACGCGTTTGTCATAGCCGCGACACTGATGCCTGCCATAGCCTACTCCAACGGCATTCTTCCCACACCCGAGGAGGTGAGACAATTGGCCGAAAAATCCAAAGGCACCCCTGAGCACAACCTCTATATGGGTCGTATCGCTTTTCTCGATTACGATTTCGAGAAGGCGGCGCGTCTTTACAAGACCTACAGTACCGCAAAGAAAAAAGCCGCAGTCGGCGAAGAACTTCTTCCCCGCTTCGAAGGTCAGCTTGAAATCGCGAAAGAGAGTCTCGGGAATGTACAGAAACTGCAGCTCATATCCAAGACGCAAATTCCTGAATCCGACTTCACTTCAGCCATACGCCTTCCGGGATCGGCAGGCACATTGCTGCCGCCCGATTCCATTCCTTTCCCTCAGGGACGCGATGAGGCCACGATGGCTTTCGCCAACGAATCGCGCGACTATATGTTGTGGTCGCAAAGAGTCTCCCGATTATCGGAAGAGGATACCGAAGAGAAGCCGGAGGGCAATGAAGATGGCATATACATGATCGTGGAATCGGAAAGGCTCACCGACGGCAGCTGGTCTGAGCCGACTCCGCTGAGAGGTCTGGGCGACACCGGCATTGATGCAGACTTCCCCTTTATGAGGGCAGACGGCACTACTCTCTACTTTTCATCCCCATCCGAAGGCTCGATGGGCGGCTACGACCTGTTTGTCGCCACGCGAGACCCTCAGACGGGCGAGTATCTGGCTCCCCGCAACCTCGGTATGCCATTTAATTCACCCTACGATGATCTTTTGGTTGCCGTAGACGAGGAAAATGGTATGGGGTGGCTGGTGTCAGACCGCGACCGTGCCGACGGAAAAGTAACCTTATACCTATATATTTTGGAAGAGTCAAGGTCTAACCACGACCCGGAAGCACCCGAGATAACAGACCACGCCCGACTGACCGCAGACGAAGACTTTCTGCCGGCAGATTCCGAGATCCGGGCCGACAAGCTTAACGCGCTGGATAACATATCGAATAAAAAACGTAATAAACAACGCGATTTCCTGATTTCAATCCCGGGAGGACGAATCTACGAACGGGTTGAGAATTTCACATCACCGCAGGCCCGGCTGGCCGCCGGCCGCTATCTCGGAGCCATGCAGGCCCGCAAACGCGATATGGAAACTTTGGACAGACTACGCAGAGAGTATCACGATGCGGCGAAGAGCGGGAACCGCAGCAAAACTCAATTCATAGAGACCCGTATACTACAGCTTGAAGAGGCTGTGAGAGAGCGTGGCCGCGAGATTAAAGAGCTACGTAATCAGGCCATACAGGCTGAAACCATGCGCTGATAACAACAAACCAACTTCATATGATTTCTTTCACTATCGCCCTGCTGATACTCATAGCCGGGTATTTCACTTACGGCAAGTTCATGGAACGGCTCGTCGGCGCCGACTCAAAACGACCTACTCCGGTTCACGAGATGGCCGACGGTGTGGACTACGTAAAAATGCCGTCCTGGAAAATATTTCTGATCCAGTTCCTCAACATAGCGGGACTGGGACCCATTTTCGGCGCCATAATGGGAGTAATGTACGGACCCGCGGCGTTTCTATGGATCGTTTTCGGCACGATATTCGCCGGAGCGGTACATGACTATCTGTCAGGTATGCTGTCGCTGCGCAACCGTGGCGCGTCGCTACCGGAACTTGTAGGCGACCAACTCGGCAACGGAGTAAAGCAGACCATGCGTGTCTTCGCGCTTCTGTTGATGGTTCTCGTCGGGGCGGTGTTCGTATACAATCCGGCCGACTTGCTCGCCATGCTCACTCCCGAATCTCTTGACCGCACATTCTGGATAGTGGTGATATTCGCATACTACATGCTTGCCACCCTTCTGCCGGTCGACAAGCTAATAGGCCGCCTGTATCCGGTTTTCGGTCTCGCGCTGCTTTTCATGGCCCTCGGTATTCTTGTGATGCTATATGTTCACGGTGCCGATATGCCTGAGATGTGGACACAGTTCTACAACCACAAACCGGACCCCGAGGCGAATCCGGTGTTTCCTATGATGTTCGTCTCTATAGCCTGCGGTGCCATATCGGGATTCCATGCCACACAGTCGCCGATGATGGCCCGTTGCATCGCCAACGAAAAGCATGGACGCCCTATTTTCTACGGAGCCATGGTAGCCGAAGGTATCGTAGCCCTCATATGGGCCGCCGCTGCTATCACATTCACCGGCGGTTACGACTTGCTTCAGCAGACTCTTGGAGGCGGTTCGCCGGCACTACTTGTCGACTCTCTGTCTAAGAACTGGCTCGGAGCCGTGGGAGGCGTGCTTGCAATCCTCGGAGTTATCGCAGCACCCATCACATCAGGCGACACCGCGTTACGCAGCGCCCGTCTTATCGCCGCCGACTTCCTTAATATACCTCAGAAGAAAATTGGCCGTCGCCTAATGGTATCGGTTCCGATATTCATTATCTGTTTCATGATAATGCTCATGCCCTACGATGCCCTATGGCGTTACTTCGCATGGTGCAATCAGGTGCTGTCGGTTTTTACACTATGGACCCTTACGGTATGGTTGGCGAAGATGTCCAAACCCTATATCGTTACACTTCTTCCGGCTGTGTTCATGACAGTGGTAACCTCCACTTATATTCTTTTCGCTCCGGAAGGGTTCGGCATCCTGCTGCGCGACTGGCTGGGCACTCAAGGGGCATATGCGCTTTCGATATCCGGCGGCTGTATCGTGGCTTTAGTGTTCCTGAAACTCTTCCGCCGCTGGCACGGCAACCTCGATACCCCTCTTTCCTATCGCGATAATAATTGAAACACCCATATGACAAAAGTCCCGGAGCCTTGGAGACTCCGGGACTTTTTATCGTATTCAAATATAAAATTTATGCCGATTATTCTTCGTCTACCGCATGTTTCGGCATAACCATCTTCATGCAGAAATATCCGAGCACGCCGGCCAGTATCGATCCGAGCAGGATACCGAGTTTGGCATCGTTGAGAATCTTCGACATGAAAGGATCTCCGGTACCGAACGAAAGGTTGGCTATGAACAGCGAAACGGTGAAGCCTATACCGCCTACTACCGACACAGCCGCCAGCATCTTCCAGTTGCTGTTGCTGGGCATTGGAGCAAGCTTGCATTTGATAGTAAGCCACGAGAAACTGAAAATACCCAGAAACTTACCCAGCACCAGACCGCATATTATAGCCAGAGAAACACCGCTGTAGGCATCGCTGAGAGCCATATCGCCGAAATAGATACCGGCATTGGCAAAGGCGAAGAGAGGAACGATAAGATAATTCACCAACGGATTCAGATTGTCTTCCATATCCTGCAACGGCGATATTACCTTGTCTGAGGCCGATTCTATCTCTTTAAGCCAATCCATCTGCTGACTTGTGAGAATGGTCTTGCTCTCGAGCCTGTGGTCATCGTCTTTAGAGAAGTGTCCTATCTTCTCCCTTATGGTCTCGATGAACTTACGTGGAGCAAGCAGAGGCTTGGCGGGCACACAGAACGCGATCAGCACACCCGCGATAGTGGGATGGATACCGGCGTTGAGGAACATGAACCATACCACGGTGCCGAAGATGAAATAGAACATCTTGCTCTGGATGCCGAAAGCGCCGCCTATGGCGATGAGAGCGAGCACCCCGGCAGCGGCTACGAGCAGCCAGTAGTTTATCTGGGTGGAATAGAATATGGCGATTACAAGTATGCCGCCTATATCGTCGACAACGGCCAGCGTGGTCAGGAAAATCTTAAGACCCACCGGCACACGCTTGCCAAGCATAGACAGCACCCCGAGCGAAAAGGCTATATCGGTAGCCATTGGAATGGCGGCACCACCTGAATAGTCGGTACCTTGCGATAGGAGATAGAAAATAACCACCGGCACGATCATACCGCCGCATGCGGCTATGATCGGAAGCAACGCGGCTCGGAAAGAGCGCAACTCGCCTACGAGCACCTCTCGCTTTATTTCCAGACCTACGGAAAAGAAGAAGAACACCATCAACGCATCGTTGATGAAATCCATAAGCGACATCGGGTGGCCGTTATGGCTGAAGAGATTGAAATCCCCTATCTGCAAGACCACCTCATGTGTCCACAATGAATTGTAGAAGTCTTTCGTGAAGGGGAGGTTGACCACAAGCAGGGCCAAAGCCGTGGCGAACATCAGCATGTTGCCACCCGAAGCGTAGGCTTTGAATGTCTTGCGGAACCGATAGAATACTTGAGACATATTTTGATTATTAGAATTTTTCAGGTTCTCCCCGGACCAGGCCGTCAATCAAGCTTAAGCACGGCGAGGAAGGCTTTCTGCGGCACTTCTACGCTGCCTATCTGCTTCATGCGCTTTTTGCCGGCCTTCTGTTTTTCAAGCAGTTTTCTCTTTCGCGATATGTCGCCGCCATAACACTTGGCGGTAACATCTTTTCTTACAGCCTTGATTGTCTCGCGGGCTATGATCTTTGCCCCTATGGCGGCCTGCACGGCTATGTCGAACTGCTGACGCGGGATAAGCTCCTTGAGTTTCTCACACATTCTGCGTCCGAACCTTACGGCGTTGTCGGCATGGGTGAGAGTCGACAGGGCATCGACGCTCTCTCCGTTCAGAAGTATATCGAGCTTGACCAGCTTCGATTCGCGGAATTCACTTATATGGTAATCGAAACTGGCATATCCTTTGGATATTGATTTAAGTTTATCGTAGAAATCGATTACAATCTCACCCAAAGGCATATCGAAAATAAGTTCAAGACGATTGCCCGATATATACTCCTGTTTCACCAGCTCGCCGCGCTTCCCGAGGCAAAGCGTCATTATCGGCCCGATATAGTCTGCCTGCGTAATGATCGAAGCCCGTATATACGGCTCTTCTATATGGTCTATGAGAGTCTGTTCGGGCAAGCCGGAGGGATTATGAACCTCGGTTACGTTCCCTTTCTTGTCGTAAACCTTATACGACACGTTTGGAACCGTAGTTATCACATCCATATTGAACTCACGCCCCAGACGCTCCTGGATAATCTCCATATGCAGCAGCCCGAGGAATCCACAGCGGAAACCGAACCCGAGAGCGGCCGAGCTTTCAGGCTGGAAAGTGAGCGAGGCATCGTTGAGCTGCAACTTCTCGAGCGAAGCGCGAAGATTCTCGAAATCCTCCGTCTCGATCGGATATACCCCGGCGAACACCATGGGCTTCACTTCCTCAAAACCGTCTATCGCCTTGTCGCAAGGACGCGATACATGAGTGATCGTATCGCCTACCTTCACCTCACGGCTTGTCTTGATACCCGAAATGATGTAGCCTACGTTTCCGGCCGATAGCTCCCGTCCCGGAGCGAGATCAAGCTTGAGCACTCCTATCTCATCGGCATGATACTCCTTGCCCGTAGATACGAACTTCACGAAATCGTTGGTCTTTATGGTGCCGTTCACTATCTTGAAATAGGCTATGATGCCGCGGAAAGGATTGAAGACCGAGTCGAAAATAAGGGCCTGCAGAGGAGCGTCTGGATCGCCTACCGGAGCCGGGACACGGTCTACTATGGCATCGAGAATCTCATCGACACCCAATCCGGTCTTGCCGGAAGCCCTGATAATCTCACCGCGGTCGCAACCGAGCAGATCCACTATCTGGTCTTCCACCTCGTCGGGATTGGCCGATTCAAGATCGCATTTGTTTATGACAGGTATTATCTCCAGGTCATTGTCAATGGCCATATAGAGATTGGAAATGGTCTGGGCCTGTATACCCTGCGACGCGTCGACTATCAGCAGGGCACCTTCGCACGCGGCTATTGAGCGCGACACCTCATAAGAGAAGTCCACGTGTCCAGGGGTGTCGATAAGGTTCAGTATATAGTTTTCACCATCCTTACGATGGTTCATCTGTATGGCGTGGCTTTTTATGGTTATGCCACGTTCCCGCTCCAGATCCATATCGTCGAGAACCTGGGCTTCCATATCTTTTGCAGCCACGGTACCCGTCTTTTCAAGCAGACGGTCTGCGAGCGTCGACTTGCCATGGTCTATATGAGCTATTATACAAAAATTCCTTATATTTTTCATCGTCTGCAAAATTAATGAATAATCCCAAGGTTTGCAACAAATAAAAGACGCCCCGACCATGCCGGAGCGCCTTATATGTTAGGGTATTTACTTCTAATTAGCGGATAGCTACTTTAGTGGCCTTGCCGTTGATAACCTTTATAAAGAGACCGTTTGCAGGTTCGTTAACCTTAACGCCCTGGAGGTTGAAGTATTCAGCCTCGCCGTTTACAGCCTCAAGAGCCTTGACACCGGAACCGGCCTCACGGAAAGTCAGTGTCTGTGTATTCAGATCCCACTCGGAGTTGTATTTACCGAAGAGGAAGCAGGGCATTGTACCTTCGCTGCCGCATTCCTGAAGCACGGCCTGATTAGTAACACCATCTGCCAACACTGTGGTCACACCCCATTGTATCATGGCTTCGTTATCACCATACTGCTTGTGCCAGCCGGTATCAGACATCTTGATAGTGGTATCGCCTGTTGAGAATTCCACACCCTCGTAAGCATATACCTTGTCACCTATTTCAGTGTATTTCACAACACCTTCTCCAGCCTCTGCGGGACCATGGAAGTCATTGAAATCACCAACGAGATACCACTCGTACTTACCATCGGCCTCACCGGTTACGGTGATCATAGCGGTATTGGCATCGAAAACGACATGAGGATTCTTAACGCCGGTGAAACCATCGAGACCGATGTTGCCGCTGGTACCAGACGCTGTAAGAGGACCGTAAGGAACACCCAGTGAAAGTTCTCCTTCGGTAGCACCCCAGTTGTGGTCAGGATTAGACCAGGTACCATCATTTAGTTTGAATCCGGTACCAAGGAATTCACCATCCCACTCGTAGATACCATCGCCGACGAAAGTCATTTTGCAATCTTCTCTACCTAAAATGACATCCCAAGAGCCGCCGTTTACGTTAGAACCGATTACATACACATCGAAGTCCTGAGCGGACATTGCACCAACTGCCATAAGGGCAGCTGAAAGGAGGAAAAATTTCTTCATCTTAAAGAATTTAAAGATTATTAATTATGTTTATCTATTTACTTGTTAAGCCTTTAACCTTGAGATTACAACTAATGGACCATCCTCTGAAAGCTATTTCCGCCCCATCAAGATTAAAGCGGCATGAGCCCTAAAGCACATACCGCTACAAAATTAGGTAACTTTTTTAATATTGAAAAATTTTTACCAAATTATTTTTAAGAAAAATCGGCAAAATATTTCAAGGGAGTCCGATAAACTCCTTCTCCACGCCTATATCAGCGTTTTATATCGTATCCCTGCTCTTTAAGATAATCAAGGATACGGTATTCCATGGCATGACGATAGTAGTCTATTATATGTCCGCACCAGTCGTTGTCGGTCTTGGCTCCCGAGCGGGTACGATTGTATTCCTGAACCTTCGCGTCATATTCGGCCAGTTCCTCTACCATACGCTCCTTATCCTGGCGGTAACGGTTCTTGTGGAACACCAGCGGTTGCGGTTCCTTGGGTTTAAGGTCCGGATGTTCACGGGGCACTCCTATGGCCAGTCCGCATACTACAAACACTCCTTTGGGCAATTGAAGCAATTCGGCCACTTTCCGCGGATCGACCGTGCGCAGATAGCCGATGCAGTTTGTGCCGAGACCGCATGACTCCGCGGCGACCACCGCGCTCATCATGGCCAATGATGCGTCGATTATACCTATCACGGTTCCGTCCATGGTATCGGTAAAGGGTGGCATGTCGATACCCTTCTTTTCAGCCAGACGCGATATCTTGTTGTAATCGGAAAGGAATACCATGAAATGCTTGCAGGTTTTTATCTGCTTCTGGTTGGTGAGCGCGTAAAGCTCCTCTTTAAGAGACTGGTCGGTAATGTCTATTACCGAGAATTGCTGTCCGTTGTATGAGGTAGGAGTGTTTTCTACCGCGCGGTAGATGAAATCCATTGATTCCTGAGGGATGTCGTCATATTCGTATCGGCGCACCGACGTGCGTCCGAGCAATGACTCTTTAACGTCTTTCATATGTGAGATTTTGGTTATTATTAAAATAAAACGGTGGCAGCCAACCGGCTCGCCACCGTTATAAGGCCACACCAAAGGATTGTGACGAAACTCCGATAGACAGGATTTGAGAGTCTTTATCCCTTTGTAATCCGCCTGCGTCCCGGTTAAGGATCAACGCCCGAAGGCGTGGGGCCCGCCATTGGAAAAAAGACTTGTCTCGGTATTTCAGATAAATTTGATGAGTCTCCCAAATAACTTTGATGTGGTTTTCTCGTCTACCGGCACCTCCGCGCCGGTTTCCCTTCCTGATTCTCTAACGCAAAGATAAGACAAAAAGTTGAGTGTTGCAAATCTCTTTTGTCAACATGGCAAATGAAAGCGGACAAAAAATTCGCGCCGGAATCCTAACATAGAAACAGGCACGAATATGTTATAATAAAAAATGAGGCCCTGAAACTTGATTAAGTTTCAGGGCCTCTGGTGTCCGAAATGAGACTCGAACTCACACGAGCGAAAGCTCACTACCCCCTCAAAGTAGCGCGTCTACCAATTCCGCCATCCGGACATTTCGAGCGAAAAACGGGACTCGAACCCGCGACCCCGACCTTGGCAAGGTCGTGCTCTA